>JAZQAF010000007.1:0-15113 GCA_045545015.1 Ruminococcus sp.
ACAAGAAAATCCTGTAGCAAGCTACAATCAAATCAGCGTCTTACTCCGTTCGACTTGCATGTGTTAGGCACGCCGCCAGCGTTCGTCCTGAGCCAGGATCAAACTCTCTAAAATTTGTATGTTAACACCCGAAGGTGTTAAAATCAATTTCAGAGCTTTTGTGTCTGCTCATTTAAAACACTTGCGTGTTTACTTGATGTTTGTTGTGTCATCTTCACTGTAACTTATTGAGTACTTTTTTCCTCAAAAAAATTACGGGTTCTCTTTGTCTTTGTTGTTCAATTTTCAATGTCCTTGTTCCGTCAGATTAAACAAACCAACAACTCTTTCTTTGTTGAATTCGCTGTGATTTTCGTGTTCTCTCGTGCGGAACGTGTTTTATTATATATCAAGCAAACGCAAATGTCAAGCATTTTTTCGACTTTTTTTAAAAAATTTTTGAATTTTTTTTCAGGAACAAAAGGTAGTGTTTTTTTCTGTTTTTACCACTATATCTTGATGAATCAAAAGACCCTTTTCCTATACCTTTTATAATATATATAAAGCCTCGGGTTTTGAAACTCAATTTTTCTTTCCACCGAGCAAAACCGTCTCTTCATTTTCGCTATAATACCTTTTGATATATTACTGTTGCTTTTTTCATCACTAGCCGATATAATAGCTATATAATCATTTCAGTAAAGGAGATTATCTATGTCACGCAAATTCTCCGGCGTACAAAAAAAGAAAACGCTAACACCTGAATATATCAAAATCACCTCGCTTGAATTTGAAAAGAAGCCTGCGGTTATCGTATTCGCCGCCGTTCTACTATTCAACTTCTTCCTGACCGTTTCATACACCTTCACTAACACAGACGATATGATCGGCTATTTCAAAGCACTCCCCGTGTTTGGCTTTTCTCTGATCACACAAGGTCTTCTGGTGGCAACTCTGATCGTGATGTATCTTGGCGCCCGACTTTTCCCTGCATCCGAGAAATTCTCAAAGATCAAGGATATCCTTCTTTTCTCCACAACGGGCATTGCCGCTTCTGAAGCTATTTTCTACGTTGCTTTCGTGAGAAACAAGTTCATATCATGCGGATATACCCCCCGACACAGCGCATTTCTCTCGATAGTCGAGGTGCTGGGGCTTGCCGCTGTTCTTGTTTCCCTTGTTTATGGAGTCACATCCCCCACGGTACTTCTTTATTCCATTATTCTTTGTCCCTTTGCCTGTCTCTTAAGACTTATCCCCTCTTTTGTATATGTAAGAGACTTTATGCAGGCAAAGCTGGAGCTCCTTGATATGTCAAAGGAGGACTTCCTCACTCCCTTCTTCGAAAGCCTCAATGATCCGCTGTTCCATCTCCAGCTCATAAAGATACTTTGCTGTCTCCTGCTTGCAGGCTTTGCAGGCTCCGTATATTACCACTTTATGAACGCAAAGAAAGCAGCAAGCAACAAAGAATAATCCTATATATTATATAATGTATAGCACTCTCAAGGAGAATTAACATGAACAACACCCCTGCCCCCATAACAAAAAAAGATCTGATAAAACGAAACCAGACCCACATAAATAAGTTCATGCAGAACCCTCTGGTTTTTGCAACAGCAGTTGTTATGACGATTTCACTTCTTCTGCTGCTTATGAACTTCATCATTGTAAGCCGTGTGGATAATCCCGAATCCCCTTATTTCAATGTGGATTTCAAGAACACGCCATACATGAGCTTCTTTATGGTATCCTCGCCACTTGCACAGATAGCAATAATCGCTTCTTTCTTCGCCCTTCACCACGATGCAAAGAACCCATCATCAGCAGGACAAGCCCTTCCTCTTAGCAGTGCTGTACTTATCATAAGCGTTGCTGTTTGCGTTGTAGATACCATCGTCTCTTTCTCCTACAAGAATCTGATGGATCCAACCATCGAACCCGGTGTTTCTGCGCTCTTCAATGCTTTTTCTAAGGACACCACATTTGAGGACACTTTTCTCAAGCTTCCTTTCCTGAGCGTTAACGATATGTTCAAGAACATCGGTATGATTTCTCTCTTCAGAACAGTTTCTTTCTCCGTTTTCGCCATCTTTGTCATAGTTTCTCAGATGACACCCTACTACGCTAACTACGGAGCTATCATTTACGGTATCTTCTGCTTCGTTATGATCTTCCCTGCCTTCTTTTTCTTTATTCTTTCTTTCTACCCCTCTTATTACCCCTCTGTTAATCCTGCAGAGCCTCTGCCTCCCAATGATTTTGTTCCCTTAAAACCCGACTACATCTTCATTGCACAGAGACTGTTTACCTATATCGGATATCTTCTCCAGACAGTTCTGGCACTCAAGCTTTTCAGCCACTCTCTGTCCGCAGGATGGATGGGCAGAAAAATCAAAGCCGAAGAAAACGACGAGAAAAACACAGAAAAGAAAACACAAGCATAAAAAGAAAGCCTCTGAAACTCAGAGGCTTTTACTTTTTTCCGTTATTCAGATCTCATCCTCAGTTGCACCAAGGGAAGAAACAGAGCTGTCGGGATAGAAGCCCTTGAAGGCATCCTTGATAGCTTCCATTCTCTCCTCGTTCTTTCCCTCGTAAGAGTGGATCATCACATATTTTCCATTATCGGAAAGAACCGCTTCAACAGTACCTCCGTCAAGACCCTCTGCAACTGTAAGCTTGCCTTCTTCCTTGATCTGCTCATACCACTGATTATCGGTGTTAGTGTAGAAGTACAGCTCCAGAACACCTGTCTTTCCATCGTAGCCGTATGTGAACTTGTAGCCTCTTTCTGCACCGATCATCTGTGCTCTCATAGAGATGGGATCCTTTGCTTCATCACCTGTAGCGTCTTCCTTGAAATCGTAAGCATAGCCAAGGTCTGCCATATATTCGCAAAGGCCCTCCAAAGTATCCTCATAGTCTGTATATTTTACAGAATCTCTGTTCTCGGGATCCTCAACCTGAGTGGGACCTGCCTCAACCTTTCCACCGCAGCCTGCAAGGGAAAGTACCAAAAGAACAGAAAGCAGAAAAGCTATGATCTTCTTCATAATATATACCTCCGAAATATGTTGTGATTTTATTCATTAGAAGTTTATCTTACCATATTTCTTTTTACAAATCAATAGTGTATAATGTACTGGGTGATTAATATGCAAAAGCATTCCGGACTTCTGAGAGCCGCCATAGACAAATATAATATGATCGAAGAGGGCGACAGTATTGCCGTGGGTATATCAGGGGGCAAGGACAGTCTGGCGCTCCTTGCGGGACTTGCTCACCTGAGAAGATACTACCCCAAAAAATTCTCTCTTACAGCCATCACGGCAGACCCCTGCTTCTTCGGGGAGGACTCGGACTATTCCGCAGTTGAGGCCTTCTGCAAAGAGCTGGATGTACCCTACATTATCCGTCGCACAGAGCTTTACAAGGTGGTTTTCGAGGATATGAAATCCGAAAGTCCCTGCGCCCTCTGCGCCAAGATGAGGAGAGGCATCCTTCACAATATGGCAAAGGAGCTTTCCTGCAACAAGCTGGCTCTGGGGCATCACTCTGATGACGCAGCAGAAACTCTCCTTATGAATCTTTTCTGTCAGGGAAACATTGGCTGCTTCAGCCCTGTAACATACCTCTCCGAAAAAGACCTTTATATGATCCGCCCCATGATATTCTGTGACGAAAAGAAGATAGAATCCCTTTGCGAAAGATATGATTTCCCCGTTGTCAAAAGCCGTTGTCCCATGGACAAAAACACAGAAAGAGAAGAGACCGGAAAGCTTATAAGAGAGCTTTCAAAATCCTATCCCGACCTTAAAGCAAAGCTTATCGGCGCACTTGAGAGAGGTCACATAAGCAACTGGTAGGATCATTTCATAATATTTTTATCTATGTAGTCCAAATATGGCTTTTTCATTGGTATATCCCTATTGTACTTATACCACATTGCGGTATTTGCAAGCCCTTCATAAAGAGGTGTGATCTTGGGCATATACCTCAGCATAAGCTCCACAGACAGCATATAGTCGTAATCATTAAAACAAAAATAATCTCTTATCGGGTGACAGCTTTCTGCCTCAGTAAAGCTCGGTTTCTTACCGCAGGCTTCATAGCAGAGTGTCGCCCATTTTTTAATGCTTACAGCCTCAGGATTTCCCACGTTAACCACCTTTTCCCGAGGCTTTACTCTCAGTAAAACATCCATAAATCTGCACAGATCCTTTACATAGAAAAACTGAAGCTTCATATTACTTTTCGGAAGCGCAAAGGGTCTCTTATCAAAGGCACAATCAAAAACAAAGGGCTCTCGGTAGAGATTCTCCCACTCCCCATAAAGATAAGGCGGACGCAGAATATAGTGGTTTTCGCAGTTTTCTCTGAGATACTTTTCTGCAGCAATTTTATTCACACCATAGTCTCCCCAGACAGAATTTATCCCCACAGGAGCTTTCTCAGAAAAGGGTCTTTTCTCCGTCTCGGGATAAACTGCACTTGAGCTTACAAGAATGTATGTTTCAAAGCATCCCAATGAAGAAAGAAGATCCTTCACATCCTCTCCCCTATATGCAGTCACATCCAGCACCGCATCAAAGGATATTCCCTTGAGTTTTTCTCCTATGCAGTGTCGGTCACACTTTATGTGTCGCACCCCACTTACCTGAGGACGGCTTCCTCTGTTGAGAACATATACCTCATCCCCAACATCACGGAAAAACTCTGCCACGTTGCGGCTTACAAAGGTTGTTCCACCCATCACAAGAATCTTTCTCAAATTGACTCCCCCTGTAAACAATATAAGAAAGCGGCTCGCATCCGAAGATGCGGGCCGCTAAGCTTTTATAAAACATATACTGTTACATTTCTTCTGCCCCACTGGATACACTCGTTGTAGGTGGGATAGAAAACATCAACCAGAACAGAGCCGCTCATAAGAGCTCCGCCTGTATCAACAGCGGTTGCATAGCCATATACCATCCTGCCGTCAGAGGACACGATATAAAGCTTTGAACCATAGGGAATTACGTTGGGATTTACAGCAACACCGCCCAGATACACGGGAACACCTGTAGCTGTAATGGCACCCTCCGAAGCATAATACGCCGTGGAGGTACCTGTGAGCTTCTTTCTGTAGCTTACAGTCTTTCCGCTTGCATCCTTGAAGGTACCTGCCGAGTTACTGACAGATGCACCGCCTGAACTTGAAGGTGCTTGATAAGAGGGCTTTGATACACCTGTGCCCACCAGTTTAATCTGGTCCTGAGGAGCACGGGTGATCTCCTCTGAGATGACCTCTGACTCTACAAGCACGCCGTCAACATACTTATTGCTTGAAACAACCGTCTTTTCGCCCTCGATGCCATACTGCTCTATCTTGGATGTACCTGAAGAAAGTGCTGAAGTCTCTCGGGTTATATAATTATAATCAATTATCTCTGTAGTGGTTTCTTCTTTGATCTCAACTATCTCTACAAAAATCTCTGTGCCGTCTGTCACCTTTGAATCCATAGAGGGAGTTACCATATCGTCCTCATCAAGAACGATTCCAAGGTCATTAAGGAAATCTGCAACCGTGGTGTCACGAGTCGTATATTCTGCAGTTTCTCCGCCCATGGAAAGAAGAACGGAGCATTCACCCTTAACCTTAATGCACATACCCTCGTAAACCTCAGTCTCAAGGGGAGGCTCGATCTCTTCCGCACCCGTCAAAGCAACGCCTGCTTTAACAATGGCATCCTCAACTGTTCCGCCTGTGACATAAGAGGTAAACACCTCACCTCTGTAGTCAACAGATACCTCGAAAGCACGAAGAACGGTGATCATTACACAGCCGCCTGAGTCGGTACGCACTACCTCGTCGTACTCTCCAAGCTCAATGCCGGTCTGCTTCAGAATATCCTCGGTATATACCGCCTCGGTATTTGCAGCAGCGTCTGTGCTGAAAGGGTTCTGCACCGGCTTATAAAGTAATAACAACAGTACAAAGAGCAAAGACATTGCTACGGCCAAAGATACCCCTGCAAGAGTTTTTGTTTTACTGTTCACGGCACATCACCCCTTTCAAATTATAGTAATAGTTACATTGGTTATAGCGAAAAACAGCAGCCTCAAAGAAATCTATTCCTCCGCCATTTTCATTCTGCCGCCATTATATCCGAATAACAAACAAGTGTCAAATAAAAACCGCCTCTCAATTTGTACAATATGCACAAATATACTTGTAAAATAAAGTAGAATCGTTTGCTTTATTTTCTTTTTCAGAATTATTACGCCCCAATTTACTGACGAATCTCACAGAAATAGGTGGTTACAAAAATGTAATAAAAAATGACAGCGACCCGTGGCTTTGTTGTCGTTTTTTATCTCATTTTCGAGTATGTTTCTTTTTTATGAATCCGCATCACCACTGCATTTGAGAGGTGTATTTTCATATTTTTTCCATTATTTACACCCAAAACACAAGAGGAAAATTTTTGTAACTTTTTCGCCGTTTTTCGCTATATTTTCCTTCCATCGAACACAACCTGTATGGCATAAAAAAGTGCGGCACACATTATACTGTGTGCCGCATAGATTCACAATCAATCAAAATTCCTGTGAAGAGCCACTACCTTGCCAAGGAGTATGACCTCATCCACAATAATGGGTTCAAAGGCATCATTTTCAGGCTGAAGTCTGAAATGCCCGTCTTCCTTGTAGAAACGCTTGACGGTGGCTTCATCTTCAATAAGCGCTACCACAATATCGCCGTTGTCCGCTGTGGGGGTTCGGTGAACAATAATGATATCACCATCGAGGATTCCTGCGTTTATCATACTCTCGCCCACAACTCTCAGAGCGAAAAGCTCTCTGCCACGGCGGACACTCTCTGCCACGGGAACATAGCACTCTATGTCCTCAACAGCAAGAATGGGAAGTCCTGCGGTGACCCTGCCCATAAGAGGAATGGGTGTTGACTGCTCGTCACCTGAGATTCTTATGGAACGGTTCAGCCCCTTCTCCCTCTCGATAAGCCCTCTCTCCTCAAGAGTTTTAAGGTGAAGGTGTACCGTAGATGTGGAGCTGAGTCCCGTTGCAGCACATATTTCCCTGACAGAAGGGATTCTGAACTCCTGGGCACAGCTTCGAATATAATCAAAAACTTTCTGTTGACTTTTGGTAAGCGGCTTCATAAAATCGCCTCCTGCATATCGTTGTGTTGATTATATCACATTATTTTTTAAAAATCAAACATTTGTTTTACTTTTTGGTGAGCTTTTAGTACTTTTTTCAGCAAAAATTCAAGCCTTGTTCACATTATCTTAATCATTTGCTCTGCAATTTATAATATAATGCAATCATCGGAGGTGGACCGCAACGCCTCCGGACTACTACATCACCAGATGTAAACCCCTCCTCATGCAGCAAACTGCATGAGCCGACCATCCCCTCGGTCGGCAATCCTTATTTTCGGGAAACACCGTCCTCAAGTGGCGGTGTTTTCTCGTTTTTCTCCCAAATTTGTCCTAATCTCCAAAATATTCCTTTCTTTTTGTTGCCAAGGATTTTTTTATGTGCTATACTTTATATTAGATTATTATGTCTCAATACCTACACAAACTACTTTATATGATAATATCACTCCACAGAGAAAGGATATGAGAATCATGTGCGGAATTTGCGGCTTTACCGGTCAGGTAGTTGACCGTGGCAATGTAATTCGTAAGATGGCGGAGGTTATCACCCACAGAGGGCCCGACTCCAGCGGTTTTTACGAGGACAGCAAGATCGCTATGGGCTTTCGCAGACTGAGCATCATCGACGTCGATGCAGGTCATCAGCCCATTTACAACGAGGATAAATCTCTGGTACTCACCTTCAACGGTGAGATCTACAACTACAAGCCCCTGAGAGAAAAGCTCATTGAGCTGGGTCATACCTTCTACACCAACACCGATTCCGAGGTGCTTATCCACGGCTTTGAGGAATGGGGCGAGGAGCTTCTTCAGAAGCTTCGCGGTATGTTCGGCTTCGCAATATATAATGTAAACGACGGCTCCGTGTTTGTTGCCCGTGACTTTTTCGGCATCAAGCCTATGCACTACACTCTCATTGACGGCGAGTTCGTTTATGCTTCTGAGATCAAGAGCATTCTGGAGCATCCCCGATTTGAGAAAAAATTCAATTACAAGGCACTTGACCAGTACCTTTCTTTCCAGTACGCAGTACCTCCCGAGACCTTCTTCGAGGGTGTTTACTGTCTCCTTCCCGGACACTTCCTCTGGTACAAAAACGGCGAGATTCTCACTGAGAGATACTGGGAAGCAAAGTTTGAGCCTGACGAGGACCTCACCGAGGAAGAGGCTGTGGATATGATCGAGGAGGCTTTTGAGAACTCCGTCAACGCCCACAAGATCGCTGACGTTGAGGTTGGCTGCTTCCTTTCCTCAGGTGTTGACTCAAGCTACGTTTCCACCTATTTTGCCGATCAGAAGACCTTTACAGTAGGCTTTGACTTCGGCGAAAAGTACAACGAGATAAGCTGGGCAGAGCGTCTCTCCGAGAAGATCGGAGTTGACCACTATACCAAGGTCATCTCAAGCGAGGAGTTCTGGGGAGCAGTTCCCACCGTTCAGTACCACATGGATCAGCCTCTTGCTGACCCCTCATGTATCGCCCTCTATTTTGTTTCCAAGCTTGCATCAGAGCATGTCAAGGTCGTGCTCTCGGGCGAGGGTGCAGACGAGCTCTTCGGCGGCTACACCTGCTACCGCAGTCCCATGCACTATAAGCTCTATCAGACTATCTTCCCCCATCCTGTGAGAAAGCTTTTCAGAGCCATTGCCAGAAAGCTTCCAGACATCAAGGGAAGAGACTATATTATCCGTGCCACCGATCCTCTTGAGGAGGACTACATCGGCAATGCAAACCTCTACACCTACGAGCAGAAGGCAGAACTTCTTAAGGACGCCTCCATAGCGACCCGTCCTCAGGACCTGACAAAGAGACACTACAACAGAGGCAGAAAGTACGACGATCTCACAAAGATGCAGCATCTCGATATAAACCTCTGGCTTGTAGGCGATATTCTCCTGAAGGCTGACAGAATGAGTATGGCAAACTCTCTGGAGCTGAGAGTTCCCTTCCTTGATAAGGAAGTATTTGAAATCGCAAGAAAGCTTCCTTCAAAGCTGAGAGTTAACCGCCACAACACCAAGTATGCCCTGAGAAAAGCAGCTCTGCGCCACCTTCCCCTTGAGACAGCCGAAAAGGAGAAGCTGGGCTTCCCCGTACCTACAAGAGTGTGGCTCAGAGACAAGAAATTCTACGACATCGTCAAGAAGGAATTCCAGTCTCCCACAGCACAGAAATTCTTCAACATCGACATCATCATCGAGTGGCTCGATGACCACTTCGAGGGTGTGGATGATACCAGCCGTAAGGTCTGGGCAATTTATGTTTTCCTCATCTGGTACAAGCAGTATTTTGAGGAAGTGACCTCTGAGGAGATCATAGAGGACAACAAAGCAGAGATCGACACCATCGACGATGCAAATATTGCTGCAACCACCCTTGCCACTACTGACGAGGAACGTCTCAACGAGCTTTTCGGTGCAGTTTTTGACGAAGAGGACGGAGCAGGTGAAGAGGAAGTTCAGAAGCCCGTCTATAAGATAAGAGAGGCTGAGGACTCCGAAGACACAGAAGCCAAAGAGGAGTAATCGAAAAAACAATAAAGGCTTCTCTTTCGAGGAGCCTTTTCTTCACTGTAAAATTCTGCAATTAATATCATGAAAGGAGACAAGGGTATGAAAATTCTTGAGTTCCCCACAAGCACAGACACTCCCTGCGCTGTGGCTCTGGGTTTTTTTGACGGAGTGCATCCCGCTCACAAAAAGATACTTGAAGCCGCCGCAAGAGAAAAGATGTCGGGGCTTACCCCCTGCGTTTTCACCTTTGACTCCATCCCCTCAAAAGGGACCTCGGGACTGCTCACCACAAGGGCTGAGAGGATAAGCCTCATAGCAGAAAGCGGTATTGAGCTTTTTGTAAGCGCCCCCTTTGTAAGTCTCAGAGATATGTCCGCCGAAGAATTTGTGAGTGATGTCCTTATAGATAAGCTTAAAGCCAAGGCTGTGTTCTGCGGCTATAACTACCGCTTCGGGAAGGGCGCCCAAGCCGATGCAGAGACCCTTCGCACTCTCCTTGAGGAAAGAGGCGCAAAGCTCTTTGTCCTTGATGAAATTACCACGGAGGAGGGCGTTTTATCCTCGACCTTAATCAGGAACCTCCTGAAAGAGGGCAAGGTGAAAAAGGCAAACTCCCTGCTTCTCAGAAACTACTCTCTTTCGGGCAAGGTAATCCACGGCAATGCTTTAGGCAGAACCATCGACACCCCCACCCTCAATATAAAGGTCTCTCCTGATAAGCTCCTGCCCCGCTTCGGAGTGTATGCCTCCAGGGTGACCCTTGGGGAGAAAGTCTATGATGCTGTGACAAACATCGGGCTCAAGCCCACAGTAGGAAGTGCCATCCCCACAGTTGAAGCATATCTCCTTGATGTTTCGGGGGATTTTTACGAAGAATCCGCTACGGTGGAGCTTGTAGATTTCTTAAGACCCGAGCAGAAATTCTCCTCTCTCGAGGAGCTAAAAATTCAGATAGAAAAAGATATAGAGAACACAAAAAGCATTCTGATATAACTATATGTATGCAAAAACGCTATGCAGTTTTTGCATAGCGTTTCTGAGGTTAAGAAATATTATTTACCGAACTCATCTACAAGTCTCCTTCTTACAAGCCTAAAAGCTAATCGATCCACACTTTTTGTTCACACTGACACATGCCTCATATGCGCCTTACTCCACATACCAAATATAATTCGGACATATGTGTACAATATCGAAGTTTGCTCTATAATCCAACGTCTCTATGGCTTCGAATACATTCTCTCTACCAGAATTTTTGAGTTTTAACACATAAAAAATTGAATCTATTTCCTTAGAACCGATCTTTTCGATGCTTTCGAATTCAAACTCAGAAAAATCCCTTAGCGTGTATTCATATACATATTCTAAATTATAATTTGGAAACACAACAATCTCGTTATCGGTAAATTCCGCATCTTCAATAATACAACTTGAAAATTCATCCTGAGAAGATGTATTAACCGGCAACCCAACAAGAGAACCCTCCACGGAAATTCCCGCGATCTTTTTCTGAATTGCTGTTGCATTTTTTACAGAAACTTCCGAATTTCCTGAGTCTGCAAGAAACATCTGAATTCCGGTAAGATATTCCATACCTACAAGCCCTTTCTGTATAGCGGTGGCATCCTTGACAGTCACCACACCATCCATATCCACATCACCGTAGATAAACTCCTCGGGCTTTATATATGCACCTTCTGCACCTGCACTATAAAGGCTTACACAGGAAAGCACAGACACCAAAACTAAAACCAACGATAAACACTTAATATATGCTCTCATAATTACTCCTCCTGAGCTTTTGATTTATTACTTTAAGCTATAAAGCCATAATACTTATTTTCACCACAGCAACTAAAATCAAGAATAGGAAGGTTCTTTTCTCCTGCATATTCAATTACATCCGCAACCCATGAATAAATATCCTTATCCCGCAGGAACGTCAAAAACTGATAATTCAACCGTCTGCAAATCTAAATCCGTCCTATACGCCAGAGATTTTATCACATTCTTTAGATCTTCATCTCCGGAGGATTCAAAAAACAACTCATAAACCCTAACATCAGGAAAATTATCAAAATCATAGTAATACATTTTTATGTGAGTGAAATCATATTCAGGAAAATCAGCTAAAGTATATTCGGCATTGATATCCTTTGGTTTCACACTTACTCTATCTATAAAATGGTATCCATCGAATGAGAATTTAGATAAATACTCCTCCGAATCTATCAACTCAATAATCTCATCTATAGATGAACCACCACCCAGTCCTGCTATGTGTTTCTGAATAGCAGTAGCACTCTTTACGGTTACACCTTCGCCGTTGGGGTCGGCAAGATACCTCTGCACGGCGGTGAGATACTCAAGCTCTGCCAAGCCCTTCTGTATCGCAGTGGCATCCTTGACAGTCACCACACCATCCATATCCACATCACCGTAGATAAATTCCTCGGGCTTTGTATATGCACCTTCTGCACCGACACTATAAAGGCTTACGCAGGAAAACACGGAAACCAAAACTAAAACCAACGATAAACACTTAATATATGCTCTCATAATTACTCCTCCTGAGCTTCTGATTTATTACTTTAAAGCTGCGGCTTATCTGCAGCTTTAATAACCTTATTTTATAACCCATTGGAAACACCTCTTAGGATTAAGATGAATAATGCTACAATTATTACACACTTTATTCTTATATCTCAAGAATTATATGTATATTGCACATATTTATCCTTAATTTGAGTATATCACTGACGCCGATACTTGTCAACAATATTTTGTTCGCCGTAATATTGATTTATTGAAATATATGGTGTATATTATGAAAGGTGGTTATTAGTATGAGCAAGAACTATTTTATAAACGGCATTACCGATCTGCTTATACTTTCTCTTCTTGATAATCACGACAGCTATATGTATGAGATTGTAAAGTCAATATCAGACTTTTCCGAGGGACTTCTTTCGATTTCTCAGAACACCATCTATACGGCGGCTTATAAATTAGAACGAGAAGGGAAGATCAGCGAATATTCGAAGCTCGTGGGCAAAAAAAGAACAAGGGTTTACTATCATCTCGAGCCTGAGGGCAAAGAATATCTTCGGGACCTCCTTGAAAACTACCAAAACACCACAGAAGGAATAAATAAAATATTCTCGGCGCTTGAGGAAAAGACAAATGAAAACGAACAAAGTATGTAAGGCGTACATATCGGAAGTGAAAGCTCTGTTTCCGATAAAGAAAAAAGAAGAAAAAGAATATATCAGGAAGCTGGCTTCGGATGTTGATGCCTACTGCGAAGATGCAAATGTCAAATCAAAGCAGGAGATATATGAAAACTACGGCAAACCCCATGAGGTTATGAGTAATTATTTCTCTACAGTTGATACCGAATACATTGTAAAAAATCTGAAGCTTTCCAAAATCATTCGCTCTGCGATCATCATTTTTCTTATACTTGCCACCATTGCGGCAACAACGTTTGGTATATATATGCATCATATATACCGATTACTTGAACATAACACGATCGCTATTGTTGAAGAAGAAATAGCTGTACATGAAGTTATTGAGTAAAGGAGATCAAATTATGAAAAGAATTTTTGCTTTATTAATCGTCACCATCTTTGGTTTCACTATGTTCTGCACCCCGGTCGGCGCCGTTTCTGCATCAAAGGAAACAAAAACCACCATAGAATATCTGGATAATGGAGACTATATTGAAACCATCATAAGCGAGGAATCACTCACAAGAGGCACTAAAACTGCTTCTAAGACTAAAAATTACAAAAATGACAACGGAGAAGTAATGTGGTCTGTTACGGTCAGAGGAACTTATACTTACGACGGAGTCGTTGCATTATGTACGTCCTGTACCCACAGCACCTCCACATCCTCAAGCGTTTGGACAATTAAAAGTTCCTCTTCAAGCAGAAGCGGAAACACCGCAACCGCTAATGCAACCGCAACTTTGAACGCAGGTTTCATTTCAAAAGATTATTCCATGTCCGTTAAATTATCCTGTAGTCCTGATGGAACATTATCTTGATTTATTAGGACCAACTTAATATCTCTTTACCACATAGTTACAAAAAATATCCCCCGACAGTTTAGTCTGTCGGGGGTTGCTTTATTCATATCAATAATCTTCCACATCAAATTTGCGGTCTTTATAGTAGAACTCTCTGTCCTCTTCGGTAATCTCTCTATAGACCCTGCAGGGGTTGCCGAAAGCCACCACATTCTCGGGGATATCCTTTGTGACCACCGAGCCTGCGCCGATAACAGAGCCGTCACCTATAGTGACACCGGGGTTGATGATAACTCCTGCACCTATCCAGACATTGTTTCCTATGGTAACGGAGATGCCGTACTCATATTTCTTTCTGGAATCGGGATGGATAGGATGCCCTGCGGCAGTTATTGTGACGTTGGGTGCCACAAGCACATTGTCTCCTATCTTAACCTTTGAGCAGTCAAGAATGGTGAGGTTATAGTTTGAGTAAAAATTCTCACCCAGCTCAATGTTGCATCCATAGTCACACCGGAAGGGCGGCTCGATATAAAACTTCTCACCACAGCTTCCCAGAAGCTCTCTGAGGATCTCCTCTTTTCTCTTTTTTTCCTCGGGGTGGAGGTTGTTATATTCAAAGAGGAGAGTGCGACTCTTCATCATCAAGGCTCTTGTTTCATCGTCTGAGTGATAAGGAAGCCCCGACATCATTCTCTCAAACTGGGTCATCAGTCCTCTGCCTTTCTGTCGAGCTGTTTCATTCTCTTGTACCTGTAGAGGACATTCTGCGCCCACTCACGGTCTATCTTGATAAAGCCGGGGAGCTTTCTGTCCTTAATTGCCATTTCGCTTACGATGGACACGGCTTTTCCGTAAATTTCAAGGCGGGCAGACTGCACATAGGGCTCATGCTCCTTGCCTACGAAGAAGGTAAAGCCCATGGTGTTCTTCTCTCTGTCGTACATAGAAAGGTAGCCTTCCTCCACATGAGCAATGCCGTATTTTTTCGCCACCATTTCGGAAATTACAAGCTTTGTTATCTCCACAGCCATATCGTCAAGTCCTGACTCAAAAATAAATACTTTTTCTTTGAAGCTGTTAAAATCCGATGCAAGGCGTTTTCTGATTCCCTTAAGTCTTTCATACTTCTGCTCAAGCTCTACATCCTCAAGCTGAAAGCGGTCAACCTCAGGAATAAGATAAACCATAAACCTGTTCTTCATATCATTGTAAAGCACGGGGTAAGTAAGTCTTGCTTCGTGACCGCAGGCGGTACATCTGAATCTGAAAAGTCTTTCATCCAGCACATCGGAACGAAGTGTAGGTTCGTTTGTTGCATTTATACTCATATACAGCTTTGCCTCTGTACATTCACTGCACTTGGGGCAAGCAATATTTTTAACAACTACATTTGCCATATCTGTCCT
>JAZQAF010000008.1:0-24337 GCA_045545015.1 Ruminococcus sp.
TTGTTGAGACAGTGCCCAAATCATTACGCCTTTCGTGCGGGTCAGAACTTACCTGACAAGGAATTTCGCTACCTTAGGACCTGCCCTCCTTGGGATGGCGCATTGCCATAATGTCGGCATAACAGCTGATCATCTGGGCAGTATCGGCCACGCTCTCGCCCTTGGAGGCAGAGGTATTGCCCGCATCGGAAAAACCGATGACACTGCCGCCCAGCTCCCACATCGCCGCCTCAAAGCTCAGGCGGGTACGGGTGGAGGGCTCAAAAAACAATGTGGCAAGTTTTTTACCTTTACACATCTCGGCATATTTTTCAGGGTTTGCTTTGATATCACAGGCGGTGTCCAGTAACTCATAAAGTTCCTCGACACTCAGATCAAAGATGTCAATCAGACTACGCATACTTATGCTCTCCAGCTTTCATCGGAAGGATTGTTGCGGAACTTAATGAGACGGGCAACGTCCTCGGCCTTGATGTAGCCTTCCTCGGCGGCCACTTCTGCAATGACGTCGAAATTGGTCAAGGACACGTTCTTGACGTTGGCGGCGGCCATTCTGTCGATGCCCTTCTGCATACCGTAGGTGAAGATGGAAACGATACCAAGCACCTCTGCGCCTGCTTCTCTGAGTGCATCAACAACATCGATAACGGAACCGCCTGTGGAGATAAGGTCCTCGATAACAACTACCTTCTGACCGGCCTCAAGTCTGCCCTCGATCTTATTCTGTCTGCCGTGATCCTTTGCACTGCCTCTTACATAGCCCATGGGCATACCGAGAAGATGTGCAGCAATAGCAGCATGAGCAATACCTGCTGTGGATGTGCCCATAAGCACCTCTGCCTCGGGATATTCCTTCTTGACTGTATCTGCGATAGCCTGCTCAACAATGATTCTTGCCTCGGGAGCTGTGAGGATGAGGCGGTTGTCACAGTAGATGGGGCTCTTGATACCGCTTGCCCATGTAAAGGGCTCGTCGGGTCTCAGGAACACTGCCTTAATACCGAGTAATGCTTTTGCAACTTTCTTTTCCATAATCTTTATGTCCTTTCTTACAACTTATTATTCTTAGTTTCAGGTTACTTTAAGGTACGGGCTAAAACCGGCTCCTCTCCCCGGTATGTAACCTTTATCGGGCGATTCGTGGGACTCCCTTAATAAGAGAGATGTCGCAAAGCGACAGAGGGTTTGCCGTTCCTGCAAGGAATCGCCCCTACAAACTTACGATCAGCCTACAAACTCAGCTACACATCTCTTGTATGCTGCAACGGGATCCTCTGCGGCTGTGATGGGTCTGCCTACTACGATGTAGTCAGAGCCAAGCTCACGTGCACGCTCGGGAGTTGTAACTCTCTTCTGATCGCCCACATCGCCGTCAGCAAAGCGGACACCGGGAGTAACTGTTACGAAGCTCTCACCGCATCTTGCGTGAACCTTGCCTGCCTCCAGGGGTGAGCATACAACGCCGTCAAGCCCTGCATCCTTTGCATTGCTTGCATAGTGCATAACAACCTCGTCGATGGGAGCATCAATGAGAAGGTCTGCCTTCATGGCTTCCTCGCTGGTGGAGGTAAGCTGTGTAACTGCGATAAGGATAGGACGGGTGCCATCCTCACGGGTAAGACCCTCAAGAGCTGCCTCCATCATAGCCTTGGTGCCTGCTGCATGAAGGTTTGTCATATCCACATCAAGGTTCTTAAGAACGGACATGGACTTCTTGACTGTATTAGGGATATCGTGAAGCTTGAGGTCGAGGAAGATCTTGTGACCTCTCTTCTTGATCTCTCTTACGATATCGGGACCTGCGGAGTAGAAAAGCTCCATACCGATCTTTACGAAGGGCTTGCAATCTGTGAACTTATCGAGAAATGCAAGACACTGCTCCTTACCTGCAAAGTCGCAGGCTACAATTACATCTTTACCCATTAGTGTGCGCCTCCTATAATATCATTTAAATCTTTAATGCCATACTTTTCCATAACGGAAGGCAGATTTTCTATAATTGTCTTTGATGCGAAGGGGTCAACCAGATTTGCAGCACCTACCTGAACTGCAGTAGCACCTGCAAGCATCATTTCGATTACGTCCTCTGCAGTAGATACGCCACCCATACCGATGATGGGAATATTTACTGCCTCGTATGCCTGATACACAAGTCTCAGTGCCTGAGGGAATATGGCGGGACCTGAGAAGCCGCCTACCTTGTTGGCAAGAACAGGCTTCTTTGTGCGAAGGTCAATTCTCATACCGAGGAAGGTATTTGTAAGGCTTATGCCGTCTGCACCTGCCTCCTCGCAAGCCTTTGCGATAGCGGCAATATCGGTAACATTGGGAGTAAGCTTCATATACACAGGCTTTGTGGTCACAGCCTTCACAGCCTTTGTGACATCAAACGCCATCTTGGGATCGGTGCCCAGAGCCATTCCGCCGCCGTGAACATTGGGACAGCTGATGTTGACCTCTATAAGGCCTACCTGATCCTCTTTGTCTATCTTCTGACAGCACTCTACATACTCATCGATGCAGAAGCCGCTGATATTTGCAATAACCTTTTTATTGAAAACCTTCTTGAGCTTGGGAAGCTCCTCGGAGATAACCTTGTCGATTCCGGGATTCTGAAGTCCTACGGAGTTTATCATACCCGAGGGAGTTTCTGCGATTCTGGGAGTGTTGTTTCCGAAACGAGGCTCAAGAGTAGTACCCTTGAAGGAGAAGGAGCCTAAGATATTGATATCATAAAGCTCTGCGAACTCGTAGCCGAAGCCGAAGGTACCGCTGGCAGGGATAATGGGGTTTGAAAGCTCAAGACCCGAAAGGTTTACTTTTGTGTTTACCATATTATCTCCTCCCTCTCAAGAACGGGGCCGTCCTTGCATATTCTCTTGTTGCCGTACTTTGTCTTGCAGGAGCAACCCATGCAAGCACCGAAGCCGCAACCCATACGCTCCTCGAAGCTAAACTGTCCTGAGGTCTTTGACTCGTTATAAACAGCCTTAAGCATAGGCTCAGGACCGCAGGTATATACGTAGGTGTAGTCATCCATATCCTTCATGATATCGGTGACAAAGCCCTTCTTGCCCTCTGAGCCGTCAACGGTGGATACAAAAACATCTGCACCCAGCTCATAGAACTCATCCTTGTAGAATACCTCCTCCTCGGTATTGAAGCCGAGGATGACTGTCACTTCTTTGCCCTCTGAGATCAGGTCTTTACAAAGCTGATACATGGGAGGTACACCCACACCGCCGCCGATAAGGAGAGGTCTCTGACCTGACTTTTCTGTGTCGTAGCCGTTGCCAAGTCCTGTGAGAACATCCACCTCGTCGTCTTCCTGAAGGGTACTCATATAGTCTGTACCTCTGCCCACTGCCTTATATACAAGGGTGAGGATATCGCCCTCTACCTCGCAGACGGAAATAGGTCTGCGAAGGTAGAAGCCCTGAAGCTTCAGATTTACGAACTGACCGCAGCGTATATCCTCGCAGTCACCCTGCAGCTGCATCTCATATACATCCTTAGCTATTTTTTCGTTGGAAAGTATTCTGAATATTGTCTGTTTCATTTTACTTCACTCCTACTTATTCTGCATCGATAGTAGAAATTGTGAGTGTTGTCTCCTCAAGTACGTCAAGAAGAACCTTTACAGTATCAAGAGCTGTGAACATTGTTACGTTATTCTCAGATGCGCAGGAACGGATCTCGTAGCCGTCTGTTGCCTGACTTGCACTTCCGATGTCACGGGTGTTGATAACGTAAGCAATGTGCCCCTTGCGGATAGCCTTGGGGATATCCTCTGAGCCATCGGAGATCTTGCCCATCTTGTGGGTGCGGATTCCATGCTCGATAAGGTAGTTTGCTGTACCCTCTGTAGCCTGAATGTTGAATCCCAGCTTATAGAAACGGCGGATAAGGGGCAGAGCCTCTGCCTTGTCCTTGTCAGCAATGGTAACAAGAACTGTGCCGTAGTTCTGAACTGTCATTCCTGCTGCCTGAATTGCCTTGTACATTGCACGGTTGAGCTTTGAGTCATAGCCGATAGCCTCACCGGTTGACTTCATCTCAGGTGAGAGGTAAGCGTCAAGTCCCTTGATCTTATTGAATGAGAATACGGGAACCTTTACGTACCAGCGGTTCTTCTCTGTGGGATAAATTGTGAAGATACCCTGCTCCTTGAGGGTCTTGCCCATAATTACGTTTGTAGCGATATCTGCAAGAGAGTAGCCTGTAGCCTTAGAGAGGAAGGGTACTGTTCTGGATGAACGGGGATTAACCTCGATGATATAAACATCCTCGTTCTTGTCAACGATGAACTGGATATTGTAAAGACCTACTATGCCAAGACCTAAGCCCAGTTTCTTTGCATATTCAAGGATAATGCCCTTTACTCTGTCTGAGATGCTGAATGCGGGATATACGCTGATAGAGTCGCCTGAGTGAACACCTGTACGCTCAACAAGCTCCATGATACCTGCAACGAATACGTCGTGACCGTCGCATACTGCGTCAACCTCTACCTCTTTACCCATAATGTACTTATCAACAAGCACGGGCTTGTCCTCGTCGATCTCAACGGCGGTTCTCAGATATACTCTGAGTTGCTCCTCGTTTGCAACGATCTGCATTGCTCTGCCGCCTAAAACGAAGGAGGGGCGTACAAGTACGGGGTAGCCGATTTCACTTGCAGCCTTTACACCGTCCTCAATATTTGTAACTGCTGTGCCCTTGGGCTGAGGAATATTAAGCTCTGCAAGAATTCTCTCGAAGCTCTTTCTGTCCTCTGCTCTGTCAATAGCCTCAACGTCTGTACCGATAACGGTAACGCCACGTCTGCCGATGGGCTCTGCAAGGTTGATGGCTGTCTGACCGCCCAGAGAAGCAATAGCCTCGTATGCCTTCTCAAACTCAACAACGTTCATTACATCCTCGGGTGTGAGGGGCTCAAAGTAGAGCTTGTCAGCAGTTGTGTAGTCTGTGGTAACTGTCTCGGGGTTATTGTTGATGATGATAGCCTCAATGCCTGCCTTGCGGATGGTGGAAACAGCGTGAACCGTGGAGTAGTCAAACTCAACGCCCTGACCGATACGGATGGGACCTGCACCGAGAACCAGAGTCTTCTTTCTGTCGGTAACGATGGACTTGTTCTCGCCCTGATAGCTTGAGTAGAAGTAAGGAATATAGGCATCTGTGTGGCAGGTATCAACCATTCTGTAGATGGGGAATATCTTGTTTTCCTTACGGATAGCGAAGATCTCGTCATCTGTCATACCCCAGAGTATGCCGATAAACTTATCGGAGAAGCCGATCTTCTTAGCCTCTTTAAGGGTCTCGATATCGCCCTTGTTGTTCTTTATTACTTCCTCGAAGTCAACGATCATCTTGAGATTCTCAAGGAAAAGCTCAGTAATAGCAGTTACCTCGTGGAGCTTCTCTACCTTCTCGCCTCTTCTGAAAAGCTCAGCTACGGCAAAGAAGTTGTCGTCGTGGAAGTTCTCGATATATGTGTATATCTCCTCAGTTGTCCACTTTGTAAACTTGGGCATAAAGAAGTGGCACACACCTGTCTCCAGAGAACGGACTGCTTTAAGCAGACACTCCTCAAGAGTGGAGCCGATACCCATAACCTCACCTGTAGCCTTCATCTGAGTGGAAAGCTCGTTGGAAACTGTGGGGAATTTATCGAAGGGGAAACGGGGAAGCTTTGCAACCACGTAGTCAAGTACGGGCTCGAAAGCTGCGTTTGTATTTGCAATTTTAATTTCCTCAAGGGCCATACCTACTGCGATCTTTGCAGTAACTCTTGCAATGGGATAGCCTGAAGCCTTGGAAGCAAGAGCAGAGCTGCGGGAAACTCGGGGGTTAACCTCGATGAGGTAGTAATCTGAAGTAACAGGATCAAGTGCATACTGAACGTTACAGCCACCCTCGATCTTGAGAGCCTTGATGATCTTGAGTGCGCTCTCCTTGAGCATTGTGAAGTCCTTGTCACTGAGGGACATAATGGGAGCCACAACCATGGAGTCACCTGTGTGAACACCAACGGGGTCGATATTCTCCATACCGCATATCATAATAGCGTGGTCATTGGAGTCACGCATAACCTCGAACTCGATCTCCTTGTAGCCCTTAACACTCTTCTCGATAAGAACCTGAGATACGGGAGAGAGCTTGAATGCGTTCCTGCCTTTCTCAACAAGCTCTTCCTCATTGTAAGCAAAGCCGCCGCCTGTACCGCCAAGGGTAAATGCAGGACGAAGAACTACGGGATAGCCGATCTCCTTTGCAGCCTCTTTTGCTTCCTCGATGTTATAGGTGATTCTGGAGGGAATTACAGGCTCGTTGATGCTTTCGCAAAGCTCCTTGAAAAGCTCTCTGTCCTCAGCTCTCTCGATACTCTCAGAGCTTGTACCCAGAAGCTCAACGCCGCACTCCTCAAGGATACCCTTCTTCTCAAGCTGAGTAGCAAGGTTAAGACCTGTCTGTCCGCCGATACCGGGAATGATGGCATCGGGACGCTCATATCTGAGGATCCTTGCGATATACTCAAGTGTGAGGGGCTCCATGTAAACCTTATCGGCGATGGTGGTATCTGTCATAATTGTTGCAGGGTTGGAGTTACAAAGCACTACCTCGTAGCCCTCTTCCTTAAGAGCAAGACAAGCCTGTGTGCCTGCATAGTCGAACTCTGCTGCCTGTCCGATGATAATGGGACCGGAACCGATAATAAGAATTTTCTTAATGTCTGTACGTTTTGCCATTTTAAATTCCTTCCTTCTGAAATCTATCTGAATTTATTACTTCCTTGTTTACTTTTCCTCAAAGGCTACCCTGCCCTTTGAGAGTGTGAGCTTGCATCTGCCGAAGACCCTTTCTCCTTTGAAGGGAGTGGCTCTTCCCATGGTGAGGAATTCCTCAGGGTCTATGGTGTATTCATGCTCAAGGTCAAAGACCGTAAGGTCTGCCACAGCCCCTTCTTCTATCTTCTGCTCAGAGAAGAATCTCTTGGAGGGATTTGTGACCATAAGCTTTATGAGATGCTCGAGAGTGATAACTCCTGTCTTTACAAGCTTTGTGTAAAGTATTGGGAAAGCGGTCTCAAGTCCTACGATTCCCATAGCACTCTTTGAAAGACCTCTTCCCTTCTCCTCTAAGCTATGAGGAGCGTGGTCTGTAGCTATCATATCCACAGTGCCGTCCTTGATACCCTCTATGAGGGCGTCTCTGTCGGCCTTTGCTCTTATGGGGGGATTCATCTTGAATCTGCCCTCATCAAGGAGCATACTGTCATCAAACACAAGGTAATGAGGGCCTGTCTCGCAGGTGATGTCTATTCCCTCTGCCTTCGCCTTTCTGATTACCTCAACGGATTCCTTTGCACTCACGTGGCAGACGTGGTAAGCGGCACCCGTTTCTTTAAGAAGCTCTGCGTCACGCTTTATGGGGCCCCATTCACTTTCGGAGCAGATGCCCTTGTGGCCGTTCTTCTTTGCATATTCGCCGTCGTGGATATAGCCGCCTTTGAGAAGTGAGTTATCCTCGCAGTGGGCAACTATCATCTTGCCGAGAGACTTTGCCTTGAACATAGCGGCTTTCATCATCTCTCTGTCCTGAACTCCTCTGCCGTCATCGGAGAAAGCTACAGCCAAATCCTTCATACCTTCCATATCGGAAAGCTCGTCTCCGTGCTGACCCTTGGTAATTGAGCCATAGGGGCAGACCGTAATGACCGCATCCCTATCGATGATCTCCTGCTGAAGCTTTATGTTCTCCACAGTATCGGGCACAGGATTTAAGTTCGGCATGGTGCAGACGGTGGTGTAGCCGCCCCTTGCCGCTGACTGTGAGCCTGTTTTTATGGTCTCTTTATAAGAAAAGCCCGGCTCACGGAAATGCACATGCACATCCACAAAGCCGGGAAAGACAACGCAACCATTGAAGTCGAAAACCACGGCGTCGTCAGATACGATATCCTTAGAAAGAGAAACAATAACGCCGTCGCTGACGAGTACATCCAAACTGCTGAACTCGCCTTTAGTGAAAACCTTTGCGTTTTTAAGTAAATACTTCATAACTGTTCCTCGTAACTTCTTTTGGGTCAGAGAGAAGCCGCAGAAAACAAAAAAATCCTGCCGCAGACACGACAAGACATAGTAAAAATCTGCACGCAGTTAGCCCACTTGCAGTATTCTATACACAAATCTTGTCGGCATCTCTGTACCACTCTTAAAGATTCATTGGAGTAATAATACCACCGAAGGGCTTTAAAGTCAATGCCATAGAAGAATTAAACTAAAGTTTTTTATTATATTCTACTATATTATTATATAAATATTTACGAAAGCACAATTTTTATAAAAAATGACAAAACCGCACCCTACACATATTGTCTTAAGCCCGTCATCTGATATAATAAAATCAGGTGATGAATGATGAATAAGGATAACACAAAGCCTAACCGTAAGCATCCCAGACTGAAAGAATACGATTACAGCTCAGCTGGTGCTTATTTCATAACAATTTGCACACAAAACAAGCAACAACTTTTGTCTCACATATCGACTGTCTGTCCTGAAAACAACATCACTACCGTAGGGTGGGAACATCCTCCCAACAACGACAGCCGCCACTCAGATAACACCCTCACCGCCGTAGGGCGGGGGCTTGCTCCCGCCTTAAAAAACAAGCCCGTAGCAAGAAACTGCATCATCGGCGAAAACCTTGTCCGTCTGGAACTTACTCCCCTTGGAAAAATTGCAGAGAAACAGCTTTTACTGCTGGAGGAAAGATTCCCAAATCTTAAAATCAACCAATATGTAATTATGCCCGATCACATACACATACTTCTTACCCTCATACCTCTTTCGGCGGGAGCAAGCCCCCGCCCTACGATACCCGATATCATATGTGCATATAAATCTTTAACCACAAAAGAATGCAAAGAAGTTTCTTCCATCAAAAAACTGTTTCAGAGCTCCTACTACGATCATATAATCCGAGGTAAAGATGACTTTGATGAAGCAAGAAAATACATCTGTGAAAACCCTTTACGCTCATATTATAAAAAATAGCACACAAACAAAAAGAACCCGACACCAAATGAAATTGTTGGGTTCTTTTAATATTACGATGTTTTATTATCCTCTTCCTCGGCTACCAGATTATTTATCCAGATGCCTTTTTTTACAAGCACAAAGCCCACGGTGCATTTGATGACCTCAAGACCCTGAACGATAAAGAAAAGAGGTACTGCGGGGACGCTTGTAAACCTTGCCAGTACAAATGCCGCAGGAACGCATACAGACCAGACATAGACGCTGTCAAAAAGGAAGGTAACGAAGGTCTTGCCGCCGCAGCGAAGTGTAAAATATGCCGTATGCACAAAGGCATTGAAGGGCATAAGCAGAGAGCTTATAAGCAGAAAGCTCGTAGCAAGTCCCTTTGCAAGGTCAGGCACATTGTAGATATGAGGAATCAGCGGTGACAGCAGAGCCATAACGCCGCCTACAAAGGTGCAGATAAAAACCGCCGCAAAGATAAGCTTTCTGTCCTCGTCCTTTGCCCTCTCAAGCTCTCCTGCGCCCAGAAGCTGACCGACAATGATGCTGATGGCACTTCCGAAAGCAAAGAATGCACAGAAGAAAAGATTAGATACCGTGGAGCTTATGTTCTGTGCCGTAAAGACCTCCTGACCTCTGAGAGAATAGCACTGTACAAGCATAGTGGTGCCGGTAGCCCAGAGGATCTCGTTGAGCATGAGAGGAAAGCCTTTTTTCACAATATTCTTCACAAGGTCCCGGGGTATTCTCATGCTTCTGTAAAGGCCCTTTGCAAAGGCGTATCTGTCCCTTTTCAGATGGGTAAACAGCACTATAAGCAGGGCTTCGGCTAATCTTGCCACTACAGTTGCTGTTGCCGCACCTCTGACACCCAGAGCAGGAGCGCCAAGCTTTCCGAAAATCAGGATATAGTTGAGGACGCAGTTTGTCACCACAGCCACAACACCTGATACCATGGGAAGCACAGTATTTCCTGTTTCCCTGAGAGTACCTGCATAAGCCTGAGTAATGGCAAAAAGCGGTATCTGCAGGAGCATAATACTTAAATATTCTTTGCCGAGAGATAAAGTCAGCACGGGGTCTATATCCGCCTCTCCCTCATGGAGAAACATGGAGATAAGGGGCGAATCAAAAAACACAAACAGTGAAAAGCAGATGAGAGACACAGCCGCCACAATAAGGAGCTTTGCCCTGAAGGTATCCCTGACACCCTCTTTGTCCCCCTTGCCGTGGTACTGTGCAGTAAATATTCCCGCACCGGAAATACCGCCGAAGATACAGAGGTTGAAAACGAACATAAGCTGGTTTACAGCCGCAACACCGTTGAGCTCCTCCGCACCCAGTCTTCCCACCATCATATTGTCGATAAGGTTTACGAAATTAGTGATTACATTCTGGATAAGGATAGGCAGGGTAATCACAAAAACCTTCTTATAAAATTCTTTACTTCCTATAAATTTTCTGAGCATACCAAAATTTCCTTATATGTAAAATATCTTCCACAATTATATAACCGTTGCAACATAATTGCAACGGTTACAGCTTATCTTTTATATTTTTCGTAAAGATTATTTATCTCTTTTGTGAGACTTTTAAGCTCCTTGTTGGGAATTCCCTCAAGGCTCCTTACAAGACGCAGAAGTCTCTCAGAGGCGGCATAGGCGTCTGTGAATGCCACACGCTTCTTTGAGAAGGAGGAATATTCCGAGGGCTTCTCCTCTACGGGCACACCCTCTGTAATCACCTCAAACTCACCCTTAATGAGGTCATACACAGTGCCGCTGTAGGGAGCATAGGCTTTGAGTTTAAATCTCTCCTCAAGGGTTTTTGCAAAATCCATAGAGGAGTGATGTTCGCCGTGATTCACAAATACCTGAGAGGGTTTCTTTGGAAGCTTCTCCACAACACTTAAAAGCCCCTCCATATCGGCGTGGCCGCTGATGCCGTGAAGTGTCTCGATATGAGCATTTACTGCGATATTGTCTCCGTATATCTTCACACTCTTTGCACCGTCAAGGATTCTTCTTCCTAAAGTTCCCTCTGCCTGATATCCCACAAAGAGGACTGTGCATTCAGTTCTCCAGAGGTTATACTTCAGGTGATGGCAGATTCTGCCTGCCTCGCACATACCGCTGGCAGAGATTATGACCTTTGGCGTGGGGTCAATATTGAGAGCCTTTGACTCATCTATGGTCACATTGATCTTAAGCCCGTCAAAAACAAGGGGGTTATCTCCCCTTTTCATAACCGCCTTTATCTCATCATCAAAGCAGTCCGTACTGCACTGCATGTAGATTCCCGTAGCCTCATTTGCAAGAGGCGAATCCACATACACGGGAAAAGCAGGATGCCCCTTCACCATATTCTTAGCCTTTATCTCTCTGATGAAATAGAGAAGCTCCTGAGTTCTGCCCACAGCAAAGGAGGGAATTATAAGGTTTCCACCTCTGTCAAGGGCATTCTGAATATGAGAAGCAAGAAGCGAAAGCGTATCCTCTCTGTGCTTTTCGTGGATTCTGTTGCCGTAGGTGGATTCGATAACAAGATAGTCGCAGGAGGAAAGCTCCTTGGGGTCGTTGATAATAGGCTGGTCTGTGTTGCCCACATCTCCAGAGAAGGTGATCTTCCTCATCTCGCCCTTTTCAAAAAGCTCCAGCTCAACTGCGGCACTTCCCAGAAGATGACCGATATCCCTGAAGGTGACGGTGTAGTTTTCGCTTATCTGCAGAGGCTCGTTATATGCGCATCTTCTGAAGTGACGCATGACCCTCTCGGCATCATCAAGAGAAAAAAGAGGCTCTACCCTGTCTCCGCCTGCACGACGGGATTTTCTTGTTTTAAAATTCGCTTCGCTCTCCTGAATATGAGCACAATCTCTCAGCATAATACTTGAGAGATCACAGGTCTCCGCTGTAGCAAAGATCTGTCCTCTGAATCCGTTTTTATAGAGAAGGGGAATGTATCCCGAATGATCCACATGGGCGTGGGTCAGGAAGAGAAAATCAATGTCAGAGGGCTTTATGGGCAAAGGTGCATTCTCAAAAACATCCCTGCCCTGAGGCATTCCGAAATCAACAAGAGCATAAACTCCCCCGACCTCCAGAAGTGTGGAGCTTCCCGTAACCTCGTGGCAGGCGCCTAAAAATGTAGCTTTCATTTACATCATTCCTTTAACTCTGGGTGTTCTCCCCGGATCAGCCGTCCTTAAGATCCTGAACAAGGAGATTTTCAGGCTGAGGAGTTTCAATGAAGTCAAAAAGCTCCTCAAGGTTGTCTGTGGTTTTATAAAGCTCGTCGCAGGCAGAACGGATAAAGCCCTTCTCCACTGCGGCATTCATCATTGCTGTAAGCTCATTGTAATAGCCGTTTATGTTATAGAGCGCAATGGGCTTGTTGTGACGGCAGAGCTGACGGAGTGTCATGATCTCAAAGAACTCCTCAAAGGTGCCGATACCGCCGGGAACGATAATAAAGGCGTCGCTTCTGTCCTCCATTATCTGCTTTCTCTCACGCATGGTACCTGTCTCAATGACCTCGTCACAGTACTCAAAAACAGCCTCGATATTCTCATTTTCAAAGAAGCTGGGAATTACACCCACGATATAGCCGCCCTGCATCTGCACGCCTCTGGCAGCTGCACCCATAAGGCCGTTACCGCCACCGCCGAAAACAAGGGAGTGACCTCTCTTTACAAGCTCCTCGCCCATTGCCTCAACCTTTTCAATGTAGCTCTGGTCGATTTTAGGAGAAGCTGCTCCGAAAACACAAATTTTCATATATATCCTCCATTTCTGTATTACATAAAATATATTTGAAATTATAATTTATTATACCACGGCTCTCTGCTTTTAAGCAATAGATTTGACCCTTTCTTAAAACCGATTTAAGAAAAAGTTTACAAATAAAAAAGGCGGAAGCAAGCCTCCGCCCCAAAGATATTCATTTATCAGAGATAGGAGAGCAGCTGCTCCACAGACTCTCTCTTGGTTGCCCAGCTTGTTACAAAGCGGACAACGGTCTCGCTGTCTGAAATTTTCTCCCAATTCTCAAATACGACATTTTTTGAGAGTTCATCCCTCTTCTCGTTGGGAAGCACCACAAACTGCTGATTTGTTGGAGAATCCGCATAAAGCTTCAGTCCCTTCTCCACAAGTCCCTTTTTGAGGAGATTTGCCATCTCGATGGCATGAGCGCCCAGCTTAAAGTAAAGGTCATCGGTAAAGAGTGTCTCAAACTGGAGACCCAACACCCAGCCCTTTGCCATAAGTGCACCCCTCTGCTTTATCTGTGGAACAAACTCTGAAGGCATATTGCCCTTTGTGAACACCACCGCTTCACCGCAGAGAGCGCCCACCTTGGTGCCGCCGATATAGAAAACATCGCAAAGCTCTGCGATATCCTTTATTGTAAGGTCTGATGCCTCACTCATAAGTCCGTAGGAAAGTCTTGCACCGTCAAGGTAGAGAGGAATCTTATACTCCTTGCAGACCTCAGAAATACTCTCAAGCTCCTCCTTGGAGTAGAGAGTACCGAACTCTGTGGGATAGGATACATAGACCATACCGGGATATACCATATGCTCGTAGGAATCATCATTCCAGAAAGCAGAGAGAAGAGAGCGAAGCTCCTTTGCATCTATCTTTCCGTCGTGATGAGGAAGTGTCAGCACCTTATGTCCCGAATACTCAATAGCGCCTGCCTCGTGAGCACTTACGTGACCTGTAACCGCAGACACCACGCCCTCGAAGCTTTTAAGCATGGAGCTTATAACAAGCTGATTAGTCTGAGTTCCGCCTGAAATAAACTTCACCTGAGCATTCTCTATGCCTATAGCCTCTCTTATCTTCTCCTCTGCACTTTTGCAGATATCATCGGTGCCGTAGCCTGACATGGGAGTGTATTCCGTCTCCACAAATCTCTTTAAGATTTCAGGGCAAGCACCCTCCTGATAGTCACTTTTAAACCATATTTTTTCCATATATATCACTCTTTCTAAAAAAGTTTATTCCTTTACATCCTCAAGCTTTATCTTCGGAAGTTTCCAGCGATACTTTGCCGCAAGGAGCCTGAACACAACAATTATCAGAACGGAAATTATCGTTGCAGGAATTGGCTTTCCGAGATAGATGCCTATGAAATAATATATACAACAGCCGAGGATGGATGCCACGGCATAGATATGCTTCGTGAGGACATAGGGCTTTTCATTTACAAACACATCCCTGAGGATTCCGCCGCCTACACCTGTAATTACTCCGAGGGTTATAGCAAGAAGTACATTGTCACCATAGCCTGCAGCCTCGGCAGACTGAACTCCCGCTACGGAGAAGGCTCCAAGTCCAAGAGCATCAAAGAACACATTCACTCTGTCAAACCTTTTCCTGATACCCTCAAATTTCTTTGCATCAAGGGCAGCACCTATAAACACCACCAATACGGTGAGAAACGCAAGGAGAAGTATCTCAGGCTTAAAGAATATCTGAGGCGGAATTTTTCCTATGAGGATATCCCTTATCATTCCTCCGCCTACAGCGGTAATGCAGCCTACGGTCAGAACTCCGAACATATCAAGGGAGCAGCCTATAGCCACCAAAGCTCCGGATATTGCAAAAGAGACAGTTCCGATAAGCTCAAGAGAAAGCACAAAATATTCTGCAATCATAACATCCCTGCTTTCAGTTTTTATATATTCTGTCTTTATGGTGGCAGTTATAAAAAAGAGAGCAACTCATCGTACCAACCGCAACCACACATCTACCTATTTTATATTATATCTGTGTCAGAGCTTATAATCAAGTCCCAAAAGATAGAAAAAAGAGGCCGGAAAACCGACCTCTTGAATATTTTAAGTTTCTTTGCTCCCTGTATTTGAGAAAAGGAGATTATCTTTCCTCTCTGAAGTAAGGAAGTCCCAGATGTGCAGGAGGCTGATGCTCACGCTTCTTTCTCATACTGGTGATGATGAGAACAAGAATCGTTACAACATAAGGAAGCATCTTGAAAAGCTCCTGTGTCTGAACGCCCAGACCCTCAGCATACATTGTAACATTACAGAGTGCGCCGAAGAGGAATGCGCCGAAGATAGCAAAGTGAGGCTTCCAGAGTGCGAAGATTACAAGAGCGATAGCCATCCAGCCTCTGTCACCGAAGGCGTTGTTTGACCAGCTGCCGTCAGCGTAAGCCATTACATACTGAAGGCCGCCGAGACCTGCTACTGCACTACCGATACAGGTTGCAAGGTACTTGTACTTGGTAACGTTGATACCTGCGGCATCTGCTGTTGCAGGGCTCTCACCTACTGCTCTGAGGTTAAGACCTACACGGGTCTTTGAAAGCACATAGGCTGTGATAAGAGCAATGATAATAGCAACATAGGTGAGGAAGTCGTGGGATAAGAAGAGCTGACCGAACCAGCCCAAGTCATCCGAGAAGGGAAGTGTAGTACAGAAAAAGTCACTGGTCTTGCCGAGAGAAACAGAGGAAACCTCTGTCTTAACGATCTTAACAAGTGAACCGCCAAGGAAGTTACCCATACCTGTACCGAAGGTGGTAATTGCAAGACCTGTAACGTTCTGATTAACTCTCAGTGTTACTGTGAAGAAGCTGTAGATAAGACCCATGAGAACTGAGCCGATGATACAGCAGATAAGGGGAATGAACACAGAGAGGAAGGGATTCATATTATCTACATTGTTTCCGCAGGAGTTCTCATAAACAAACGCACCGGAAACACCGCTGATGGCGCCTACGTACATAATACCGGGGATACCGAGATTAAGGTGTCCTGACTTCTCGGTGATGATCTCACCCACAGCACCATACAGCATGGGGATACTCATAAGTATTGCTCTGATAAGAAAGTTGATCATGCTTTAGCCTCCCTCTTACTGCTGCGGAATTTGATGGAATAGTGAATGAAAAATTCACAGCCGACAACAAGGAAGATAACAAGACCTACAGCGATATCCGCAAAGGAAGCATCCAGCAGCGCTGTATTTGCAACCTTGGCAACACCCTTATTAAGGAAGATGACCAGAGTTGACATAATAACCATGATAAGGGGATTAAACTGTCCAAGCCAAGATACCATAATTGCAGTAAAGCCCTGACCGCCTACGGAATCCGCATTGATGGAGTGATCGATACCGGATACAAGGATCATACCTACGATACCGCAGATAGCACCTGAAATTATCATTGTTCTGATGATGACCTTCTTAACGTTTACACCGATATATCGGGCTGTGTTCTGGCTCTCACCTACAACGGAGATCTCGTAGCCGTGCTTTGTGTAGTTTAAGTAGATGAACATGAGCACTGTAATGGTTGCAATTATAATTACGGGCAGAAGATTCTCGTTTTTACCGATAACGGGAAGGTTACCTGTCTCAACGTTCTTGATAACGTTTGAGCCGCCGCCTCTGAGGTAAAGGTAATACTTTACGAACTGGATGGCAACATAGTTGAGCATAAGTGTAAAGAGGGTCTCGTTGGTATTATAGTGAGCCTTGAACACTGCAGGAAGAAGTCCCCACAGAGCGCCTGCTGCCATACTGGCAAGAATAACAACTATAAGAAGAGGAATATAGGAGAGCTTGTCTCCCAGCTCTATCATACACATCATAGCGGCAAGACCGCCGATAAGTGCCTGTCCCTCAGCACCGCAGTTCCAGAACTTCATCTTGAATGCAGGAGTAACTGCAACGGAAAGTCCCAGAAGGATGGCTATGTCCTTGAGGAAGAACCATAGCATTTTTGTGGATTTGGAGCCTTTTCCGAGACGTCCGAAGCAGGCTCTGAACATTACCTCATATACAGAGAAGAAATCCTTTTTGGTAAGCATCATTGATATGACACCTACAAGAACAAGTCCCAGAAGGATGGCAGCAATTCGGATAAGCCATGCCTGCCACCACTTCATATCAGTTCTTCTGACAAGGTGAAACAGAGGCTCTTTCTTCTGCTTTACTGTCTTTACATCAGTCATTTTTGCCACCCTCACTTTCAGCTATAGATTTTGTCATAAGAATACCAAGCTCTTCCTTGGTAGCGGTACGGGCATCAACTACACCCGTGATCTTACCTGAGCCGATAACCATGATTCTGTCGCAAAGTTCCAGAAGCACATCAAGGTCCTCGCCCACAAAGATAACGGCAACTCCCTTTTTCTTCTGCTCGTTGAGCAGATTAAAGATGGTGTAGGAGGAATTGATATCAAGACCTCGTACAGGATAAGCCACCATGAGGAGTTTTGGGGAAGCTGCGATCTCACGGCCTACAAGCACCTTCTGGATATTACCGCCCGAGAGCTGTCTTACGGGGGTTGAAAGGCCGGGGGTTACCACCTCAAGATCATGAACTATCTTCTCGGCCAGATCCTTGGGAGCCTTTCTGTGCAGGAACATGGAGTGTCCCTTTCTGTAGCTTCTCAGCATCATATTATCGGTGATATCCATATTGGCAACCAGACCCATACCCAGTCTGTCCTCGGGAACAAAGGAAAGCCTTACTCCCAGCTCACGGATCTGTCTGGGGGTTTTGTCTCTGAGATTTTCCACCTTTTCAGTCTTGGGGTTTATATATGTTATCTCACCTGCGCTTACCTTCTGAAGACCTGCAATGGACTCGAGAAGCTCACGCTGTCCGCTGCCTGCGATTCCTGCGATTCCCAGTATTTCTCCTGAAAGTGCAGTGAAGGATACATTGCTGAGCACCTTTACCCCCGTTCTGTCAACGCACTCAAGACCTTTGACAATAAGTCTGTCCTTGGGGTTCTCCGGCTCGGTTCTGTCGATATTGAGAGATATCTTCTCGCCTACCATCATTTCGGTAAGCTGCATCTCAGTAGTCTCTGCGGTATTTACGGAGCCTACGTACTCGCCCTTTCTAAGTACGGAAACTCTGTCAGAAAGCTCCATAACCTCATTCAGCTTGTGAGTAATAATGATAATGGACTTTCCTGCCTCTCTCATTAGACGAAGCACCTTGAAAAGCTTCTCTATCTCCTGAGGAGTCAAAACTGCAGTAGGCTCGTCGAGGATAAGGATATCTGCACCTCTGTAGAGCACCTTTACAATTTCAACAGTCTGCTTCTCGGAAACAGACATGGTATATATCTTCTTTTCGGGATCAAGGTCAAAGCCGTATTTATCGCAGATCTCACGGATCTTTTTCTTGGATTCCTGGAGGTCATACTTTCCATCCTTGATGCCCAGCACAATGTTCTCGGCGGCTGTGAAAACATCTACCAGCTTGAAATGCTGATGGATCATACCGATTCCGTATTTGTAGGCATCCTTGGGAGATGCGATAACAACCTCCTTGCCATCTACAAGGATCTGACCTTCATCAGGAAAATAGATACCTGAGATCATATTCATGAGAGTGGTCTTACCTGAACCGTTCTCTCCCAGAATAGACAGTATCTCACCCCTCTTTGCTACAAGGTTTACGTTTTTGTTTGCCACGACCTTGCCAAAGGTCTTTGTGATGTTACGAAGTTCAATGGCTGCACAGTTTTCCATACATATCCCCCTTCTATAATTATCAATAAAAAGCTCAGAGAAAGCCCATTATTCATAACTATAAACTTCAATAAAGAACAAGGTCAGGCGGGGCAATAATGCCCCGCCTATTTAAAGAGTTAATTAGCCGTAGTTTCTGTCGAGAAGTGTGATACCGTCGATCTCGAGTGCAAAGTAAGGTGCGCTACGGAACTTGGACTCGTAGAATACACCGCCCTCGATAACCTCTGTATCGGGTGTATAAGCATCGTCAAAATCAACGTCAGCCATATAGCTTGTAAGAGCCTTGCCGCCTACTGTGAAAGTAGCGGTATCGAATACGTTAAGAGTACCGTCCTGAAGCTGTGCCTTAACCTCTTCGAGCTTCTCCTTGGTACCCTCTGCAGCAGCTGCAGTGTTGATATCTGTGAGAACAACGGAGCCTGTCTCGATAGTACCTGTCCAGTCAGCATCGATAGCCTTATCGTTCTGAACACACTCGATCATGTACTTGAAGTAGGGTGTCCAGTCAATACGGGAAGATACGATGAATGTGTTGGGACATGCGGAGATAGTTGAGCCGTTGTAGGAAACGTTGGGAACACCTTCGTTTTCGCAAGCTGTGGGAGCACCCATAGAGTCAGCGTGCTGAGAAATAAGAACGCAGCCGCCGTCGATAAGAGCAAGAGCAGCCTCTTTCTCGAGGGTCTCGTCATACCATGAGCCTGTGAACTTAACGTCCATAGTAACTGTGGGGCAAACACTCTTTGCACCAAGGTAGAAGGAAGTGTAACCAGACATAACCTCTGCGAATGTGAATGCGCCAACATAGCCCATCTTAGCCTCTTCAGCAGTGATCTTACCCTCAGCGATCATCTCGTTGAGCTTCATACCTGCTGCAACACCTGCAAGGAATCTACCCTCATAGATGGAAGCGAAAGCGTTGTGGAAATTTGAAAGTCCTGCTGTGTGAGCCTGTGTGCCTGTTGCGTGACAGAACTGAACATCAGGATACTCCTCAGCTGCCTTCATAAGGAAGGACTCGTGACCGAAGCTGTCAGCAAAGATAACCTCACAGCCCTCTGTCTCAACAAGATCTACTGCTGCTTCATAGCAAGCATTGGACTCGGGGATCTGAGTCTTCTGAACATACTCAACACCCATTGCTTCACAAGCTGCCTTTGCAGCCTCCATGAAGTTCTTGTCGTAGGTAGAGTTCTCATCGTGAAGGAAGATAAAGCCAACCTTGAGCTTTTCGCCTTCTGCTGCATCTTCACCGCAAGCTGCAAATGCAAAAAGCATAAGCACTGCAAGAAGAGCACAAAGAATTCTTTTCATTTTGTTTTCCTCCTAAATAATAAAATTGTGTATATAAGGGGTTTACCCATTATACCCTTGATTATCTGAAAAGGATCTCTCCCGTTTCGTTATTCATAGACTCCACGATAGCCAGAGACTCAACTCTGATGCCTCTTTCTCTCAGCTCATCTCCGCCCTTCTGGAAGCCCTTTTCAATAACGATACCACAGCCCTTGAGCTCTGCGCCGGAGTTTTCAATGATGTCAATGAGACCTCTGAGAGCGCATCCGTGAGCGAGGAAATCATCAATAACCAGAACCTTGTCTCCCTCACCGATAAAATCCTTGGAAACAATAACATGATTTACGTTTCCGTGAGTGTAGCTCATAACATCGCTCTGATAGAAATCGTTGCTGATATTGATGGACTTGGACTTCTTGGCAAAGACCACGGGGCAGTCAAAATACTGCGCAACAATGCAGGCAATACCGATACCCGATGCCTCGATAGTGAGGATCTTGTTGATCTCGCAGTCAGAGTAAAGTCTCTTGAACTCTTCACCGATCTGGTTGAGAAGGGCAATATCCACCTGATGATTCAGAAAACTGTCAACCTTAAGTATATTACCGGGAAAAAGCTGACCGTCCTTTACGATTCTATCTTTAAGAAGCTGCATCATACCACCTCATAGATCTGTTAATAAACAATTAATAGTATTATAGACGATATCCGACATTTTTTCAAGGGATATTAATTGATTATTATCAAAAAAGCGAATATTTTTATGCACATAACAACATTTTTTTCAAAACAAAACACGGACCGCAAAATTGCAGCCCGTGTTTTATATATACGGAGTCAAATTATGAAAAAGGAATCTCAACTGAGTCGGGTCAGATACTGGCAATAAACGTAAACGTTCTGAATCTTCTTTGCCTCCACCCCATCGTCTGCCTGAATAATAGGCTGTGTCTCAGAAGGAGTAACATACAGCTTAAAAACTATGGCGTCCTGACCGGGGCGCATATTGCGGATGCGCTTGTACTGGAAATTCCTCTTTGCCGCACCCAGATGATCGAAGATAATGGTCTCAATATCCTGATTACTGAAGCAACGAAGGATATCAGCTTCATCGTAGATATCCACCAGATGCTTTGCATCCTCAAAGGAAAGGTTGGAGCATTTAAACTCGCCCTCGTTTAAAACAGACATCATTGAGCTGTTGTCAAGAAGCAACAGGGGTAAATCTTTGTGACTAAACATAAATACAAGCCTCCTTAAAATAATTATATGTATTTCTGACTTGATATTATGATAAAGGATTTTGAATAATTTGTCAATAGTTCTTGCAAAATTTTTATGTATTTTTATATATATATTTAATTTTTGCAAGATTTCACATACCAGTCTTGCATTTTAAACTTCCCTGCAGAAATTTTATGAACTATAAAAGCCACAAAAAAACAGACACTTATATAGTGCCTGCTCTTAAATCATATACTCACTTTCAGCCTCAAAGGTGGTCTCGGATACAAATTCCGCCGGGATTCTCTCTGCTATCCACATCCAATGCTCCTGCTCATTGCGAAAGAAGCTATACCCCGACCGAAGCATTGCCTTTACATCGGCTCTCAGGAGTACCGGCTCCTTTTTCACAGAGAAAAAATACTCAAGATACTTTCTTGAATGAGTGAGAAAAACTATCCCCGTTTTCTCATTTCTGATACCATCCAGACGGATCTTCTCAAGTAAATCGCCCGAGGTCACATGGTAGAGAAAGGTTGGAGCCTTACTTCCCCGCTCCTCATAATCCATGAGATGATAGTTCTTGCCGAAACGGAAATAGCACCTGAGATTCATAGAATAGATCCTGCGGTACATAAGGGTCCGGGGATTCTCCTTATACTGCCTTCTGCTCTTTTTAAGAGCTTTCCAAAGACTGCCGCCGGGTAGTCGGCAACTTATAAAATTCTTTATATCACCCATCTTCCCCACCTCAATTAAAAATCCAATTTATCCTTACAGATTTAGAATATCACAGATAATAAGTTTCGTCAAATAAAGAACAGACCTCCATATCTGAAGGTCTGCCGTGTTACTATTTGACTTTGATTCCTTTGCTGCGGAGAAACTCCTCAAACTCCTTTGCTGAGCCCTTAATAAAGGAATCCTTTTTTAACGTGTATAAAAGTCTCGCCGTTGATCTTATCAGAATCAGATTTTTTGTCTCATAGGCGAACTTTATATTTGAATACAAAAGCTTATTCGGCACAGCACCAACAGTACCGTATTCAATACACTCCTCTTTTACAAAAACAACGATCTCAGCTTCTTTACCGAAGCATTCCATATCACGTCTGGACATGAGCTTTACGGAGTTAAAATAGCAAAAGATCCTGAAAGCAAAAACAAAAAACACGATTGCTGCAGTGATTATGAAATAGCCAAATTTATGTGTGTATAAACCCAAAACGAGCTGAAGAATCAGACACAACGAAAAGAAAACATAGGCAAAAACCGCACTCTTACTTTTAAAGAAATGATGGGAATACATATCTTTAGCAACTTCCCTTGTTCTTGAGAAACGATTTTCAAAAAGAATATCCATACAATCAGCTCCCTGGGTCTATTATAGCATAAAAAGGGGGCAAAATCAACGCGAAGCATTGTATATCATCAATTCCGCAAGGAATTGCATATCATCAAAACGAAGTTTTGTATATCATCAAGCCGACAGTTTTTTGATACACACCTACGGTGTGATGAGATACAAATGCGACTTATCGCATTTGATGATATACACGCTATCGCGTGATGATATACCAAGCCTGTCGGCTTGGATAAAAAAATTCCTGTTCCAAAGAACAGGAATTTTTTGGGTGTACACCACGAAAATGAACCTATATGTAAACAGACCTTTTTTCTTCGTTATAAATGGAATTTCTCTTGAATCATTTTTGCAACTACATCGGGAGGAAGTTTTGAATTATCAATTTTAATGTAGTTATCAAACTGAATTTCACCCTCAAAACTTTCGAGTCGGTATTTTGTATCATCGTTGATAAGTCTTTGATTCGATACCTCAACATTTCTTTTCGACGCTTTGTTCTTCAACCGGTTTTCAGTAACATTTCGTTCTAATCTAATTTCGCGGGGAGCAACAAGTTCCACATAGTAAAACTCTGTATTATAGGGTTCAAAAATGCTTTTCACATATTCAATATAATCCCAATCTGCTTGTTGGTCGAAAGCCCACATATATGTGAAAATCATTCCATAGCAATCTGACTTCGCAAATTCCTCAAAAACCACCTGACGAAGTCTATTAATTGCTTTTCCATTATATTGGTCAAAGATTTCTATTACGGGTTCTATTGTCATATGATTGTGAAATAATCTCAACCCCGTGAGTTTCATAAGTTCCTGCCCAACAGTCATTTTACCGACAGCAGCATTACCTATCATAAACAACAATTTCATTATTAACACCGACCTCGTTGATTGTTCAATTTACTCTTTGCAGTATTTATTGAAGTAATCAGTAATTTCTTAACTTCTATACATTTATCTAAAATATCGTTATTATCGTAATAACCACTTTCAATTAATAGTTCCAACCAATATTCACTTTCAGAACATTCTTTAAGGGCAATTTGAAGTTTGGCAATAAAATCAGCAGTTCCGTGTCCATAAAATGCTTCACGAATATTCGCACCTACGCTTGTACCGCTGCGAATCAGTTGATTTGTTAAAACACTTTCCTTTTTGGTTTGTTTAACATAGTTACAAACCTTAATTATTTGTAAAGCAAACTCTTTTGATTTTATAATTAACGGACTATCAGCCATAATATTACCACCTTTCCCAATGTAATAATAACACACAGGCAGTGTAACAGCAATACTTATTACCTCTTACCTATTACTTCTTACTTCCCAAAAATCCCGTGCGAAACTTTATTTTGAGGTAAGAGTGAAGAGGTAAGAAGTAAAAAGTAAAAATCCCGCCCACTTACGTGAACGGGATTTTTGGAGGCGTCACCCGGATTTGAACCGGGGAATCAGAGTTTTGCAGACTCGTGCCTTACCACTTGGCTATGACGCCGAATGAAAAAGCACTTAAATTCTCAGTAGAATTAAGTGCCTTCCCTTCGCCTTTTTTGGAGCGGATGACGAGGCTCGAACTCGCTACCTCCACCTTGGCAAGGTGGCGCTCTACCGGATGAGCTACATCCGCATTTGGTGCCTCCGGACGGAATCGAACCATCGACACGAGGATTTTCAGTCCTCTGCTCTACCAACTGAGCTACAGAGGCAAAAAAAATGGCGACCCGGAACGGGCTCGAACCGTCGACCTCTAGCGTGACAGGCTAGCGTTCTAACCAACTGAACTACCGGGCCACATGGTGGGAACAACAGGGCTCGAACCTGTGACCCTCTGCTTGTAAGGCAGATGCTCTCCCAGCTGAGCTATGCTCCCACGTGG
>JAZQAF010000009.1:0-212117 GCA_045545015.1 Ruminococcus sp.
TCTTGTTTTTGTCGTATCTCATTTCTTATGCTTTCGGGATATTTTTTCATTCCCTTTTTCCCAGCCATAACAAAACCTCCTATGGTAGTTCTTTAATTCTACCATAGGAGGTGTCTTTTTTCTATTGTCCGTTTTTTACGGACCTGTGCAAAAAAGGAGATGCCTTGTTTAGCATTAAATTTGTTCATTAGGTTTCTCTTTTATAAGTGTTCCAGAATGGATCTTGTTCCACATGTTTTTCTCAGATGTTTATATTGACATTATGTCAATGAATTTATATAATAATACTTGATTTGACATTTCATTTGAGGTGTATATTATGAAAAAAATTATTTCTTTAGTTCTTCTCTCTGTTCTTCTTTTATCCTTTGCTGCTTGCGGTAAAAAGACAGATGAAAAAGAGTCAACAGAGGAAACAAAAGTACCGACATCTGTTGCAACAGAGGCTCCTACAGAAAAGCCTGCTGAAGTATGGTATCAGATACCTGATATGGATGTTGTAGGCACATACCAGCGAGTTGATGATAAGAATGATACCGCTTATTATATTTTCTCATCAGAGAACACTCTTAGATACCGCCAGGGTTGCACTACCTTTGAATTTGATATAGAGTATGGTCTCAGTGCAGAGGGTAACAGGATTGGTCGTTGTGATGGTCCCGTTCTTTATGGTAATTGGACTTACGGATTTGAGGATGACTGTCTTCTGATAGTTTACCAGAACGGTGACCAGTTCAAGTACTCTCCCGTAAGATATACTCCCGTGGAGCTTAAAGCTTATGAGGATTTTGAGAAAAACGAAGAGCTTGTTGGTGAGTGGAAGAGTGTAGATGACGAAACTATCCGTTATACCTTCACCGATGACGGCTACTGTAATTATTCTTATGAGATCAAAGCACAGGATGATCAGCCCTATAATTACAGTGCTACATCCGACTTTATTTATTCGGTAGGATATTACACCATCACTCTCGAAACCTATGTCAGCGACACAGAACGTGAAACTATTGATCTCGATTACAGCATCTCTGACGGCAAACTTACAATCGACGGTTTTACATTTGAGCGTGTAACCGAATAAACATCATATATATGCATAACAATGCATAAAATTGCATAGATGTATTAATTCCTGCAAGCCTCGGCTATATAGCCGGGGTTGCATTTCTGTTAGGGACACCTATTTATTTAGTCAATATAACCAATATATTTACTGTATTATTATCACAATGTTGCATTCCAATGAAATTATTTATACAAAACAAATAACACTTGCATAAATATACTAAATGTGGTAATATTTATGCATAATCTGATACATAAAATCAACTGGAGGTTTTTATTATGGCAAACAAAGAATTCAAAAAAATCGTACTTGCATATTCAGGCGGTCTTGATACATCCATCATCATTCCCTGGCTCAAGGAAAACTACGGCGATCCCGAGATCATTGCAGTATCCGGTAACGTAGGTCAGGCAGATGAGCTTGAGGGTCTCGAGGAGAAGGCTATCAAGACAGGTGCCTCCAAGTGCTACGTTGAGAACCTTACAGAAGAGTTCCTCACAGACTACGTTTTCCCCTGTGTTCAGGCAGGCGCTCTCTATGAGAACTACATGCTCGGCACAGCTTTTGCTCGTCCCATTATCGCAAAGCGTATTGTTGAGATCGCAGAGGCAGAGGGTGCAGATGCTATCTGTCACGGCTGCACAGGTAAGGGTAACGATCAGGTTCGTTTCGAGATGGCTATCAAGGCTTTTGCTCCCGATATGCCCATCATCGCTCCCTGGCGTGAGTGGGATATCAAGTCCCGTGAAGAGGAGATCGACTACGCAGAGGCTCACAATGTTCCCCTGAAAATAAACCGTGAGACAAACTACTCCAAGGACAAGAACATCTGGCATCTTTCCCACGAGGGTCTCGACCTTGAGGATCCCATGAACGAGCCTCTCTATAACAAAGAGGGCTTCCTTGAGATGGGCGTTTCTCCCGAGATGGCTCCCGACAAGCCCACTTACGTTACAATTCACTTTGAGAAGGGTGTTCCCACAGCTGTTGACGGCAAGGAAATGAACGCAACAGAGCTCATCACAACCCTCAATAAGCTCGGCGGTGAGAACGGTGTAGGTCTCCTTGATATCGTTGAGAACCGTCTTGTTGGTATGAAGTGCCGTGGCGTCTATGAGACTCCCGGCGGTGCAATTCTTTACAAGGCACACAATGTTCTTGAGACTATCTGCCTTGACAAGGAAACAGCTCACTACAAGGCACTCGTTGCTCAGAAGCTGGGCGAGATGGTTTATAACGCTCAGTGGTTCACTCCTCTTACCGATGCTATCCTTGCATTTGTTAAGGAAACTCAGAAGACAGTAACAGGTGATGTTACTCTCAAGCTCTACAAGGGCAATATGATCAATGCAGGTGTTAAGTCACCTTATTCACTCTACGATCCCGAGATCGCTACCTTCGACGAGGATGATGTTTACGATCAGTCCGAGGCAACAGGCTTTATCAACCTCTACGGACTCTCCACAACAGTTTATGCTCGTATGAAGAAAAAGAACGGACTCAACTAATTATAATTTTCGATAAAGCAGGTAAGCACTATGGATAAAATGTGGGCAGGAAGATTTTCAGAGAAACTGGATTCGTTTGCAGATGATTTCAATTCTTCCATACGCTTTGACAGCAGAATGTATAAGCAGGATATTGAGGGCTCGATAGCGCATGCTATGATGCTTTCCTCCAAGGGTATCATCTCCGGTGAGGACTGCGCTCTCATTATCGACGGCCTTTCAGGAATTCTTGAGGATATTGAGTCCTCCAAGCTTTCCTTTGATATGAACGCCGAGGATATCCACATGTTCATCGAGTCAGAGCTCACAAAGAGAATAGGGGATGCAGGCAAGAGACTTCATACAGCCAGGAGCCGTAACGATCAGGTAGCTCTTGATATCCGTATGTATCTTCGTGATGAGAACAAGGAGATCCTCTCCTTAATCTACTCTCTCATTGAGGCTATCCGCCAAAAGGCTTCAGAAAACACTGATGCCATTATGCCCGGATATACACATCTCCAGCGTGCGCAGCCTGTGACATTTGCACATCACCTTCTTGCTTATGCAATGATGTTTACCCGTGATGTCGGCAGAATCAAGGATGCCGTAAAGAGAATGAACGTTTCTCCCATAGGCTCCTGTGCCCTTGCAGGCACTACTTATGACACAGACAGAGATTTCGAAGCCGAACACCTCGGCTTCGACTCTGTTTCCTTAAACAGCATCGATGGTGTTTCTGACAGAGACTTCTGTCTCGAGCTTCTCTCAGCTTACTCTGTGCTTATGATGCACCTGAGCAGATTCTCCGAGGAGATTGTTCTCTGGTCATCCTGGGAGTTCAAGTTTGTAGAGCTTTCCGATAGCTACTCAACAGGCTCCAGTATTATGCCTCAGAAGAAAAATCCTGATATGGCAGAATTAGTCAGAGGCAAAACAGGCAGAGTATATGGTGACCTTATGGCACTTCTTACAACTCTTAAGGGTCTGCCCCTTGCATATAACAAGGATATGCAGGAGGATAAAGAGGCTATTTTTGATGCGGTTGATACAGTCAAGATGTGCCTTCAGGTCTTTGCTCCCATGGTAGCTACCATGACAGTCCTCAAGGACAACATGCTCACTGCTGCAAAGAAAGGCTTCATCAACGCAACTGACCTTGCAGACTATCTCGTAAAGAAGGGTATGCCCTTCAGAACAGCATATAAGCTTGTAGGCGAGACAGTAGCTTACTGCATTCAGAATAAAACTGTTCTCGAGTATCTTCCCTTTGAGAAATACGCTGAGCTTTCACCCCTCTTTGAGGAGGATGTATATAACGAGATATCTCTTCAGACCTGCGTAGAAAAGAGAATCTCAAAAGGCGGTACAGGCCCTGTGTCTGTAAAAGAACAGATAGATTATATTACGGAGTTTTTGAATGACTAAAGTATTTATTGACGGCAAGGCAGGTACAACCGGCCTGAAGATTTACGACAGACTTGCAAATCGTGAAGATATAGAGCTTCTCACACTACCTGAGGAGCTGAGAAAAGATACAGAGGCACGCAGAGAAATGCTGAACACTGCTGATATCGCCTTCCTGTGTCTGCCTGATGCGGCAGCACGAGAGGCGGTTTCTCTCATTGATAACCCTGATACTGTGGTTATCGATACCTCTACTGCACACCGCACAAACCCCGACTGGGCTTATGGCTTCCCTGAGCTTTCAGAGGCTTTCAACGGCAAGATCAGAAAGTCCAAGAGGATCGCTGTTCCAGGTTGCCACGCAAGCGGCTTTATAGCTCTTGTTTATCCTCTTGTAAAGGCAGGAATGATAGCTAAGGATACTCCTCTTTCTTGCTTTTCTCTTACAGGATACAGCGGTGGCGGCAAGCAGATGATAGAGGCTTATGAGAGCGAGGATAGAGACATAGCTCTCTCTTCTCCTCGTCAGTATGCTCTCCCTCAGAGCCACAAGCATCTGCCTGAAATGATGGCGGTAACAGGTCTTGAGGTAGCTCCCGCATTTATCCCCGTAGTAGGTGATTTCTACAGCGGAATGCAGGTTATAGTACCTTTACACAGCTCACAGCTTACAGGCGGTCATACTGTGGAGGATATCAAGAGATACTATAAGGCAGAGTACATCGACTCTACCGTAACCTATGTTGAGGAGCCTGAAGGTGATGGCTTCCTCAGCACAAATATCTTAAGCGGATGCGACAATATGCAGGTAAGCGTCTGCGGTAATAACGAAAGAATTCTTCTCATAGCCCGCTATGATAACCTTGGCAAGGGTGCTTCAGGTGCGGCTGTGGAATGTATGAATATATCACTGGGAATTGATAAAACAACTTCCCTTGTAATTAAAGGTGAATGAGTATGAATATTATTAAAGGCGGAGTGTGTGCCGCAAAGGGGTTTACTGCAAACGGAATCCATTGCGGAATCCGTAAGAATAAGACTAAGCGTGACCTTTCTCTTATTTACAGCGAGAAGAAGGCAACTGCTGCAGCGGTTTATACCACAAATCTCGTAAAGGGCGCTCCTCTTACAGTTACAAAAGAGAATATTGCTGATGGTTTTGCTCAGGCTGTTATATGCAACAGCGGCAACGCCAACACCTGCAACGCAAACGGCATTGAAATAGCCAAGGAGATGTGCGCTCTTACAGCAGCTGAACTTGGTATCTCTGACACAGACGTTGTAGTTGCCTCCACAGGTGTTATCGGTGAGGTTCTTGATATTGCACCCATTAAGAATGGTATTCCTGAGCTTAAAGCAGGCCTTGGCGACAACAGTCTCTTTGCAGCCGAGGGTATTATGACCACCGACACAAAGGTAAAGGAAATTGCTGTGTCCTTTGAGATAGGCGGCAAAGAGGTGCATTTAGGCGGTATTGCCAAGGGTTCAGGTATGATCCACCCCAATATGGCAACAATGCTCGTATTCCTCACAACTGACTGTGCCATTTCTGCTAAGATGCTTCAGAAGGCGCTCTCTTCAGATATTCAGGATACCTTCAATATGACCAGCGTTGACGGAGATACCTCCACTAACGATATGGTATCTATCCTTGCAAACGGTATGGCGGAGAATCCTGAAATCACATGCGAGGGCGAAGATTTCGATACCTTTATGAAGGCTCTTAATACTGTAACAGTTTATCTTTGCAGAAATATTGCAGCTGATGGCGAGGGCGCTACAAAGCTCGTAGAGTGTGTGGTTTCGGGTGCCGCTTCAAAGGAGCAGGCAAAGATTGCGGCTAAGTCCGTTATCTGTTCATCTCTTGTTAAGGCGGCTATGTTCGGCTCAGATGCCAACTGGGGCCGTGTGCTCTGTGCATTAGGCTACGGAGTAAAGGATCTTGATCCTTCTAAAGTAGATGTTTCCTTCCGTTCTTCAAAGGGCGAGATCGCTCTCTGTGTAAACGGCGCCGGAATTCCTTTCTCTGAGGAAAAAGCAAAGGAAATTCTCCTTGAAAATGAAGTTGAAATTCTCGTTTCTCTCGGAGACGGCGACTATAAGGCTACAGCATGGGGCTGTGACCTTACCTATGATTATGTCCGTATAAACGGAGATTACAGAACCTGATTTGAGAATTCTGAGATAAGGGGTAACTTAAAATGTCATTACATATCACAAATGCACAGCGTGCCGAGATTCTGACACAGGCTCTTCCTTACATTCAGAAGTATAACGGCAAGATTATTGTAGTTAAATACGGCGGAAACGCAATGGTAAGCGAGGAGCTCAAACAGCAGGTTATGGAGGATATTGTCCTTCTGTGGCTTATAGGCATCAAGGTGGTTCTCGTTCACGGCGGCGGTCCTGAAATTACCGAAACTCTTGCAAAAGTCGGCAAGGAGACCAAGTGGGTTGACGGACTCAGAGTTACCGATCAGGAGACAATCGACATCGTTCAGATGGTCCTCTCAGGTAAGATCAACAAGGGTCTTGTAAACCTCATCTCCGCTAAAGGCGGCAAGGCAATGGGTATCTCAGGTGTTGACGGCAAGATGATAAAGGCTGTCTGCAAGGATGAGAGACTTGGCTTTGTAGGCAGAATCACAGAGGTAAACGTTGAGCCCATCTTTGATCTTCTCAATAACGGCTACATTCCCATTATATCTTCCGTTGGTTGCGATGACGAGGGTAACGTATATAATATCAACGCTGACTCAGCGGCTGCTCATATTGCAGGCGCACTTCGGGCAGAACGTCTCATTACAATGACAGACATCGAGGGTATCCTCAAGGATAAGGACGACCCCTCTACAGTTATTCCCGAAATGGATACCAAGGCTGCTGTTCGTCTCTTTGAGGACGGCACTATCTCAGGCGGTATGATTCCCAAGGTTGAGTGCTGTCTCGATGCTATCTCCAGAGGTGTTAACAGAGTTATCATTATGGATGGCAGAGTACCTCATGCACTTCTTATTGAAACTCTCACCGACGAGGGTGCAGGCACCATGGTAGCGGAGGATTTTTCCGATGAACATTAAAGAATGTGACAGCAAATATATAGCTCATACCTATGGTCGTTTTCCTCTTGTAATTAAAGAGGGCAGGGGAGTTATCGCTGTTGACGAAAACGGCAAAGAGTATATAGATATGGCTACTGGCATCGCTGTAAATGCTTTCGGCTACTGCGATGAAATCTGGGCAAAGGCTGTAACAGAGCAGCTCAATACTCTTCAGCATACATCTAACCTTTACTATACAGAGCCTTGTGCAAAGCTTGCAGAAACACTTTGCAACCGTACAGGTCTCTCCAAGGTTTTCTTCTCAAATTCAGGTGCGGAAGCCAACGAGTGTGCTATAAAAGCCGCTAGAAAGTATGCCGCACAGAATAAGGGAGAGGAATTCTATAAGATTATCACTCTTAAGAACAGCTTCCACGGCAGAACTATTACTACCTTGGCGGCAACAGGTCAGGATACTTTCCATAAGGACTTCCTGCCTCTTACCGATGGTTTCCTCTACTGTGAGGCAAATAACTGTGAAGAGCTTGAAAGCCTCGTGATAAGCAACAAAGTAGCAGGTATTATGTTTGAGCTTGTTCAGGGTGAGGGCGGTGTAATGCCCCTTACTCAGGCGTTTGTTGATAAGATTTTTGAGCTTTCAGCAGCTTATGATATTGTGACTATTGCTGATGAGGTTCAGACAGGCAACGGCAGAACAGGAGCGCTTTATGCTTTTATGAACTACGGTGTTACACCTGATGTTGTAAGCACAGCAAAGGGTCTCGGCGGTGGTCTTCCCTTAGGTGCTACCATGCTTTCTGAGAAACTCTCAGAGGTATTTACACCAGGTGACCACGGCTCCACCTTCGGCGGTAATCCTGTTTGCTGTGCAGGCGCTCTGAGCATCATTGATCGTATTGATGAAAAACTTCTCTCTGAAATCAGAGAGAAATCCGAATATATCATATCTGAGCTTTCCTCCTCTGAGGGCATTATCTCTATAGACGGTATGGGTCTTATGCTTGGTATCACTACCAAGAGACCTGTGGATGAGGTAGTGTCTGAATGTATGCAGGAGGGTGTGCTTGCTATCAAAGCCAAAAGTAAGCTCAGACTGCTTCCTGCTCTCAATATCTCCTATGAGGAGCTTAAAAAGGCAGTAAGCATCATTAAATCCGTATGTGAAAGGAATGTTTAAGTATGAACGTTCAGGCAGATGTTTCTTCCCTCAAGGGGAAGAGCTTCTTAAAACTTCTTGATTTTACACCTGAGGAAATTTCCTCACTTATCGACCTTGCAACAGAGCTCAAGGCAAGAAAGAAAGCCGGTATTCCTCATAATTTCTGTGTAGGCAAGAACCTTGCTCTCATCTTCGAAAAGACCAGCACACGTACTCGCTGTGCCTTTGAGGTGGCAGCTCATGACCTTGGTATGTCCACAACCTACCTTGATCCTGATGCTTCTCAGATAGGAAAAAAGGAAAGCATCGCAGATACCGCAAGAGTTCTCGGCAGAATGTATGACGGCATCGAGTATCGTGGATTCGGTCAGGAAGTGGTTGAAAAACTTTCTGAGCTTTCAGGCGTTCCTGTCTTCAACGGTCTTACCAATGAATTCCACCCCACACAGATTCTTGCTGACTTCCTTACCATTAAGGAACAGTTTGGTACTTTAGAGGGTATCAACTTCGTATATATGGGTGATGCCCGCTACAATATGGGTAACTCCCTCATGGTAGGCTGCGCAAAGATGGGCATGAATTTCACTGCCTGCGCTCCCGAGAAGTATTTCCCTGACAAAGAGCTGGTTGAGAAGTGTCAGGAAATTGCAAAGGAGACAGGTGCAACCCTTAATTTTGAAACCGATCCTATGAAGGCCTGTAAGGATGCACATGTTATCTACACCGATGTGTGGGTATCTATGGGTGAGCCCGAGGCAGTATGGCAGGAGCGAATTGATGATCTTCTTCCTTATCAGGTGAAGATGAGCCTCTTTGATGTAGCGGCTGAAAATGCTGTGTTTATGCACTGCCTGCCTGCATTCCACGACCTCAATACAGTTGTTGGTAAGCAGGTGGGTGAGAAATTTGGTCTCTCAGCTCTTGAGGTTACAGACGAGGTCTTTGAGTCCGAAAAGTCCATTGTCTTTGATGAGGCAGAAAACAGAATGCATACAATAAAGGCTGTCCTTGCGGCAACCATGCACTACTGATAATATGAGTTTATAAGCGACATGAATTTCTTAACGGAAGCTTGTGTCGCTTGTTTTTTTATGAGCCTTTTGTTCATAAAATATTATCAAAAAACGAGGCTCAAATCCTTTACAAATTCTCTATAATGTTGTATTATTATATTAATTATGAAACAAATTTATGGGGGTGTTTTTAATGGAACCTAAATATAAAAGAATCTTACTGAAACTTTCAGGTGAATCCCTTGCAGGCGAGCAGAAAAGCGGCATTGATTTTGATACCGTTCTGAAGATCTGTGAGTCCATTAAAAAATGTGTGGATATGGGCGTAGAGGTTGCTATCGTTGTCGGTGGCGGCAATTTCTGGCGTGGCAGATCCAGCGGTAATATGGACAGAACCCGTGCAGACCATATGGGTATGCTGGCTACAGCCATCAATGCTCTTGGTGTTTGTGATGCTCTTGAGCAGCTCGGTGTTGATACCAGAGTTCAGACTGCTATTTCCATGAGAGAGATCGCAGAGCCTTACATCAGAGGCAAGGCTATCCGTCATCTTGAGAAGGGTAGAGTTGTTGTTTTCGGTTGCGGCACAGGTAATCCTTACTTTTCCACAGACTCAGCGGCATCTCTTCGTGCAGCTGAGATCGAAGCTGATATTATTCTCAAGGCAACTATGGTTGACGGTGTTTATGACAGTGATCCCAAGCTTAATTCCGACGCTGTTAAGTTTGATACTCTTACCTTTGGCGATGTTGTTGAGAGGCAGCTTAAGGTAATGGACGGCACAGCAGCTACAATGTGCCGTGAAAATGACATTCCCATCCTTGTATTCAGCATTGAGAGACCCATGAACATCTACGATGCTGTTTGCGGAGAGAATATCGGTACACTTGTTAAGTAATTAAAGAATCTTCAGGAGGATATAGTTATGAAAGAGTTAATCAAAAAGTCAGAAGATACAATGCGCAGACGCATTGACCATCTTGTTGCAGAATACGCCGCTATCCGTGCAGGCAGAGCAAACCCCGGTGTTCTTGATAAGGTAGTTGTTGACTACTATGGTGCACCCACACCTGTTCAGCAGCTTGCAGCAGTTAATGTCTCTGAGGCAAGAACCCTTACAATTCAGCCCTGGGATGCTTCCTGTCTTCGTTCTATCGAGAAGGCAATTCAGGTGTCTGATATCGGCATCAATCCTCAGAACGACGGCAAATGTATTCGTCTTGTTTTTCCTCCTCTTACTGAGGATAAGCGTAAGGAGATCACAAAGGATGCAGCTCGTCAGGCAGAGGATACAAAGGTTCAGATCCGTAACGAGCGCAGAGATGTAATTGACCGCCTCAAGAAGATGAAGAAGGATTCCGAAATCACAGAGGATGACCTTGAGGTAGCTCTTGAGAAGGTTCAGAAGATTACTGACAAGCTCACCAAGGAAGTTGATGAGATCTGTCAGGCAAAGCAGAAAGAAATAATGGAGATCTGATATGTCGTTTATTTTTTCACGGCGTAAAAAGAGTAATGGGAAGGGCGAGAATCTCGTCCTTCCTAAGCATATCGGCATAATTATGGACGGAAACGGCAGATGGGCGAAGAAGCGCGGTCTCCCAAGGTCGGCGGGCCATACCTCAGGTGCCCAGACTTTCCGTAAGATCACCCGCTACTGCAGTGATATAGGAATTAAATACCTTACCGTCTATGCCTTTTCTACAGAAAACTGGAAGCGTCCTTCCGATGAAGTAAACGCTTTAATGAAGCTTTTTAAGCAGTACTTAAACGAAGCTCTCACAGATTTCAAGGACGACAGCATCGTTGTCCGCTTTATAGGCGATACCTCAGCTTTCTCAGAGGAGCTTCAGGAGCTTATAAAGAGAACAGAAGAGGAATCTGCTTCACGTACAGGTATGGTGCTCAATATCGCTATGAACTACGGCAGTCGTGACGAGATGATTATGGCTGCAAGAACTCTGGCTTCCAAGGTGAAGGCGGGGGAGATGTCTGCAGAGGATATCAACGAGGAAACTTTTTCTTCTGCACTTTACACTGCAGGTCAGCCTGATCCCGACCTTATTATCCGTCCCAGCGGTGAGTACCGTATTTCAAACTTTATGCTCTGGCAGGCGGCCTATACCGAGTTTGTTATCCTCGATAAGCTGTGGCCCGATTTTACTACCGACGACCTCGATAAATGCCTTGAGATATTCTCAAAGAGAAACCGTCGTTTCGGTGGCGTGTGATTTGTTAAGTTTTACTCTTGTTCAGGGGGATTTCAGATGAAAACAAGAATCATTACAGGAGCAGTTGCTCTTTTGATATTTATTGCTGTGCTTCTTATTGGTGAGAATTTTCCTTGGGTCATAGCTCTCACTATCTCACTTCTGAGCCTAATCGGCTCTATAGAATTCCTTACAGCAAAGAAGCTTCATAAAGAACTTCCGGTGCTTGTGCTTACAGCGCTGTTCGCATTCTCAATGCCCCTTTTAGCACTCACTCAGGTTTGGTATCTCCCTATATTCCTTTTTACCATTTTTATTCTTATGGAGCTTGTGCTCTTTCGTCTCAGAGTTACCGTATCTGACATAACCTTCTCTTATTCGGGCACAATGCTCATTGCACTTTCTTTTTCCTGTCTCACTGTACTTTCCTGTACACGAGGCTGGCATTCTTTCTATGCTATCATCTCTCTTGTGGGATGCTGGTGCGCTGACACAGCGGCTTATTTCACAGGAAGCTTCCTTGGTAAAAGAAAGCTCTGCCCCAATATCAGCCCCAAGAAAACCGTTGAGGGAGCTATTGGCGGCGGTATCGGCGCAGTAGTTGGCACGATTCTTTTCGGACTTCTCTTTGATTTTGTTATCTACCGCAATATGGATGTAAACTACCTCTCACTTCTTTTCATAGGTCTCTTTACATCTGTGTTCTCCGTAATGGGTGACCTTGTTTTCTCCGCTATCAAGCGTGACTGTTCTATCAAGGACTACGGCTCACTCCTTCCCGGACATGGCGGAGTTCTTGATAGATTTGACTCTGCATTATTCTGCGTTCCTTTTGTGTTCTTCATTTCAAACACAATGGGCCTTATTTCAGCATAAACCTAAGACACTTACTTAAACTAAGGTTGTGAAAAGATGACAGAATCTATTTCAGTTCTCGGTTCTACCGGCTCTATAGGCACACAGACCCTTCAGGTAGCACGGCTCACAGGGATGAAGATAAAAGCTCTCACCGCTCATTCCAATTTGGATCTCATTGAGGAGCAGATAAGAGAGTGGAGACCTGAGCTTGCCGTAATGTACGATGATGATGCCGCAAAGGATTTAAAACTCAGAATTGCAGATACAAATACGAGAGTTCTTTCGGGTATGGAGGGACTCATTGAAGCAGCAACAATAGAAGGTGCTGATACAGTGCTAAACTCCCTTGTGGGAATGGTTGGACTTGAGCCTACACTCTCAGCGGCAAAAGCAGGGAAGAACATAGCTCTTGCCAATAAGGAGACCCTTGTTGCAGGCGGCGAGCTTGTTATGAATACCGTAGAGGAAAACGGTGTAAAGCTTCTTCCTGTTGATAGTGAGCACAGTGCAATTTTCCAGTGTCTTCAGGGTTGCCCCGACCATAAATTTATAAAGAAACTTATCCTTACTGCCTCAGGCGGTCCTTTCTTCGGAAAAACCAAGAAGGATTTGGAGAACGTGACCGTCAAGGAAGCTCTCAATCACCCCAACTGGTCTATGGGTGCCAAAATCACCATAGACAGTGCGTCAATGATGAATAAGGGTCTTGAGATTATCGAGGCAAGATGGTTATTTGATATACTCCCTGAGAATATAGATGTAGTAATTCATCGTCAGAGTATCATCCATTCTCTCGTTGAATTTTCTGACAGCTCTGTTCTTGCACAGCTTGGTAATCCCGATATGAGAATTCCCATACAGTACGCTCTGACATATCCCGAGAGAGTAGCGTCTTCTGTAAAGCCTCTGAGCCTTGCAGAGATAGGCACACTCACCTTTAATGAGCCTGACTATGATACCTTCCTGTGTCTCAAGGCTGCAAAGAAATCTCTCAGTATCGGTGGTACCGCACCTGCCATAGCAAATGGTGCAAACGAAGTCGCTAATGCTCTCTTCAGAGAGGGAAAGATTCCCTTCCTCAGAATTGGAGAGCTGGTAACTTCAGCAGTTGAAGAAGTGCCTTCTTCAGAACTTCGTACACTTGAGGATGTACTCTCAGCGGACAAAGCCGCCCGTGAGTATGTGCTGAGTAAAATTTAAGCTTAACTTGGAGTGATCTACTTGACATTTATTGTCAACTTCCTCCAGACAGCAGGACTGATTCTCATTGGTGTTCTTCTTTTTGAACTGATTATTTTCTTTCATGAGGGCGGACACTTTATCAGCGCCAAGCTGTCCGGTATTAAAGTAAACGAATTCTCTCTGGGAATGGGGCCCAAGCTCTTCTCGTTTAAGAAGGGCGAGACCCGATATTCTCTCAGACTTCTACCCATAGGCGGCTTCTGTGCCATGGAGGGTGAAGATGAAGATAGTGAGAATCCCAGAGCTTTCAATAATGCAAAGGTGTGGAAACGCCTTATTGTAATTGTAGCAGGTGCATTTATGAATATCGTCCTCGGACTGATATTTATGGGTATTATCCTTTCAGGCTCAAAGGCTTTTGCCACACCCGAGATTGCTTATGTAAGACCCGACTATTACAGCTCTCTTCAGGGACTTCAGGAGGGCGATACCTTACACAGCATCAATGGCTACAAAATCAATAACGAGATGGATATAAACTACGCCATCGCTAAGCTCAAGGTTCAGAAGGTGGACGGTACTACCTTCAAAATTTATAAGGAAGATACAATAGCCTCCATTATGAATATTCTGAATTCTCAGATGGGTACAGAAGAGTTTCAGAATCTTTCTGAGGAGGATCTTGAGAAGTTAAACGATCAGTATCTTAAGGCTCTTGAGGATGCAAAGAATACTCAGACCCGTGCTCAGGCAGATGAAGTCGTTTCTGATTTTGCCGATACTTATTATGCCTATTTCCCCGATGCAGAAAAGGTTATCCCCGAGAGAAAGAATCTTTCAGAGAGAAGCCGCTTCAGAGCTGATCTTGTAATTGTCAGAGACGGCAAGAAGATAGAGCTTCCCGACTTCGATTTCTACACTTACACTCTGGGTGAAGATACCACAGAGAGACTTGGTATTGATTTCAGCTTTACTGCAAAGGATAACGGATTCTTGACTCTTATAGGTCAGACCGGCTCTCAGACTGTTTCTGTTGTCAGAATGGTGGGTGATTCCTTGGTAGGCCTTGTAAAAGGTGAGTTCGGATTCAACGATGTTTCAGGCCCCGTTGGTGCTACTTCTGTAACTGTTGAAGCCGCCAAAACAGGTCTTGAAACGAGCTTCCTTGATGCAGTACTGAATATTTTAAATATTATGATGATAATCACAGTGAATCTCGGCGTTGTGAATATGCTTCCTTTCCCTGCACTTGACGGCGGAAGATTCCTTTTCCTTCTTATTGAGGCTATATTTAAAAAGCCCATTCCCAGAAAAGCAGAGGCTTTTGTCAATGCGGCAGGTCTTGCTTTGCTTCTTATGTTTATGCTTATTATTACTGTCAAGGATGTTTGGCAGCTTATATCGTGAGGTGTGAATTTTGGCATCTGAAATTTTCGTAAAAGCAGGTAATGTTAAGATTGGCGGTAATGCTCCTGTATCTATCCAATCTATGCTCAATACTCCTGCTTCTGATATTGAGGCAAGTGTAAGTCAGGCAAAGGCATTGGAGGCTGCAGGCTGTGAAATAATCCGTGCGGCTGTTCCCGACAAGGATGCCGTAAAGCTTATCTCAGCACTTAAAGAGGCTGTAAGCGTACCTGTTGTAGCCGATATTCATTTTGACTATAAAATTGCTCTCGAATGTGTTGAGGCAGGTGTTGATAAGATCCGAATAAACCCCGGTAACATAGGCGATGACAGCCGTGTAAAGGCTGTGGCTGATGCCTGCAGAAACAAGGGAATTCCTATTCGCATCGGTGTGAATTCAGGCTCTCTTGAGAAGTCTATACTTCAGAAGTACGGACATCCTACTGCTGAGGCACTTTGCGACAGCGCCCTTTACCACGCATCTCTCCTTGAAAAGTTTGATTTTACCGATATCGTGCTTTCTATGAAATCATCAACGGTTAAAACTACAGTGGATGCTTACAGACTTGCTAGCGAGAGATGTAAATATCCTCTTCATCTTGGAGTTACAGAGGCTGGTACAGAGTACAGCGGTATTATCAAATCTGCTGCAGGAATTGGTTCACTTCTCCTTGACGGAATAGGTGATACCATCAGAATCTCCCTTACCGCAGACCCCGTAAGAGAAGTCATAGCTGCCAAGGAGCTTCTTAAGTCCGTAGGACTTCGCACAGGCGGAGTTAAGTTTGTTTCATGTCCCACCTGCGGAAGAACAAAGATAGATCTTATCTCTCTTGCAAATGAGATTCAGGAGAAGCTCTCTTCTACCGAAAAAGACATTACAGTTGCCGTTATGGGCTGTGCAGTAAATGGTCCCGGAGAAGCAAAAGAGGCTGATCTTGGCGTTGCTGGCGGTGACGGATGCGGCCTTATCTTCAGAAAAGGAGAAATTCTCTATAAAGTGCCTGAAGAGAAAATTGTTGAGGCACTTCTCTGTGAAATTGAAAAGTTATAATTTTGATATAAAAGATATATTGTGAGGAACGAATGAATACCCTGTTCAGTTTTTTTGAAAAGTACATAAACTCCGACAGCTCCCTTTCAGAAGGGCTATCACGAGGAGTAATCGAAAAAGTAAATATCAATAAGGAAAAGCGTACAGTGACTTTGGCTGTACGCTTTAGTGAGTTTATAGAGGAAAGTGAGCTTAAAGCGTGCGAAAAGCTTATCCGTTCAGCACTTTCTCTTGAGAAAGCTTCTATTGAGCCCAGATTCCCTCAGGAGGCCTTTACCCCCGAGAGATATAACATTGTGCTTTCTGAGCTTAAGAAGAGACTTCCTTCCACCGCTGCTGTTCTCGACGATGCAAGCATCACCGTAAACGGGGATATGCTCACTGTTGAAATATTCCATGGCGGTGAGATCCTTCTGAATTCTCTTGGTGCTGATCGTGAGATCATAAATATCCTCAGCACCATGTTCGGACTGAGCTATTCTGTAAGCTTTACAGGAGTTACTCAGATGAATGCTGATGATGACGCATACATTGAAAACATCAGAAACTACGAGGAATCTGTTAAGCGAAAGGCTCTTGAAGCTTTTATGGAAGAGGAAGAGAGCTATAGAGGTCCTGAAAAAATCAGCCGTGATATTGAGGTTCGTGAGGGGCAGAATCTTTATCCCTCAGTTTATCCGGGTTCCATGAGACCTCTGTGGGGCAAGACATTTAAGACTAAAACAGTACCCATAAGTAGCCTTTCATATGATTCAGGTAAGGTTGCTGTATGGGGTGATGTTTTCAGTATCGAGACCAAAACCACCAAAGCAGGGGATAAGAACATTATCACGATCTACATCACTGATTACACAAGCTCTGTTATGCTCAAGGTTTTCGCTCCAGTCAATGAGTGCAAACCTCTTGAGGCTCTTAAAAACGGTATGACAGTTGTTGTCCGTGGCGATTATGATTATGACCAATATATGAAAGAGTATGTTATCAGCTGTCGTTCTATTATGACTGCTGAAAAGTTCAACGTGGTTGATAACGCCCCCAAAAAGAGAGTAGAGCTTCATATGCATACCAATATGTCTGCACTTGATGCCATAACTCCGGTAGGCGATCTCATTAAGCGTGCCGCAAGCTGGGGTCATACAGCCATAGCTGTTACTGACCACGGTGTAGCTCAGGCGTTCCCCGATGCCATGAATGCTTCTGAAAAGCTTGCAAAAGGCGGCAAGGATATAAAGGTCATCTATGGTACGGAAGCTTATTTTGTCAATGACATAACCCATGTTACGGAAGGTACAAAGGATGAACCTCTTGATGGTGAGTTTATTTGTTTTGACCTTGAAACCACGGGCCTTTCTGCCAAGAATAACAGAATAATTGAAATTGGTGCTGTTCTTGTTAAGGACGGCGTTGTAATGGACACCTTCTCAACCTTTGTAAATCCCAAAACCAAGATACCACCAAAGATCACGGAACTTACTGGAATCTATGACTATATGGTTGAGGATGCTCCCGAGGAGGAGGCTGCAGTTCGTGATTTCCTCGAGTTTTGCGGCGACAGAGTTATGGTTGCACATAACGCTCCTTTTGATATGTCTTTTATCAAAGCCTCTTGTGAGCGTCTTGGCATAAAGAAAGAGTTTACATCCATTGATACTGTGGCTATCTGCCGTGCAATTCTTAACGATATTAAGAACTGTAAGCTTGATACTGTAGCGAAGTATCTCAGACTTCCAGAGTTTAATCATCACAGAGCTTGCGATGATGCAGATGTTCTTGCGAAGATATTTGTTGCTCTTGCGAGCAGACTTCAGACCGACTTTAAAATTAAATCAACCGCTCAGATCAATACAGGAATATCAGGTGGAGATTTCAAAAAACTTCCTATGTACCACCAAATTATTCTTGTGAAGAATAAAGCTGGTCTTAAGAATCTTTATAAGCTTATCTCTTATTCTCATCTCGATTATTTCTATAAGAAGCCCAGAATCCTTCGTTCTGTACTTGATAAGCACCGTGAAGGACTTATCATCGGCTCTGCTTGCGAAGCAGGTGAGCTTTTCAAGGCTGTGCTTTTAGGAAAGCCCGAGGGTGAGCTTAAGGAAATCGCATCATACTATGATTATCTTGAGATTCAGCCTGACGGAAACAACGCTTTTATGATTAAAAACGGAGACCTAAGAGATTACGAGGCTCTCCATGAAATAAACCGCACAATAATCCGTTTGGGTCAGGAGCTTGGCAAACCTGTAGTTGCTACCTGCGATGTTCATTTTCTTGATCCTCATGATGCCGATTACAGAAAGATCCTTCAGGCAGGACAGGGCTATGATGATGTCGATAATCAGGCACCCCTTTATCTTCGCACCACAGCCGAAATGCTCAAGGAGTTTGAGTATTTAGGTGAGGAAAAAGCATACGAGGTCGTTGTAGAAAACACAAATAAAATAGCCGATATGATAGAAAAAGTTCGTCCTATCCCTGAAGGCACATTCCCGCCCTTCATTGATGGTGCTGAGGAGGAGCTTAACGAGATTTCATGGAGAAGAGCCAAGGAAGTTTATGGTGATCCTCTTCCCGAAATCGTTCAGAAAAGACTTGAAAAAGAGCTTGATTCTATCAACACCTACGGCTTCTCTGTTCTCTATATGACAGCTCAGAAGCTGGTAGCAAACTCTGAGAAGAACGGTTACCTTGTTGGTTCCCGAGGCAGTGTAGGCTCCTCCTTCGTAGCCACCATCTCAGGTATCTCCGAGGTTAATCCTCTTTGTCCTCATTATATCTGCCCCAAGTGCAAGTACAGTGAATGGGTAACGGACGGTAGCGTTGGCTCAGGCTTTGACCTGCCTCCAAAGAATTGTCCCGAGTGTGGCGAAAGACTTCATCAGGATGGCCACGAAATCCCCTTCGAAACCTTCCTGGGATTTAAGGGTGACAAGACCCCTGATATCGACCTTAACTTCAGCGGCGAATATCAGTCCAGCTCACATCGATACACAGAGGAGCTTTTCGGAAAAGATAACGTTTTCAAAGCAGGTACTATCTCAACTCTAGCAGATAAGACCGCCTTCGGATATGTAAAGAAATTCGAGGAGGAGAGAGGGCTTAAACTCAGCAAAGCAGAGGAAGAGCGTCTTTCCAAGGGCTTTACCGGAGTTAAGCGTACCACAGGCCAGCATCCCGGAGGAATGGTAGTAGTACCCCGAGGTATGGAGATTTACGACTTCTGTCCCGTTCAGCATCCTGCTGATGACCAGAACTCTGATAATATAACCACTCATTTCGACTTCCATTCTATCCACGATACAATTTGTAAGCTGGACGAGCTTGGCCATGATGTACCCACTATATATCATTATCTTGAGAAATTTACCGGTATTCCCGTTATGGAAGTTCCAATGAATGACCCCGATGTTATGTCGCTCTTTGAGTCTCCTGCGGCTTTAGGTGTAACACCTGAGGATATAGATTCCGAAACAGGAACATTCTCACTTCCCGAGGTAGGAACATCCTTTGTTCGTCAGATGCTTATTGAGGCAAAGCCCAAGACCTTCTCAGACCTTTTACAGATTGCAGGTCTTTCTCACGGCACCGACGTTTGGATAGGAAATGCCGCAGACCTTATTAAAGACGGCACCTGTACCATTTCAGAGGTTATCGGAACTCGAGACTCCATTATGACTTATCTTATGCACAAGGGACTTGACCCCTCAATGTCCTTTAAAATTATGGAGATAGTTCGTAAGGGTAATGCCACAAAGCTCCTTACTGAGGAGCATTTCAATGCAATGCACGAGAATAATGTACCTCAGTGGTATATTGATTCCTGTATGAAAATTAAGTATATGTTCCCTAAGGCTCACGCCGCTGCATATATGATCTCAACCCTCAGACTAGGCTGGTACAAGGTTCACAGGCCTCTTGAGTACTATGCTGCATATTTCTCTGTCCGAGGCGAGGATTTTGACGGAATAACCGCCATTAAAGGTAAAACTGCCGTTGAAAACAAAATGCAGCTTATCAGACAAAAGGGCTTTGAAGCTACCGCAAAGGAGAAAACAGAAATAGCAACTCTTCAGATCATGAACGAGATGCTTGCACGTGGAATAGAGCTTCTGCCTATAGATTTATATAAATCAAAGGCAAAATCCTTTACCATTGAAGACGGAAAGCTCAGACTTCCCTTCTCTTCAATTTCAGGTATCGGTGAGTCGGCAGCGATTTCTCTTGAAGAATGCGGAAAGCAGGGTGAGTATTTCTCCGTAGAACAGCTTCAGCAGAAAACTAAAGTAACCAAAGCTGTTATTGAAGCTCTCAGAGAGCTTGGAGCTTTAAGGAATCTTCCCGAAAGCTCGCAGATTTCTCTCTTTGAAGGCTTCTGATTAATGCACAAGGAGGTGCAGAAATGAATTTCAAGATTTATTCATTTGGATGCAAAGTGAATCAGTATGAATCCGAATATATGAAAGAGCTTATGGAAAACTCAGGCTACGGCTATCGTGAAAACGACAGCGAGTGTGATATTTTCATAGTTAATTCCTGCACCGTTACCGCCATAAGCGAAGCCAAGTGCAGACGTTTTTTAGGACGTCTCAGAAGAGAGCATCCCGATTCAGTTATTATACTATCTGGCTGTATGTCTCAGGCATTTCCGCGGAAATATGAGAATTTCATTTCTTGCGATATTGTGGTGGGAAATACCGAAAGAGGCATAATTCCCGATCTCATTCGTGAGTTTTTCGAAACACGCAAGCAGATTCTCAAAGTGGATGAACACGACAGAAAGAACGGTGTGTTTGAAAACTGCACAATAAAGGGTTTTTCAGAACGTAGCCGTGCCTATATTAAAATCGAGGACGGATGTGACCGCTTCTGCTCATACTGCATAATTCCCTATGCACGGGGCAGAGTTCGTTCTAAGCCTCTCAATACCCTGAAAGAGGAGGTCTCTACCCTTGCCCTTAAAGGCTATAAAGAGATCGTCCTTGTTGGTATCAACCTTTCAAAATACGGCACAGATATAGGGCTCAATATCTGTGATGCTATTGAAGCAGTGGCCGAGGCGGAGGGAATAGAGCGAATCCGTCTGGGCTCTCTCGAGCCTGAGCTTCTCACCGAGGATATTCTCTCAAGAATGGCAAAGTGCAAGAAGTTCTGTCCCCAGTTTCATCTATCACTTCAGAGCGGCTCAGACGGTACTCTGAAGCGGATGAATCGTCATTATACCTCCTCTGAATATATGGATATTGTCAATAACATCAGATCAAAGTTTGTGAATCCCGGCTTTACTACCGATGTTATGGTGGGTTTCCCCGGAGAGGATGAAAAGGAGTTTTCAGAATCTCTCAGGTTCGTTGAGTCGGTGGGCTTTGCAAAGGTTCACGTTTTTCCATATTCCAGAAGAAGCGGGACTGTTGCTGACAGAATGCCCCTCCAGCTTACGAAAAGCATCAAGGAGGAACGGGCCCGTCTGATGAGCGATATGTCTCAGAGAAAGAGGGAAGAGTTCCTTAGATCTCAGGTTGGCATTACTACAACAATAGTCATAGAGCAGGAAATAGAGAACGGAGTTTTCGAGGGCTACACCCCCAACTATACTCCCGTAAGAATATCGCTTCACAGCTGTGAACTTAAGGGCGACTGTGTTCCTGTAAGAATCACAGAAGCCTTTGATGATTACTGCACAGGTGAGGTCATCTCTTCATAAACAGCCTCTCTGAATACCTCAATACCATCAGCTTTTTCATCTGATACGATGGCGCTGTAGTCGTATATCATATATCCGTCATAGCCGTATTCTCTCAGAAGGAGGAGCTGATTCTTAAGCTCTTCAGAGTTACCATCCCATGTTCCGCTGTCAGCATCTGTTGCGATTTTATATGCTCCAAGACCTATATAAACCTTGATGTTTTCGTGGTAATCGAAGCTTTTCCACTCCTCAAGGCTTTCCTCAAAGCCTTTTATTGGATTACCAGTTGAATAGTACATCTGAGGACAGATGTAATCAACATATCCCACAGTTTCGCACCAGGTTTTGACATCAGCTCCCATATCATAATCATTCTGAATATTACCCTGAGGTGAAACTCCGAATTCCACCGAGGGTTTTATTCTTTTTATCTCCATATAAGTTCTTGCTATCAGCAGGTTCACATTGTTCTGCCTCCACATCTTAAGGGGCAGAGCCAAAGATGGGTCAGGCATTGATTTGAGATAAGCACCATAGTCATCAGCATCAAAACTTCCGCAGTCAGCAGGGTAGAAGTAATCGTCAAACTGTATTCCGTCAACATCGTAGTTTCTGACAATTTCCATTACACCCTCTATGATTATCTCTCTTGCCTTGTTGCTTGCAGGATTCAGGAATTTTCCCGATTCAGTCTCAAAGCCGATTCCGTCATCTATGTAATAGGGACATTTGTCTGAAATTACCTGCGGTGTAGAGGCGGTTGCAACTCTGTAGGGGTTTATCCAAGCGTGGATCCGTAAGCCTTTTTCGTGAGAAGCCTTGCACATATATTCAAGCGCATCATATGAAACCGAAGCTCCTTGCTCACCTGACAGAATATGTGAGGCAGGATAAATTTCTGAACTATAAAGGGCATCGCTGAAGGGCCTTACCTGAACAATAAGTGTGTTGCACCCGAGCTTTTTTGCTTCACGCACTATACTATCAAACTTTTCCTTGAAGCTTTCAAAACTTTTGTCAGTGCCGTTCATATCAAGGGTTATATACGACACCCATAGCCCTCGCATTGAGTCGGGTTCTGTTCTTTCAGCAGATACATAGACCGCATCAGCGGTGTGTGATTTTTTTTCAGGCTTTTCTGCTTTCATAGACATCAGAATCACCGATAACAGCAGTATAACAGATAGTATCAATGCAATGCTGATATGTCTTTTCATATTAAACCTCCGGAGTATATTATGTATAGTTATTTAACCTCTATAATTATTTATCTTGTCATCATTAATATTTTGTCTGTGTATGTCACCATCAGCGATAAAGTTGCATCAAAAGGAAACGGCTTCAGAACTCCTGAAAAAGCTCTGATGTTCCTCTCTTTTGTCGGCGGAAGTCTTGGTATGTACATTACAATGCTTATAATCCGTCACAAGACCCGACACATGAAGTTTATGCTTGGAATTCCCGTGATTATTCTGATTCAGGTTACTCTTGCTGTTTTGGTATATTATAAATGGGGGAGTTTATTATGGGCAGTTCCTTAAAATATATCGTTGATATCGAAAAAGAAAGTATTAAAGCAGGCGTGTATCTGAGAACCATATGCAACCTTTCAGCAAGAAGCCTTAAGATCCTCAAAAGAACAGAGGGCGGAATTCTGAGAAACGGTGAACTTCTCAGAACTATTGATTTCCTTTACCCGGGTGATATAGTTGAGATAAATCTCCCCGAAGAAGAAAATGCTATCGTTCCCGTTGAAGGAGAACTTTCTGTTCTTTATGAAGACACATACATTATCATTGTTAATAAACCTCCATTCATTCCTGTGCATCCTGTAAAAGTCCATCAGCTCAATACCCTTGCAAACTTTATTGCACACAGATACAGGGAAGAGGACAAGGAATTTGTTTTCAGAGCAGCCAATCGCCTGGATAAGGATACCTCAGGAGCTGTGCTGATTTCTAAAGACAGACACACAGCATCTCTCTTGCAGAAAACTCATATCGAGAAGCACTACACAGCCCTGTGCCATGGAGTACTGAGAAGTAGCGGCACGGTAAATGAACCCATAGATATCATGCCCGACAGTAAGATAGTGCGATGTGTAACACCTCAGGGCAAGAGAGCTGTAACTCATTATGTTCCATTGATGTACTTTGAGGATGCCACACTTCTTGATCTGACCCTTGAAACCGGCAGAACGCACCAGATAAGATGCCATATGTCATATCTTGGTCATCCTCTTTTAGGTGATGATCTTTATGGTGGTAAAAGAGATCTTATTGACCGTCAGGCACTTCACTGCAAAAGCCTTAGATTTATCCATCCTCTCAGCGGCAAAGAAATATATGTGGAAGCACCTCTCTTCGATGATATGAAAAACCTTATAAATGAAATTAAGCCGTGAGTGATCACGGCTTTTCTTTATCTTATATGCAGTTTGTCTTTTTTGTTTACTGCCTTGATCCCGCCTAAAGCACCTGATAAGGTGAAAGCAACAAGTTTAATGAGTGTCAGCAAAGAAAGTGTATCAGCGGTTTTAACCATTCCGGGAATGGTGGAAATCAGAAAGAAAATTAAGCCGCAAATAGCACCCCACAAAAGACCTGAACTTTTCGTAACTCTCGCTGTTATGTATCCTCCTACAAACACCGATAATGAGGAAACACCTACAATTATATATCCTAAAGCACTATGAGGAATTGTACCCGATATCAGAAGCAGTATAGAGAGCAGACACATAAGTATTAACTCAAAAGTGAAGGCGGTTATTGTTCCTGCAAGCAGAGCCTTAATAAATATTGGTGTTCCTTGTTTTCCTATAGATGACTTGATAACCTTCATAAAAAAATCCCCTGAAAATAGTTTTTATAAACTATATTCAGGGGAGTCTTATTTAATAACCAATTATTCTGCGTCTCTGTTTCTTGCAGCCTTTTTCTCTGCCTTTGCTTTAGCTTTCTCAGCTTCAGCCTTTTTCTTAGCCTCTTCAGCCTGAGCAATAGCGGTGTTGTTGGAGTAAATGCACCATTTCTTGAATCTGATCTTTACTCTGTCAGCACCGGTCTCAAGTATGATCTCATCCTCTTCATCACGAACAGCAACAACTCTTCCGGTGATACCGCCGATAGTAGTGATATCATCGCCGATGTTGATATTCTTTTTCATCTCTTCTTCCTGCTTCTTTTTCTTGTTCTGAGATCTTATCATAAAGAAGTACATAACAAAAATGAAAACAAGCATTATTATCATCATATCCATATTTGTGCAATCCTTTCATAAAAACAATACATCTATTATAACAGCATTTTTCTAATAAATCAAGTTAATATTCTGTTAATCATATTCTTTTGCAGATGATATCTTTTTTCTCATTATAAAATTCTTCAAATCTGCCTTCCTCAAGGGCTGCTCTGATATCCTCCATAAGCTTATTGTAAAATCTTAAGTTGTGCATAACGGCAAGTCTCAGTCCCAGAGCCTCCTGAGCCTTCTGTAGATGCCTTATATAAGCTCTCGAAAAATTCCTGCAGGCAGGACAGTCGCACTCGGGGTCAATGGGGGAGTCGTCTCTTTCGTATTTTGCATTGGAGATATTGATGATACCCTGACTTGTGAAGAGATGTCCGTGTCTTGCGTTTCTTGAGGGCATAACGCAGTCAAAGAGGTCAACACCTCGTCTTACACCCTCAAGGATATTGAGGGGAGTGCCTACACCCATAAGATATCTGGGTTTATCCGAGGGCATAAAAGGCTCAACTGCTTCGATTACATCATACATAACAGAAGCCTCTTCACCTACTGCAAGACCTCCTATTGCGTATCCGGGGAGCTCAAGCTCTGCGATAGCCTTCATATTTTCAACTCTCAGATCGTTGAAGGTTGCACCCTGATTTATACCGAAAAGGAGCTGCTGAGGATTAACGGAAATGTTCTCGCTTTTAAGTTTTTCCATCTCAGCTTTGCATCTTTTGAGCCATCTTACTGTCATTTCAGAGGATTTCTTTGCATAGGAGTATTCAGCGGGATTTTCAACACATTCGTCAAACGCCATAGCTATGGTAGAGCCTAAGTTTGCCTGGATCCGCATACTCTGCTCAGGACCCATAAATATCTTTCTGCCATCTATGTGTGAGGCAAAGGTTACACCTTCCTCTTTGATGTTGCGAAGCTTTGCCAGCGAAAAAACCTGAAATCCGCCGCTGTCTGTAAGGATAGGACCATCAAATCTTGTGAATTTCTGAAGTCCGCCCATATCTCTTACAACCTCATCACCGGGTCTTACGTGGAGATGATAGGTGTTGCAGAGCTGTACCTGACAGCCTAATTCCTTAAGGTCAAATGCTGATACACCACCCTTGATGGCACCTGCAGTTGCAACGTTCATAAAGCAGGGAGTTTTCACTACACCGTGAGGTGTGTGAAATTCACCAAGTCTTGCATTTCCCTCTTTTTTTATAAGCTTATACATTTATGTGAACTCCTTAAATCAGATAATAATCATACTGTCGCCGAAGGAGAAAAATCTGTATTTTTCCGTAACGGCTTCCTTGTATGCGTTCATAGTGTTTTCGTATCCTGCAAAAGCGGATACAAGCATAATGAGAGTGCTTTCAGGCAGGTGGAAGTTTGTGATAAGTCCGTCAAGGACTTTGAACTTATAAGGTGGGTAAATGAAAATATCCGTATTTTTAGAACAAGCTCTAAGCTCACCGAAATCTCTTGCAACACTTTCAAGAGTTCGGGTGGTGGTAGTGCCTACAGCAATAACTCTGCCTCCGTTTTTCTTTGTTTCCTCAATAGCTTTTACGGTTTCTTCGGGTACTTCAAAATACTCACTGTGCATAACATGGTCTGTGATCTCATCTTCCTTTACGGGTCTGAAAGTACCAAGTCCCACGTGAAGAGTTACATATGCTGTATTTATACCCTTTTCATGAATCTTACCGAGAAGCTCATTTGTGAAGTGAAGACCTGCAGTGGGTGCAGCGGCTGAGCCTACGGGGTCAGAATATACAGTCTGATATCTTTCCTTGTCCTTGAGAGTTTCTTTGATGTAAGGGGGGAGAGGCATCTGTCCGATTTTATCAAGAGCTGTGTAGATGTTTTCATCGCTTTTAAAGCGAATAACTCTGATGCCCTCTTCGATCACATCCTCAATTTCACCCTGCATAATTCCTCCGAAATCAAAGGTCTTTCCGACTTTTGCTTTCTTTCCTGGTTTAGTAAGGGTCTCCCAGCAGTCGTTACCTATCTGCTTGAGCAGAAGAAATTCAACAGAGCTGCCTGTGTCGGTTCTTGTTCCGAAGATTCTTGCAGGAATAACCCTTGAGTTGTTCATTACAAGAAGGTCGCCTTCTCTGAGAAGAGTGAGGATATCAGTAAAGTGTCCGTGGCTTACTTCTCCTGTTGTTTTATCAAGGTGTAAAAGTCTTGAGCTGTCTCTCTTTTCAAGTGGTGTCTGAGCTATAAGTTCCTCAGGTAAATCGTAGTAAAAATCTGATTTTTTCATTTATAGTTCCTTTCGGGAAATAAATTGTAATTTTAGTAATTTAATTGCTTGAATTAATTGACAATAAAGCCCTCAAGTGGTATAGTAACAGATAGTGGGTTTATTTTTGCTTTTTTCTGCGAATCATTTTACCTTACTAATAATATAATATATCGGAGAAAAACACAACATCTTTTGAGTGTTTTTTTCGGGAGGTTTTTATGAAAAAGTATAAAGTTGGTATTATCGGCGCTACAGGTATGGTAGGTCAGCGCTTTGCAATGCTTCTTGAGAACCATCCTTGGTTCGAGGTTACCTGTCTTGCAGCAAGTGCAAGAAGTGCAGGCAAGACATATCGTGAATGTGTTGAGAGCAGATGGGTAATGGAGAGACCTATCCCTGAGAATATGGCTGACCTTGTTATCAAGGACGCTTCCAATATCGAGGAAGTTACAGCTCTCGTTGATTTCTGCTTCTGCGCTGTTGATATGAAGAAAGAGGAGATCAAAGCTTTAGAGGAGGCTTATGCTAAGGCAGAGTGTCCCATTATCTCCAACAACTCCGCTCATCGTCACACACCCGATGTTCCCATGATTATTCCCGAGATCAACCACGATCACGCAAAGGTTATCGAGTCTCAGAGAAAGCGTCTCGGCACAAAGCGCGGCTTCATTGCTGTTAAGTCCAACTGTTCACTCCAGAGCTATGTTCCTGCAATTCATCCTCTGATGCAGTTTGGAGTAGATAAGGTTCTCGCTTGCACATATCAGGCAATTTCCGGTGCAGGTAAGACTTTTGAGCGTTGGCCCGAGATGGTAGATAACATTATCCCTTACATCGGCGGCGAGGAAGAAAAGTCCGAGCTCGAGCCTCTCAAGATCTGGGGTAAAGTAGAGGGCGATGAAATCGTAAACACCACTGATATCGCTATTACTTCACAGTGTATCCGTGTTCCCGTTTCCAACGGTCACACAGCCGCTGTATTTATGTCCTTCAAGGATAAGGATAACAAACCCTCTGTAGAGGAGATCATTAAGATATGGAGCGAATATAAGGGTCGTGCTCAGGAGCTTGAGCTTCCCACAGCACCCAAGCAGTTCCTCCACTACTTCACAGAGCCTGATCGTCCCCAGATCAAGTCCGAGAGAAATCTCGAGGGCGGAATGGCTATCTCTGTAGGTCGTCTCAGAGAGGATTCCCAGTATGACTATAAATTCATCTGTATGTCTCACAACACCCTCAGAGGTGCTGCAGGCGGCGGCGTTCTTCTTGCAGAACTTCTCTGCGCAGAGGGATATATGGACTAATCTACTCTTATAGGGAGGAAAAGATATGAAAAAGCCTATCTTCACAGGCTCAGGTGTTGCTATTGTAACCCCTATGCATACCGACGGCTCAGTTAATTTTGAGTCCCTCGGCAAGATTATTGAATATCAGATCGCAGGAGGTACCGATGCTATCATTGCTTGCGGAACTACCGGCGAGGCTGCAACTCTTTCTGAGAAGGAGCATTGTCAGGTTCTCGAGTTCGTTTCCAAGAAGGTAGATGGCAGAGTTCCCGTTATCGCAGGTGCAGGCAGCAACGATACTGCTACAGCTCTGAGCATCAGTAAGGCTGCAAAGAACTACGGCGCAGATGCTATCCTCAGCGTTACACCCTACTACAACAAGACATCACAGACAGGTCTTATCCGTCACTTTACAACTATCGCTGACAATGTTGACCTTCCCATGATTCTTTATAATGTACCTTCCCGTACAGGCTGCAATATCCAGCCCGAGACTTATGCTGAGCTTTGTAAACATGAGAACATCGTAGCAACAAAGGAAGCAAACGAAGATATTTCATCTGTTTCAAAGACTCGTTCTCTTTGCGGTGATAAGCTTGATATCTATTCAGGTAGCGATGATCAAACCGTACCCTTTATGTCTCTGGGTGCTCTTGGAGTTATCTCTGTTTTTGCAAATCTCTGTCCCACAGAGATGCATGAGATATGTCAGCTTTGTCTTGACAATAATTTCGTAGAAGCAGCCAAGATGAACTTCCGTTATATCGAGCTTATGGATATGATGTTCTCTGATGTGAATCCTATTCCTGTTAAAACAGCTATGAATCTTATGGGCTTTGATTGCGGTGAGTGTCGTCTGCCTCTGGTTCCCATGAGCTATCACGGCTATCACAACCTCAAGGAGTGTATGGCTAAGTACGATCTCATTGGTAAGATTAAAGACTGATAAAAGGCGTGAGACGGATAGTATATCTGCGCTCACGCTGATTTTTTAAGGAGTGTTAATATGGTTAATGTTTTGCTTTGCGGTGCAGGCGGCAAGATGGGACAGGCAGTAATCAATGCTGTAAAGTCAAGAGACAATATCAGCATTATATGTGGAGTTGATCCCTTTGGTGCGGATTCCGCAGAATTTCCTGTATATGAGAGCTTCTCAGAGGTAAGAGAAACTCCCGATGTTATAATCGATTTTTCAAACCCTGCTTTGTTTGATGATATTAAAAAATATGTTTCGGAGACTAAAACTCCTGTTGTCCTCTGTACCACAGGTTTTTCCGATGAACAGAAAGAGGAGATCAACAAACTTTCTGAAGTTGCTCCAGTGTTCTTCTCAGGTAATATGTCCTTAGGTGTTAACTTACTCGTGGAGCTTTCTAAGAAAGCAGCCGCTGTTCTCGGTTCTTCCTTTGATATTGAGATCGTTGAGAAGCATCATAACCAGAAGGTAGATGCACCCAGCGGCACAGCGTATATGATCGCTGATGGTATTTCTTCTGTGCTTGAGAATGAGCCTCAGTATGTGTATGATCGTCATGCTTACAGATTGAAAAGAAATAAGAACGAAATCGGCATTCACGCTGTCAGAGGAGGCACAATAGTAGGTGAGCATGAGGTTATCTTTGCAGGTAACGATGAAGTTCTCACCATTACTCATCAGGCTCAGAGTAAGGCGCTCTTTGCTACAGGGGCTATCTCCGCTGCTCTCTATATGGCGAATCAGAGTGCAGGATTTTACAATATGTCAGATGTTCTAAAGGATATCTGATCTATAATTAGAATTATAACTTAACACCTCATGTTTTTCGGTCATAGTATGTACAAAAACATGAGGTGATAAATTTTTATGGACAATAAACTTCTGCTTCTTCCTAATATTACAGTTGCAGTAAGAGCTAAAAATATACTTGATAAAGCAGGAATTAAATCATTTGTACAAAAGACTCCACGGATTAATAATAAAACAAACTGCGGCTACAGTCTTTTTGTACCTGATAATGCTTTCTTGGCACAGGATATACTAAGAAAGTATGGTATTAATGTTATCGATGTGATAAGCAGGGATCAGATATGATTTATCTCGATAATGCTGCTACCACATATCCAAAACCGATAACTGTGAGAAACGGTGTTGCTTCTGCTCTTCAAAGGTCTGCAAATCCGGGCAGATCGGGACATAAAATGTCCATCAGAGGTGCGGAAGATATTTTCGACTGCAGAAACGAGCTATGCACTTTTTTTAAAGCCAAAAGTCCCGAGAATGTCATACTTACATCGGGATGTACTTTCTCTCTTAATACAGTAATTAAGGGGCTTCTCAAAAACGGAGATCATGTAGTAATTTCATCTCTTGAGCATAATAGTGTCTTAAGACCTATTGAAAAACTTAAAAATCAAGGAATGATTACTTATAGCGTTGCGAAAGTCTATGAGAAAGACCATGACAGTACCTTTGAATCCTTCAGATCTGCTATCAATAAGCACACAAAGCTTGTAGTTTGCACTCACGCATCCAATGTTTTCGGACTGAAGCTACCCATAGAGAGAATAGGAGCACTTTGTAAATACTACGGAATTCTTTTCTGCGTTGATGCTTCACAGTCAGCAGGTGTTGTGGATATTGATCTGAGTAACAGTCCCATTGATTATCTTTGTATCCCCGGACACAAGGGTCTCTATGGCCCCATGGGTACGGGTGCGCTAATAATTAATACGGATACTATCCCTGATTCTCTCTGTGAGGGTGGTACAGGAAGCGGTTCTCTTGAGTATTCACAGCCATCTATGCTTCCTGATAAATTCGAAAGCGGTACTGTGAATCTCAGTGGAGTGTGCGGACTTGCTTCGGGTGTCAGGTTCGTGAGAAATAAGACAACAAAAAGGATACTCACTCATGAGATTTCTCTTATAAGAAAACTATACAGCTCACTATCTCATAATGATTTCGTTATACTTTATACAGATATTCCCGATGAAGAAAACTACGTTCCTCTTTTATCTTTTAATGTAAATGGGATGACCTGCGAGGATGTAGCATTTCTCCTTGACAAAAAATACGATATAGCTGTGAGGGCAGGACTGCATTGCAGCCCTTTGGCTCATCAGAGTTTTGGTACTGAAAGTCTGGGAACTGTCCGCATTGCCCCCTCAGCATTTACAACTTTTCAGCATATAGATTCTCTGATACATGCAGTAAATGATATATGCAGGCATAAAATGAAGAGAATAGAGTAAAAATATCCACTCATATCGAATAAATTTTCATTGTTATTATTGCAATATCAGGATTAAAATGGTAAAATATCTATATATATGTGAAAGGAGGATAATAATGACCGTAATTAAAGAATGGTTCAGTAGTTTTCTGACTCTTATGGGTACATTCGGGTGGCATGATGTTATCGATATCCTTATTATTACTGTGCTGATTTACAGCATCCTCAAGCTTATTCATGACACTCGTGCAGAACAGCTCTTAAAGGGAATTGTTCTCATTCTTGTTTTCTATGCGTTAGCTGTTATCCTCAGACTCACCATGGTACGCACCATACTCAAGGTGTTCCTTGAATTCTCGGTTATCCTGATATTTGTAATCTTCCAGCCTGAGCTGAGAAAAGCTCTTGAGCAGTTGGGAAGCTCCAAAATCAGAAAGGGCTACCTCAAAAAGCTTTTCCAGGGCGGTCTTGTTACCGATGAGTACAGACAGACTATGGAAAAAGCTATCTCTGATGTAGCTGATGCTGCTGTTGTTTTCAGCCATACCAAGACAGGCGCTCTCATTGTTTTTGAGCGTGATATCAAACTTACCGACATTGCCTCAACAGGCACGATTCTCAACTGTGACACTTCTGTTGCTGTTTTCGGTAATATTTTCTTTAATAAAGCTCCTCTTCATGATGGAGCCAGTATTATTCGTGACGGAAGAATCTTTGCTGCAGGCTGTATTCTTCCCCTCAATAGCAAAGAGATCCTCAATAAAGAGGTTGGTACCCGTCATCGTGCAGCTATAGGCATGTCAGAGGTTTCTGATGCTGTTGTAGTTGTTATTTCTGAAGAAACAGGTCAGATTTCAACTGCTATCAATGGCGTACTTGTAAGAGATTATGACAGAGATTCTCTTGTTCGTGTTCTTGAGGATAAGCTCATTCCGGAAGAGCCTGAGACAGAGAAGAAAGTATCAATACCTGCTATCTTCAGAAGAAAGAAGGTGCAAGACGATGAAGAATAAATCATTGATCGGCCGCCTTCTTGATAATAAGAAGATTCTTCTTATTATTTCGTTCCTTCTTGCAGTAATGTTCTGGGTCATATCCTCCGATAATACTGCAGACACAGTTTACAATGTACCTCTTAAGTACAGCTTTTCTGAGGATGCTCCCTCTGACCTTAAAGTTTTTGGTCTTAACATTGATGGGGTTGCTGTTGATGTTGTAGGAAAGCGAGTTGTAATTGATGACCTTGAAGCTGCAGACCTTACTGCTACCATTGATCTCAGTACAGTTAAAGGTTTTGCTGATGCCTCTTTTCCGATAGAGGTAAGAAACAACAATTCTGCCTTTGATATAGAAAGGGTGGAGCCTTCCTCTATTCGTCTTGTTGTTGATCGTGAGGTTACCAAGACCGTAAAGCTTGTTACAGATTTTGATTATTCCGTCAGCGGCTATTATGTAGATAGTGATGTTCCCTCAACTATTGAAATCACAGGCCCCGAAAAGTTCATCTCTGAAGTCAAGTCTGCTTATATAGGCGGCACAGTTGACAACACAGATGCGGTAACACTTACTGAATCCTATAACGTTAAGCTCTATGACAGCGAAAATGGTGCCAAGGACGGTAAGGAAGTTTCAAAGGAATTTATTACCCTAAGCCATAATAATCTTGAAGTTTCATTCCGATTCCTCAAGCTGGATGAGGCTATGCCCTTCGAGATTTCCTACGCACCCGATACCTTAGTGCTTCCCTCAAATTATTTCACCATCACTCCCAGAACAATTCGTCTTGCAGGCCCTGAAGAATTCATTACAGGCTCTAAGGCTATTTCAGGAATTCCGGTTGATATTGGAAACATTTCTTCATATAAGAATGAATTGTATAACAAATCCTTCAGTATCTCAGAGCTTCTCGGTGATAATTTTATCAACAAGTCAGAGGGTGTTGATACAGTAACTGTAAAGATTGACTTTTCATCCATGGTTTCTGTAACATTTGAGGTTCCCCCATCAAGAATAGAGACTAAGAATAAGTCTGATAATATTGACTATAAAGCTCCTGCGAGTTACCCTGTTACTGTTGTCGGAACAAGAAAGGCAGTCGAGAATCTTGATGTTAAGGATATCAGTGTCATTCTAGATTTTTCTGACGTTGATGCGGATAGCACCAGCAAGATTCTTACTGTTGCCACAACCATCAATATTGATTCAACTGATCTTTGCTGGGCATATACTCCCACAAATACCACCACAGTTCAGATTGACTGATAATTAATTAAGGCGACTCCAGTCGGAGCCGCCTTTTTTATTATGTCATTATTTTTTCTGCTACTTTTAATCCGTCAGCCGCTGCTGACATAATTCCACCTGCATAGCCTGCACCCTCACCGCAGGGATAAAGACCCTTTACAGAAACACTCTCCAAAGTTTCACTTCTGACTATCCTTACAGGAGAAGAGCTCCTTGTCTCAGCACAGGTGAGTACAGCACCCATATCTGCAAACAGTTCGGTTCTTTCTGATAAAGAGTAAAGCCCTTCCTTGAGTGAATCTGCAATGAAAGCAGGGAATAATGATTCGATATCTGTGAACTCATAACCGGGCATAATACTCGGCATAGTTTTATTGTTTATTCTGCCTGTTTTTCCGAGGAAACGTGATACTGTCTCAACAGGTGCGATGTATCCTCCGATTTTGTTGAAAGCGGCAGTTTCCACCATCCGCTGAAGCTTTACACCGTCAAGCACATCGCCGTTATTGTAATCACTTGGATTTACGCTTACCAGGATAGCGCTGTTGGAATTCTGGGCATCTCGATTATAAAGGCTCATACCGTTTGTGCAGAGCATACCTTCTTCGCTGGAGGCATTGACCACATAGCCTCCTGGACACATACAGAAGCTATATACTCCTCTGCCATCTTTGAGATGGGTGCTTATCTTGTAATCGGCAGCTTTAAGCTTATCCTTGAATCTGCCATACTGAGTTTCATTTACAAAATCTCTGTTATGCTCTATTCTTGCACCAATGGAAAAAGCTTTTTGCTCCATATATATACCTTTTGCTTTCAGAAGCTCAAAGGTATCTCGTGCGCTGTGACCAATAGCAAGAACAACTGTATCTGTATCTATGTTTTCCTTATACCCATTACTCTCTACTGTAACAGAGGATATTCTTCCGTTACATACATTGAAATCGATGAATCTTGTATTGAACCTGATGGTGCCGCCAAGAGAAATAATCTCTTCTCGAATGCTCTTAATGGCAATTTTCAGCATATCGGTTCCGATATGAGGTTTTGCGTTTGTGAGTATATCCTCGGGTGCACCGTGATTTACGAATTCCGAAAGTATAAAACCGGCTCTGAAATCCTTTGTGCCGGTGTTGAGTTTTCCGTCAGAAAAAGTTCCTGCACCGCCCTCACCAAACTGAACATTTGAATTGGTATTGAGAGTTGCATTCTCCCAGAAGGAGTTTACGGTTTTAGTGCGGTTTTCGACACTTTCTCCACGCTCAATAACAATAGGCTTTGCACCATTTCTTGCAAGCAGAAGTGCTGAGAAAAGTCCCGCAGGACCGCTGCCTACAACAACGGGAGGGAAGGTAAGCTTTTTATTACTTTCAAAACTGTAGGGCCTTGGATTATCAATAGTAGCTAAACAGGATGAGCGCTTCAGAAGCTTATTCTCATCGCCCTTTATTTCAACTCGAAGAGTTGCAACATAGTGGATATCAGACTTTTTTCTGGCATCCACACTTATCTTTTTTATCTGAGCATTATTAATATCTGATGATTTGATTTTTAAAGCTTTTGCCGTAACCTCTATAAGCGTATCGTTAGTGTATTCAAGAGGAAGACGGATGTTACTGAGACTTAACATAATTCACAAATCCTTTTTGCGGCTGCAGATGCACTCATAAAGGCAAAGTGCAGATTAAGTCCGCCGCAGTCACCATAAATATCTATTATTTCACCTGTAAAGTAAAGCCCCTTTATAAACTTACTTTCCATAGTGTTCATATCTATCTCTTTACCGAAGATACCGCCGGCTGCAACCTGAGCCTTTGAAAAGTCATCTGAAGGTATAACCCTGAATCTCCAGTCGTTGATGACACAAGAAAGCCTCTTAATATCATCAATACTTACATTTTCTATACTTGCTGCTGGAGATATCTTGCATTCTTTCAGAAGTGCTATTCCGATCATTTTATGGAATATTCCCGTGAAGAGTTCCTCAGCGGAAGAGTTAAGCGGAAGAATATTTTTCTTTTTAATAAGAATTTCGGTAATATCTTCCGGTGTTGAATCGGGTAAAAGCGAGATGGAAACTTCGGTGTTTTTTCTTGTATCTGCAAGACCTGAAAGGTTAAATATACAAATACCCGAAAGAGCATTTTCGGTAAACTGGATTTCTCCCGATTCCTCTTTGAGTACCTGATTCTCTGTTATCAGGCGGACAGTGCCGTTTGCTCTTATTCCTTTTAATGATTTAAGATATGGAGAGCTAACTGAAACAGGGCAGAGGGCAGGGGAAAGAGCTTTGGAGTTGTGCCCTGATTTCCTCACTATATCAAGCATTTTGGAATCTGAACCAAGCGCAGGGGTAGCCTTACTGCCGGTGGAAATAACAAGTTGTCTGCAGGAATACGTCTCTGAATTGGTTTTAACTGTAAAGCTTCCTTTTGATTTGTTTATATCAAGAACTTCACACTCAGTAATAACATCCACATTGTGTTTTTTAAGGTTAATTCTGAACACATCAAGCACAGAGCTTGCTTGTTTTGAAAGAGGATAAACCCTGCCTGTGCTGTCTGTGGTAGTTAAAAGTCCCATCTCTCTGAATTCGTTAATAATGATCTCGGGTGAATATTTTTCAATAAGTTCACTAATAGCAAATTTAAAACTGCCGTGGTATAAGCTTTCATTTATTTCTGTGTTTGTAAGGTTACATCTGCCGTTACCTGTTGCCAGAAGCTTCTTTCCGATTCTCTGTTGCTTTTCAAGAATCGCAACAGAAAGAGAGGGCTTCATCATCTTGATCTTAATTGCACAGAATATTCCCGAAGCACCGCCACCTGCAATTATTACATCATAAAAGTTTTTCATATATCTCACCTCAGTTTTACGGATATAAGAGAAGGGCAATCAAGTTGATTGCCCGATAGATTAAAATACATTAGTAACAAGCCAGGGTATAAAGTAGAAAACGCTGGTCATAATTGCTGCTGCAAGGAATACACCCAGAACGATACTGACAACAGATTCCTTAAGCTTCATTTTCATAAGAACCGCTATAAGTGCACCTGTCCAGGCACCTGTGCCGGGCAGAGGAATACCTACAAACAGGAGAAGTCCCAGTCTCTTATACTTTGTTATCTTTTCAGACTTGCTCATTGCCTTTTCCTCAAGCTTATCAATAAACTTGTGAAAACGTGTATTCTTCAGAAGATCAAAGATCTTCTCTATAAACAAGAAGATGAAAGGTATGGGGAGTAGGTTACCAATGATGCTTATAGGTACAGCAAGATAAGGTGTAAGTCCAAAACATCTGGCAACAATTACACCACCTCTGCATTCAAGAATAGGAAACAGAGATACTATAAAAGTGATCAAGGCAGCAATAGGTTCGCTAACACTTCCGAACCAGCCTGCTATAGTTTGCGCAATAGCGTCTGTCATATCTTTCACCTCATAGACAATAATACAAAACAATTATATTATATTTTCTTAGTTTTTACAAGAGATAAATTGACATATTTGCTCAAATTAGATAAAATAGTAGGGATAAGGAAGTGACACCTTGAAAACATCACGCTTTTTGTTAGTTTCCCGACTTGTCCTCGGGATTTTAATACTTTCACTTGTAACTTTTATATTCTCTTTATCTTTTGCTGATGCTGATACATCTGCAAGCGACAGCTCCAGAGTGCTTGATTTTCTCAATGGTATTCTGAGAGCTTTCGGAACTGATTTCAGGTTATCTCATAATTTCGTCAGGACCCTGGCGCATTTTCTTGAGTTCGGATTACTTGGGCTTCTCAGCTTGCTTTTTATGTTTACTTTTAAGTTGACTTCATCAATCAGAGTTTTGTGGACTTTGATTTTCACTTTATCCGTAGCCTCTGCAGACGAGACAATCCAGCTTTTTTCAGATGGACGAGCATTTCAGTTAACTGATATTCTTGTGGATATGACAGGAGTAATAACAGCTATACTTGGACTATTACTTTTTATGAAACTATTTAAAAGTTTAAAGATTAAGAAACTTAAGGAGATACATAATGGCTGAAACGAGTAATAAAATGGGTACCACTCCGGTACTGAAATTAATTTTTCAGATGAGCCTGCCTGCAATGTTTTCAATGATGATTCAGGCATTTTACAATATCGTTGACAGTTATTTTGTCAGCATGTACGATTCTACCAATGCTGCTCTCAATGCCATCAACATAGCATATCCTTTGCAGCTTCTGCTGATAGCTTTTGTTGTAGGCACAGGTGTTGGTGTTAACTCTCTTATTGCAAGAAAGCTCGGTGAGGGAAATGTAAAATATGCTCAGAAGGTTGCTGTGACAGGAATAATCCTCGGAATTGCAACATGGGTTGTTTTCCTTCTCATCGGTGTTTTCGGATCAAGATACTTTATAACCATCTTTACCGACGAGGGCAACACAAAAATTATTAATTACGGTGTTGACTATATCTCCATCGTTCTCATCTTTTCATTGGGTAGTTTTATTCAGGTGGTTATAGAAAAGTCAATTCAGGCAACCGGCAATATGATATTTCCTATGATCTCTCATCTTATAGGTGCAGTTACCAACATCGTTCTTGATCCCATATTCATTTTCGGTATAGATGGTTTCATACCTGAGATGGGTGTTAAAGGTGCCGCTATCGCTACAGTGATCGGTCAGTGGCTTGCTATGCTGTTCCTTATTATCGCTGTTTCGATTAAGAAGTTTGCCATCAAGTTTACTTTCAGGGGCTACAAATTCAGCCTTAAAACAGTCAAAGAGATTTATATTGTCGGACTTTCCGGTATTATTATGCAGGCAATAGGTTCTGTTCTCATGGCAGGAATAAACCTTATAATTAAGATAGCACCTTCTCCGGAACATGTGAGGGTTGCAGCACAGACAGTATATGGTCTTTATTTCAAGATTCAGAGCTTTGTTTTTATGCCTGTGTTTGGTCTTAATCAGGGTGTTTCGCCTATTATCGGATATAATTATGGTGCAAAGAATAAGAAGAGAATGCTCAGCGCACTGAAGTATGCTTTGATGATTTCATTTACAATTATGCTCACAGGTGCCGTTGTATTCCATGCCTTCCCACGAGAGATTCTCTCTATCTTCAATGCTGAGGCAGAGGTAATGACCATTGGTATCAAGGCGCTTCGCAGAATCAGCATTTGTTTCCTGCCTGCATCTGTGGGTATTATTCTTACTGCACTTTTCCAAGCTGTCGGAAAAGGCTTCAGAAGCCTTGTTATGTCCTTCCTCAGACAGATGGTGCTTATTCTTCCTATCGCATATACTCTTTCTAAGGTGAGTATCGAGGCTATGTGGTATGCTTTCCCCATTGCTGAAGTTGTTGCAATGATTGTTGCTGTGCTGTTTTATATTGATCTTTATAAGAAGGATTTCTCAAGACTTGGTAAATAATTCGATACACCCGCATATATATTTGTGGGTGATATTATGGACAACTATGATGTATATTTCGATGAAAGGGATGAAAGAGACGACTGGGTAAATCTTTCGGAGCCTGAATTTCCTTTACAGCAGAAATCAGTTGAGGATGAAGCTGATAAGAAAGAAAAGAATACTGAGAGTTCTACGAGGCGAGAAATTAAAAGTCCTATTCTTACGTTTCAGCTTGTACTTTCTCTTCTTATAATCATCTCTATCCTCATAATCAAGTCGTTTTTACCCGAGCTCTACTATAAGTTTATACACTTTTATGACGCACAAATGAGCAGGTCAATGTATTCAGACGGAGATTTTTCCTCTCTGGATTACTCTGAGTTCTTCTCCTCTACAGCTGACGAAACAGAATATGATTAAGTTTCGTTTATTCTCCGTCGATGTGAAGGTCTCATTTCATGCTTTTGCACTTCTGACTTTCTCCGTAATTGCATCAGGTAAAGACAGCGTGATTTCTCTGTGTGTGCTTGGAAGTCTTGTTCACGAGTTCTTTCACATACTCTTTATTCTAAGATATAAAGGGAAACCTCGTGGTATCTCGTTTTCCTGTGAAGGACTTACAATACACAGCAATAATGAGGTCTTGTCATTTAAGCAAGAAATGGCGATTCTTTCTGCAGGTGTTATATCAAACTTCATTTTGTTTATTTGTTTCTTTTTTCTGAACAATAGATTTCGACAGAGTTTTTTCATAGAATTTGCGATGTGTAATCTTTGTCTTGGAATTCTCAATTCTTTACCCCTTAGAAGTCTTGACGGCGGACAGATGCTACTTTGTGTTCTCAGACAAAGATATGATTTGCGTTTTTGCGATATCGTTTTAAACATTGTTTCTTTCGTTATAGTTGTTCCAGTAACCGTTTTGGGAATACTTGTTTTATATGTTTCAAGATACAACTATTCGTTGCTCTTTATTTCAATATATCTTTTTTCAGTAATTACATCAAAAGAAATGCGGTGATTATTTTGTATAGCAAGGAAGTCGAAAAGATACTTCTAAAAGTTCAGAAGCCCGGCAGATACACCGGCGGAGAGCTTAACTGTGTTATCAAAGATAAAGAGAAGGTGGATATAAGATTCGCCTTCTGCTTTCCCGATACATACGAAATAGGAATGTCTCATTTGGGAATGAAGATTCTCTACAGCCAGTTCAATTCCTATGACCATATCTGGTGCGAGAGGGTATTTGCGCCTTGGATCGATATGGAAGAACTGATGAAAGAGAGAAATATTCCTCTATGGGCTTTAGAGAGCGGAGATCCTCTTTCTGATTTTGATTTTATTGGGTTTACCCTTCAGTACGAGCTTTCCTATACTAATGTTCTCAATATGCTCAAACTCTCAAATATTCCTCTTCTTTCTAAGGATAGAACAGAGCTTAAGAATATCGTTGTTGCAGGCGGCACCTGTACATCCAACCCCGAGCCACTTGCAGATTTTATTGATATTTTCTTTATCGGCGAAGGTGAAGAGGTTGACCTTGAAGTTATGGAGCTCTACAGAGCCTGCAAACAGCAGGGTAAATCGAAAGATGAGTTTTTAAAGCTTGCCGCAAAGATAGAGGGCGTTTATGTCCCTGCTCTCTACGACGTTGAATATAACGATGACGGCACTATTAAAGCTTTCATTCCTCGGGATGGAGCTCCTCAAAAAGTTTCCAAGAGACTTATGATGAATATGGATGAAAGCTTCTACCCCGATACATTTGTAGTCCCGCTCGTTGAAATCGTTCATGACAGAGCTATTTCTGAAATCTTCAGAGGCTGTATCCGTGGTTGCCGTTTCTGTCAGGCAGGTTTTCTCAACAGACCCGTTAGAGAAAAGTCCAAGGATACAATTCTTAAGCAGTGCAGAGCCCTTTGTGACAGCACCGGTTATGACGAGATATCTCTTTCATCTCTTTCTTCCTCGGACTATTCCGATATTGTAGGTCTTCTCACAACTCTCACAGAGTGGTCAGATGAAGCAGGCGTGAGCCTTTCTCTGCCCTCGCTCAGAGTCGATGGTTTTACAGATGATATTATGAGTAAAATAAAGACCGTTCGCAAAAGCGGTCTTACCTTTGCTCCTGAGGCAGGTACCCAGAGACTTCGTGATGCAATAAACAAGAATGTCCGTGAGGATGAGCTTCTTAAAACCTGTCACACAGCCTTTGCCGGTGGTTGGACTAATGTTAAACTTTACTTTATGATCGGTCTTCCTACTGAGACCCTTGAGGATGTTGAGGGTATCGCAAAGCTGGGACAAGCTGTTGTAAATGAATTCTACAGAACTGAAGGCAGAGCAAAGGGTAGGGGAGTTAACGTTACTGTTTCCGCATCTTCTTTCGTGCCTAAACCACACACTCCCTTCCAGTGGGAAGCTCAGGATTCCATTGATACAATTCTTATGAAGCAGAAGCATCTCAAGGAATCCATTACAACCAAGAAGATCAGCTTCAATTATCACGCCGCAAACACCAGCTATCTTGAGGGTGTCTTTGCTCGTGGTGACAGAAAACTCTGTAAGGTTATGCTCAGAGCCGCTGAGAAGGGCTTCCATTTTGATGGGTGGAATGACTGCTTTGACTTTGATGCCTGGATGGAGATATTCAATGAATGCGGAATTGACCCGGATTTCTACACAGCAAGAAAAAGATCTTTTGATGAAATTTTGCCTTGGGATTTCCTTGACTATGGTGTCTGCAAGAAATTCCTCGTAAGCGAATGCGAGAAAGCATATAACAGTACCGTTACACCTAATTGTCGTGAGGCTTGCAGTGCTTGCGGTGCTGCAAAATATAAGGGAGGTGTCTGCTTTGAGAAACGTGAGAATATGGTTTAATAAAACCTCAGAGTGTAAATATATTTCTCATCTTGACCTTAATCGTGTTATGCTCAGAGCAGTCAGAAGAGCTCAGCTTCCCATGTGGGTTACAGAGGGCTTTAATCCTCATCCTTTTGTTACGTTTCCTCTTCCTATTTCCCTCGGCATCTCAGGTCTTCGTGAGTGTATGGATATTCGTATCATCGATGATACCTTTGACATTTCACTTATCCCCGAGATGATGAATCCTTTTCTCCCCGGTGGAATACAGGTGTTTGACGCCACCTATCCTCAGTATGACCCCAAATACATTACTTTTGCAGAGTATAAGGCCGAAATCAGCGTAGATAAAATGTCCGGTGCAGAGCTTCGTGGTGCTATTGAAGAAATCTCCGGCGGCGAGGAGCTTATTATCAAGAAAAAGTCTAAAGCCGGCTTTAAGGATGTTGATATGCTCCCCTTTGTAAAAGCTTTTGAGTTTAGCGACATATCAGATGATTCACTGAGCTTTAGAGTTGTGCTTCCTGCCGGCAATACTAAGAATATCGGACTTCCTCTTGTTCTTAAAGCCATTGAGAATAAACTCGAAAAAGAGATCAGCTATGATATTGTAAAGCTTAATATGTTCACCGAGGAGATGACTCCTTTTGCCTGAGAAGAGATTTCACACAATACTTCTGGATGCGGATGGTACACTGTTTGATTTTGTTAAAGCAGAGCGAACAGCCATAAAGAATGCTTCGTTGCATTTTGATATTGAAGTTTCCGAAGAGGATGTAAATCTTTATAACAGAATCAATAATATGTGTTGGATGAAGCTTGAGAGAGGTGAGATCACAAGAGAGGAACTCTTTACGGAGAGGTTCTCTCTTTGGTTTTTACATATCGGAGCAAGTGTTGACCCTTTGTGTTTTCATTCTGTTTATGAAAATAATCTGTCAATGTGCGGTTTCCTTTATGAGGGTGTATGTGAATTTCTGAAAGCCCTTAAAGAGAGTTATCGTCTTATTCTGGTTACCAACGGAAGCGCAAAGGTTCAAAGAGGAAGGCTTAAAGAAAGCGGCATATCTTCATACTTCAGCAACATCTACATTTCAGAAGAAATAGGTCTCAAGAAACCCGATGCAGAATTTTTTGATTATGTTATGAATGATGCAGGTATTGAAGACAGAAGCGGTGTTATTATCTTTGGCGATAGTTTGTCATCAGATATGCAGGGAGGCAGAAATGCAGGTATTGCTACCTGCAAGTACTCTCTTGATGGTAGGGTAGGTAACAGCGAATTATGCGACTATGAAGCTGAGAGTTTTGAGGATTTTCTGAACATTCTCGATATAAGTTTGTGATACAGTAGAATATACTAAAAAAATAAAAAAACTTTCAAAAAAGGCTTGATTTTTTTCGCTGTTTGTAATATAATAATCTGCGGCGACAAACGGAGAGATGTCCGAGCTGGCCGAAGGAGCACGATTGGAAATCGTGTATACGGCTATAACCGTATCAGGGGTTCGAATCCCCTTCTCTCCGCCAAAAGAAAAACAGGATTCATAATGAATCCTGTTTTTTTATTTTAGTTTTTCTCCCTGACATACGTTTCTGTCATAAAGAGCATTGTTAATATCTCTCATCACTCTAAGCTTATCAGCACTCCACAAGGGTGCTACGAGGCTTTCCTTTTCACAGTCTCCCGTGATACGATGAATTATTACGTCTTCAGGTAAATATCTTATACATTCACATAGAATATCGATATATTCTTCTTTTTCAAGTGGCCTTACATATCCTTTTTTATATTCTTCATAAAGGTCGGTGTTTTTCTGGACGTACAGAAGATGAAATTTAATCCCGTCAGAGTATTCTCCTGCAAGCTTTGCGGAATTTATCATATCAGCCTTGCTTTCGTTGGGAAGCCCCAGGATCAGATGGGTAATTACCGTTATACCTTCTTCTCGAAGTTTATTTGCAGTATCTGTATAGATCTCAAGGGGATATCCTCTTCTGATGTAGTTTGCAGTTTTCTCGTGAATTGTCTGTAGTCCCAGCTCGATCCATACAGGCTTGATTTTATTAAGCTTTGAGAAAAGACTGATCTTTTCGTCATCAAGGCAATCCGGTCTGGTGGCTATTGAAAGTATCTTTATATCATTTCTATCAATTACTTTTGTGTATAGCTTTCTCAGGTATTCTATATCTCCGTAGGTGTTGCTGAAAGGCTGAAAGTAGGCTATGTATCCGTCCTTATCTTTTGCTTTTGAGGACATACTGAGCTTAGCATTCTCTATCTGTACTTCTATACTGTCATTTGCACATTGTGCAAATTCTCCGGCACCTCCGCCTGAACAAAATATACAGCCGCCATAACCTTTGGTACCGTCTCTGTTTGGACAGCTAAGTCCCGATGATAGTGTCAATTTATAAATCTTTTGACCGTATTCTTTTTTAAGATGCTCTGATAGAGTGTTTATCCTCATTTGGTATCATTCCTGTGTTTTTTTAATATTATACTTTATTATAATAGCTTTTTCAAATATTAAAAGCACTATTGAAAACTTTATGGAAGTATTGTAAAATAGATCTATAGTGTTAGGAGGCGAAGTCTTGAAACGATTTTTAAGTTTTTGCTTGATTATAGTGATGTTGTGTTGTATGACTTTAAGCGGATGCAATAAGAAGCAGGAGACCGTTCAGGAATATGTGGTTAATTCCACCGGCGTAATTTATGTGGGCGTTCTTTTGCCCCTCAGTGGTGAAAATGCAGATACCGGTCAGATGATTCTTGAAAGTATAAGCTATGCAAAGGAAACAGCATCTCACATAAAGCTTGATACGGAGTATCAGATCGAGCTTATCTCAATAGACAGTGCAGAACTTGATCTGGCTTATGAAAGATTCAATACAAGCAAGGTTACATCTGTTATTTGTTATGGTGGTGATAAGTCAACAACTGATGCCATAATAAATAAGTTTAACGGAAGCGGAATTCCACTTGTTTTCCTTGATAATCACAGTAATCTTATATCTGGTACAGAAAATGCTTTCTCTATAAGTGTTTACTATAATTATCAGTGTTCGGCTGCTTCAGCATATCTCATTGAAAATTTTATGAGAAACGGTGCAGCCCTTATAACAGAGGATACTGACGAATACAGAGCTTTTGCTGATTTGTTTGACACAACTTTCTTAAGCGGTGGCGGTATGCCTGTTATTGATTATGTATATGATGGATCTGATTCTATGATAGATACCATTCTGTCAGCTGATTATGATTTTGTCTTTGTAATCGGTTCAGAGGCAGATGTTGTATCCTGCTATCAGAAGCTTCATGAAAAAGGCTTTAGTGGAGAGATACTCCTCAGCGAGATCAATAATAAAAAGATAGTTTCATCTTCTGATTACGAGGGCTTATCCTTTATCTCTAAATTTGAAGCCGATGATGAAAACTATATTGGTTCAGATTTTATAAATGTGTATAGTGCTAAGAATTCTATAAAAAAATCAGAGGTAAGCTCCGCTATTGCTTATGGTTACGATGGATATATGCTCGTGTATGAGGTTCTTCACAGCTTTGCCAAGGATGATCCATTTGCATCGATAAAAGGAAACACTTCCGAAAAAAGCGATATTTCAGATATTACCCTCAGCAATGTCCTTGAAGCACTCAGAAAGATAACGTACTATGGTGTGACTGATACTATCACCTTTGGCAATAATGGAATCAATAAAACGAATTTCATTTATGTAGATAAGGTCGTTTCAGGTTATCCTGAGATGATGGAAAGATATGCTTTCTCAAATTAACTACTATAAACATAAGAATACCGCCGCAAGTGTTGTGCTTGCGGCGGTCATTTTTATATTTCAATGGTTTTACCTGCGGAGAGGTAGTGGAGTCTCTTAATAAACTGCTTCATAAATTCATATTGCTCAACACCGGTGCAATGACAAGTGTGATATTCGATATCAAAGAGAGCAAGGTATTTTGCGTAGTTTTCAAGAGTTCCGTCTGTGGGAAGGGTGGAAAAATGAAAACCTCCGATTATAACATCGGCTTTGATTTTGTTCACGATATTCATAATACCCTTGTGTGAACATCCGCTGAGAAGGATCTTCTTTCCATTTTCCTCGATCATCAGGTAATGCTCATGTTTGAAATCATCAGGAACAAATACACCATTTACAAGAGTGTTAAGATTACTTGTAATAGCCCCAGAACTCTCATCTTCATAGTTTTTAAGGCTGATTCCTTCACAGATATCATAATTTCCATGTGTAAAAATCAGTCTGTCGGAGTTCTTGAGCTCAGTATCGATTCCAATATACTTTTCTGTGCCGTTATAGTGAGGCTCAAAAGCATATTTACTCAGATAAACAGGTGCGTGGTCATTGATTTCGAGGAATCTCTTAAGCCCACCACAGTGATCATAATGTCCGTGGGAAAGAACGACAAAATCAACTAAACTCAGGTCGATAGAGAGCCTTTTTGCATTTTCCTCAAAAAGGTTACTCTGACCTGTATCGAAGAGTATTCTGCGATCTTTTGTCTCGATATAAAGAGAAAGACCGTGTTCGGCACCGATATCGGGAGTTGTGGATGTGTTTTCCACTAAAGCAGTAATTTTCATTATATCATCTCTTTATTGTAAAAGTTGAGAAAGGCTTTCCATCAGGTTTTTGTCGGGAGTATCAAACTTTTCAAATGGGAACTTAAGGTTTAAATTATCGTACTTTGCCTTGCAAATTTTTTTGAAAGGCAGAAGTTCAATTTTTTCAACACAACTGTAAGTGTCTTTAAGTTCCTTCAGCTTTTTGATATTCTCTTCATTGTCATTAAGCTTCGGTATAATAACCTGACGGATTACTGTGGGAATATTATGACTATCAAGATACTGAAGAAAGGTGAGAGGGGAGCTGAGGGAACAACCAACATATTTTTGGTACATCTCTTCGCTTGTATATTTTATATCAAGCAAAACCTTGTCTGTTACTTTGAGAAGCTCTTTTATCTTATCGTTAAGAATACTTCCCGATGTATCAAGGCAGGTGTTGATTCCAGCGCCTTTGCAGAGAGTAAAGATTTCTCTCACAAATTCAGGTTGCAGAAGAGGTTCGCCACCTGAAACAGTTATACCTCCGTCTTTGCCGAAGTATTCACGATAGGAGAGAACTTTTGAGAAAATTTCAGATGCAGATATATCCTTACCACCGTTTGTATCCCAGGTGTCAGGGTTATGACAGCAACCGCATCTCAGATTACATCCTTGAGTAAAGACTACAAATCTTACTCCCGGACCATCAAGTGTTCCTAAAGACTGGATGGAGTTGATCTTTCCGAAAACTTCTTTACTGCACATTACATTGCCTCGTGGAAGGTTCTGCTAATAACTTCTCTCTGCTGCTCTCTTGAGAGCTTATTGAAGTTTACAGCATAGCCTGATACACGGATAGTGAGGTTAGGATATGCCTCAGGATTTTCATAAGCCTTCATAAGGGTCTCTCGGTTGAGAACGTTGATGTTAATATGGTGAGCCATCTTCTTGAAATATCCATCAAGAATTGTAACAAGGTTGGAGATTCTCTCTTCATCACTTCTGCCAAGAGCATCAGGTGTAATGGAGAATGTGTTTGAAATGCCGTCTCTGCAGTCATCATAGCTGAGCTTAGCAACGGAGTTGAGGGATGCAAGTGCGCCGTTTTCCTCACGATTGTGCATGGGGTTAGCGCCGGGTGCAAAGGGAGCGTGTGCTTCTCTGCCGTCAGGTGTAGCACCTGTGTTCTTACCGTACATAACGTTAGATGTGATAGTGAGTACAGAGAGAGTATGTGTTGCGTTTCTGTATGTGGGAGTTTTTCTGAGTTCCTCAATAAAGGTGTGGGTGAGATCCTTTGCAATAAGATCAACTCGGTCATCGTCGTTACCAAACTTGGGGAAGTCACCGGACGTTTCAAACTCTGTAATGAAACCAATACTGTTTTTTATAGGTTTAACATCAGCAAATTTAATAGCACTCAGAGAATCAGTAACAACAGACAGACCTGCAACACCGAAAGCCATGAATCTGCCGACCTCAGTATCGTGAAGAGCCATCTGAGTCTTTTCGTATGCGTACTTGTCGTGCATGTAGTGGATGATGTTCATAGTGTTTACATAGAGCTTAGCAAGCCACTCAATGTAAACCATATATCTCTCCATTACTGTGTTATAATCAAGCTTGTCACCACTTAAGACGGGGAGCTGAGGACCAATGTGAATACCGCTTGTTAGATCATATCCTCCGTTGAGAGCAATAAGAAGAAGCTTAGCAAGGTTACATCTTGCGCCGAAAAACTGCATTTGCTTGCCAATCTTCATAGCTGAAACGCAGCAAGCAATAGCGTAATCATCGCCATAGATAGGACGCATAAGGTCGTCGTTTTCGTACTGGATTGAGTCTGTGTCACATGAAACCTTAGCACAATACTTTTTGAAGTTGTCAGGAAGGGAATTGGACCAAAGAATAGTGAGGTTAGGTTCAGGTGAAGGACCGAGGGTATAAAGAGTGTTGAGAATTCTGAAACTTGATTTTGTAACTAAGGTTCTGCCGTCTTCACCCATACCGCCAACAGCTTCTGTGATCCACATGGGATCTCCGCCGAAAAGCTCGTTGTATTCAGGTGTTCTCAGATGCCTTGCAACACGAAGCTTGATAACAAAGTCGTCAATGATCTCCTGGGCGCTTTCTTCTGTAAGGATACCATTTTTGATATCTCTTTCAATGTAGATGTCGAAGAAGGTTGCAACTCGTCCAAGAGACATAGCAGCACCATTCTGTTCTTTAATGGCAGCGAGATAGGCAAAGTAAGTCCACTGAACTGCCTCTCTTGCATTAGCAGCAGGTTCGCTGATGTCAAAGCCGTACATAGCAGCCATTTCTTTGAGGTAACCAAGGAAAGTGATCTGCTGATACAGTTCTTCATCAAGACGTACCTGGTCAGCGTTGAAATCTGTTTTTGAGAGATTGAACTTGTCCTGCTTTTTTTCTTCAATAAGTCGGTCTATACCATAAAGTGCAACTCTTCTGTAGTCGCCGATGATTCTTCCTCTGCCGTAAGCGTCGGGGAGACCTGTGATAACATGGCATTTTCTGGCAAGTCGCATCTCGTCTGTGTATGCACGGAAAACACCGTCGTTATGAGTTGTACGGTATTTAAACTCCTGCTGAACCTTTTCGCTGAGTTCATAGCCGTAAGCCTCGCAAGCCTGTTTTGCCATACGCATACCGCCAAAGGGGTTCACACCTCTCTTGAGAGGCTTGCTTGTCTGCAGTCCAACGATGATCTCGTTTGCCTGATCTATATATCCGGGTTTATAGTTTTTAAGAGAAGAAACGGTTGTTGTGTCGATATCAAGCACTCCGCCGAACTGACGCTCAAGAGCAAAAAGTCCTCCTACTCTCTTCATGAGTTCTTTAGTGCGGTTTGTAGCACCTGATAAAAACTCGCTGTCTCCTTTGTATTCCGTATAGTTTTGCTGAATAAAATCTCTTACATTGATCTCATCCTGCCATTTGCCACTTTGAAATCCAGCCCAATTTTTGTGTTCCATAATGATTCTCCTTTGCTGATTCATAGGGTAATAAAAAAGGCAAACCAGTACTAACTGATTTGCCCAGACGGTCGGCTAAACATAATTACACTCCCTTGCGGTGCTCCGCATATCCGTCAGTTGTGTAATTTCTGCTATTATAATACAACATTTAGTACGTTATGTCAACTTTTAAAGTTGTGAAAAAATTAACAAAGATAAGGACGTTTTCAGGATTTAATTATGCAAATAATAAAACAGATAAATAATTGTTGCTATTAAGTCCTTTTGAGTGTTCAATTCACTTGACATTATTATGTAAAATTAGTAAAATACAGGAGTAACTTTGGAGAGTTGTCCGAGTGGTCGAAGGTGCAGCACTCGAAATGCTGTGTCCCGAAAGGGACCTAGGGTTCGAATCCCTAACTCTCCGCCAGAAAACCCTATGCATTATGTTTGCGTAGGGTTTTTATTGTAATTTTATTTTTGATGTGTTATGATAGAAGTGGTGATGATTATGAGTAAAAAATTAATAGCTATATTCTTTGTGTTTATTCTTCTTATAATGTGTGTCAGCGTTGTTTTTGCGACAGGCGACGAACTGGAGATACTCCCGGGTATCAAGTATGATATGGGTGATGCAAATACAGATGGTGCAGTAAATGTTAAGGATGCAACTGCTATTCAGAAGCATATTGCAGGTATTTTAATTCTCAACAGCCTTCAGATCAATCTCTCTGATGTAAATTCAGATGATGCTGTAAACATAAAGGATGCAACATATATCCAGAAGGTGGTTGCAGGTCTTATTAAACCTCAGCCAACTGAGACCGAAGGCGTATCTTCTGAAACGGCTTCAGAAGAAACTTCTGTATTAGATAGTTCAGTGGCACCTTCTGAGACAATAATAGTCTCTACATACGAGACCACAGTAGCACCTACATCGCTTACGGAATCCGTAACGGCTTCTGAATCTGTGACCGATACTGTTACTTTCCCTGCTGAGACAGAGACTGTTCCTATGGAGTCTTATCCTTCTGTTCCTTCAGAAACCACAACGGAGGCATCCGGAGCTGAGCCCTCTGTACCTACAGAGAAGCCTACACGTGATCCTAACAAACCCATAGAGCTTCCCTTTGTTCCTGCTCTTTAATTACTGAATAGGTGATAAATATGAGAAAAACAAATCGAAGCGGTAATTTCTTTTTGTGCTTACTTTTTAATATCATACTTAACCTTGAATGGGCGATTCCCGGCGTAATTCTTCTTGTGCTACACTTTGTACTTGGTATTTCTGTGTGGTTTTCCATAGGAGCTTTTGCTCTGTGGATAGCAGTTATTCTCTTCTGGATGTTTATTATGGGTTGGGCCGCCAGATGTGGCAGTACTCCTGATCCTGTTAAAGAGAATAAGAATCCTTATTCCGCAAAAAATAATTGATAGAGTTCATTTGTAATAATAATCAGAGGTCGTGACGAAAAAGTCACGACCTCTTTTGTTTGTGTTCTTAACATAAATATAAAATCGGCATAGTATGTAGAGAATAAGATAATATCGGGTGAGTTTATGGCAATAGATACAAGAGAATTATTTGCGCGCCTTATCAAATGTGAAGCGGGTGGTGAGGGAGACGATGGAATGAGGGCTGTGGCGTCTGTTATAATAAACCGTTCTCAAAGCACTGTAGGGGAATTCTCACGAGTGAGCAATGGTGGTGATGTAAGAGCTATCATTAATCAGCCTTGCCAGTTTGTGTGCCTTAAAGAGGTTGTCTCAGGAGAATATAACCCTCAGAACGTTTACAATATAACTCCCGAGCAGATTCATTATGATATTGCGGACTGGGCTCTGGCAGGCAACACAGCAAGCTCTGTGGGTGATTCAATATTTTTCTTTAATCCTTACAGTCCATCCTGCCCCCGATACTTTCCGTCAAATGTTGGCGTAATATATAACAGGATAGGGGATCATTGCTTCTATTCGCCCACAAGTGCTTATGCTAATACATGAAAAGAGGAGTACATTATGGACAATACTTATGACTTGATGAAAATTTATGGGATACCTCCTGCTCCTTACAGCGAGGATAATCCTGACGATCTGTTTTTGAGCAATATTCCGTCCCTTGAGCAGATAGCTATGTATAATCTGTCTCTTCAGCCGGGCTATAAACCTCAGACTATTATGCCTCAGTCAAATTCAGGCGGAATGATTCCACAGACTCCTGCGACAACAATTATGCCGGGTGCAGTTACAGCTGTTGATACAGGAGCCTCATCTTTGAGAAACTCCTCTTCACCTTCTGCTTCTGCTGAATTGCCGGAAGGACTTTTAATTCGTGGGGAAGTTAATCCTGCTGATAGCGTGAATAAACAGATAACAGATTTCAGCAATCCTTATCCGGTTACCGCTGAGAGCATACAGTATCTCAATGGATTTATACGAACTCAGGTAGGCAGGCGTGCGCAGATCCAGTTTCTTATCGGAAGCAATGAGCTTGTTGAAAAAGATGGGTTTCTGCTTGGCGTAGGGGCCAACTATATACTAATCAACGAGATAGGAACAAATGACATAACAGCTTGTGATTTTTATAATATTAAGTTTATAAGGTTCCTTTACTGAGGAGATCGGTAATTATCGTATTAGAAAGAAGAAAGCCTTTTTCAGTAAGCTTGATTGACTTATCAGTTACCAAGGTCAGACCATGTTTTTCAAGAATCTTTGCTTCTTTTATGATGCTTGTAGGTAAGACATTCTGAAACAAATCCATATAATCGCTGAAGATAATCCCAGTATCTGTCCTGAGTGACAGCATAAGGTATTCTTCAGCGGTTTTTCCTTTTCCGTCATAGATTGTTTTGTTCTGATTAAAGTCATCAAAATTTCTGGGGTAATAGAACCTTTTTTCATTAACCATAGAGTGGGCAGAAGGACCTATTCCAAGATAGTCCTTAAGCTGCCAATATTTCATGTTATGACGGCTGATTCTGTCATCTTTACAGAAATTGGATATCTCATAGTGTCTGTAACCTTTGTTTATGAGAAAGTCCGATGTGAGCTCATATAGATCTGCCTGCGTATCATCATCTGCGAATGTATATCCCTCTTTGTTCAGAGCAAAAGGAGTGTCCTTCTCGATTTTGAGCATATAGGTGCTGATGTGAGGGATGTTTTCATTGCAGCAGAAATAAAGGGTTTCTCTAAGAGAATCCTTTGTCTGAAGGGGGATTCCAAGCATAACATCAAGAGATATGTTATCTATACCGGCTTTTTTTATTTCCTTGAGGCTTTCAATAACATCCTCATGTTTATGAGATCTTCCGAGGCATTTCAGCTCATTATTATGAATGCTCTGCATACCAAGGGATATTCTGTTTACACCCTCTGATTTAAGCTTCTCAAAATCAACGTTATCTGTTGTTGCAGGATTTGCCTCAAGTGTGATCTCACAGTCTTCAATTACATTGAATTGAGATCTGATACTGTTAAGAATGGTGATTATTCTTTCGCTACCCAAAAGGCTTGGAGTGCCCCCGCCGAAATAGATGGTATCAACGGCTTTATTTTTTGAAAAATCAGAATAGGAAGATATATTTTTGATAACTGTAGAAACATAGCTGTCCATAGCCGCTGAGCTTTGAGGAACACTGAAAAAGTCACAGTAATTACATTTTTTAAGGCAGAATGGAACATGAATGTATATACCCAAGGTATTCACAGAATCACCACCAATTAGTATTTAAAAGGGGTTGAGGCAGAAACGGTTAAGTTTCTGCCTCAAATTTGGAAGGTATATGAAAAATAGAAAAGATCTATTTTATAAATAAATATTATCAAAGAATTCATCGAATGTCAAGGAAATTGTTAAATTTTTGTCATATTATGATTTCTCTACGGCAAAGGTGGATTAAATGGCTTTTTTCTTGACAATACTCCCTTTAAAAAGTATAATTAATAACCGTAATAAATAGTGAATTGGAGAATAGAGCTTTGAGTAATCTTTCTAAGGAAATTGAAAAAAGAAGAACCTTTGCCATCATCTCTCACCCTGACGCAGGTAAGACCACTCTTACCGAAAAACTACTTCTTTACGGAGGTGCAATTAACCTTGCGGGTTCCGTTAAGGGTAAGCGTACAGCAAAGCATGCAGTGTCTGACTGGATGGAGATCGAGAAGCAGAGAGGTATTTCTGTTACATCTTCTGTTATGCAGTTTAAGTACGACGGTTATTGTGTAAATATTCTTGATACTCCCGGACACCAGGACTTCTCTGAGGATACATACAGAACTCTTATGGCTGCTGACTCAGCGGTAATGGTAATCGATGGATCAAAGGGTGTTGAGAAGCAGACTATTAAGCTTTTTAAGGTCTGTGTAATGCGTAATATTCCCATTATTACATTTATTAATAAAATGGATAGAGATTCCAAGAATCCCTTTGATCTTCTTGAGGAAATTGAGCAGGTTCTGGGAATCAACACCTGTCCCGTAAACTGGCCTATCGGTTCGGGTAAAGATTTCAAGGGTGTATATGACAGAGAGACAAAGAGTGTTCTTTCCTATACTGCTAACAATGGTCAGAAAGAGGTTGAAGAAAAGGTAGTTCCTCTTGACAGCCCCGAAATCGTTGATACCGTCGGAAAGTATATGATCGATGATCTTCTTTCAGATATTGAGCTTTTAGAGGGAGCAGGCGATGAGCTCGACCTTGACCTTGTAAGAAAGGGTAAGCTCACCCCCGTATTCTTTGGCTCTGCTCTCAACAACTTTGGTGTTGAGCCTTTCCTCAGAAGCTTCCTTGAGTTCACAACTCCTCCTCTCTCGAGAGAGACAGATGACGGAATTGTAGAGCCTGACGATGAGTCTTTATCAGCTTTTGTATTCAAGATTCAGGCTAATATGAATAAGATGCATCGAGACAGAATTGCATTTATGCGTATCTGTTCAGGCAGATTTGAAAAAGATATGGAAGTATATCATGTTCAGGGCGGAAGAAAGATCAAGCTTTCTCAGCCTCAGCAGATGATGGCTTCTGACCGAGAAATGATCGAAGAGGCTTATGCAGGAGATATAATCGGTATATTTGATCCGGGTATATTCTCTATCGGTGATACCGTTTGTGCTGTAGGCAAGAAGGTAAGGTTTAAAGGTATTCCCACCTTTGCTCCCGAGCACTTTGCTCTTGTAAGACAGAAGGATACCATGAAGCGTAAGCAGTTTATTAAGGGTACATCCCAGATAGCTCAGGAAGGCGCTATTCAGATATTTCAGGAGCTTGATGCGGGTATGGAAGAGGTTATCGTAGGTGTTGTAGGCACTCTTCAGTTTGATGTTCTTAAACATCGCCTTGAGAATGAATACAATGTGGATATTATTATGACTTCTCTTCCTTACCAGTTCATCCGTTGGATAGGCAATACTGATATTGATCCTAAAACACTTGATCTTGCGTCCGATACAAAGAGAATACAGGATCTTAAAGGAAGACATCTTCTGCTCTTTACAAGTGAATGGAGTATTGACTGGGCTCTTGACCATAACAAAGGTCTTATACTTGAAGAGTTTGGCAGAAACACTTAATTTTAAATAGGACACGCAAAATTAATGCACATCCCGAATATGATTTTATAATCATAAGAGAAGGGTGTGCATTTTTTTGTTTGATATTATAGCTTTCCTTGCAAAGTACTGTTTTGCGTTTATTCTTCACGTTTGTAAAAGTGGGTCCTTCCCGAAACCATTGAGTAAAAGGGAAGAGGATGAGTACCTCAGAAGAGTTAAGTTAGGTGATATGGAAGCAAGAAATAAACTTGTTGAGCATAATTTGCGTCTTGTTGCTCATATCATAAAGAAATATTATGCCGTAAGCTCAGATCAGGATGATCTCGTGTCTATTGGAACCATCGGTCTTATAAAGGCTATAAATACATTTGACAGCGATAAAAACATCAAGCTTTCAAGCTATGCTTCAAGATGTATTGAGAATGAAATTCTGATGCATTTCAGAAATGGCAGAAAGTCTTCCCAGAATGTTTCCCTCAGCGATACCATAGAAACGGATAAGGATGGAAATCCCCTTACTCTTATGGATGTACTTACCGATGAAAATGACTTCACCTGGGATGTAGAAGTAAGGCTTAACTCTGAAAAACTCAAAACATATCTTGAAACTGAACTTACAGAGAGGGAAAGACAGGTTATTATTATGAGGTATGGACTTGACGGCAGAGATCCTCTGACACAGAGAGAGGTAGCTCAGAAGATGAAAATATCACGTTCTTATATCTCAAGAATAGAGAAAAAAGCACTTGAAAATCTCAGACGTAAATTTTCTAAACCTTAAAAACGACTGAAAATAAGAGCAGTATTATTGATTATAAAACTCAATAATAAACCCACGACTGTCGGAATTATAATTGATGCGATAAGTGTCTTTGTGCTACGAGTTTCTTTTTTAATCACAAAACAAGTTGTTGAGCAAGGATAGTGGAATATACAAAGGGTCATAACGCATATCGCAGTTATCACAGTCCAGCCGTTATTGCTAAGAACCAGTGCAAGCTCTGATAATTCTCCGTAGTCTGTAAGGATACCTTTTGAGAGATATGCCATAAGCATTATGGGTATAAACAGCTCATTGGCAGGAAAGCTCAGAATTAATGCCGTCAGAATTACTCCGTCAATGCCGAATATATTAGCTATGCTGCTGAGTGAGTTGGTCATGTGGTTTAAGATAGGCATACCGCTTAAGGTTATATTACTTAAAAACCAAATTAATGCTCCGCAGGGTGCTGATACCAATAAAGCCCGAGAGACTACATACAATACTTTATCTTTAAGGGACGAAATAACACATCTTATTATCTGAGGCTTTCTAATCGGAGGCATTTCAAGTATAAGCGAAGGCTTTTCGCCGTCTTTTATGAGCTTGCTTGCAAGACTTGTAACTATCAAAGTAATCAGGACACAGAAAGTAAGTATTCCGAGAAGTGTTAATGCTGTGAGTAGAGATGAAACAGCCCCTCTGAAATGGTATGACAGAAAAATACTAATTAAAGCAATCAGGGTAGGAAGTCTTCCGTTACAAGGAATGAAGGCGTTTGTTATGCTTGCAAGAAGTTTTTCTTTTTTGGTACTCATAATTCTGCAGCCTGTAACGCCGCACGCGTTACATCCGAATCCGAGAGCCATTGTCAGTGCTTGCTTACCTGTAGAGCCTGCTTTTCGGAATATGTTGTCAAGAACAAAAACTGCTCTTGGTAAATATCCAAGATCTTCCAGAATAGCGAATAAAGGGAAGAATATCATTGCAGGCGGTAACATGACGGATAACACCCAACTAACAGTTGTGTATATGCCGTCGAGTAAAAGGCTGACTAAAACAGCAGGAAGGCTGATATTTTCTAAACAGAAATGCAGGTGGTCTTTTATAATGAATAATACTGAACTGAACCATTTGGAAGGATAATTTGCACCAACTGCGGTTACCCAGAAAATTATACCAAAAATCAGAAGCATTATAGGTATGCCCGTGAGCTTACTTGTAAAAAGATAATCAAGCTTTTTGTCTTTCTTTGAATATGCAATTCCGATTCTGCGTGAAACTCTCTCGTTAATTTCCTTTGATAAAGCTGATATTTTAAGAACAGACTCCTCCGGAGAGTTTATTTCTGAGATCTTTTCAAATCGTTTCTGTGTAAAAGTTTTTGTTTTACCTTCTATGGTGCTGTGAATCGTCTCTTTAAGATGGCGGAGAGCAGATTTGTCATGAGAACTTGTCTTGATAACAGGGATTCCCAATTCAAGTGACAGCTCATCTGTGTCGATTTCAATGCCTTTTTTTTGGGCGTCATCATTCATATTAAGGCAAAGTACAGCTTTTGAGGTTTTTGAAAGAATCTGTATAGTAAGTAGAAGATTTCTCTCGAGACTGGTTGAGTCGGTCACTATTACTATGCAGTTATAGTTTTCTGATAAAATGAAATCGTCTGTAATTTGTTCTTCATAAGAATTATGAAATAGTGAATATGTTCCCGGAAGGTCAATTATCCTATATATAGAATTATTGTGTTCGTATTGACCCTCACAGATTTCTACGGTTTTTCCTGCCCAGTTTCCTGTGTGCTGATTTAGTCCCGTCAGATTATTGAATATTGAACTCTTACCTACATTCGGATTTCCTGCAAGAGCAACCGTGTAGTTGAAATTATCAGATTTCGATATACTATTCTTTGCTGTCATAATAAAAGACTCTTTCAGATTAGTACATTTATATTCCTTGCGTCCTCTTGTCTTAGTGCTATTACAGTTCCTTTTATGAGATATGCCGTACAGTTTTCTTTTCTGCTTTTAAAGAGGGCTTTTATTTCAGTTCCGATAGTAAACCCCAACTCGTAAAGTCTCAAAGCAAGGGGTGTGTTTCTGATTTCTCTTATTATCGCTGTTGATTCAGTTTCTATTTCGCTCAGCGGAAGTACCAATGAAGTCACCTCTTGAAGGTATATACTTCATAATATGATACGCATTGTTCTTTGTGAAAGTATTTGCTTTTCAAATCTATAACATTGTGTTATAATACTGATAAATATATGGGTAGATTCATATAATTTACAGGTGATTATATGAAATATCTTAAGAAGCATTCTCTTCCTTGCATATGTGCCGTTATTTCGGTACTGATATTATTTCTTTCTTTTAATACAACGTCTAAGGTTTCTGTTTTGGCTGTTTATGAGGAAAGCGTGATGGATTATCCCACGGTAATAGTCGATGCGGGCCATGGAGGTGAAGATGGGGGAGCACAGTCGGTATCAGGACTTCTTGAGAAGGACGTAAATTTGGCTATAGCTCTCTGCCTTCGTGATTTTCTCATAACTGCGGGATTTGATGTTTTGATGATTCGTGAAGATGATAAGCAGATTTATGACGAATCTGCAAATACGTTGAGAGAAAAGAAAGTTTCAGATACACATAACAGACTTAATATATGTAATCGGGATGATGATTCTATTTATGTAAGCATTCATCAGAACATGTTTTCAGAAAGTAAATACTCCGGTGCTCAGGTCTTTTATTCGCCTAATAATGAACTTAGTGTTGCTTTGGCTGAATCTGTCAGGAACTCATTTGTGTCGCTTTTACAGCCTGATAACATAAGAAGTATAAAGCCCTCTACAGGTTCCATTTATATTTTAGATAATGCAAAAACTCCCTGCATCTTAATAGAATGTGGATTCTTATCTAACGATAAAGAAAGCGCCCTTCTTGCAACTGAGTTATATAGAAAAAATATAGCTTTTGCTGTTCATCTCGGAATAATTGAGTATTGCTATAATAATTTAAAGTAATGGAAGTGATCAAATTGGCAGGAAAAATTAAAAGTGTTTATATCTGCAGTGAGTGTGGATATGAATCTCCTAAATGGTATGGAAAGTGTCCCTCTTGCAATCAGTGGAACACTATGAATGAGGAAATAGTGAATAAGAATGATATCTCAACTGCATCTGTTCTGAAAAAGTCTTCTGTTTATACTAAACCTCAGAGTATAACTGAGATCTCCACAAAGGATGAACACAGATATATTACTGAGATATCTGAGCTTGACAGAGTTCTTGGCGGCGGTATAGTAAAGGGGAGCCTTATTCTTCTTGGCGGTGACCCCGGTATCGGAAAGTCCACAATCCTTCTTCAGATATGCAAAAAGCTTACAAAGGATCTCAAAATTCTTTATGTATCAGGTGAGGAATCAAAGAGACAGCTTAAGCTTCGTGCAGCGAGACTTGATGCAGAGAGTGATAATCTTTTAGTACTTACTGAGACTGATGTCCAGGTTATTGCAGAGGTTATCAAAACAGATAAACCGGATATGGTTATGATCGACTCGATTCAGACCATGTCTATTGCAGAACTCAGCTCGTCTCCCGGAAGCGTTACTCAGGTAAGAGAATGCACTAATTTCCTTATGAGAGTTGCTAAGGGCCTCGATATACCAATGTTCGTAGTAGGTCATGTGAACAAAGAGGGGTCTATTGCAGGCCCCAAGGTGCTTGAACATATTGTAGATGCTGTGCTTTATTTTGAAGGAGATAAGCAGATGTCCTACAGAATCCTTCGTGCAGTAAAGAATCGTTTTGGCTCTACCAATGAAATTGGTGTCTTTCAGATGACCGAGGAAGGTCTTGAGGTTGTTGAGAATCCCTCTATGATGCTTCTTTCAGGCAGACCTAAAAATGTATCGGGAACTTGTGTTGCTTGTACTATGGAAGGCTCAAGACCGATTCTTGCAGAGGTTCAGGGTCTGGCATCGGCTACGGCTTTCGGTAATCCCAGAAGAATGGCAACTGGATTTGATTACAGCCGCATGGCACTGATAGTTGCTGTTCTTGAAAAGCGTGCTGGATACTATTTTTCAAATTCGGACATTTATGTCAACATCATTGGCGGTCTCAGACTGGACGAGCCCGCAACCGATCTTGCTGTGGCTATGGCTCTTGTTTCAAGTCTAAAAGATATGCCCGTCTCAGATGATGCGATAGCTTTCGGTGAAATAGGATTAGCCGGCGAAATCAGAAGTGTCTCTCACGCACAGGAGCGTATAAATGAAGCTTCAAGGTTGGGATTTTCACGAATTGTTCTTCCTTATCATAACCTTAGCAGAGTCAAAGCTCCTCAAGGTGTGGAGTTGATAGGTGTCAGAAATGTTCGTGAAGCCTTTGAGGCTTTGTGTTGATATGAAACACTGTGTACTGATTTCGCCGACGGACAGCAAACTTATTGAAGCTCTGAAAAGCCGTGGTATAGATGTAGTTTTCACGGTGCCTCAGAGCGGTTTATATGATAATGAGCAATATCACGCAGATATGCAATGTCTAATTGTTGACAACAACGCCTATATTCCAAAGGTATGTTCAGAGATTTCAGATGGCATATCTAAGTATGTGGATCAGATAACTCTTTGCAGTAATCCTAGTATGAAGTATCCTGATAATGTAAGCCTCAATGCATTGGTTTTCGGCAGAAAGATTTTTTGCAAAGCATCTGCGCTGGATGCTGATGTGTCGGATTATTGCAATGAAAGAGGCATAGAAATAATTAATGTCAATCAGGGCTATACAAAATGCTCAACACTTGCGCTTGGTGATAAAGCAATAATTACTGCTGACCCGAGTGTTTATAAAGCTGCAACCGAAAATAAGATTGATGCTCTTAGAATATCCTCGGGACATATATTGCTTGAAGGTGCAGATTATGGATTTATAGGCGGTGCAAGCGGAGTAATAGGGGATAAGGTTTATTTCTTTGGAGATATATGTAAGCATCCTGATATTAAAGAAATCGCTGACTGCATAGAGCTTAAAGGCTTTACATTTGAATGCTTAACTGATGAATTGCTTCACGATGTTGGCGGATTTGTAACTCTACAATAGAATAGAGATAATTTTGCAGGGCTTTTGCAAGCGAGAGTTAAGCTTGTAAAGGCCCCCTTTTTATTTCGAACAATTCGAACATATGTACAATGGGCTATAGATCTAAAATATAGTCAGAAGAGACCTTGTAGATTTTGCATATTCTAATAAGTAAATGTATGGGGAGTTCTCTGATACCTGATTCGTATTTCGAATATTGTTCTTGTCTGATACCAAGTATTAATGCAATATCAGCCTGGCTATAGGAATTCAATTGTCTCAATTCTTTAAGCTTTAAGCAATAACTGAATTTTGCCATAATATAACCTCAAAACAGTTTATGTCTGAATGAACATATTGATTTATGTCTCTAAGGACATATTTAATATATCACAGAAATAATAAAAACGATGTAAGTTATTGCTGTAAAAAACTGAGAGAAAAAGAGATATTATAAAGATAAAAACAAAGAATGTTTTTATATATGACTTTATATATTATGTTATGCTTTGTTATTACAAAATCTGATTTGATATAGAGTTTTGACAAATACAGATTACAACTGATAAAAAGAGAGGTTTTATTCAAATATTACAGATAGTAATATATACTATCTGTAATAAAATACCATTGAAAAACCCTCCCCTAAATTCAACAAAATATTCATTTTGTTGAATTTTCTATATAAGAAATTACACCCCTATCTTTTTTGATATAATTGTGTTATAATCGTTACAGATTAAAATATACACTTTATTCTATTATAAAAGGAGTTCTGTTTATGGCGGTTGATTTCAGAAAAGAAGCTTCCCCTATAGTTAAGGATTATCTTTTCTATCTTGAAACATTTAAAGAAAAATCTCCTAAAACCGTTTCAGAATATTTCATTGACCTGAGAACCTTCTTCAGATTTATTAAGCATCGACGTGGACTTGTACCTTCTGATATTGAGTTTACGGATATTAAGGTTGATGATGTTGATCTTGAACTTATCAAAACAATTACTATTTCAGATGTCAACGAATTCTTGTCCTATACCAAAACAGATCGTGGTAATAACAGTTCTACCCGACTTCGTAAGACCTCTTCCCTGAGAGGTTTTTTTAAGTACATCTGTCTTAAAAAGCATTTGCTTGAGGATAATCCTCTTAAAGAGCTTGAATCACCGAAACAAAAACGAAGTGTTGCAAAATATCTTACTCTCGAACAAAGTATCGAACTTCTGAGGGCGGTTGACGGTAAACATAAAGAGCGTGACTTTTGTATTATTACATTGTTTCTTAATTGCGGTATGCGTCTTTCAGAGCTTGTAGGTCTCAATGTTACTGATATTCGTCCTGATAATACAGTAAGGGTTCTTGGAAAAGGTAACAAAGAACGCCTTTTGTTTTTGAATGAGGCTTGTATCGCCGCTATAAACGCCTATCTTAAGGTAAGGCCCAATGATGGATTAAAAGATAGAAATGCCCTTTTTATCAGTAACCAGATGCAGAGAATGAGCGCAAATACTGTTCAGAAGCTTGTGTATAAGTACATAGAAAAAATTGGTCTCAGCTCTCAGGGATACAGTTGTCATAAGCTCAGACACACAGCAGCAACTCTTATGTACCAGCATGGCAATGTTGATCTCCTTGTGCTTAAAGAGATTCTCGGACACGAAAATATAGGAACAACTCAGATTTATACTCACCTTGCAATAAAGCAAAAGGAAGAAGCTGCTAAGGCAAATCCTTTATCCCAGTTTCATAATTAATAATAATATACTTTGGAGGATATATTATGAGTGAACATGTTGTTGTTACAGGAGCCGATGGTTTTATCGGTACTCATTTAGCAAAAAAATTTGTTGACTGTAATGTGGATGTATATGCCGTTGTTATTAAGAACTCTTTAAACATTAAAAAGCTGAATGGTTTAAAAAATGTTCATATAATTGAAGCAGATCTTAACGATCTCGATACAGATGTATTTAGTAGTATCCCTACTGCTCCTATCGCCTTCATCCATCTCGCATGGGATGGTGTTGCACCCGAAAAGCGGGATAATTTAGAATATCAGATGAAAAATGTTAATCTCAGTCTTAATGCAGTAAAACTTGCTGCTTATCTCAAAGCTCAGAGATTTATATTACCAGGGTCAACAAACGAATATGCATATTGCAATGGTCCAATCAATGGTAATTCAAAACCATCGCCTATTAATTCTTATGGGGCTTCAAAAATTGCAGTACGCTACTTATGCTCAGCGCTATGTAATGAGTTGAAAATGTCTTTCATTTATGTAGTTATTACTGGTATTTATGCCCCTGACAGAATGGATAGTAATATTATTTATTATACAATTTCATCTCTATTAAATCATAATGTCCCTAAATTCACAAAACTGGAGCAGTTGTGGGATTATGTACACATAGATGATGTAACTGAAGCCCTGTATTTAATTTCGCATAAGGGAAAGAACAAAGCTTTTTATACCGTTGGACACGGAGATAATTGGTCCCTTTATGAATATATTTATAAAATCCGTGATATTATTAATCCTGAAGCTGTGCTTGGAGTGGGAGATATTCCTTATAAAGACGGAATTATTCCCAGCTCCTGTGTTGATCTAACAGAGTTGAAAGAAGATACAGGATTTATTCCTAAAATCAGTTTTGATAAAGGTATTGCAGAGATAATTGATATGATTAAACAAAATATGAACGATGAATAAAAAGAAAAAGCACTCAAAAGAGTGCTTTTTTTAGCGAAACAAACTATAAATTTTATATAAGAACTTGTTTGTATGTACGATGTAAAATATCTGTGATTTAAATGTTGATAAGCCTTCCTTTTTTAGGTTGCTGTAACATTTAAAAATCAGATTTTTATCAAGAGTTGCACATGATAAATAAAATTTATCTCTGCATACTCTTTTATGATTAAGGTGGTTATATTTTTCATACACATCATTTCCGAGTAACTTGAGAGTTTCAGCGATTATAGTTTCCTGCTGATCTAAAAACTTGAGTTTTTTGTGGATATCCATATCATGTGAAACACTCTTTGCTCTCACAGTGTATTGAGCAAGAATATCATCAATATACCCTTGGAGATTATAATAAAGAAAAGGAATTTGTAGCTGATAGTTCTCCCCTATATCCGAAATATAAAACTTGTGCTCAGGGTTGATTTTATCAAACCACTTTTTGCTCATCATATATGAATGTGGAGGAAAAACTGATTTTTTGCATTGAATAAGATTCTCAAATCCTTCATAGGGGCGTGTTTGTTTTTCTGATCCATATACATTAATGTGCACACCATATTCGTTTACTGCATTAAGTTTGCAGAAAACAATACCTTTGTTAGGGTTTTTCTCAAGGTACGATACCATTCGTTCTATATACTGAGGATATATGATATCGTCACTGTCGCAGCCAAAGAAATACTCACCATTCATCATAGAAATGGCATCAAGCTTTACTTGTAATGTTCTAGGGTTGTTTTTTTCTTTTCTGATAAGCTTATATATAATTCCTTTTTTAGCAAGTCTTTCTCTGAAACTATCTGCAATATCGTAGGTATTATCTTCTGAGCCATTGTCAATAAAGATCAATTCTACGTTTGTATATGTTTGGCTCAGTATTCCTTCGAAATAATTAGAAATATAACTCTCACCATTATAACAATAAGTTATCACTGAAACCAATGGCTTCTTTGACATATCGACACCCCCTAATTTTTTTGTTGGATGATATCATAATACATTAAAGAGAATCAATAATATCAAATATCGTTTCTAATTATGTCATCGTAAGACTCTCTCTTGATTATGATTCTGGACTTACCATCCTTTACCATAACAACAGCAGGTCTGGGAATTCTGTTATAATTTGAAGCCATTGAGTAGTTGTATGCACCTGTGGAAAGAACAGCGATCATATCCCCTACCTTGGTGTCTGAAAGCTCAACATTCTCCTGAATAAGGTCGCCGCTTTCACAGCACTTACCTGCAATAGTTGCAGTCATAACCTTTTCCCCATTAGCCTTAGTAGCATTGAGAACAGTGTACTCAGACTTATAGAGAGCGTATCTGATGTTATCTGTCATACCGCCATCAATGGAAACGTAGGTTCTTACATTCGGAATATTTTTTACTCCGCCTACTGTATAAAGAGTTGTACCAGCCTCACCTACAACAGATCGACCGGGTTCAACAGATACAAAGGGAACCTCGATTCCAAGCTCTGCTGACTTGTTTTTGATACCCTTGCTTACAGCTTCAATATATTCTTCAAATCTCTTGGGAGAGTCTGAATCTGTATATTTGATACCGAAACCACCGCCCAAGTTTACTTCTTTAATTACAATGGAGGTTTCACTCATAATCTTTGCTGTAAATTCAATCATAATCATTGCAGCATCTTCAAAGGGCTGAAGCTCAAATATCTGAGAGCCGATATGGCAATGAATACCCTCAAGACAAAGGTTAGAATAGCTGAGTGTCTCTTTAACAGCCTGCATGGCCTCGCCATTTTCGATAGCAAAACCAAACTTCGAGTCTATCTGACCTGTTTTTATGTAATCGTGGGTGTGAGCTTCAACTCCGGGCTTGATTCTCATAGAGATGCTCTGAACCTTGCCAAGTTCACCTGCAACCTTATTGATAAGCTCAAGCTCTGTAAGATTATCGACGATGATTTTTCCTACGCCATACTCTACAGCAGATTTGATCTCCTCGTGGGTTTTATTGTTGCCGTGGAAGTTGATGATCTCAGCAGGAAACCCTGCCTTCATTGCTGTATAAAGCTCGCCGCCGGATACAACATCAAGTCCCAAACCCTCGGATTTAACTATACGACACATTTCCAAACAGCAGAAAGCTTTACTTGCATAGTAAGCTCTGCCTTTGCCGCCGTAAAACTTATCGAAAGCTTCTCTGTAGGCTCTGAGATTATCTCTGATTACATTTTCGTTCATTACATAAAGAGGTGTGCCGTACTCTTCTCTGAGTGAGTGAGTGTCACAGCCTCCGATGTAAAGATGTCCGTTTTCTCTGATTTCCTGTCCGGGATTCAGCATTACGGATTCCCCCATTCCTGTAAATAAGTATCTATAATATTTCTGATGTCCTCTGTGCCATCACCCTTAAGAGCTGAGAAAGGAAAGCATCTGACACCATATTCGCTCAGAAATTCCTCGTAGTAAGAAATCTGATTTTTTAGCTCTGTCTTATTAAGCTTGTCCTTTTTTGTAAGGACCACGATAAAAGGAAACTGAAGCTCAGACAGATAATTTATCATTTGTATATCATCCGCCGTAGGTTTGTGGCGGATATCGCAAATCTGAATAACAAGAGCAAACTTGCGGTCATCACCAAAATAACCTTCTACAAGCTCTGCCCAGCGCTGCTTTTCAGCATCAGATACCTTTGCATATCCATATCCGGGCAGATCAACTAGCATAAATTCTTTTAATGAAAAGAAATTTATAGTTGCGGTCTTGCCGGGAGTAGCACTGACCCTGGCAAGATTCTTGCGGTTTGTGAGTTTATTGATAAGTGATGATTTACCCACATTTGATCTTCCTGAAAATACTACTTCAGGAAGATCTGATTCAGGAAGCTGAGAGGACAGTCCGCATGAAAGTTCAAACTTCACATTATTGGTATCCATATAATCAACTCCTGTTACCGACTTTTCTTTGTTTTATAGGTTGTCTTGATTTTGTGGCAGAGGTTTTTACTTCTTTTACCTCTTCCCCGTTTACAAGAGCAATTTTCAGCACCTCGTGAATTGTGCTGACGGGTATAAAGTTTACATTAGCACGCACAATGGGATCAATTTCTGTTACATCAGGCAAATTTGCAGAAGGGATAATAACAGTTCTGATACCTGATTTATATGCTGCTATAGCTTTCTCTTTAAGTCCACCTATTGGTAAAACATTACCTCTTAGTGTTATCTCACCTGTCATGGCAATATCGTGTCTTACAGAGTAGCCGTTAAGTGCTGAACAAATAGCTGTTGCCATTGTGATACCAGCTGAGGGACCATCTTTTGGTACGGCGCCTTCAGGTGCATGAATATGTATATCTTTGGTTTTATAGAAATCTTCTTCGATAGAATACTTGTCAAAGTTTGAACGTGTGCAAGTTATGGCGGCTTTTGCTGATTCCTGCATTACGTCTCCCAAGGAGCCTGTAAGCTCAATTTTACCGCTTCCGGGCATTACAGCAACTTCTATAGGAAGGATTTCTCCTCCTACTGAAGTCCATGCAAGGCCGTTTACAACGCCAACCTGATTCTTTTTGGAATAAAAATCCTCAGAATACTTGGGAACTCCAAGGTATTCCTGAAGGTCATTTGCAGATATCTTAACGTTAGCATTTTCATTGATTATCTGAACAGCCGCTTTACGCATAAGCTTTGAAATAACTCTCTCAAGAGAACGCACACCTGCTTCTCTTGTGTATCTGTCGATAAGGGCGTAAACTGCTGAATCTGTTAATCTGAAATTCTTACTGCTTAAGCCATTGTTCTTAAGCTGCTTTTTAATAAGATGCTTTTTAGCTATCTGGAACTTTTCCTCTCTTGTGTAGCTTGAAAGCTCAATAACATCCATTCTGTCTCGAAGGGGTGCGGAAATAGCACTCAGATCGTTAGCAGTTGTTATGAACATCACATTGGAAAGGTCAAAAGGAATATCCAGATAATGGTCAACAAAGGTTGAGTTTTGTTCTGTATCGAGTACTTCTAAAAGAGCAGAGGTTGGATCTCCCTTATAGTCATTTGAAAGCTTGTCTATTTCATCAAGCACAAGAAGCGGATTCATACTTCCTGCTTTTTTAATACCTGCCATTATTCTGCCGGGCATAGAACCAATATAGGTTCTTCTGTGTCCTCTTATCTCCGCTTCATCTTTAACACCGCCGAGAGAGATCCTAACAGGGTTTCTGTTGATATCCTTGGCAACGGACATAGCGATAGAGGTTTTACCAACTCCGGGAGGTCCGACAAGACAGATGATGTTTCCTTTAGAATCGGGATTAAGCTTTCTGACTGCAAGAGATTCGATGATTCTCTCTTTAACTTTCTGAAGACCGTAGTGGTTCTTATCAAGGGCAGTCTTAACCTTTACGAGGTCAATGTTTTCCTTGGTGAATTTGTGCCAGGGAAGCTCGAGACAGGTATCAAGGTAAGTTCTGATAACTGATGCTTCCTGACTGCCGTAGGGCATACGCTCAAGTTTTATGCACTCTTTAAGGAGAGTGTTCTCGATATCCTCACTGAGACTAAGCTTCTTGATCTGATCCTTGAGATTATCTGCCTCAAATTCAGGAGAAAAGTCATCGCCTAATTCTTCCTGAATTGCTCGCATTTCTTCTCTGAGATAAATCTCCTTCTGAGTGCGATCAAGGCTTGCCTTTGTTTTTTCACTGATAACTTTTTCAATCTCAAGTATTTCAAGCTCGTTGTTTAGAGTATCAATGAGCTTTTCAGACCGCTTCTTAACAGAAGCTATCTCCAGAATAGTCTGTTTGCTTCTGTAGTCAAGCAGAAGATTACTTGCAAGATAGTCGCAAAGCTCTCCTGTGTTGGTGGAGAGCCCTACCTTAAACATAATATCCGAAGGAAGCTTTGAGCTGAGCTGTACATACTTTTCAAATACAGCTTTCATTGAACGCTGCAAAGCAGCATCAGTATTCTCATCTGAACAGTGAGTCTCACGAATCTTGGAGACATCAGCAGACAAGAAATGTCTGTTTTCCACTACGAATTGAAGGCTGGCTCTGTAAAGACCTTCAATAACAACTCTTACAGTGTTTTCAGGCTGCTTAATAACCTGAACTACCCTGCCGATAACTCCGATCTGATAAAGATCGTTGACTTCGGGATTGCTTTCAGAAGGATCTATCTGCGAAGAAGCAAAGATAAGCCCATCGTTATTCATAGCGTGATTTATTGCATTGATTGATTTCTTTCTGCCAACATCGAGGTGGATCATTGTCTTGGGAAAGATAACGACACCTCGAAGGGGCAAAACAGGAATATTGCTGATTAGAGATTTGTTTTCAATCATATGACCCTCGGATTAATAAATAAATCAGGCTGAAGCAGTATCTGTCTTCTTCTTGCTTGATTTACGTGTGATTACAGGTTCTGCACCGCTTTCGATTACATCAGCGGTGATAGTCACCTTTGAGATTTTTGTATCTTTTGGAACATCGAACATAAGCTGTGTCAGATTTTCTTCAAGTATTGAACGAAGACCTCTGGCGCCTGTCTGATGCTTAAGCGCTTTCTGAGCTATCGCTTTGAGTGCCTCTTCCTCAAACTCAAGAATAACATTATCAAAGGCAAAGAGCTTTGTGTACTGTTTAATAAGTGAATTCTTGGGTTTTGTGAGAATCTGTACAAGTGCATCTTCATCAAGTCCGGAAAGAGCTGTAATTACAGGAAGTCGTCCTACAAGCTCAGGAATGAGACCGAATTTAACAAGGTCGTGGGATACAACCTTTTCCATCCAGAAAGTTTCGTTGAGTTTCTTTTTGTCAATGACATTGGCACCAAAACCGATGGATGAAGAGTCGATTCTTTTCTCAACTACTTTCTCAAGCCCATCAAAAGCACCGCCACAGATGAAAAGAATATTCTTTGTATCTATAGATATAAACTCCTGCTGAGGATGCTTTCTTCCGCCCTGAGGAGGAACATTAGCAACAGTGCCTTCGATCATCTTAAGAAGTGCCTGCTGAACACCTTCGCCGCTTACATCACGTGTGATGGAGGGATTCTCGGATTTTCTGGATATTTTATCGATTTCATCAATATAGATAATACCTGTCTGTGCTTTCTCGATGTCATAGTCAGCTGCCTGGATAAGCTTTAAAAGAATGTTTTCAACATCCTCACCTACATATCCTGCCTCTGTAAGAGTTGTGGCATCAGCGATGGCAAAAGGAACATCAAGAGCCTTTGCAAGAGTTTGTGCAAGTAAGGTCTTACCTACACCTGTGGGGCCCAAAAGAAGGACGTTACTCTTTGCAAACTCGATATCGTTGTCTTCATTGAAGACTCTCTTGTAGTGATTATAAACAGCAACGCTGAGTGTAATCTTTGCTTTCTCCTGGCCTATAACATATTCATCAAGGATTTCCTTGATTTCATGAGGCTTGAGAAGTTTGGAAGCGTCAATAGTTTCTGCAATAGGTGCAGGAACATCAAAATCGCTTTCGTCAATAATTGACATGCAAAGCTCAACGCAGTTGTCACAAATATAAACGCCGTTTCCGGCAATAAGCTTGCCTACTGCTCCCTGCGGCTTTCCGCAGAAGGAGCAGCAAACATCATTGTTCTTGTCTTTGTTGTTTGACATCAGTTTCCCCTTTATCTCTTATCGAGGACTTTATCAATGAGACCATATTCCATAGCCTGCTGAGCAGTCATGAAATTGTCTCTCTCAGTATCTCTTACAATAACATCAAGAGGCTGACCTGTGTTTTTTGCAAGAATCTCGTTAAGCTTTTTCTTAGTGTGAAGAATGTGCTTAGCATGAATCTCTATATCGGTTGCCTGACCCTGAGCACCGCCGCTGGGCTGATGGATCATAATGTCACTGTTGGGAAGTGCATATCTCTTGCCGGGAGTACCTGCTGCAAGGAGGAAAGCTCCCATGGAAGCAGCCATACCCATACAGATAGTTGAAACATCACACTTGATGTACTGCATGGTATCATAGATAGCGAAGCCGTCTGTAACGGATCCGCCGGGGCTGTTGATATAAAGACTGATATCCTTTGAGGGATCCTGACCCTCAAGATAAAGAAGCTGAGCAACTACAAGACCTGCAGATACAGAATTGACCTCCTCATTGAGGATAATAATTCTGTCATTAAGAAGTCTGGAGAAAATATCGTAGGATCTTTCTCCTCTGCTTGTCTGTTCAACAACATAAGGTACTAAACTCATGTAAAATCATCCTTTCAGAATAATACTTAACAATTTGAAGGAATCTTATTCACTTATTTAACAGCTGCAGCCTTTTTAACGATATCCATTGCACGCTGAACAGCGATATCATCTCTCTGATCCTCAGCGTCAACAAGAAGCTTAACACGCTCAACATCTACACCGTAGGTCTCAGCAAGCTTTGTAAACTCTGCCTCAATCTCATCGTCTGTTACAGTGATAGCTTCAGCCTTTGCTACAGCCTTGAGAGCGAGACGAAGCTTAACTCTTGTCTCTGCCTCTTTACGGTACATATTTTTAAGACCGTTAACGTCCATACCCATATAGCCGAGGTATGTGTTCATATCCATGCCCTGTGAACGGAGACGAGCATCAAAGTCACGGATCATTGCGTTAACTTCGTTATCGAACATCTGCTCGGGAATCTCACCCTGTACAAGCTCGATGAGCTTATCGGAGATCTGCTTGCTGATGTCGTTCTCTCTCTCGTCCTTAAGTCTCTTGGAGATAGTCTCCTTAACTTCCTTCTTATAATCCTCAACGGTTTCCTTGTCGCTGATATCCTTTACGAACTCATCGTCAAGCTCAGGAAGCTCTTTTGTCTTGATCTCGTGGAGCTTGATCTTAAACTGTGCGTCCTGACCCTTGAGCTCTTCCGCCTGATAATCCTCAGGGAATTTTACTGTGATAGTGAACTCCTCACCTGCATTGTGGCCGATGATCTGCTCTTCAAAGCCGGGAATGAAGGAACCGCTGCCAAGAGCCAGATTGTAGTTCTCAGCCTTGCCACCCTCAAAAGCAACATCGTTAAGGAAGCCCTCGAAGTCGATAACTGCTGTATCACCATCAGCAGCGGCTCTGTCCTCAACAGTGATCATTCTGCTGTTTCTGTCACGGATCTTGTCGATTTCCTCAGAGATCATCTTCTCAGTAACACGAACAGCCTTAGCCTTTACCTCGATCTCCTTGTAACCCTCGATGGTCATCTCAGGCTCAACGATGATAACTGACTTGAATACGAATTCACCGTCAAAGCTTACTTCCTCAACGGATTCAACACCAACGATACGAAGGTTTGCTTCCTTTGCTGCAGCCTCAAGAGCAGCGGGATAGCAGAACTCGATAGCATCGGGATAGAATACATCCTTGCCGTAGAGCTTCTCAACCATCTGTCTGGGAGCCTTGCCCTTTCTGAAGCCGGGAATGCTTACCTGACCGATATTCTTCTTATAAGATTTCTGAACTGCTGCCTCAAAAGTCTCTGCATCAACAGAGATTTCGAGCTCATACTTGTTTGTTTCCTTAAGAACTGAATTTTTAAGTGCCATTTTAATTTCCTCCATAAATATGTTTTTTTGGTATATTCAAGCAACAGGAACAGGGTAAAACTCTGTGTAGTCGCATGAAATCAGATTAAGATTAATTCCTTCATAGTCCCCTACAACGGCGTGTTTGTGAGTATTAGTTCCGTGAAGATGACCATAGTAGCATCTTTTGATACCTTGTGCCTTAAGAGCGTCAATTATTTCTCTGCATACGATAGTGTCATAAACAGGTGGATAATGCAGAAAAACAACAGGCTCACAGCCACTTTTCTTTCCTTCCTCAACAGACATATTTAGTCTGCCGATTTCCCGGCTGAGGATACGTATATCCTCAGTAGAAGAAGATTCATAGTTCCAACCTCGGGTTCCGCATATTGCGATACCGTCTCGGATGAAAGAATTGTTAAAAAGAATCTCGATGGTATCAAAGCCTTGTTCTTTTAGATACTCATCCATTTTCTTTTTTGTTCCCCACCAGTAATCGTGATTCCCCTTAAGGAGAATCTTCTTTCCGGGAAGAGAGTTTATAAATTTAAAATCCTCATAACATTCCTCAAGCTTCATTGCCCATGAGATATCTCCGGCAATAACAACCGTGTCATCTTCGGTAATAAGTCTTCGCCAGTTTTTCTCGAGACGGTTCACATAATCGGTCCATCCTGAGAAGATATCCATTGGCTTATTTGTGCCCAGGGAAAGATGAAGATCTGCTATCGCATATACAGCCATTATTAAAGACCTAAGGATGCGAGAACATACTCAGGCATATCCTCAGATTCAATTACCTTGCTGAATCTGTCCTCGAGAGTTCTAGTTGCTTCAAGAGGAGCGGGTATCTCTGTCTTTGTGAGTTCGCTGAGCGTATCAACAATAGAGAACTCGTCTTCCTCTGTAATATCTGTGTTCTTCACAGCAGAAAGTACCGCTCTTGAGAATTTATAGGGGCTTGCTGTGGAAGCAATTACGGCAGGAGTGTTGTCTCCTGTCTCCTCAAGGTATTTCTCGTAAACATTTACAGCTACAGCGGTGTGAGTGTCACAGAGATATCCTGATTCGTTATAAAGAGCATTGATGGTCTTATATGTTTCTTCTTCGCTGGTGAAACCACCATAGAACATTTCTTTTACAGCGTTCTTAATGCTATCATCAACTGTGTACTCACCCTTTGTCTTAAGAGCTGTCATGTATTCAGCCGTCTTTTCGGCATCTCTCTCTGAGAGAATGTAGAGAAGACGCTCAAGATTGCTTGAAACAAGGATATCCATTGAAGGAGATACTGTTGTGATAAAATCTCTGTTTTTATTATAGTTACCTGTATTGATGAAATCTGTAAGTACATTGTTGGTGTTGGAAGCACAGATAAGCTTACCAACAGGCATTCCCATTTCATAGGCAAAATAAGCTGCGAGGATGTTACCGAAGTTACCTGTGGGAACAACAACATTTATTTTTTCACCAAGAGCAACTTTGCCGCTGTTTACCATATCGCAGTAAGCTGAGATGTAATAAACAATCTGAGGAAGAAGTCGGCCCCAGTTAATAGAGTTTGCACTGGAGAACATAAGATTATTGTTTTCAAGAGCCTTGATAACCTCGTCGGTTGTAAAAATCTTCTTAACACCTGTCTGTGCATCGTCAAAGTTACCTCTGATAGCACATACATTAACGTTGTTACCGCTTGTTGTATTCATCTGATGTTTTTGCATGGGGCTAACGCCGTCGCTGGGATAGAAAACTATGATCTCTGTGTTTTCAACATCCTTGAAGCCCTCAAGAGCTGCCTTACCTGTGTCACCTGAAGTAGCAACAAGAATAACAGCCTTTTTCCCATCAGCAGTCTTTTTAAGTGAGCAAGTGAGAAGATGAGGAAGAATCTGGAGAGCCATATCTTTGAATGCACAGGTAGGACCGTGCCAGAGTTCAAGGAGATTAAGCTCTGCTCCGTTATGATTGAAGGAAGCAATGGGAGCAGGATTATCAGAGCCGAACTTCTGAGAGGTATAAGCCCTCTCAACGCAGTCAGAAATTTCTTCCTGAGTGAAGTCTGTAAGATAATCTGAGAGAATCTTCTTTGCTCTCTCTCTGTAGTCAAGCTTAAGAAGTGCCTCGAAGGTAACTCCATCATATTTGGGGAATTCAGTGGGGACAAAAAGTCCGCCTTCCTTGGAAATACCCTGAGCTATTGCCTGTGCTGAAGAGACAGATTCATTCTTGTTCTGTGTACTTGTATAGAACATAATATCACCTGAAATCCTTTCATTAGGAATATTCTATTATTTTACACTATTTTCCTTGAAAAGTCAAAAATTCATACAGAAATTATGTGCATTATCGTACATGATTTTTTGTACAATTTGCTGATTAAATCCACCTTTTATGAAGGTTTCATAAAGATATGGAATGTGTTTTGTTCCCATAAGGTCTCGAGGGACATCTGCTCCGTCAAAATCTGTGCCAATGGCCAAAACATCTTCGCCTCCAAGAGAGAGAAAATGATATGCATGACGAAGCACATCCAAAGCACTTGCATCAGAAGGTTCATTATTAAGAAAAAACTCGCAGAAATTAAGTCCTACAAGCCCCTTTCTCTTCACGATTTCTATAAATTGTTCATCGGTAAGATTACGTCTGTGACAGCATAATGATCTTGCATTTGAATGTGTGGCCACTATAGGTTTTGAGGTGTTTGAAAGTACATCATAGAACAGCGTATCTGACGCATGGGAAATATCAACGATTATGTTATTATCTTCAATAACCTTCAGCGCTTCTTTTCCAAAATCTGTAAGCCCTATTCCCTTTGTATCAGCGCCACCTCCAATACAGTTTTCTGCATTCCATGTAAGTGTTATGATACGTATGCCTGATTCTTTTAAATGATAAATGTAGTTTAGGTCTTTTTCAATGATCTTTGCATTTTCTAACGTCAAGATATAATGTTTTTTATCATCTGGTGATACTTCTGAATTGAATTTTCTTAAACAAGCATCGAATAATTCCCTTGCGGAAATATCAGGCAGGTCATCAGGTATCCATATCGCCAGACATTGTCTAAAGTCCTCAAACAGCAATTCCGACTGTTTCTTTGAAAAATGAAAACAATCGGAATCAAGATGTTTATTGATGTTATGTGCTTTGTATAAAGTGTCTGAGTGCAGGTCAAAAAACCGCATAACTGCCCCCTTGGATATATGCGTTTTCTATATAGTTAATTTTGTATGGTTTAGATGTGTTCTTATCAAGATATACTTCGGCAACATCAAAACGAGGCTGTTTTTTTATTGAATGTTCCTTAATGTATCCGTGTGCTGCTGCCATAATTCTTTTTTGTTTCTTTAGGTCAACAGCATAAGAAGGTCTTATTTCGTTTTCTGTGCTTCTTGATTTAACCTCAACAAAAACAATATACTCTTTGTTTGATGCGATAATGTCAATTTCGGCGTAAGAATTACGCATATTCTTTTCAAGGATTTTATATCTTTTCTTTCGGAGATGTTTTACTGTATATGCTTCTCCGATTTTGCCTTTTTCAATAGTATTAAGATCTTTCATAATCAGCCTAAAATCTTACCAAGGAAGCTCATTCTGTGTATTGGAGATGGTCCAAATTCACGCAGAGCTTCTGTATGAACCTTGGTTCCGTAGCCTTTATGCTTTTCAAAGTGATACTGAGGATATTCCTTTGCGTACTGAAGCATGAGTCTGTCTCGGGAAACCTTTGCAAGAATAGAGGCGGCAGCAACGGACATAGAAAGAGCATCACCCTTGATTATATACTGAGAAGGAATAGAAAGCTCTGGTGTTCTGTTACCGTCTATGTATGCAAAATCAGCGGGAATATCAAGTCCTTCCACCGCCCTTTTCATAGCAAGCATAGTGGCATTGAGTATATTCATACCTTCGATTTCTTCTACCGTTGCAAATGCAATAGAATAGCTGATTGCGCTCTCTTTTACATAGTCAAACAAAGCCTCTCTTTTCTTTTCAGTGAGCTTTTTTGAGTCGTTTACTCCCTCAAGAATAATTCCTTTTGGGAGAATAACCGCAGCGGCACACACAGGTCCGGCAAGAGGACCTCTGCCGGCTTCATCAACACCGCAAACAGCATCATATCCCTTATCGTAAGCTAAATTTTCATATAATAACCAATCGTGATTTTCTATGTTACCCATAAACTTTCTCCTTTTTTAGGGAGTTTCAAGAGAAATCCTGCCGAGCTTTGACGCTCTGAATTCATCCAGAAGCATGGATGAAGCACGCTCCGTATCGACCTCTCCACCTGAAATAAGCATGCCTCTGCGTCGTCCGATAAGCTCGAGAAGCTCATAAGAGTCCATATCAGAAACTGAATCTTTATCTAACTTGAAACGATCTATGAATCCCTGAGTTTTTATATTTTTAAGCAAATCAAGGAGCCTTACTGCAAGAAGCTCTGTATCAAGGATCTGGTCCTTTACAGCACCTGTAAAAGCAAGTCTTTCACCAACGATCTGATCCTCAAATTTAGGCCAGAGAACGCCCGGTGTATCAAGCATTTCAAATCCTCTGTCAAGTGTAAACCATTGATTTCCTCTTGTTACTCCGGGACGATCTTCAACCTTTGCACGATTTTGTTTAACTATACGGTTAATAAACGAGGATTTTCCAACATTGGGAATACCTACTATCATTACTCTTATAGATGGGTTTAAAATACCTCTTGATTGCTTCTTTTCTATTACAGGCTTTAGGATATTTCTGCATTCGGGAATGAATTTATCAAGACCTCTGCCGCTTTTACAGTCTATTGGCAAAGCTTTGATACCTTGCTTCTTGTAGTGTTCAATCCATTTTGCTGTGACCTGAGGGTCAGCCATATCACACTTGTTAAGGAGAATTACTCTGGGTTTGGAACCGACAAGGGCATCTATATCAGGATTTGATGACGACATAGGAATTCTGGCATCCTTAATTTCGGCCACTGCATCAACGAGCTTCAGAGATGCCTCAATATTCCTTTTAGTCTTAGTCATATGACCGGGAAACCACTGTATATTCTGATTAGTATCCATAATATCACCTCTATACAAATAAAAGCTTACACCGAAAGATGCAAGCTTTTATCACAATAAAACAAATTAATAAATGTAGCCAAATCGGTCAAAGGGGAAAATAATAAACTGAGCTTTGCCGATTATATCATCAACATTCTTGCATCCGAAGGAACGGCTATCAAGAGAAATAAAACGGTTATCTCCAAGAACAAATACTTGTCCTTCTCCTACTGTCACAGAAAGCTCTGTCTCTCCTGTACCCATAACCGTGGGTGAGGAAATGTAGTCTTCTTTAAGAAGGATCCCGTCAACATAAACTTCCTGTGTGGTGTAATCAATATACACCTGCTGTCCTTCAAGAGCAATGACTCGTTTGATTATAGGTGTGTCAACCTTTTCGTCAGCAGGGAAAACAACAATATCTCCTACCTCAGGCTCATACATAAAGTTAGTGATAATAACTTTGTCCTGATTGTGAAGGGTATCAACCATAGAAGTACCCTCAATATTGACAAGTCTGAAAACAAAGGTAAGGAGAAGCACAACAATAACTATTGCCACGATGATAGAATGAATCCATTCGTAAAATACATTAGCAACAGTTGAATTGTTGGTTTTCACATGTACAATGCTTTCTTCGTCAATACCAAAACTTTCGTCCCGAATATCAATATCGTATTCGTCAAGATTGATTTTTCTCATATCAACCACACCTTAAAGGGTATTAAAAAAGAGGACAGAGTCCCCTTTTTTAGTGAATAATTACTTTTTGATAGCTTCCTTAACCTTAGCTGCCTTACCAACTCTGTCACGGAGATAGTAGAGCTTGCTTCTGCGAACCTTACCATATCTGATAATGTCAACCTTTGTTACGTTGGGAGAGTTTACGGGGAACACTCTCTCAACACCTACACCGTAGGAAACTCTTCTTACTGTGAATGTCTCGGAAACACCGCTACCGCGCTTTGCGATAACAGTACCCTCGAACATCTGAATTCTTTCTCTCTCGCCTTCACGGATGTTTACAGCAACTCTTACTGTATCACCAACAGAAAACTGAGGCTTTTCGCTCTTAATTGAGCTTGCTGCGATTGTCTTTAATGCGTCCATTTAATTGACCTCCAATTATTTTTTCGGAAATTCATACCTTTCGGCAGAGGACTAACCATATCAATTTGCGGTTTGCCGCTATATTGAACTCGTCGCAGAGAACGACGGTAATTCAAATACTAAAGTATAATACCATATATTATTTAAATTTGCAAGTGTTTTTTTCATAAACAGAAAAAACTTCAGTTATTTGTTAAATTTCGCTGTTTAATTAGGAATTTATTGAAAGTGTCGGGAAGTTCAGATTCAAATTCCATATATTCCCCACTCACAGGATGTATGAAACCGAGCTTTTTAGCATGTAGGCATTGACCTGAAAGTTCAGTGATAACCTTCTTTGGCCCATATACATCGTCGCCTGCAAGCGGATGACCGAGATATGCCATATGTACTCTTATCTGATGAGTTCTTCCTGTTTCCAGCACACATCTGATGTAAGAGAAATCCTTGAATTCTTCGATTACTTCATAGTGAGTAACAGCGGATTTTGAGTTTTTATCGGTAACACACATCTTTTTTCTGTCGATCTGATGTCTGCCAATAGGTGCTTTTACTACACCTGAGCTTTCTTTAAGATGTCCATATATAACAGCGTGATATTCCCTCTTAACACTATGCTCTTTAATTTGTTCAGAAAGAGAATTATGAGCGATATCACTTTTTGCAATTACAAGAATTCCGCTGGTATTCTTATCAATACGATGAACTATACCCGGTCTCATTACACCATTGATACCTGAAAGGTTACCTTTGCAATGATGAAGCAAGGCATTTACAAGCGTACCTGTATAATTTCCTGCAGCCGGATGAACAACCATTCCTTTGGCTTTATTTACAACTATAAGATGTTCATCCTCATAGAGTATATCAAGAGGAATATCCTCAGCCTCAACCTGAAGTTCACGAGGCTCGGAAATTTCTGCTTCTACCCTATCCCCGATATCAATTTTATAGCTTTTTGATACTACCTTTGAGTTGACGGTTACATTTCCTTCGGATATAAGGTCCGCTATAAAGCTTCTTGAGTAGTCAGCAAGATTTTCAGACAGAAACTTATCTATTCTGAGCCCTTTATCCTTTTCTTCAACTATAAGTTCAATGGTCATTCTGCTACCTTCTCTGCATTATCTTCTTTGGTCTTCTTTCCATAGAAGAAGATAATGAATATTATCAGTAGAACAGTTCCAGCGGTTATGCCGTAATCCGCAATGTTACAGATGGGAGCAAAGAAAGAAAGCTCGAGGAAATCTACTACATAACCATTCAGGAGTCTGTCAATAAGATTTCCGATTCCTCCGCCAATAATCAGACCGCATGAAATGAAATAGAGCATATTTTTAAAGTCCGATTTTGTCATAAGATAAATCATATATCCACAGACAATAAGTGTTACTATAATAAAAATCCAACGAAAACTTTCTGAGCCGATACCAAATGCCATTCCATCATTTTCGGAGTACGTGAAAGTCAGAAGCTTAGGAATGAACACAAAGTCTTCACCCTTAAAAACAGAAGAATGAACTATCAGATACTTTGAAATCTGGTCAAACGCAATTACCAGACCGGCAATAATCAGAGAAATAACCATAAATAATTGCCTCCTATAAAGACCAAGCGGTGTAATTAAACACCGCTTGAATAAAAATTAATATCAGCCGATTACTTCAGCACACCTTGCGCAAAGTGTGGGATGATCACTGCAGTTACCTACAGTTTCGCTGTAAGCCCAGCAACGTTCACACTTTTCACCCTGTGCTTTTTCAACGGTTACCTGAAGCTCTGTTGCTGCATCGTCTGATACAACAAGCACCTGAGAAACGATAAATGCAGCTGCAAGCTCATCCTTGACGTTGCTAATAAACTCAAACTCGTTACCTGTTGCCTTGAGGGTAACGGATGCTTCAAGAGAAGACTTGATAAGCTTATCCTTAACAGCTGTCTCGAGATGTTTCTTGACTGTATCTCTGAGCTCGTGGATCTTATCCCAGTTTGAAATAAAGTTTTCCTCAAGATCAAGCTCAATAGTCTGAGGCATCTGGTTAAAGAGGATGCACTGTGGATCAGAGTCAGCACAATGAGGCATATACTTCCAGATTTCATCAGATGTGTATGCAAGAATAGGTGCAATCATTCTTGTCATAGCGTCAAGAATAATATAGATAGTTGTCTGAGCTGCACGACGGGACTTGGAATCAGCCTTTTCGGTATAGAGACGATCCTTGAGAACATCGAGATAGAAGTTTGACATATCAACTACACAGAAGTTGTGGATAGCATGATATACCTGATGGAACTCATAGGTGTCGTAGCCGTTCTTAACCTTTGCCATAAGTTCATTGAGCTTATTGATAGCCCACTTATCGATAGGCATCAGCTCGTTTACAGCAACACTATCCTTATCAGGATCAAAGTCACTGATATTACCGAGAATATATCTTGCAGTATTTCTGATCTTTCTGTAAGCCTCAGATAACTGCTTGAGGATTTCTTTTGAAATACGGATATCAACATGATAGTCGGAAGATGCAACCCAGAGACGGAGAACATCTGCACCATACTGGTCAACAACCTCCTGAGGATCAATACCGTTGCCGAGAGATTTACTCATCTTTTTGCCTTCGCCGTCAACTACCCAACCGTGAGTGAGAACACTCTTATAGGGAGCCTGACCGAAAGCGGCTACAGATGTGAGAAGTGAAGACTGGAACCAGCCTCTGTACTGGTCTGCACCCTCAAGATAGAGGTCTGCAGGCCATGTAAGTTCTTCTCTTTCCTTGCAAACAGCAGCATGAGTAACACCGCTGTCAAACCAAACATCCATGATGTCTCTTTCTTTATCAAAAGAGGCAGATGAACACTTATGACACTTTGCACCCTCGGGAAGAATTTCCTCAGCGCTGTATTTATACCATGCGTCAGAGCCTTCTTTTCTGAAAAGCTCAGCTACAGCATCCATTGCTGCTTTATCAATATAAGGTTCGCCGCACTCTTTGCAGAAGAAGATCGGAATGGGAACACCCCATCTTCTCTGACGTGAGATACACCAGTCTTTTCTTTCCTGAACCATTGAGGTGATTCTGTCCTTACCCCAACCGGGAATCCACTCTACATCATTGATAGCCTTCACAGCGTCAGCTTTAAAGTCGTCAACAGAGCAGAACCACTGGTTTGTTGCACGGAAAAGAACAGGTTTCTTGCATCTCCAGCAGTGAGGATACTGATGGATAATCTTTTTGAGACCAAAGAGGAGACCAATGCTCTCAAGATGCTGAGCAATGGGTTTGTTTGCATCATCTGTAAGAAGTCCTGCAAACTGGCCAGCCTCTTCTGTGAGTCTGCCGTCTGCATCTACGGGTACAATAATGGGAATTTCGGGATAGTTACGGCAAACATCATAGTCCTCTACACCGTGACCGGGAGCGGTATGAACACAGCCTGTACCGCTTTCAAGTGTTACATGGTCACCAACGATAACAAGAGACTCTCTCTGAAGGAAAGGATGTCTTGTCTTCGTATATTCAAGCTCTGAACCCTTGATTTCTGCAACTACCTCATAATCCTCGATACCTGCAGCTTCAAAAGCACTCTTATAAAGCTCATCAGCCATGATGAAGAATTCATCACCTGACTTGATGATGTTGTAGTTGAAGTCGGGACCAACACATACAGCAACGTTACCGGGGAGTGTCCATGTTGTTGTTGTCCAGATTACAAAGTTTGTCTTTGAAGGATCAACGCCTAATGCAGTAAGTTTGCCCTTATCATCAGATACAGGGAACTTAACATAAATAGAGAAGCAAGGATCTTCTGCATACTCGATCTCAGCTTCTGCAAGTGCAGTCTTACACTCAGGACACCAGTAAACAGGCTTAAGTCCTTTGTAAATATAGCCCTTCTGAGCCATCTCGGAGAAAATCTCTATCTGAGTAGCTTCAAATTCTTTCTTGAGTGTGATATAGGGATCGTTCCAGTCGCCGATGCAACCTAATCTTTTAAACTGATTGCGCTGGTCATCAAGATAACCTAAAGCAAAGTCACGGCAGATCTGACGAAGCTCAACGTCGGAAATAGCATCAGAGCTTGAAACACCTGCTTTAGCTCTTGCCTTAAGCTCTGTAGGAAGACCGTGTGTATCCCAACCGGGCACAAAGGGAGCCTGGAAGCCGGACATATTCTTATAACGAACGATTATATCCTTGAGTACCTTATTAAGTGCTGTACCAAGGTGGATATTACCATTTGCATAAGGAGGGCCGTCATGAAGAACAAACTTGGGCTTACCCTCGTTCTTCTTGATAAGCTTTCCGTAGATGTCGTTCTCTTCCCAATTCTTGAGGGTAACAGGCTCACTCTGAGGAAGACCTGCTCTCATAGGAAAGTCGGTTTTGGGTAGATTAAGTGTGTTATTATAATCCTGAGGCATAATTATTCTCTCCAAAATTAAAATTAGTCATTATCATCATCGTTGTTGAAGTCATAGTCATCACCAAACTTCAGAACACCGAAAACTTTACTTTTTTTCTTTTCACGCTTCTCATGGTGATCAACATCAAAATTCTCACGATCGCTGAAATCGTTAATGATATTTACACCATCATCTTCGTGAAGATTTACTTCCTTGGAATTCTTGGGAGTAAAAATAGATATATCCTCTCCCCCTGTGAAAAGAGGAGTATCATCAATAGAGGAATCTTTAGAAGCTTCTTCTGCGTCGTTGAGAATAAGAGTCTGTTCACTCTCTTTTATATCGTTCACTTTTAAATGCTTTGCTTTCTCATCGCTCTCTTTAGCTTCAGTGGGATATTTCTCATCAATAGCAGTTTCCATTACCTGAATCTTTTCAGGTGAGGGTAACTCATTTGCGATAATAATGTGCTTATTACAATTATTGATGATTTCATCACGAACTCTGTTACATTCTGCAAGAAGCAGAGTGTACTGCTTCTTCTGTTGTTTTATCTGAACATTAAGATCAAAGAGCTTGGCCTTTGCAAGATTCTCAGACTCTTCTATCATTCTAGCAGCCTTTGCTCTTGCTTCTTTGATAGTTGAATCTGCAACTCTCTGAGCAGAGAGCAAGGCGTTTCTGACAGAATCCTCGTCAGCTCTGTATTCTTCAACTCTTGTTGCAAGAATATCCATCTTTTTTACCAGATCGGATTTTTCTTTTCTGAGTTGCTCCATTGTGATAAGAACCTGATCAATAAATGCGTCAACATCCTCAGGCTTATAGCCGCCGAGGCTTGCTTTTCTGAAACTTATGTTTTTGATTTCATCAATAGACAGCACACTGATTCCCCCTTAAATATAATGTAAAACCCTGATAACCAAACGGTCTTTTCGAGTACTGGAGACCTGTTCCATTATCTGAAATTTTCCGTAGCCTCGAATACTGAGTATATCCCCTTCTGAAATGTTCTGGGAAACTTTGGTTACGATAATATAGTTTAGATAGACCTGTTCTGCTCCAATAAGCTCAGTTGCAGAGGTTCTTGATTTATTAATACAAGCACTTACAACATTGTCTGCTCTCATAGAAGAAACGATAATTCTCAATTCTTCTGATTTTGGCTCATAGTTTTCAATGTTTTCAGCATATTCGCTGATTTTAACCTTTTCTCTGCCAACAGTATATAACTGATCTTTGATGTAATCAGCTACCTCATTTCTGATAAATACAATGGCAGAGTTAGGCTCTATAGTCAATATATCACCTAAACAGTCTCTTTTGATGCCCAATGCCATAATCGATCCAAGATAATCTCTGTGACTAAGTATTGCTGAATCACGAGCTTTAATAAGATACGGGCTGAAAGGATAGGATGAAGTTTTGATTTCTTCATAAGGAGATATGCATAAATAACACCTTGAAGAAAGCGGATAACCGCCATAGAAACTAAAACTCACACCCAAATTTTTAAGATATCCCTTGGCAAAAGATATTTCAGCCTCGTTCAGAAACCCTAAAAATCCAAATCCTTTTTCGTAAGCATCAGTTATTGTATCATCAATTCGTGATCGTAAAAGATCGATCTCATTCATTACTTAGAAATAGACACCGCTATTCTCAAGCTCATCAAGAAGATCATCACCGGTAAGATCAACATTGTTGGGAATAATGATAAATGTGCTGGAAGCAACCTTCTTGATCTTACCTCTGTTAGCATAAGCTACACCTGAGAGGAAGTCTATTATACGTCTGGACATATCTTTGTTTGTGTTCTCAAGATTAAGAACTACAGTATGAGTTTTAATAAGCTCGTCTGCAATAGCTCTTGTCTCTTCGCCAAATCTCTCGGGCTTGAAAAGTGCAACAGCTAACTTTGCAGTAGCATTAATGTTTACAACCTTACTTCTCTTTGAAGAATTATCACGGATAGTTACATCTTCATCAAAATCATCTTTGCTGTCTTCGCTGCCGTAACCGTACTCGTCGTACTCGTACTCATCATCGGGAGCATCCCACATACGCTTGAACTTGTCAACAAAACCTGCCATATTAAATACCTCCAAAATTATTTATAAATTCTTTCGCCAAAAAGCGACGAGCCTATCCTTACAAGGGTGGCGCCCTCAAGGATAGCTTCCTGATAATCACCGGACATACCCATTGAAAGGGTATTCATAGATATATTATCTATGTTTTTGTGCGATATGTCAATAAACATATTACGCATAATTTCAAAATATCTGCGAATTTTCTGTTGATTTTCACAAATTGGGGGTATAGACATAAGTCCGTCAACAGAAATCAAAGGGAGTTCAGAGATTTCATAGAGCAATTCTTCAAGATTTTCAGGTAATACTCCTGACTTATTCTCTTCCCTGCCTACATTAACTTCTATAAGAATTTTAGTGTTGATGTCAGCTGCAGTGCTGAGTCTTGATATTTCCTTGGCAAGCTTCAGGCTATCTACCGACTGTATGGTGCTTACTTTGCCTATAAGCTGTCTTACTTTGTTTGTCTGAAGATGACCTATAAACTGAAGGTCAGCGTTTTCTAAATCGTATTGATCGTACTTTGATATCAGTTCCTGGACACGATTTTCACCAATATAGCGAAGTCCCAATGAAATAGCATGATTAATATATAAGGGTTCTACTGTTTTAGTAGCTGCAAGGAATTTGATGTCTTCGGGATTCCTTCCGCTTTTTATTGCTGATTCAGAAATGTTTTCCACTATAGTTTTATAGTTGTATTCAATGTCATTTAACTTTTTTTCCATCATAAAGATCTTCTCCTCTCACAACTACTGAGTCGTTGAGTGCAACAGTTTCTCCGCTGATGAGCTCTCCCTCTTTGGGTGAGGGATCAATAATAACGAAATCACTGCCTGAATAAATGATGTCAATTTCCTTGAAAACAAGCTGACTTCCTCTCAGAACATAAACACCCTGAACCTTTACTTTTTCACCTGTATCAGCAGAAATTACGAAGTCATCATGTATTGAATCCTTGCTGATACGAAGCCCTGTATGAGTATTAATATTTATCTCTACAGTATCATTCCTGAGATGGCTGATAGGAGTGTTCATATAGTTGCAAGAAAACACGGCAACAGCTTCGCTCTGCTTTGATACCTGATTTAGTGAAACAAGAGTAGCAGGAATGTCAAAACAGGATGAGTCAGGAAATGACAAAATAATAGAATTGCTTGCCTGAGAAAGATCAATAGCATCCTGAGGTGAGAGCTTACATGCGACATACCAGTTTAATCCACTGATGATCTTTCCTACTGTATCACTTGATACATCCCGACTTTCAGGCATATTGTTAAAGTCAGAAACTGTCATTCTGTCAATATTCTCGTAGTCAAATACATTTTCATAACCATCAACAAAGGACACAAAGTAACCCGGCTTGGAGGCTTTCAGAGATTGATTGCTTTCTGTATTGAATTTATTGAGAGTAGAGAGTCGTTCTTCTTTAAGACTTTTGATTATATCATTGAAATCCTTTACCTCACCTGTGACGATCTGACGTTGATTTATGGAATAGATCAGTTCACGTATTTCTGAATTGAAATTCAGGCAATCATTGCTGTTTACAGATTTAATAAGCTCCTTTACATTAAGCACAATCTGCTTTTCGGAAGCCTCAAAATCCGTATTTACATTTTCGTGAGAGGTGTTGAGCCCCTCGAGCATTTCAATTTCTTTATCGATAAGTTCTATTCTCTTGTGACCTAACGCATCACTTTCATTTTCAAAAATTAATGCTACATCTGAGTCAGCACGGACAATGCTTCCATCATCAACAGTATAGTAAAGAATTTTATCTGTGCTGTAATTAAGAAGAGTTTCCTCCCTGACTACTATACCGGGTACAGTCAGTTTTTCATCATAAGTGTAGTTGGATGCATATTCAGTATCAACAATAGGCTCTGAATTGATATTGGCATTGAATACCATTATATAGAAATAGACAAGGGCAATAATGCTGAGTATAGAACCTATTATGATTTTTGTAATTTTATTCTTTTGCATTATTCTCAAATCCTTTTGAAATTAAATAATCTCGCACGGATGTATATAATTCGTCGTTATCAGAATAATCATCAACAAAGAACCATCTGATATCAGGATTCCTTCGAAACCATGTAAGCTGACGTTTAGCATATCTTCGGGTGCTTCTTTTAAGTGATTCTATTGCGAATTCCAAAGAAACCTCACCATCAAGATAAGGCTTAAGCTCTTTATATCCAATGGCTTGTACAGCAGTGTTGCTGAAGGAATTATTGTAGAATTCCTTTGCTTCATCAAGAAGACCTTTTTCAAGTATAATATCAACACGTTCGTTGATCCTCTGATATAACACTTCTCTGTCTCTGAAGTCTAAGGCTATTTGTGTGGCGTTGAAAACAGATTCCTGACTTTTGGATAACTTGTTTTGCTCTGTCTGAGTAAGTCCGGTTGAATAGTAAACCTCAAGAGCTCGTATGATTCTTTTGGGGTTAATCTGTAGAGAAAGCTTTTCGTAGCTTTCTCTGTCAATTTTACCGAGTTCTTCAAGGAGAACTTCTATTCCCTCATTATTGTATCTTTCAAAAAGCTCTGATCTGAGACGAAGATCTGTTTCACCATCAGTAAATACCGTTCCATCCACAAGGTTATCAACATAAAGACCGGTACCGCCTGCAATAACAGGTGTTTTACCCTCTGAAGAAATAGTAATGGCTGCTTCTTTAGCATCTTTTACAAATTGTGCAACACTATATGTTTTATCTGGCTCGAGAAATCCCATTAGGTGATGTGTAATGCCATCCATTTCCACAAGGTCCGGCTTTGCTGTAGCAATATCCATATCCTTGTATATCTGCATCGAGTCAGCAGAGATGATTTCCCCGTTAAAATCCTTGCAGATTTTTATTGATAAAGAGGTTTTTCCTGAAGCAGTAGGTCCTACAACAGTTATTATTTTGATTTTATCCATTGAGAGGAAATCACGTCCTGCCAAATAGTTTTTCGATTTCAGACTTTTTGAGTGTAACTGATACAGGTCTTCCATGTGGACAATACTTTAAACTATCGTCCTTGAGGAGCTGTTTTGTAAGAGAAATCAGTTCGGGCCGGGTTGTAGTATTACCTGCTTTTACAGCAGCTCTGCATGCTATATTATGGTATATCCAGTCCATTTTTTCTGTTCGGATATCTCTCTTATGCTGTGCTATATAGCTTGCCATTTCGGTAATAGTATCTCCGATATCTTCACCGCAGATATACTGTGGCGCACCTCTTACAAGCAAAGTGGAGCCACCGAAATCCTCAACCTCAAATCCGCATTCTGTGAACATATCAAGGTTTTCTGTAGCTGCAGTGTATTCTGTTTTATTAAGTGTAACGGATTCAGGAATAAGCAACATCTGTGTAAACTCTTCCCTGTTCTCTCGAAGCTTGTTGTAGATGATTCTTTCGTGAAGAGCATGCTTGTCTATCAACAGCAGCTCTTTATTTATCTCCGCAATAATGTAAGTCTTAAAGACTTCACCGATGTATGTAAATTCAGGTTCATCGTCTTCCAAAAGAGTGACATCGGGTACTTTTGTTTTTTCGGCTATATCATTGGAATTAGAGCCCTTAGAAATTGTATATGTAATATTATCTTCCTTGAACTTTTCCAAAACCAAAGTATCATCAGTGTGTAAAGGTTCCTTACAGCGTTTTTCCTGAGATTCTTTGATAATTTCAAGATTCTTTATGGAATTCTCAACTGAAGCAGAGTCGGATACATTGTAATTTCTTTCAAATATAGGTGTTACTCTCTGTGGTTTATCTGAAGGTACGGAAACTACAGAGGTGTGTGAGTTTAAATTGTGATGTTCAGTTTTGTTTGGCTTTGATACAGGAATATCAAGTATATCAATGGGGTTGGGTTCTTTCTTTACTTCTACAGGAGGAGTGGGTTTAAAAACCTGAGGGACTTTTTTAGGCTGAGATTTAACCTCATACTGTAAAAAAGGGTCAGAGGAACTCTTAGGTGTGTTAAGAATAGCCTCTTTTCGCTTGTCACCTTTAAAAAGGGCAGCTTTGACAGCATGATATACAGCATCAAACACAGGTCGTTCATTTACAAAGCGCACCTCAATTTTTGCAGGATGAACGTTAACATCGACAATGCCATAAGGAAGTGAAATATTAAGAACACAAGAAAGGAATTTTCCTACCATAACTGAGCCTTTGGCAGCTTCATCAATAGCGGCACCTGCAGTTCTGCTTCTTACATAACGATTATTTACAAAGAAGGTCTGCATACTGCGGGTAGCTCTGGCATATTCAGGCTTACTTATATAACCTGTAACTCTTATTCCACCAAGCTCATAATCCACATCGATGAGAGAATTTGCAAAATCTCTGCCAAAAACGGAATAAACTGCTGAATAAAGCTTTGAGTCACCTGCAGTTTTCAGAACTTGCTTTGAATCTCTTATAAAGGTAAAGGAAACCTCAGGGTGTGAGAGAGCTATTCTGTCAATAACCTGAGCAACAGCATTTCCTTCTGCAACATCCTTTTTAAGGAATTTCTGACGTGCAGGGATATTATAGAAAAGATCTCTGATGATTATAGTAGTACCCTTATCAGTACCTGAATCATTGAGAGAAACTTCTTCCCCACCTTCTATTATGTAGTATGATCCGATATCTTCGTTTTCACTTCGGGTTATAAGTTCTACCTTAGAAACAGCTGAGATGGAAGCGAGAGCTTCGCCTCTGAATCCGAGTGTGGCAATAGCATCAAGGTCTCTTTCTGTTGCAACCTTGCTGGTCGCGTGTCTTAAGAAAGCTTTTGGGATATCGTCACGCATAATACCCATACCATTGTCGGAGACACGCATAAAGGTAGTTCCGCCGTTCTTGATTTCGACGGTTACAGAGGTGGCTCCGGCGTCGATAGAATTTTCAACGAGCTCTTTGATAACAGAAGAAGGTCTCTCAACAACTTCGCCTGCTGCAATAAGCTCGGCAGTGTGTTTGTCAAGGACATTAATTCTACCCATTTGTGTGTCACCTCCGATAAAGTATTAAAGCATTTTTTTAAGTTCATAGAGAAGGTTGATAGCCTCAATAGGTGTGAGAGTATCAACATCGGTATTCTTAAGTTTTTTAGTAATCTCGCTATCTCCTGTTGGCATAAGTGTCAACTGTAGATCATCTTCTTTAGGTTTGATAGCTTTCATATTCTCACCTGCAGCATCAGGAGCAAATAAAATAAGCTCCTTAAGTATCTGCTTAGCCCTTGTGATGATCGAATCAGGAACACCGGCAAGCTTTGCAACTTCAATGCCGTAGCTGTCATCAGCTCCTCCTGGAACAATTCTCCTGAGAAAAGTGATTTCGTCACCTTTTTTCTTAACAGCTATATTGTAGTTCTTAACTCCTTCAATAAGCTCTTCAAGAACAGTAAGCTCATGATAGTGTGTTGCAAAAAGTGATTTTGCTCCAAGTCTCTTTTTATCTGCAACAAACTCAAGCACAGCTCTTGCTATGCTCATTCCGTCGTAGGTAGAGGTTCCTCTTCCGATTTCATCAAATACAAGAAGGCTCTTTGCTGTTGCTGATTTCACAATATTCGCAACCTCGCTCATTTCAACCATAAAGGTTGACTGGCCAGAGGCAAGATCGTCAGAAGCTCCAACTCTGGTAAATACAGCATCTACAAGTCCGATCCTTGCATAGTCACAAGGAACAAAACTTCCGATTTGCGCCATAATAACAATTATAGCAGTCTGTCTCATATACGTGGATTTACCCGCCATATTGGGGCCTGTAATAATTGCGACTCTGTTTTCTCCATTATCAAGATATACGTCGTTTGAAACAAATCTAGAGGAGTCGAGCAGAGATTCAACCACCGGATGCCTGGAGGCTTTGAGTTCAATTACAGATGAAAGGTCAACCTCGGGTCTTGTGTATCTGTTATCTGAAGCTACATTTGCAAGGGAACACAGAACATCGAGAATCGAAAGTGCATCTGCAGTTTTCTCAATTCTTGAAAGATTCTCAGCCACTGTTTTTCTGACAGCGGTAAACAGCTCGTATTCAAGAGCAGTAGTCTTATCCTTTGCTCCGAGAATACGACCTTCAAGAGTTTTAAGCTCCTGAGTTATATATCTCTCACAGTTTGTGAGGGTTTGTTTTCTTATGTAATGTTCGGGAACGAGGTTTTTATAAGAATTTGTAACCTCGATATAATATCCGAATACACGGTTATAACCGACCTTAAGCTTAGGAATTCCTGTCTTTTCCCTCTCTTCATTCTCTATCTGAGCAAGAAGTGAAGTAGAGTCAGTCATATCAACCGAGATACGGTCAAGCTCTTCATTGTAGCCTTTTTTGATCATACCGCCTTCACGTACAGTGAAAGGAGGTTCTTCAACAATAGCTTTGTCAATTAAAGAGGTAATATCTTCAAGGGTATCAAGAGATTCATAAAGCTCTCTCAGATACTTTGAAGTAGTATTTTTTAGAATGGCTTTGATATCAGGAAGATTCATACAAGCACTGTAAAGAGAACGAAGTTCTCTCGCATTTGCAGATCCATAAACAACCTTGGTCATTATTCTCTTGATATCAAGTACACCTGTAAGCATAGCCATTGCTTCAAGACGAAGAACAGTATCGCTTACAAGCTCTGCAACAGCACTCTGACGCTTGGAGATAACACCAACATTCATAAGAGGATTCTCTATCCAGCTTCTGAGAAGTCTTTTACCCATAGCGGTTTTCGTGTTATCAAGCACCCAAAGAAGTGATCCTCTCTTCTCCTTTGTAAGCATAGTCTGTGTAAGCTCAAGATTTCTTCTCGTATTGAAATCAAGCTTCATGAACTGATTTTCGCTGTAAAGCTCAATGTTTCTGATTCTCTCAAGGCCTGTCATCTGAGTTTTCCGTAGGTATGTTATTAGTCCTCCGACAGATGATACAAGCTCACTGCTGTCCTTTACGGCGTCAACAGAATCGCTGCTAAATTGAGAGTTCAGTATATCAAGGCTCTCAATATAAGAGAAAAATTCATCTGAATATTCCTCTACACTTGCGTTAAGTCTTTCCTTGATAAATTTAAAAAGATCGCTGTGCTTTGAGGTAAAGCCCCCTGTGATGATCTCTTTGGGATTGTAGCTTACAAGCTGATCCTTAAGAGTTTTTATGCAGTCATTGCCTGAAAGAGTTGTTGCATAGAGCTGACCTGTGGAAACATCACAGAAGCATACACCAATGTGCTTTTCTCTGTGAAATGCAACACAGATATAATTATTTTTACTTTCGTCAAGCATAGTTGATTCAACAACTGTGCCGGGGGTGATAACTCTTACAATATCTCTGGTAACAAGACCTTTTGCAAGGGCAGGATCTTCTGTCTGTTCACAAATAGCTACTTTGTAGCCTTTGGAGACAAGCTTTGCGATGTAGCTCTCACAGCTGTGGAAAGGTACACCGCACATTGGAGCTCTCTCCTCCTGACCGCAGTCTCTGCCTGTCAGAGTAAGATCAAGTTCTCTTGATGCAAGCTTTGCATCGTCAAAGAACATTTCATAAAAATCTCCCAGACGGAAGAAGACAATGCTGTCTTTATTTTTTTCTTTTATTTCAAAGTACTGTTTCATCATTGGAGACAGCTCTGCCATTTTTACACTTCCTGTCCTTTAAGAAATTAAATGATTAGTGGCAACCGCCGCAGGTGCTGCAGGAGCCTGTGCAAGCATGATAATCTGTTGTGTCGGGGTCCTCGCCGTTTGCTGAATTGGAAACGATAGCAAAAACTCTCTGCATAATACCGTCAAACTGAGATTTTGCCTCGTTAAGTTTGATCATGGACTCATTAACCATAATGTCAGCATAAAGCTTTCTCATCTTTGCATTGAGGTCCTTAATAGCATCCTCGTCCTTTTCCTCTGCAGTAAGCTTCTCGTTGAGGTTGAGCTTCATAAGGTTGAATTCACCGATAAGAGCCTGAAGTGCCTCATCCTTTTCCACAGCTTCAGTGGTTGCCTGAAGATTCTTGTAGCTTTCTTCCTGCTGAATTTTTCTGCCAAGTTCTCTTGAAAGTTCAATAATATCCATTTTTATTTCTCCTTAAAAATTAATGTTCATTTTATATAAACTCGCCTCTGAGTATCCAGTTGCGGGCTTCTGTTACTTTTACGTCTCTGAATGTACCGATAAGTTCTTCACTTCCGGGAGCTTCAACAATGATGTTTCCGGAAGTTCTCGCAGAAAGAAGTCCTGATTTTTCATTGATTTCTTCCACAAGCACTCTCTCAACGTTTCCGACCATTGATGCACATCTTTTTGCGGCAATTTCCTCCTGAACCTTCAAAAGCTCTGTAAACCACTTGCTCTTTTCTTCTGATGTAGCTACATCGGGGAGTTTTGCTGCAGGAGTGCCGGGTCTTCTTGAATAAATAAAGGTATAAAGTGATGTGAACTCTACCTCTTTGACTAAGGATAAGGTCTCGAGGAAATCTTCGTAGGTTTCACCTGGGAAACCCACTATGATATCACTTGTAAGAGAAATATCGGGGATCCTTTCCTTAGCATAATTTATTGTTTCAAGATACTTTTCTCTGTCATATTTACGATTCATAGCCTTGAGTATCCTGCTGCTTCCGGACTGGAAAGGCAGATGAAGATGCTTTGATATATGCTTTGAATCCGCAATAGTATCAATGAGTTCCTTTGTACAATCCTTAGGATGTGAGGTCATAAACCTGAGAATATAATCTCCTTCGATCTCATCAATTTTCTTCAGAAGCTCTGCAAAGGTAATGTCTTCCTCAAGACCTTTACCATAGGAGTTTACATTCTGACCGAGGAGGGTGATCTCTTTATAGCCTGCTTCAATCATGGATCGGGCTTCATCAATTATTGCGGCACTGCTTCTTGATCTCTCTCTGCCCCTGACATAAGGAACAATACAGTAAGAGCAGAAATTGTCGCAGCCGTACATTATGGGAAGCCAACCCTTGAAGCTTTTATCACGAAGCACAGGGATGTTCTCATATATGGTATTATCCTCAGAATCGTTGTCAGTAATACGTTTACTGTTTACAAGAACTGAGTAAAGAAGCTCAGGAAATTTATGTACACTGTGAGTACCAAAAACAAGATTAACAAAAGGATAGCTCTTATAAATCCGGTCAGAAACTGATTTTTGCTGCATCATACATCCGCACAGAGCAATAATCACTCCGGGGTGACGTCGCTTGATATTCTTAAGAGCGCCAACATTTCCGAAAACTCTGTCTTCAGCATGTTCTCTTACAGCACAGGTGTTGAAAAGTATAAAGTCAGCTTCTGAGTCGTCATCGGTAAATTCAAATCCTGCAACATGAAGCATTCCTTTGATCTTCTCACTGTCCGATACATTCTGCTGACAACCATATGTATGAATGAAAGCCAGAGGTTTGTCTCCACGCTTTCTCAAATTCATAATTTCACCGATTTCATGAAGGATGCTTTTCATCTCTGATGTCATATCTTCATACTGATAAATATTCGGCAGGACACACTCCCCCAATCATGATACTACTATTCATAAATAATACCACATCTATTGTTGTTTTTCAAGTAGAAGAAGAGATAAAAATACAATATATTGTGAATATTTGGGTTATTTATCAATATTTGCATAGAACTGAGGAGTTGAACCAACAATTACAGTTTCTGCGATAAGATACTCAGATTTGATTTTGCAATCATAGTCAATGATCGGGCATGTAAGACTTACATCAGCATCAACATGCAGATAAATTCTATGAATAGTCTGATTTATGCCACTTGAGGTGAATTCAGACTTGATTGTACTGTTAACACTTCCTCCGTACGATAATGACACAGGGATTTTTGGGCCTATCTGAGACAGTAGAACTACACCTGTAAAAGCACCTGCGGGTAGTTTTACTGTGGCTTTTTTATCATTCTTGATACATTCAACTATTTTGAATGAAAGCTCTGCTTTTACTTTATTTGCTTTCAAAGTATCCGTTTTAAGAGATGTAACATTACCCTCTGCATCTTTATTTACATCTATGAGTTCTTCATATTTTATGTTTTCTTCACTCAACACCTCAATAACAGACGAATCCAAAGCACTTGTGGCACAGTTTTCAAGCTCGTTATATACAAGATTCTTAACGAGATCCCGGGCTTTAAGCTCAAAGAGGCAGAATCCGCTTATAAATAAAATGATAAAAATTAATAATAGGATTATTAGTTTTCTAAAATGTTTATGTTTTCTTTTTTTATATAACAAAAAAACACCCCCTGTGCATCATACACAGAAGGTGTTGTCCTTGATATTGATTATTCGCAATCCTCGCAGCAGCAGCAATCGCAGTCCTCATCGAACTCAAGATCACTGAAATCAAACTCGAGAATTTCGCCGCACTCAGGGCAAGTGATCTCACCTTCGAGAAGGATATCCTCATCTACATGGATCTCTTCACCACATTTGGGGCAAGTTACGTCATAATATACCATTTCGCAATCGTCACAATCGCAGTCGTCGCAATCACAGTAGTCATCGCATTCACAACCACAATCACAGCAATCGCAATCTTCGTCATAGAAATCATCCTCGAGAGTTGCAAGATCCTCGTCGATCTCATCAACCTGCTCGCTGATCTCATCATAGAGTTCCTCTAAATCGGAAACAGCAATAGCCATATCCTCAAGAAGCTCCATCATAACATTTAAAACCTTAACCTCGTCTTTGCTCTCGTCAAGTTTAAGACCCTCGGCAAGACCGCGGATATAAGCAATTTTCTCTGTTAAAGTCATAGTATTAACCTACCTCTCAATTATGCACGACCAATGTACTCGCCGGTACGTGTGTCGATCTGCAGAAGCTCGCCTTCCTCGATGAAGAGGGGAACTTTGATCTCTGCGCCTGTCTCAAGAGTAGCGGGCTTAAGAGCGTTTGTAGCTGTGTTGCCTGCAAAGCCGGGATCGGTCTGTGCAACAACGAGCTCAACAAAGTTGGGGGGCTCTACGCCAAATACATTACCCTTGTAAGAAAGAACCTTACAAACCATGTTTTCCTTAACGAACTTGAAGTTGTCGCTGAGGATGTCCTTACCGATGGGCACCTGCTCCCATGTCTCAGTATCCATGAAGTAGTAGAGGTCGCCATCGTTGTAGCTGTACTCCATATCTCTTCTCTCAATGAAAGCTGTGGGATACTTGTCGTTGGGGTTGAAAGTCTTTTCAACAACGGAACCGGTGATTACGTTTCTGATCTTGGTTCTAACGAATGCTGCGCCCTTACCGGGTTTAACATGCTGGAACTCAACAATAGAAACTACCTGACCGTCCATTTCAAATGTAACGCCGTTTCTGAAATCGCCTGCTGATAACATAAATGATTCCTCCAAAATTATTGTTTATGCGGGTAATCCGCAATTTTTCTTATACATTATACAAAAAATACCTGTCTATTGTCAATAGCTATCAAATAATAATTAATTCTTTAGGTATTGAAGCAAAGGTCTCATATCCATTTTCGGTTACAAGAACAGTATCCTCTATTCTTACTCCGAACTTGTCAGGCAGATAAATACCCGGCTCAACTGTAAGGGTCATACCTGCCTTGAGGGTATCTTTTGACTTGATGCTGGCATAAGGTGATTCGTGAATCTCGAGTCCTACACCATGTCCTGTGGAGTGGCCAAAGTACTCGCCGTAGCCCGCTTCTATGATAATATCACGTGCAATCTTATCGACCTCAAAGCCTGTAATGCCCGCTTTAACAGCCTCAAGAGCTTTAAGATGTGCCTTGAGAACAATATTATAGATTTTACGCTGTTCTTCAGATACTTCACCTACAGCCACAGTCCTTGTCATATCGCTGTGATAACCATCATAAACGGCACCGATATCAAAGGTAATAAAGTCACCTTTCTGAACCTTATAGTCACCGGGGACACCGTGAGGTAAAGATGTCTTCTTTCCTGCAACAGTTATGAGCTCAAAGGCTACTCTTTCTGCCCCGTATGTTTTCATAAGGTATTCAAGTTTTGCAGATATTTCCTTTTCAGTTACGCCGACCTTAACAAATTCAAGAACTTCGAGATAGGCTTTCTCAGCTATATTCTGTGCTTTTCTGAGTTTTTCAACTTCATCAGCTGTTTTTACTATTCTGAGATTTTTAATGCACTCTGAAAGTCTTGATGATGAATCAAACTCAATAGTCAGTTCTTTTTTTATTGTTTCAAAAAGGCTGAGAGTTACAGATTCATTCTCAAGAAGTAGAAGTTCTGTATTATTATCTGCCAGAACCTCTCTGATCTTATCGAAGGGACTTGAAAACATGACAATTTCCATATGTTTTACAAGTTTCTGCGCAGCTTCAATGTATCTGAAGTCAATGAACAGATAGCTGTTATTCTTAGTGATTACAACATAGCCCTCGCTGTGCTGAAAACCTGTGAAGTAAGTTATGCTGATATCTGATGAAATCAGGGCTGCCTCCCCTGCTTCGAGAGTGTTCTGAAGATTCTGGATTCTTTCTTTATAGTCTGCCATAATAATCTCCTTTCGAAAATGTAAAAAGGCGGACAGCTACCTGTCCGCCTTAATGATTACCTAAACTTGCGTTTACGAGCTGCTTCGGATTTCTTCTTACGCTTTACAGAGGGCTTCTCATAAGCTTCTCTCTTGCGCACCTCGGCAATAACGCCAGCTCTTGCACACTGCTTCTTGAATCTTCTCAAAGCATTCTCAAGGGATTCATTCTCTTTTAATCTGACTTCTGCCATCTTTCTTCCCTCCCATCTCGTTATACGGGATTATAACAAATCTTTAGTAATTATACATATCTTTACCCTAAATGTCAATAGGAAAAACAGAAGAATTATAAATTTTGTCGAAAAACTCAGGGTTTAACAACAATATTTACGAGTTTTCCCTTGACATAAAACTCTTTTATGACGTTCATAGAACCGATTGCGTTCTTTACAGCATCATTTTCGTGGCAAAGTGCGAGAACTGCATCCTGCTCAGCATCTGTGGGCACATTGAGCTTTGCTTTGATTTTGCCGTTTACCTGAACTGCGATCTCAACAGTCTCATCTTTGCACTTGGATTCATCAAAGTCAGGCCACTGTGTAACAGCGAGTAGAGAATCAGCGCCAAATACTGCCTCATTGATTTCCTCAGTAACATGAGGAGCAAAGGGATTTGCAAGAAGCAGGAATGTCTTAAGCTCCGCTTTATTGATAGAGCCCTTTGTATAAATAGCGTTAATAAGAGTCATAAGTGCTGCAATAGCAGTATTGAACTTCATATCCTCTATATCTTCGCTTACCTTTTTGATAGTCTTATGGAAGGATGATGACAGCTCATCTGAGTAATCATCACCATCGGTTAGAATATCCTGGAGGCTCCAGATTCTGTCGATAAATCTCTTGCAGCCCTTCATAGAGCTTTCTGACCAAGGTGCAGCCTGCTCGTAATCACCCATAAAGAGCACGTATGTACGGAGAACATCAGCACCATACTGGTCAACTACCTCGTTGGGATCTACTACATTACCACGGGATTTACTCATCTTAACACCGTCAGGTCCAAGAATAAGACCCTGAGCAGTTCTCTTTGCATAGGGCTCCTCACAAGGAACAGCGCCGATATCGTAGAGGAACTTGTGCCAGAAACGGGAATATATAAGGTGACGTGTTACATGCTCCATACCACCGTTATACCAGTCAACGGGCATCCAGTATTTGAGCTTTTCCATATTTGCAAGCTCACTGTCGTTATGAGGATCAATATAGCGGAGGAAATACCAGGATGAGCCTGCCCACTGAGGCATTGTATCAGTCTCTCTCTTAGCCTTACCGCCACACATGGGACAAGTGCAGTTTACAAACTCCTCGATCTTTGCAAGGGGGCTTTCACCATCCTGACCGGGCTCAAAGTTTTCAACCTTAGGCAGCTTAAGAGGAAGCTCCTCGTAGGGTACTGCAACCATACCGCACTTCTCGCAATGTACGATAGGAATAGGCTCGCCCCAATAACGCTGACGGTTAAAGGCCCAGTCCTTCATCTTGTACTGTACGCCTCTCTCACCTATACCCATCTTTTCAAGCTCTTCAAGCATTTTTGCTATGGAACTCTTCTTATCTGTATAACCATTGAGGAAATCTGAGTTGACCATTTCTCCGTCGCCTGTGTAGGCTTCCTGAGAAATATCGCCACCCTTGATAACTTCAATAATATCAACACCGAACTTTTTAGCAAAGTCGTAGTCTCTCTGATCGTGTGCAGGCACAGCCATAATTGCACCTGTACCATAACCCATCATTACATAATCAGAGATGAAGATGGGAATTTCTTTTCCGTTTACAGGGTTAATTGCGGAGAAGCCCTGAAGCTTCACACCTGTCTTGTCCTTAACAAGCTGAGTTCTCTCAAACTCTGTCTTCTTAGCACATTCGGTTCTATAGTTCTCAACCTCATCGAAGTTTGAGATCATTTCCTTGTACTTGTCGAGCATTGTATGCTCAGGTGCCATAACCATAAATGTCACACCGAAGAGTGTATCAGGACGTGTGGTATATATTCTCAGAGTTTCGTCAGTATCTTTTACTGTGAAGTTAACAAACGCACCTGTTGATTTACCGATCCAGTTCTCCTGCTGGAGCTTTACGTTGGGAAGGTAATCAACTTCCTTAAGTCCGTCAAGAAGCTTGTCTGCATATTCAGTGATACGCAGGTACCAAACATCCTTTGACTTCTGAATGATATCGCTATGACAGATGTCACACTTGCCGCCCTGAGAATCCTCATTGGAGAGAACGACTTTACATGAGGGGCAATAGTTTACAAGGGTCTTGTCTCTGAATGCAAGGCCATTCTCGAACATCTTAAGGAAGATCCACTGTGTCCATTTATAATAATCTTCCTCTGTAGTATCAATTACTCTGTTCCAGTCAAAAGAGAAGCCAACTTTTTTGAGCTGACTGGTAAATTTTGCAATATTGGTATCTGTTACCTGTCTGGGATGAATGCGTGTCTTGATAGCATAGTTTTCTGTAGGAAGTCCGTATGCATCAAAGCCAATGGGAAACAGAACATTGTAGCCCTGCATTCTTCTCTTTCTTGAAACTACCTCAAGACCTGAATATGCCTTGATGTGACCAACGTGCATTCCCGCACCGCTGGGATAAGGGAATTCTACTAGAGCATAGAATTTCTCTTTGTCAGAGTTATCCTGTGCCTCAAAAACACCGGAATCTTCCCAGATTTTTTGCCATTTAGGCTCGGTAGATTTATGATCGTATCTCAAAATGAGTCCTCCTCATCAATAATTTCTAATTTAATCCTCAGTAATATATGGGGTCAGATCAACTGCTTCACCATCAAGCCACAGATGGTCAAGGCTGTAATACTCTCTTGCTTCATCAGAAAATACATGAACGATAACATCAGTATAGTCAAGAAGTATCCATGAGTCGCTGCGGTGACCTTCAATATGGTGAGGGGTAAGTCCCATGCCTTTAAGCTGGAACTCAAGCTCATCCGCAAGAGCTTTTACATGAGTTGAATTGTTACCGGTTGCAATAACCATATAGTCAGCGATAGAGGATATCTCCCCTATTTTTATAGCTGAAACATTTCTTGCTTTTTTCTCAGAAAGAATTTTTGCACTTTCTATTGCCTGTTCAAGCTGAGTCATATATTGCTTCCTTTCTGTTTAACTATTTTCAAGTTCTAAAATAACTTCGTTATATGCTGCCAAAGCATCAGGATGTACTGTTCTTCCTTTACTTATAAGATCAGTAATAACATATTTGAGAGCGTATCTCATTCCGTCCTCGAGAGACTTCTCTGATTCTTTACGCATTATATCCACATCGGGATAATCTCTTTCTTCGCTGATAAAATCTGCAATAAAGATTATCTTGGAAAGCAGAGGCATATTGGCCGCACCTGTTGTATGTGTTCTGATTGCATCAAGGATACCTTCATCGTTGATATTAAGAACATCACGGGCATAAACCATACCTGATATAGCGTGGTAAAGCTTGGGAGTTTTCTCGCAAACGCTGTCAAGTATTATACCACCCGATCTGATGATTTGCAACTGATTTTCAGGATTTAGTTCTTTGGTAATGTCATGAAGAATACCTGCAGTTTCAGCTCTCAAAGGGTCTTCACCATACTTTTTTGCAAGAGTTACAGCAGAGGCCGCCACATTTTTTGAATGAATAAACCTGCGCTGTGAAAGAGTTTCTTCTGCAAGTGTGTAGAAACTTCTAATACGATTATCCATAAAACTTCTGCTCCTTTATATATTCTGAAACAGCTTTTGGAAGATACTGTTTAGTATCCTTACCTGCTTTAATGGCGTTTCTTACTTTTGTTGAAGAAAGATCTGAAACAGGATCTTTAATTACTCCGCACTCAGCATTATAGACGTTTTCATATTCGTAAGCTCTGTTTAATATCATCTCATAATCGACACTGTCTCTTGCAATTGTAAGAACTTTTGCAAGGCGGAAGATAATCTCGGGAAATCTCCACAGAGGTAACTGCATAAATGCATCGGCACCTACGATAATGTGAAGCTTATCGTCAGGATATTTCTTAACGATTTCGCTTAGTGTATCTACTGTATAGCTATTTCCCTGTCTCTCGATCTCTATATCTGATATTGATACATAGTCAATATCTTTAAAAGCGATTCTCAGCATATTAAGTCTGTGTTCAGGAGATACCATAGGAGTGTTGTCCTTTAGCGGAGTCTGAAAAGTGGGAATAAGAATGATCTCCTCAAGAGAGAATTTATCCCTCATCTTCTGAGCAAGAGCTATATGTCCGTTATGGACAGGATTAAAGCTTCCGCCGAAAACTGCAATATTTCTCATTTTTTTGCTTTGGGAAGTGTAATTTTGGGTACATCGGGATTACGCTTATAAAGCACAAATTTATATCCGATAACCTGAACAACATCTGCACCTACATGTTCTGCAATGTTATCTGCGACTTCTCTTGAAGTGAATTCACAAGTCTCAAGAATTTTTCCCTTAATTAACTCTCGTGCTTTAAGAGCATCTGCTGCTTGTTTATATATCGTATCTCCGAGACCGCTTTTTCCCACAATGAGAATTGTATCGTAGGAGTTCGCCAGTCCTCTGAGGTATGCACGCTGTTTACTTGTAAGCATTTATTCCAAATCCTTTCTGCTTTCCAGTATATTTCTGAGATTTCTCAGAGCCTCTCCCCTGTGACTGAGTTTATCCTTTTCCTCTGATGAAATTTCAGCAAAACATCTTTTATCAGGTCCAAGGAATACAGGATCATATCCAAACCCTTTGCTTCCTGAAGGAGAAAACGCAATAGAACCTTCACATTTACCTTCAGTTCTGATGATATCATCCTCTGAAATCACAAGGCAGATACTGCATATAAACCTTGCTGTGCGCTCATCCTCTGAAACATCCTTCATTTTATCAAGAAGATATTCCATACGCTCAAGGGATGAGAGGTTGTCTCCGCCGTATCGGGCTGTAAAAACACCCGGCTCACCATTAAGTGAATCTACGCAAAGTCCGGAATCATCAGCTATGGAGGGCATTTTTGAAAGTCTGTAAGCTGATATAGCCTTTATATATGCGTTATCTGAGAAGGTTTTTCCGTTTTCTTCAACCTCACCGAGATCGACACCTGCCTCTTTGGCGGATACAACATTGATACCCAAAGGTAAAAGAATTCTTTTAAACTCCTCAACTTTATGAAGGTTGTTTGATGCAATTAGAAAATCAGTCATTTACATCACCATTATCAAACAAAGCCTCAGAAAAGGCGGAAGGATCAAAGGGCTGAAGATCATCTATCTGCTCGCCCACACCTACAAATTTTACGGGAATACCAAGACCGTCACGAATGGCAAGTACCACGCCGCCTTTGGCTGTGCCGTCAAGTTTTGTAAGAACAATACCTGTAATACCTGTTGCTTTACTGAATTCAGATGCCTGATTTACTGCATTCTGACCTGTAGTAGCGTCAAGAACAAGAAGGACCTCTTTATCAGCATCAGGAAGCTCTCTGTCAATGATTCTATTGATCTTAGCAAGCTCGTCCATAAGATGCTTTTTGTTGTGAAGTCTGCCTGCTGTGTCGCAGATAATAATATCAGAACCCTTCGCTTTTGCAGAAGAAATGGCATCAAATACTACAGCAGCAGGGTCAGAACCCTCGTTCTGTCTGACAATATCAGCACCGCTTCTGTCAGCCCAGATCTGGAGCTGATCGATAGCTGCAGCTCTGAAAGTATCAGCAGCTGCCATTGTTACATGCTTGCCATCCTTTACAAAATTGTTTGCAAGCTTACCGATTGTAGTTGTCTTTCCTACTCCGTTAACACCGATGACGAGAATAACGGAAGGTTTTGTGGAAGTATGAAGCTCCTGATTACCTCTTAAAAGGTCAGCAGTAACCTCAGTCAGAAGATTTCTGATCTCCTGAGGATCCTCGATTTTTTCTTCCTTAACCTTATCTTTAAGCATTTCACAGATTTTCTGAGCTGTAGTGACACCAACATCGCCCATAACCAGGAGCTCTTCAAGCTCCTCAAAAAGCTCTTCATCGATCTTTCTGAAGGATTTGAGCATTGAATCGATCTGATTTACAACGTGATCTCTGGTCTTTTTAAGACCTTCTTTGATTTTACTGAATAGTCCCATTGGTCAACCTCTGTAAATAAATATTAGACTGCAGTCATCTTGAGTTTTTCTGCGACCTCTGTTGCTTTAAGCTCCAGAAGCTTTGAAATACCCTCTTCCTGCATTGTAACACCATAAAGCACATCGGATTCCTCCATAGTGCCTCGTCTGTGAGTAATGGTAATAAACTGTGTCTGATCCGTAAGATTACGCATATACTTTGCAAATCTGTCAACGTTTACTTCGTCAAGGGCAGCCTCGATCTCATCCATAACGCAGAACAGAGCAGGACGGACCTTCATAATAGCAAAGTAGAGCGCTATTGCAACAAGAGCCTTTTCACCGCCTGAAAGAGCCTCAAGGTGAGTAACGATCTTTCCGGGAGGATGAACTGTAATATCAATTCCTGTATTTAGTATATCCTCAGGATCAACAAGCTGGAGTTTTGCTGTACCGCCACCGAACAGCTCCGTAAAGGTAGTTGAGAAATTCTTATTGATAAGAGCAAAGCTTTCAACAAAGGAATCCTTCATCTTCTTGGTAAGCTCTCCGATAAGAGAAAGTATCTCTTTTTTTGATTTCTCAACATCCTGAACCTGAGCAGACATAAATTCATATCTTTCAGACACTTCTTTATATTCCTCAATAGCACCGACATTGACAGAACCTAAGGATTTTATCTTCTGCTTAAGCTCCGTGAGTCTCTTCTGGGCTACTGATATTTCCTCTATAACAGCGGCATGAGCCTCAGCCTCAAGACGGGTAAGCTCATACTCTTCCCAGAGCTTGGAAATAATGGAATCGTGCTGATTCTGAAGATTTGTCTTTCTCTCCTGAAGTCGGGCAAGTTCAGATGAAGCAAGTTCACGTTCAGACATCTTATCCTTCTCAAGCTGACGAAGTCTGATGTTTTCTTTTTCAATTTCATCCTTGCGATTACCGGAAGCATCAATCATCGCTTTTGATTCAGAGATTCTTTCCTCAAGAGCTTTGACCTCTTCAAGAGTTATATCAATGCTCACTTTTATGTCTTCAGATGATTTCTCAAGAAGTTCTATCTGAGAGTTAAGTTCTTCTTTTCTGCCTTCCTGATTTTCGCCAACCGACTTTGCGGATTCAATTTCAGAAGTAATATTTTCGATATCTTTCTGGGTTGTTACAATATCAAGTCTCAATTCCTGAAGCTTAAGTGAAAGCTCTTCTCTCTTTTCTTTAAGACTTGTGCGATTTCCGCTGATTTCCTGAGCTTTTTCTTCCTGTTTTAAGATTTCATCGCTGAAGGATTCAATGATCTCTTCTGCAGTTTTCTTGTCAGATGCAAGTTTAGAAATTCTCTGCTTGCAGATTTCGATCTCTTTTTCAATCTCTGAAAGATTGTTGAGATCATTCTGAAGTTCATTTTCACAAGCTTTGGCTTCGGTTTCGATTCTGACAAGTTCCTGAGAGGCTCTGGAAAGATCAGCTCTGTAGCCGAGAATTTCAGCTTCTACAGAAGAGTTTTCGTTAAGTGCATTGTTATATTCTGACTTTGCGTCCTCTGCTTTCTTCAAAAGAGCTTTTGCCTCTTCCTCAATCTTTGCAATCTCGGAAGAACGGCTGAGAAGTCCAGAATTCTTTGCAAATGAACCACCTGTAAGTGAACCACCTGCGTTCACTACCTGACCATCAAGAGTTACCGCTTTAAACTTATAACTGTACTTTTTGGCAGCAGTTGCAGCAGAGTTCAGGTCCTCAAAAATAACGATTCTGCCAAGGAGATTTAGGAGAATGTTCTCATATTCCTTTTCTGCTGAGCAGAGATCGCTTGCGATACCGATAAAGCCGTAACAGTCGTCTATGCCCTTCTCGTCAAGCTTTCTGCCTTTTATGTTTGTAACCGGCAGGAATGTTGCTCTGCCTGCGTTTTTTTGCTTGAGGAATGTGATGGCACGCTTTGCATCTTCCTCTGATGCTGTTACAATGTTCTGCATTGCAAAACCAAGAGCGGTTTCAATAGCAACTGCATATTCAGAAGGAACTTTTACGATTCTTGATACGGGGCCTCTGATTCCTTTAAGCTCGCCTACTTTTGATGCATTGATAACAGATTTTACGGAATGACTAAAGCCATCCATATTCTGCTCAAGATCACGGAGCACCTTTGCTCTTCTTGCTTTTTCCATGGAATCAAGAGTGAGCTTGTCTGCTTTCTCTTTAAGAGTATTTACTCTGTCTGCCCTGGAAGAGAGCTTCATCTCCAAGCCCTTTATGGAGTTAGTAAGCTGAGTTACGGTTTTACGCTGATTCTCCACATCTGTTGTATATCTATCACACATTTCACGAAGAGAATCAGTCTGCTCAGTATATCTTATTTTATTGTCGGAAAGAGTGGATATTCTGCTCTCGAGCTCTGCAATAGAAGATACACTTGTCATAAGAGTAACTCTTGCATCTGCCTGACGGGCACTGAGAGATGCAATATTCGCTGAGATTTCCTGAAGAACATCGGAGCTTCTGCTTGCATCAACATTGATATTATTAAGAGCATCTGCGATTTCGTCATACTCTTTCTGTTTGTTTGTAATAGATACGTTAAGATCCTCGATTAAATTTTTCTTATCTTCGATTTCCTTAAGAATATCTACTGCAAAGATCTCGATCTGCTCAAGATCTACATTTATTCTGTTAATATTTTCATTATTGTGAAGAATGTTATTCTCTGATACTGATATTTCGGCTCTTTTTTCAGCTATTTCTGCTTCACAGCTTGATATAAGATCTCTCAGCTCAGATAGCTTTGCTGTAAGCTGACCGCTTTCAAAATATAAATTATCGGTTTTCTCAGAGATTTCTGCAATAACCTTATCTGCGTCAGCTACCTGATTCTCACTGATTAATATTTTATCCTCATGGTCCTTGATAACTCCTGCGGATTTGTTGAGGGTATCAAGCCAGAGAGCTATCTCGAGACCTCTCTTTTCTTCAGAATATTCAAGGAAAGCCTGTGCTTTTTTAGCCTGATTTTTAAGAGGACCTACTCGGTCTTCAAGCTCTGTTACAATGTCTCTGAGACGAACCAGATTGTCTTCTGTATGGGAAAGCTTACGCTCAGCCTCAGTTTTTCTGTAACGATATCGGGAAATACCTGCAGCTTCTTCAAAGATTTCTCTTCTATCCTCGCTTTTTGAGGAAACGATGCTGTCAATTTTACCCTGACCTATCATAGAATAGCCGTCTCTTCCAAGACCTGTATCCATGAAAAGCTCATTTATATCCTTGAGACGGACCTGAGTTTTATTAATGAGATATTCACTCTCACCACTTCTGTAGTATCGTCTTGTAACAGATACCTGATCTCCATCAAATCTGAGCATTCGGTCAGAGTTATCAATGGTAAGAGTAACCTCTGCAAAGCCCTGCTGTTTTCTTGATGTTGTACCATTGAATACAACATCCTCCATTCTGTTACAGCGAAGGCTCTTGGGTGCCTGTTCACCAAGAACCCAACGTATTGCATCACTGATATTACTTTTACCCGAGCCGTTAGGACCTACGACAGAAGTAATACCCGTGTTGAATGTTAATTTAGTTTTATCGGGGAATGTTTTGAACCCCTGTAATTCAAGTGATTTTAGGAGCATAATTTCAGCCTTCCTGTATCTTTATCTCACGGCCACAAAGGGTCTTATCCTCAATAATTCTGACTTCGTAGCCTTCCTCTTTAAGTTTTATAATGTTTGATCTGTGTTGTCCGACAGCTTTTGAAACTGAATTTTTGGAAACACTGATTTCAAACTTTTTGTTACTTGTTTTCAATTTATATATTTCATTACGAATGATATTTAAAAAAATCCTGCTTTCACATAATTCCCTTAAAGCCGGATGAAAAGCGCCCGCAATAATATTTTGCTCGAGTGTGTCCTCCGAGTGTAATCCTAAACGAATTATTCTAATATTGTTATTTTCAAACATCTGAATAAGTTCAGCACATAAAGAAACTGTGCTTTCTAAAGTATCAGGTATGTATTCTCCCGAGTTGAAAAGCCGACTGAGCTTTGTGCCTTTGAGGGTTACAGTAGGATAGATCCTGACTGTATCCGGCATCAGTTTAATAAACTCATCCGCAGTATATATATCTTTGTTGTAATTGCTTTTATAAAGTCCGGTCATCATCTGAAGTCCAAGAGATATTCCGTGGCTTTTTATGATTTCCGATGCATCTCGTACAGATTGACTTGAATGCCCTCTGTCGTTGGCAATAAGAACGTCATCACACATTGACTGGGCACCTAATTCAATAGCTGTAACACCATAGCTTTTGAGAAGAGTTACTGTGTCGTTATCTACACAGTCAGGCCGTGTTGAGATGCGTATTCCTTTAAACAAAGGCAAATAGCTTTTTGCAGCCTCGAGCAAAGAAATCATATATTCTCTGTCTATAGCAGTAAAACTTCCGCCAAAAAAGGCGATTTCAGAATTCTTTCTATCTATTCCTTTAGAATTCAATGCGGTTTCTATTATAGATTTTACATCATCGGGTGTTACAGGTTTAATTACACCCGTAATCATATGTTGATCACAGAAACTGCAACGATTCGGACAACCTGCAAAAGGAACAAAAATTGAAACGTTTGAACGTTTAATAACCCATCAACTCCAGAGCTTCTCTTGCGGCTTGCTGCTCAGCTTCCTTTTTGCTTCTTCCGCCGCCTCTGCCGATAGAATTAGAATTGAGCATAACCTCCGCAACGAAGTGCTTATTGTGGTCAGGACCACTTTCGCTGATAAGTCTGTACTCGATTTTCTCACCGGGATTTTTCTGTACTATCTCTTGAAGAGTGGTCTTGTAGTCCTTGACGGGACGCTTTCTGAGAGTTTTGATTTCAGATACAATGAACTCAAGAACAAAGTCCTTAGCTGCATCATATCCGCCATCGAGGAATATTGCAGCAATAAGTGCTTCAAAAGCATCAGAAAGTATAGAAGGTCTGTCAGCACCGCCGCCATGTCTCTCGCCTTTGCTCAGCTTTATAAAGTCACCGAGATCTATGAGTTTAGCAAACTTATAAAGTGTCTTTTCACAGACGAGAGATGCTCTGATCTGTGTAAGGTCACCTTCAGGCAGCTGTGAGAAGTTAAGGAAAATATAGTTTGTAACGATAAGAGAAAGTACGGAATCACCTAAAAATTCAAGTCTTTCGTTGCATTCAATACCATTTTTTGCTTCGTTTGAAAAAGAGGAATGAGTCAGAGCTACATTTAGAAGCTGAGCATCTTTGAACTCATATCCTATTTTTCTTTCTAACTCATTCATTGTTTACTCTCCTGTCTCTTCCTCAGCCGAGATTTTTTCGAGATGGCTTGTGATCTCACCCACAACATCTCTTTCTACAAACTGCTTTGTAAGCTTAATAGCGTTCTTGAATGATACAGCATCGGAATTACCGTGTGCTTTGAATACTGGCTTTTTAACACCAAGAATAGGTGCGCCGCCAAGCTCGCTGTAATCAAATTGCTTCTTAAGACCTTTAACATCCTTTTTCACAATAAGAGCCGCTAATTTATTCTTAAGATTCTTCATGAAAATGCCCTTGATCTTCTTCATAAGCGCAAGAGCAACACCCTCATAGGTCTTGAGGATGAGATTACCTGTGAAGCCATCGCAAACAAGAACATCACAAGCATCCGCAGTAATGTCTCTGCCTTCGATATTACCAACAAAATTTAGTGAAGAAGCCTTGAGAAGCTGATATGCCTCCTGCTGAAGCTCGGTTCCCTTATGCTCTTCTGTACCAACATTGGCAAGACCAACTCTGGGATTCTCAATTCCCATAACATTTTTCATATAAACGGTACCCATAACCGCAAACTGTCTGAGCATCTCGGGACGAACCTGGAGATTAGCACCGCTGTCTATAAGCATAAAGCATCCTGTATTGCCGGGTATAACAGGTGCAAAACCCGGACGGGAAATTCCCTTGATACGCTTTACAAGCAGAGTAGCTCCGACACAAAGTGCGCCACTGTTACCTGCTGAAATAAAGGCATCACCTTCACCTGAATGAAGAAGCTTAAGACCAACCGCCATAGAGCAGTCCTTCTTTGATTTCATTATTTCAGATCCTGCTTCTTCATTGGAAATTACAGAATCGCTATGTACGATAGTGAAAATCTCGGAGTCTATCCCCTGCTCTTTACATACTTTTCTGATGATGTTTTCATCACCAACAAGGGTAATATCAACTGAGAACTCTTTTATAGCTTCTGCACTACCCTGAATTATGGCAAGAGGAGCATTATCTCCACCAAAAGCATCTACAATAATATTCATTTCACTCATAACCTTTCTGCAGCGAATCTACTTAAAGAATCAAGAGATCTTTGAGCATACGCTTCTCCGCGAAGTTTCTTATCTCGGGGTCTTTCCTCAAGCTCCGGCAGAAGTCCGAAGCTCGCACCCATGGGTTGGAACTTAACAACAGATTCGTCTGTAATATATCTTGCAAGAGCACCGATCATTGTTTCCTGAGGAAGGGTCAATGTCTCTTTTGAAAGGAACAAATTTGCTGCATTGATACCTGCCATAAGACCTGAGGATGCTGATTCCATATATCCTTCAACACCCGTAAGCTGCCCTGCAAAGAATATGTTGTTCTTAAATTTAGCGCTATAGTCTGAATTAAGATTTCTGGGACTGTCGATGAAGGTGTTTCTGTGCATAACACCATATCTGACAAATTCTGCGTTTTTCAGTGCAGGAATCAGGCCAAACACTCGTTTCTGTTCAGGGAATTTCAGGTTTGTCTGAAAACCTACAAGGTTATACATTGTACCTTCTTTATTCTCTTTGCGAAGCTGAAGCACCGCCCATGGTCTATGACCTGTTCTCGGATCTCTGAGACCTACGGGTTTCATGGGACCGAACCTTATAGTGTCCTCGCCTCTCTGAGCCATTATTTCAATGGGCATACATCCTTCGTAAACCTTGGGGTCCTGTACATCAAAATCATGGAGAGGGGCACGTTCTGCAGAGACAAGCTCCCGATAAAAAATCTCGTACTCCTCTTTATTCATAGGACAGTTTATGTAATCATCCCCATCGCCCTTTCCGTATCTGGAAGCAGCGAAAGGGGTCTCGGGATCAATGCTTTCAGCTGTTACAATGGGTGCTGCAGCATCGAAGAAAGAAAGAGATCCGCCCATTGCTTTAATAATATCCTCACAAAGTGCATCGCTTGTAAGCGGTCCTGTTGCAATAACCGTAATTGCATCATGGGGAATTTCAGTTATTTCCTGAGAAATTACAGTAATATTCTCATTATTCTTTATTTCATCGGTGACCATTTTTGCAAAGATAAGTCTGTCAACAGCTAAAGCACCGCCTGCAGGAACAGCTGATTTATCTGCACATTTCAGGAGTAATGAGTCAAGCCTTCTCATTTCCTCCTTAAGAAGACCTGCAGCAGATGATGTTCTCTGTGCTTTCAGCGAATTGGAACATACCAGCTCTGCAAAATCATCAGTATGATGTGCAGGCGACTTCTTATGAGGCTTCATCTCAAAAAGCCTGACCTTAATTCCTCTTTTGGCAATCTGATATGCAGCCTCGCAACCTGCAAGACCTGCACCTATAACATTAATATAATCAGGAGACATTATTTTTTCTCGTAACCGCATCCCTCTTTTTCACAATAAAGGGTTGCCTTCTTTCCTTTTTTCTTAAAGAGAATACCGCCACATTGAGGACATTTCTCATTTGTGGGTTCGTTCCATGACATAAAGTTACAGTTGGGGTAATTTGAACAACCATAGAATATCTTACCTTTCTTGGTCTTTCTGATAATTACCTCACTGTTACATTCAGGACAATTAACACCGACATTCTCTGCATATTTCTTAATATTTTTACATTCGGGATAACCGGGACAAGCAATAAACTTTCCGTATCTTCCCACTTTAACAACCATCTGTCTTCCGCACTTTTCACAGATAATGTCAGTTTCGTCTTCTTTGAGGTGAATCTTTACACCTTCCATGTCTGCTTTTGCCTTCTTGAGGGTTTTCTCAAGGTCGGAATAGAACTGAGAAAGCAGATTTCTCCACTCTTCGTCACCGCTTTCAACGGTATCAAGCTCCTGCTCCATCTGTGCAGTGAATTTAACGTTTACAATTTTGGGGAAACGTTCCTTCATAAGCTGAGAAAGAGCTTCGCCAAGCTCAGTGGGATGAAGAAGCTTTCCGACACGTTTTACATACTCTCTGCTTACAATAGTTGAGATGGTGGCGGCATAAGTTGAAGGTCTGCCGATACCATTCTCTTCAAGTGCTTTGATGAGAGATGCTTCAGTAAAACGTGATGGAGGCTGAGTGAAATGCTGATTACCAAGGAGCTCCTTAAGCTTTAAGGGCATATTCTTTTCTAAAGCAGGAAGTGAGCTTTCCTTTACTTCTTCAACATCCTTTGACTCTACATAAAGCTGAGTAAAGCCGTCAAAATCAACTTTGTAGCCTGTTGCTTTAAAAACATATCCGTTAGCTTCAATATCGACCTGAGTTGTCTTCTGAATACAATCTGCCATCTGGGAAGCGGTAAATCTTTCCCATATAAGCTTATAGAGCTTATACTGATCGGATGTAAGATTATGCTTTACCCTATCGGGAGTAAGCATAACAGATGTAGGTCTGATGGCTTCGTGACCATCCTGAGCATTGTTTCTGGATTTAAAGAATCGGGGCTTTGCAGGAAGGTATTCAGCAGAGAAGTTTTCTTTGATATACTCCGCAGCTTCTCTTGAAGCATCAGCAGAGATTCTCAGAGAGTCTGTTCTCATATAAGTAATAAGACCGGTTGCACCGATTCCGTCGATATCAACACCTTCATAAAGCTCCTGAGCAATTTTCATTGTCTTTCTGGACTGATATCCAAGCTTCCTGGATGCTTCCTGCTGAAGTGTGGAGGTTATGAAAGGAGGTGCAGGAGACTTTTTACGAGTACCGTTTTTTACTTTGGATACAATGTACTCTGCATCCTCAAGTTCTGAAAGAATCTCATCGGCTTTTTCCTTTGAAGGAATATCTATCTTACCTTCGGTGTTTCCGTAGAAAGTAGCTGTGAATGCTTTTCTCTGACCTTTAGGAACGAATTTAGCATCAAGACTCCAGTATTCTTCGGGTTTGAAGCTTCTGATCTCATTCTCACGATCAACAATAATTCTTACTGCAACAGACTGAACTCTTCCTGCAGAAAGACCTCTTCTGATCTTTTGTGATACAAAAGGACTGAGCTTATAGCCCACAAGTCTGTCGAGAATTCTTCTTACCTGCTGAGCATTTACAAGGTCAAGATTGATGGCTCTCGGTGCATTCATACCGGTTTCAACGCCATGCTTTGTAATTTCATTGAACTCAACTCGGTTTGCATCTTCCATATCCAGATTGAGGATATATGCAAGATGCCAGGAAATAGCTTCACCCTCACGATCAGGGTCAGTTGCTAGATAAACTTTGTCGCTTTTCTTAGCCTGAGCGATAAGCTCATCAACAAGCTTTTCCTTTCCCTTTATTATCTCATAACGAGGATTAAAGTTGTTGTTTACATCGACACTGAGCCTTGCCTGAGGAAGATCTCTTACGTGTCCCATTGATGCAACAACTTCGAAATCTTTACCTAAATATTTCTTAATAGTTTTTGCCTTAGCAGGTGACTCAACAATAACCAGATTAGACAAAGGTATTACCTCCAAATTATTTTATAGCATAATTCCTACCGTCGGTGTTGACGATAAGATCTTTAATTTCAAGAGAAGATATGATTCTCAGAACTTTATGAGCCGGAACCGAACATTTACTGATGAGATCATCTATGTGAATCGGTTCTGCAGAAAGAGAAAAGTATATTTTTTTCTCATCTTCAGAAAGTTCTGAACAGTTTCTGTGTACCGGTATAGGTTTGTTTTCCGATTTGGTTGTATCGGTACGCTTGTTTCCTTTGAGCGGAACATTGTCGATAGCTTCCGAGGATGCTTTAAAAGCTTTGATATCATCAGATACACCAAGATAATACTCGGAAATGTCTCTGAAGGAAGTTACCGGAATCGCTCCATCCTTGATAAGTGCGTTTGACCCCTCTGAATAAGGAGAATCCACATTCCCCATAACCGCAAACACATCTTTATTCTGAGATAACGCAAAATTTACTGTAATCATGGAACCGCTCTTTATGGGAGCTTCCACAACTACAACTCCTTTTGAGAGAGCAGATATGATACGATTTCTTTGTGGGAAGTTCTTCGGAGATGCAGGAGTATCAGGTGGATATTCGGAAATAACAGCACCTGTTTTTGAGATTTCGGCTCTCATAGCCTTATTCTCTCTGAGATAATCTGAATCCAGACCACATCCCAGAACACAAATTGTCTGACCTTTAACTTCGAGAGAACCTCGATGAGCAGAGCAGTCAATGCCTAAAGCACCGCCGCTTACTATAACAAACCCTTGCTTTGAAAGATTAGCTGCCAATTCATAGGCTGTTCTGATACCATAAACAGTTGCTTTCCTTGTACCGATTATCGCCACCGGGATTAATGAATTAAGATTCGGCATCTTGCCGTTTACGTAAAGAACTGCAGGGGGATCTTCGATTTCTCTTAAACTATCAGGATAGTCATCAGAGGAAATGTCGATGATATCGTATCCACGATTCCTGCAATGTGCAATAATCTGTTCGGCATCAGAAAGCTTCACAGATAATAGTCTGTTGATCTCATTCTCAGTAAATATACCGCAGAAACGCATTTCAAACTCTGCTCCATTATAGAACTGAGAGATATCATCATAGATGCTTTGAAGCCTTTTTATCTTTGGATTAGAGGAGCCCAATGCCAAAGAAAGCCAGACATAGTACTTTGTACTCTGAGTCATTTCATCATTTCCCACATTAAGATTCCTGATGCAATGGCTGCATTTAAAGACTCAGCGTTACCTTGCATAGGAATAGTTACTCTGTGATCACATACGTCGATAAGCTCTTCTGTCAGACCATTTCCTTCATTACCGATAGCCATAAGCACATTGCCGCCTAAGCTACACTCGCCCAAAGATTCAGCGTTCCTCACTACTGCGGCATAAGTTGTACCATACTTTGAAAAATTACGAACAAAAGAAACAGCATCATCAGTAAACATAAAAGGAACCCTGAAAAGAGCACCCATAGCACCTCTTGTGACCTTCGGACTGTAAATATCGCAACAGTCTCTGGTCATTATAACGGCAGAAATTCCCAGAGCATCAGCTGTTCTGAGAATGGTACCGAGGTTGCTGGGATCTTGTATATGTTCCAAAAAAATACACTTATTATTAATTGTATCAAAATCAATATTATTGTCAAGGGTTTTAAGAATACAAATCACACCCTGAGGTGTTTTTGTATCTGCAACCTGAGACATAAGTTTCTGTGATATCAGATAAACATCTGCACCGCAAGAAAGAAGCGGTCTTAGTTCATCCTTGTGTTTATCAACAAGTTCCTGTGTGACAAAGACACTGAGAACTTCAGCTTTTCCATTCAAAGCTTCAAGAGAAACTCTGAGTCCTTCGCAGACAAACTTTCCCGCTTCCATTCTAAACTTTGAAGATGTCTGAAGCTTCTTGAGATACTTTATCAAATTATTATCTTTGCTGGTAATTGTAGTCATAATAATTCCTTTAAGATAGCAAAAAGTGCGTCCGGACCTATATCCGGACGCAACTTAAGCTTTTTATTTTACTACCTTCTCAACGAGCTGTGAGAAAGCTGCAGGATCTGCTACAGCGATCTCAGCCAGCATCTTACGGTTGAGAGCGATGTCAGCCTTCTTGAGGCCGTTCATAAATGTGGAATAGTTTGTACCGTTGAGCTTGCAAGCTGCAGAGATACGAGTGATCCAGAGACGACGGAAGTCTCTCTTTCTCTGCTTTCTGCCGATATAAGCATAGTTGCCGGACTTCATAACGGCCTGTTTAGCCATCTTAAAGTGTCTGCTCTTAGCACCATAGTAGCCCTTAGCAAGCTTTAATACCTTTTTTCTTCTTTTGCGAGTCATCATCGCGCCTTTTACTCTAGCCATTGTATGTTACCTCCGTTAATTCTTAGATTATTTGTAAGGAAGCAGGCGCTTAACCTGACTTACATTAGTAGCATCAGCTACAGCGGTCTGTCTGAGACCTCTCTTACGCTTAGTTGTCTTCTTGTTGAGAATGTGTCTCTTGTTTGCATGTGCACGGAGTACCTTACCGTTCTTGGTGAGCTTGAAACGCTTCTTAGCTCCGCTGTGTGTCTTAATTTTAGGCATGTTAATTATCCTCCCTAATTATGATTTTGTGGGTTTTGGTGCAAGGAACATCAGCATATTGCGACCTTCGAGCTTAGCAGGCTTCTCAACAGAAGCTACATCGCTGCAACCTTCAGCAAAACGCTCCATCAAGTCGTAACCATACTGTGAATGACCCATTTCTCTACCACGGAATCTGATAGAAACTTTAACCTTGTCACCCTTACTCAGGAACTTGACTGCATTATTACGCTTGGTTTCAAAATCGTGAGTATCGATGTTGAGTGACAACTGAACCTCTTTGACATTGATAACCTTCTGGTTCTTTCGAGCTTCCTTTTCACGCTTTGCCTGTTCGAATTTATACTTGCCGAAGTCCATAATCTTAGCTACAGGAGGCTTTGCCTGTGCTGCGATAAGTACCAGATCAAGATTTTCTTCGAGTGCAAGACGCTGAGCGTTATCAGTAGGCATAACGCCGAGCTGTGTACCGTCAGCTGCGATTACTCTGAGCTCTTCGCATTTGATCTCTTCATTGATAAGAGTTTCTTTCTTGCTAATGTTAAAGCACCTCCAAAAAATAAATAATGCGGACAGAAAGCTCCGTCCGCATAACAATACCAAAAGTAGCCCTGATACTCAGGAAAACCAGTAATATTGACCCGTGCAGACGACACCCCACAGGTGAAAGCTTTTTGCCTTGCTTTATTGTACGAGAAGAATTATAACGGACACATATGGATTTGTCAAGCGTTTTTTGTAAATTTAACAATTTATTTATTGAATATATATCCTTTAAATGTTATAATCGCAGTATTAAAAATTTCAGGAGAGATTTACGTGTATAACTACTATCCCCCCTATGCTCCTCCTCAGCTTTCTCAGGAACAGTTTTCAAAGCTTCAGAAAAACTTTTATAAAGACAACTACCGCAGAGCTTTCAGTTCAGCCGGATTTAATACCGTAATAGCTTTCCTGACTTTTCAGGTAGCAGCTGTAATTCTGTCAGTTATATATAACGTTTTCGGTTTAAATGCTGTAACACCATATTATTTTGATGCTGTTCCAAATACAGTGCTTAACGGACTTGTATCTCTTATTGGTATGGGTGGCATGAGTCTGATACTCATTAGCACTTCAAAAATGAAGCCAAAGGACACTTTCATTTTTAATAAAGTCGGTTTCAGAAAAACCACGCTTTTAGTAATGGCAGGATTCGCTGTTTGTATGCTTTCAAATGTACTGACAAGTGAATTCCTCAGCTCAATGGAAAATATCGGGATCAATCTCAACCCAAGCTACGATTCCCCCGCTCTGGACTCACCTTTGGAAGCTGCAGTTTCTTTGATCTCCGTTGCTTTGGTTCCTGCAATAAGCGAAGAAATGTTTTTCAGAGGACTGATCCTCTCAAAGCTCAAACCCTTTGGAGACGGATTTGCAATTTTTGCTTCTTCCCTTTTATTTGCATTAATGCACGGTAATTTTGTTCAGATTCCATTTACTCTTTTTGTAGGTCTTACTCTGGGGTATGTAACTGTCTATAGTGGCTCTATGCTCCCTGCTATGCTTATCCACTTCTCCAATAACGCTTACAGCGTCTTGGCAGATGTTTTATATACAAACTATCATAGCTTTAATTTAAACGAACTTGCTGTAAATATTATTGTGATGGGATTTCTTATCGTCTCAATTACCCTCGGAATTATTTCTGCGGTAATTCTATCATCAAAAGATAAAAACCTTTTCAGAATGAACAAACCTAAAGGTTATTTTGATTTGAAAACCAGAAACAAATTGTTTATTACAAGTCCGGGAATTTTAGCGGCTATAGTTCTGTTTTTAGGCGAAGCAGTTCTTACTTTATTTTTATAAAAGGTAATAAAAAAATCTATGGACAGATATGATTATATGAAGGCCTGTATCAGGCAAGCAGAAAAAGCAGCAACTCTCAGTGAAGTTCCAGTAGGCTGTGTAATTGTCAAAGACGGAAATATCATTTCAGAAGCTCACAACCTGACAAAAACAAAACATAATCCTACAAAACACGCAGAAATACTTGCAATAGAAAAGGCTTGTAAGGCGCTTCAAAGTGATAATTTATCAAACTGTGAGCTGTATGTTACCCTTGAGCCTTGCCCAATGTGTGCAGGAGCTATAATAAATTCAAAGATTAAAAAGGTTGTGTTTGGAGCATTTGATCTCAGATACGGTGCTTGCGGCTCCGTTCTGAATCTGATGAATCTTCCTGAGGCTTTTAAACCTGAATGCTACGGTGGAATTATGGAAGATGAATGCAGCCTGCTTTTAACTGAATTTTTCGACAATTTACGATAATAATATAAAGTGCAATCAGATCAGGAGGTACCTAAATGCCAACTTTAGTAGAAATCTGGGATTTTATCAAGCCCTTTACAAAGATGATGGCTATTCTGTTAATTGGTCATTTAATTATAGTTTACATTATGAAGCTCATTAAAAAGGCATTTAATAAGTCTAAGCTTGATGCTTCCCTTATTAAATATTGTCTCAAGGCTATAAGCTTTATTCTTCATATGTTTGTTATTCTTGCGGCTCTTGATGCTATCGGCGTATCAACGGGCAGTATTATTGCAGCTACGTCCGCTGCTGTTGTTGCTATTGGTGTCGCACTCAAAGACTCTCTCAGTAATGTGGCAGGCGGATTATGGCTTCTCTTCTCCCCCAGATTCCAGACAGGAGACTATATTCATGCAGGCGGTGACGAAGGCGTTGTCACATCTGTTGAGCTGATGCATACTACTCTTCTCTCAGCTGACAGCAAACAGATAAGTATTCCCAACGGAGTTCTTATAAACAGCCATATTATCAATTATACAAATGAAAACAAACGACGTGTTGATATTACATTTCCCATACCTTATGAGGCGGACGTTAAAAAAGCAAAGAAGCTCACTTATGATACCATTTGTAAACATGAAAAAGTACTGAAAGAACCGGATGCCCCCTTTGTCAGAGTCAGCGGATACGGAGAAAGCTGTGTAAATCTTATTACAAAGACTTGGTGTAAAACAGAGGATTACTGGACTGTATATTATGACATTATGGAAAACGTCAGAGAAGCTTATGAGGCAAACGGAATAACAATGCCCTACAATAAACTTGATGTTAATATTTCAAGCAAAAGTTAAGAGGTGAAAATAATTGAAAAATATAAAGAAGCCGAAATTCACCACAATTATCGGCATTATTCTCTTTATATCACTTTTCTTTTCTCTGGGATATGCTGTTGTTAAATTTATTCAAGCACCAGTCTCCATCCCTGATTCGGAGCTATATCAGAAAGTAAAATCAGACTATCTGCTGATGATAACTCAGTGCGGACTTGGTATTCTTGTTATGGCGCTGCCTTCTTTTATTTCAAAGAAGCTCAAAGTTGTTGTTCCAAACGCAATAGTTGTTATTTACTACATTTTTCTCTACTGTGCCATTTATCTTGGTGAAATAAAGAATTTCTATTATCATATTCCCTATTGGGATGCGGCGCTTCACTTTTTCTCGGGAGCAATGCTCGGTGCATTGGGCTTTATTCTTGTTGATATACTTAACCGAGATAAAAACGTGAAGGTTGACTTGAGCCCCTTCTTTGTTGCCTTGTTCGCATTCAGCTTTGCTCTTGCAATTTCTGTACTGTGGGAGCTTTACGAGTATGCCTTCGATGACTTCTTGGGACTTAATATGCAGAAGTTCCGTACTGAATCAGGAACTCCTCTTCCCGGAAGAGAAGCTCTTTCAGACACAATGGAAGATATGTACCTTGCAACCATTGCTGCTTTGATTCCTACAATAATAGGATATATCTCCTCAAAGTTTGAACTTCGAAACAAATTCAAGCTGAAGGGATCCACTGAAATCCCGATTGAATCAGAAATATCAGATAATAATTCTGCAGAGGAAAATGAAACTCAAAAAGAAACAGCTATGACAAATTAACTGTCATAGCTGTTATTTTTTACTTAATAAGCTTTGAAACACCTTCGGCTGCAAGCATTATTCCAAGCTTACCGGCATCAAAGTTATGTGCACCCTGAAACCACACTGCAAAAGGAGGTCTGATGGGAGCATCACAAGAAAGCTCTATTGATGAACCGAGAGTAAATGAGCCTGATGCCATAACAACCTGACAATCGTAGCCGGGCATATCACAAGGCTCAGGGGTAACAAAGCTGTCAACGGGAGCTGCCTGCTGAATACCTCTGCAGAATTCAACAAGTTCCTCTTTACCATTCATGCTGATAACCTGAATTATATCTCCTCGTTTCTCTTTATACGAAGGTGTAACCTCATAGCCTAAAAGCTCAAACAACGCTGATGAAAATACAGCTGTTTTCAGGGCTGATGCCGTGATCTGGGGTGCATTATATGCGCCCATAAAAAGTTCTCTTGTCATATCAAGCGTTGCGCCAAGCTCTTTTCCTGTTCCGGGAGTTGTAAGTCTGAATGCTGCCTGCTCTACAAGGTCTCTCCTGCCGCTTATGTAGCCACCGGTTCTGGCGATGCCGCCACCGGGGTTCTTAATCATAGAGCCGGCCATCAGATCAACGGAATAATTATGAGGAGAATCAAATTCTACAAATTCACCATAGCAATTATCCAGCATAACTATAGATTCGGGTGATAATCTTTTGGACAAATCACAAATAGCTTTTATATCGTCATTTGTAAGTGAGGGCCTCAGTTCATATCCTCTGGAACGCTGGATATAAACCATTTTAGGCTTTCTTTTCAAAAGATATGTCACTAAAGCATCGAAATCTACTCTTCCCTTTTCGTTCAGGGGAATTTCGTCATATATTACACCAAAATCCTTAAGTGAGCCGGAATAATCCGAGTTTATACCTATTGCACCTCTGAGGGTATCATAAGGTGTACCTGTAACAGAAAGCATTAGATCACCAGGACGCAAAACAGCAAAAAGTGCAACCGTTAGAGCATGAGTACCACTTACAAAATTATGACGAACAAGAGCATCCTCTGCATCAAAAACATAAGAATAAACTGCATCAAGAGCATCTCTTCCTCTGTCATCATATCCGTAACCGCTGCTGCCGCCGAACATAGACTCGCTGACCCTTGCCCCCTGAAAAGCTTTGAGCATTTTAAGCTGATTATGGTTTCTTATCTCGTCAATATATTCAAACTGCTCTTTACAAAGATTTATAGCCTTGTCAGAAGCATCTCTGATATTTTTTTCTATTGTATAAAAATTCTGCATAAATACCTCATAAATTAATTAAACTCAGCTCTGAGAAAAGCTTGAATTTGTTATTAATATAAAACTTCAGATTATGTTCTTCACAAATCAGGTGAACATCTGATTTTGAATCGTTAATTATATTATCAAGAAGCCGATTTGCATATTTATTTCCTCGGAAATGTTCTTTGGTATAAAGGAATGTAATCGCTTTTTGATTTGAATATGTTTTGGTAACACCCGAAACTGAAACAGCTTGATCGTCTGCATACACAGCATATACATCAAGAAGTTTATGCCGATGTTGAAAAGAGTTGTTAAGAAGGAAATCTTCATACTCTTCAGAATCAAGATATTCCCGAAGAGCACCAAGAGCATGAGTGACATTATCATTAACCTTTAAATCGTTATTAGAATAATAATCATCACTGTCTGCTGATCTCTGCATATCATAGAGAGTTTCAAATCTGACATCGGTATCTTTCAGTATATTCGAAGGAATGTCAGAAATAAACTCACATCCAAGAAATCTTTCAGAGAATGATAAAAGCTCCTCGTAATCAGATTCTTTATCAGATAAACAATAAACTTTGGAGTTATATCTGAGAATAATTGCTGTTATTTTATTATTGCTTTTCTGCAGGAAAGTCTCCTGAAACTGATAATCACATCCATAGGAATCAAGATAAAGACTTATAATAACAGACAAATACCCATTTTTTTGAAGTTCAGAGACAGCTGTTATGGCATCTTCATAGTTATTTTCAAGATAAATCATATAAGCTCATTAACAAGAGAAATGAAATGATCGCCTCTCTGTTCAAAATCCTTGTATTTATCAAAACTTGCTGATGCCGGCGATAAAGCAACGATATCTCCCTTTTCAGCATTCTTTCTTGCCAAAGAAACAGCCTCTTCCATATTCTCAGCATATAAAATAACAGGTGATCTATCCTGATAATCCTTAGAATTCTTAACTGCTTCCTCGATTTTTGGAGCAGTGGCACCCATAAGAATAAGGGTCTTGACCTTGTTTACAATAACGGGCCCAAGGGGATCATAAGGAATCTTTTTATCATAACCTCCGCAAATCAGAATAATCTTCTCATCGAAGAGAGAAAGCATTCCGCAAGCGGTTCTAGTAGGCGAAGACGCGATGGAATCGTTATAGTATCTTACGCCCTCAAAGGTTCTTACAAGCTGAGCTCTGTGCTTAACACCCGAAAACTCATTCGCAACAGACCTTATAGTATCAGTTGATACCATATCATAAACTGCACATATTGCAGCCATATAGTTTTCAACATTATGATTACCGGGGATTCTGATATCAGAAAGTTTGATTACATCTGAAGAGTTACCGTTTTTATCAGTGAACAATATAGTATCACCATTTAAACAGGCACCGCAACTTACTGTATCTGAGAAAGAAAAGTACCTTACATCACCGAGAGCAGATGATTTAAAAGATTTAGAAATAGCATTATCATAGTTAAGAACGGTTAAAGAGCCTGTGGGCTGATATGAAACAATGTTCCTTTTAGCTTCAACATATTCATCCATATCCTTGTGAACATCCAGATGATTAGGAGCAACATTTGTAACAACAGCAACGTCAGGACCGTTTTTCATAGAGATAAGCTGAAAACTTGAAAGTTCTACTACAGCAACATCGGATTCGTTGATGTCAAAAATCTCAGGCATAAGAGGATTTCCTATGTTACCGCCTAAATGCACTCGATATCCTTCTTTTTTAAGAAGCTCTGAAATTATAGTAGTTGTTGTAGTCTTTCCGTCTGAACCGGTAATTGCAATTTTTTTGCAGGGGCAAAGCTCAAAGAAGAGTTCCATTTCAGATGTTATCTCTACACCTTTATCCCTGAGGGATTTAAGAAGAGGAGAATTATAATTCATACCGGGCGTACGAAACAACATCTGAACATCAAGATCATCAAGATAATTTTCTCCCAATTTAAGCGTTGCACCATATTCTTCAGCAAGAGAAGCATTGGCACCAAGAGCATTTTCGTCTCTGCTGTCACAAGCAAAAACAGTTGCACCATAGTCACAGAACATTTTAATTAGAGGCAGGTTACTTCTGCCCAGACCAACAAAAGCAACTCGCTTGCCCTTTAAACCTTCAAAATAAACTCTAATCTTTTCAGTCAAAATAATCGCCCTTTCATAAAGAAGCATAATACATATATAATACTATATCAGTGAGAAAATATCAATAATTAAGAATAATAAAAAAGACGGCTTATAAAGCCGTCTGAATAAACCATATTTACAATATAATCAGTTTTCTCTGCCGAGAAGAAAATCAACGGATACTTCGAGAATATCAGCAAGAGCAACAAGTTCTACGTCAGTTACATAACGAATCTGACCCTCAAGTTTTGAGAGTCCTGACGCATTCATATCTACACCGCTTACCTGAAGCTGAGCTAAAAGCTCCTTCTGCTTCATACCCCTCTTTTTTCTTGCTGCCTCTACTCTGGCACCAACCAGATTGCGGTCTCCAAGCTCTTGTTTACGTAATCTCATTTATAATACTCCCTACATAATCCTTAAAATAAAGGTATAATATAATTCCTCTAAAGAATTCTAATATCACAATAAACTCAATCGTGGATTAATTATAATACCTTATTCGAAAAAAAACAAGTCTTTTTGTAAATTTATTTAAAAAAATGAAATATTTTGGTAAAAAAGATTACAAATTGGTAAAACGATATGCTTTTGTATCCTTTTTCAACAAATTTTTTATAATATATTTATTATTTGATATTTTTGTGATATTATAGTAACATCCATATGATACCGTTTGGAGGTAAAAAACATGAATAATAATCTGAGCAACAGAAATCTTACACTTCTTACCGATTTCTATGAGTTGACTATGGCCGGTGGATACTTTGAGACTGAGCATAGAGATCGAATAGCATATTTTGATATGTTCTACAGAACAAATCCCGATAATGGCGGACATGCCATTATGGCAGGTGTAGAACAGATGCTTGAATATCTTACGTCCCTTAGATTCACAGATGATGATATTGAATTTCTCAGAAGCAAGAAAATGTTCTCTGAAGGATTTCTTGAGTATTTAAGGAATTTCAAATTCGAATGCGATGTATGGGCTGTTCCCGAAGGCACCCCGATTTTTCCAGGAGAACCTATTGTAACAGTCAGAGGACCTCTTATTCAGGCTCAGTTCGTTGAGACTATGATCCTTCTTTCTATAAATCATCAGAGCCTTATCGCTACAAAAGCAAACAGAATTTGCAAAGCAGCACACGGAAGAGCTGTTATGGAGTTCGGTTCAAGAAGAGCTCAGGGCTTTGACGGTGCAATTTACGGTGCAAGGGCTGCATATATCGGTGGTTGCTCAGGTACAGCTTGTACTATATGCGACAGAGACTTTGATATTCCCGCTCTTGGTACAATGGCTCACGCTTGGGTGCAGTCTTTTGATACAGAGGAAGAAGCATTCAGAGCTTATGCTAAGCTTTACCCCAACAACTGTACACTTCTCGTTGATACTTACAACACTCTCAAAAGCGGCGTTCCTAATGCAATAAAAATTTTTGATGAAGTTCTTAAACCTATGGGTATAAGACCCAAGGGTATCAGAATCGACAGCGGCGATATAACCTATCTCTCACAGAAAGCAAGAAAGCTTCTTGATGCAGCAGGCTACTACGATTGTAAAATCTGCGCTTCAAACTCTCTTGATGAATACATTATCAGAGATATGCTTATTCAGGGTGCAAAGGTTGACACCTTTGGTGTTGGTGAGAGACTTATTACAGCTTCCTCCTCCCCCGTTTTCGGCGGTGTATATAAGCTCGTTGCTCTTGAATGCGATGGTGTTACCGTTCCGAAAATCAAAATCAGTGAAAATGTAGGTAAAATTACAACTCCATGCTTTAAAAACCTCTATAGACTATACGACAGAGAGACAAACAAATCAATTGCCGATGTTATCACAACTCACGATGAGATTATTGATGACACTAAGCCTTATGAAATTTTTGATCCCCAGAACACATGGAAGAGAAAAACCATTGAAAACTTCAAGGCTGTGAACATCAGAAAGAAATACATTGAAAATGGTAAGCTTATCGAAAAGCTACCCACTATTGAAGAAATCAGAGAGTATTGTAAAGAACAGCTTGATACTCTCTGGGATGAAGTAACAAGATTTGAAAACCCCCATACTTACTATGTAGATCTTTCACAGAAGCTGTGGGATATTAAAAACGAACTCCTCAACAGAGGTAAAAACTAAGAAAAAACTCCGTCCTTTTGGGACGGAGTTTTTATATGTGCGACTGAATCTATAAGCCGAATTCTGTTGAAAGCAGTCATCTATCTTGGCCGGATGTTACCACCACGGCTCAGTGCCACCTCCCCGGGACCGCCGAGCAAGCGTAATGTCCCTCCACGGTGTTGCTTCGAATAGGGTTTACAGGGCAACCAAGTCTCCTTGGTTCCGGTGAGCTCTTACCTCGCCTTTCCATCCTTACCTGAAATCAGGCGGTTTATTTCTGTTGCACTATCCCTAGGGTCGCCCCCGGCGGCTGTTAGCCGTTATTCTCGCTCTGTGAAGCTCGGACTTTCCTCGGATACCACCTTTCGATGTTGTACCCGCAACTGCTCAATCCACTCGCAGAAGATATTTTAGCTCAAATCTCTTATTTTGTCAATTACTAAAGGTATATATCCGATAAGTGCTTCTTTACTGTTATCACATCTATCTGATATCACAGCATCAAGAAGCTCATTAAGAATACATCCTATTTCCCTGCCATTATAACCCAGCGAAACAAGGTCGTCACCTTTAACCATCAAATTAGAAAGAGAGTAACATTCATCACTATCTATTATTTCACGGGCTCGCCTTTCTACTGATTTCAGAAGATTAATCTTTTCTTCTCTTCGGTAATCAGATTGTGCTAAAACATCTGATATAGCAACAACCATAAGCTTAAAGAATAACTCTTCACCAAGTATTCCTAAAAGCTTCTTTATATCATAGTCGCCTTTTTTGAACCTTTCATCGTGAAATCTGACAAGATTAACTACATTTGATACAGTTTTAGCTGGAAATCCAAATTTTTTAAGGTGCCTTTCAGCAATTTCAGCACTGATTACAGGATGTCCTTTAAAGTGGTCTCTTCCCTTCTTGTCTATTGTTCTTGAAAGTGGTTTTCCAAGGTCATGAAAGAGAACACAAAGCCTAATTTCTTCATCCGCCGGTGTATTCTTAAGCGCTTTAAGAGTATGATTCCATACATCAAAGCAGTGATGAGGAGTGTTCTGAGGAAAAGCAAAGGTTATTTCTATATCAGGAATGATGGTGGCAAGAACCTCTGCATAGCTCTCAAGCACTTTATGGAAACCCGATCCCATAATTAATCCTGATATTTCTTTTTTTAGTCGTTGGGGATGCACCGCAGTCAGACCTGACTTTTTATCAAAAATAGCTTTTGAAGTAGTTTTTTCAATATCAAATCCAAATCTTGATGAGAATCTTAAAGCTCTCATTATCCTCAGAGCATCTTCATCAAATCTTTTATACGGATCACCAGTGCATCTTATCAATTTATTTGAGAGATCAAGTTGTCCTCCGTACGGATCGATAATTCCAGTTTTGGGATTATATGCCATTGAGTTAATAGTAAAATCTCTTCTTACAAGGTCATCTTCGATATTGGGTGAGAATTCTATTGTATCCGGGTGTCTCGAATCTGAATATACACCATCTTTTCGGAATGTAGTTATCTCGTAAACCGAATTATTACATACAACACCGATCGTACCATATTTCTGTCCAACGGTAATGAGCTTATAATCCTTAAAGCATTCAATAATCTCGTCAGGTGTAGCATTAGTGGTAAAGTCCCAATCATCGGGAATGATATTCATAAGTGAGTCTCGTACACATCCACCTACAGCAAAGCACTCATATTCGTTTTTTTCAAGTATTTCAAAAATAAATCTTGTTTTTTCAGGTATCCAAATCAAGGTTATCACCTCTTTAGTAATGATACCACAATAAAACGATAAAATAAAGCATAAGAAAATTTTATACACAAGACAATACAAAACACCTTATTATTGCTGAACTTTAACAAATCGAGGTATTTAAGGTAACATACATATAATTTAAGCCTTTCCTTTCAGCAAATAATATATATCAGAAAGGAGGTGCTTATATCAAAAGAAAGATAACATCATTAATATCAATATTATTTATTCTTTTATTTCCAATAACAGTTTCAGCCGATAATAATACAAAAGAAAATAAGGTTTATATCGGTGGAGATGTATTTGGGATAAAAATGTATTCTGACGGCGTACTGGTAATTGAAACACAGTCGGTAATTACGGAAAGCGGGAGTGAGCATCCTGCTGAAGAGGCAGGAATAATACCGGGTGATATTATCATAACCGCAAATGGAAAATATATTGATTCATCAGAAACTTTAAGAAATGAAATTCTTAGAAGTAATGAAGGCACAATGACTTTAAAAATAAAACGTGGCGATGAATATTTATCGAAGGTAATTGATGTTGTTAAGGATAAACAAGGCGAGTCACACTTAGGATTATGGATAAAGGATAGTGCTGCAGGCCTGGGTACAGTTTCTTTTTACAGCAAGGACGGAAAGACCTTTGCAGCATTAGGTCACGGAGTGTGCGAAAGAGAAACAGGAGTGCTTTTACCACTTTCAGAAGGTGAGCTTTGCAAATCTAAGGTAACATCCGTTACAAAAAGCAAAAACTCAAAAGTGGGAAGTTTAAACGGATATTTTACTGACGAAATCATTGGCGATGCTGTAAACAATAACGAGACAGGTATTTTCGGTAAATGTAATGAAACTTATAGTTCTGGGGAGCTATATGAAATCGGAGATCCTGATGAAATAAGAACCGGACAAGCTCAGATTTACTCAAATGTTGATGGTGTTAAGAGTAAATATGATGTAAATATAATTAAAATAGATAAATCAGAAGATGATAAAAACATGATAGTTGAGATTAGTGACGAAGTTCTTATTTCAAAAACAGGAGGAATCGTGCAGGGAATGTCGGGATCCCCTATTATACAAAACGGAAAAATAGTAGGAGTTCTTACTCATGTGTTTACTGATGATGTGTGTAAAGGATATGCAATTTTTGCAGAAACAATGTATAAATCCATGTCTGCGATAGAGTAATTATAAAGGGACGCTTAGCGTCCCTTTTGTGTAGTTATCTTACATTAGTAAATTGTTGAATCAGCTATTAATTTAAGATTATCTTAAATATTTTACGATAAGATGTTGATATTAGTAATAATTTTTGTTAAAATATTTTCACATTCAATATTGATATCTATGCCATATTATGGTAATATTTAGTCAACTTATTAATATTTGGGAGGATATTATGGACAGCAAAGCAAAAATACTTATTACAGAAGACCTACGAGACTTTTCTGATGAAAAGCTGGTGGAATTCAAGAAATTGAATTTAATACCAACTTTTTGTAAAAAAGATGGAGACGAGGTTCTTTCAAAAATCAAGAGTGAAAATCCTGATGTTGTATTTATGGACTTATTCATGGCAAAGCGTGACAGTATCGGAGTAATGAAAGCAACAAAGGCTATTACCGAGTGCAAGCTTCCCCTGTTTGTTGTGTTTTCATCTTTTGATAGTCCTACTCTTGAAAGAGAGCTCATTGAAAATGGTGCATCATATATTGTTATTACACCTTATGATTTATCATCTCTATTAGATAATGTTCGCACTATGCTTGATTCCAGACATAATAAACCAGGAGCAATTCACAGAGTTGATCCATTCTCTAATCTTGAACTCAGAGTATCAGAAATACTGCATCAGATTGGTGTTCCCGCTCACATTAAAGGTTACCATTATCTAAGAGATTCAATTATTCTTTCGATTAAAGAACCTGAAATTATCAATGCGATAACAAAGCAATTATACCCATCAGTTGCCAAGAAGTTCAGCACAACATCTTCAAGAGTTGAGAGAGCTATCCGCCACGCCATTGAAGTTGCTTGGGATAGAGGCGACGTGGATATCCTAAATTCATATTTCGGATATACGATACATATTAGTCGTGGAAAACCTACCAACAGCGAATTCATTGCCATGATTGCAGATAAGCTAAGGCTTGAACTCAGATCTGTAAGCTGATTAATATAATTATAGGGAGACTTTCTTTGAAAGGAAGTCTCTTTTTTATTTGACCAAACTATAAAATAGTGCTACAATTTATACATTAAATCAAACGAAAGGGTCTATATGAAAAACACGATATTTAATGTACATGGTATGTCCTGCTCAGCTTGCAGCGCTGCTGTAACCAGAGCTGTTGAAAAGCTCCCAGGAATTAAAAACGTTAATGTAAATCTGCTGACTAATTCAATGTCTGTTATCTTTGATGAAAACGCATTAAAGGAAAAAGATATAATTGACGCTGTAGTTTCAGCGGGCTATCAGGCATCAGTTAAAGACTATGAAAAAGCCGAAGATAAAGTTGATAAACTCAATAAGAAAGCTAATCTCATCAAGATGAGACTTATCCTTTCTTGTGTGTTCCTGCTTTTGTTGATGGTTGTTTCCATGGGACATATGGTCGGCATCAATATTTTTTCCCATGAGCAAATCATACTTAAGGGTATAACCGAGCTTATTCTGTTTATTCCAGTTGGAATACTCAATTTTAAATACTATTATTCGGGATTCAAAGCTCTTTTTAAGCTTAATCCCAATATGGATTCTCTTATAGCCATCGGCTCTCTTGCTTCTGTTTTGTACAGTATGATTCTGCTTATCTCGGGTGGTTCTTCCCATTATTACTTTGAATCAGCCGCAATGATACTTACCTTCATTACAATCGGAAAGTATCTTGAGAGTAAATCAAAAGCAAAAACCACCGATGCTGTGAACAAACTTCTGGATCTGTCTCCAAAGAGGTCGATAATACTTGTTGACGGAGTAGAAACAGAAATCGACTCAAAAGACATAAAAGTAAACGATATTGTTGTGATGAAAGCCGGAGCCTCCTTCCCTGCTGATGGTACTGTAATCCACGGCGAAGGCAGTGCCGATGAATCAGCATTAACCGGTGAAAGCCTTCCAGTAGAAAAAAGCATTGATGATTCTGTTACAGGAGGAACTATTCTTAAGAATGGATATCTTCGATTCCGTGCTGAAAAGGTTGGTTCTGATACTGCTCTTGCTTCCATTATTAAATTAGTCGAGGATGCTACGGTAACAAAGCCTAAAATCGCAAAGGTTGCAGATAGAATCAGCCGTGTTTTCGTACCGGTGGTTATCCTGATTTCGATAATCACATTCACTATCTGGTATGCTTTAAGCAGAGATTTTGCGTTATCTCTTAATTTTGCTATCTCTGTACTTGTCATCTCTTGTCCATGCTCTTTGGGTCTTGCCACTCCCACCGCTATAATGGTTGGTACAGGCAAAGCTGCCGAGCTTGGTATTCTTGTTAAATCTTCAGAAGTATTTGAAAAAGGCAGTAAAACAAAAACTGTTCTTTTTGATAAAACCGGAACAATTACTGAAGGTAGTCCCTCTGTTACTGAATTCTTTACTAATCATCAAAATCCTTTGAAAATTCTACGAATCTGTGCTGATATAGAAAGATTAAGTGACCACCCTCTCGCTCAGGCTATTGTTTCCTACTCTGAAACAGAGTCCGAATACAAAGTTGAGAACTTCCAGAACACCATTGGTAAGGGTGTGTCAGCGGTAATTGAGGGAAACAGCTATAAAATTGGCAATCTATCGTTTCTTGATATCAAAGAAACACCTGATTTTTTCACAGAGAGAGTTAATAGCCTTAAAAGTGAAGGCCAGACAATTCTATATGTCAGCGCAAACGATATATTAATTGGTATTTTCGGTCTTGCTGACAAGATTAAGGAAACATCAACCGAAGCTATTAAATTACTGAAAGACCACAATATCGAGAGCGTAATGCTCACTGGTGATAACGAAGCAACCGCAAATGCCATCAAGAATAAAGCCGGAATCTCTGTGGCTCATGCAGATTTGCTTCCTGCAGATAAGAACAGAATTCTCAAGGAATATCAGGATCATGGTATTACAGTCATGGTAGGCGACGGAATAAATGACTCCCCTGCTCTTGCTGCTGCAGATATCGGCATCGCTCTCGGAGCAGGTACAGATATTGCAATGGATTCAGCTGATATTATTCTCTTGAGAAACGACCTGAGAGATGTACACATGTCCCTCAGTATATGCAGAAAGACTATGAAGAATATCAAGGAAAATCTTTTCTGGGCACTTATTTACAACTCCATTGGTATTCCTTTGGCTGCAGGTGTATTATTTATTCCTTTAGGCATTTCCCTTTCCCCTATGCTGGGTACGATAGCAATGAGCCTCAGTTCAATATGTGTTGTTACAAACGCTCTGAGACTGAGAAGAATTAAAAGAGATTATACTATTGAAAGTAATACCAAAAAAATCAGAAAGGAGATCAAAATGAAAACTGTTTATATCGAAGGCATGATGTGTCCTCACTGTGAAGCTCGTGTAAAAACAATTCTCGGTGAATTAGACGCAAATGTTGTGGTTAACCATAAAGCAGGTACAGCTACAATTTCTGAAAACGCTGATAATGACAAGATAAAGACTGTTATTGAGGCTGCAGGATACAAGGTAACTGATATTAAGTAAAAAAAGGAGACACGTTTGTGTCTCCTTTTTATATAACTTACTTTTCAGGTGTATCTGTAACAAGCTCTTTAAAGGATGTTGCAAGTCCTGCAAGGGACTGAATCTCGGAAGGTATGATGATTTTAGTAGCCTTACCGTCAGCGACCTTCTCAAAAGCTTCAAGGCTCTTGAGAGCAATTACCTTTTCATTGGGATTTGCTTCATTGAGCATTCTGAGAGCATCAGCATAAGCCTTCTGAACAGTCATAATAGCCTCTGCTTCACCCTCTGCCTCACGAATCTTTGTTTCCTTTACAGCGTCAGCTTTAAGAATTGCAGACTCCTTGAGACCCTCGGCAACCAGAATCTGGCTACGCTTCTCACCCTCTGCATCAAGAATTCTTGCACGACGCTCACGTTCAGCCTTCATCTGTTTTTCCATAGCATCCTGAATCTCTCTGGGAGGAAGAATGTTCTTAAGCTCAACACGAATAACTCTGATACCCCATGCGTCAGTAGCCTCATCAAGAATAACTCGGATCTTATCATTGATGGTATCTCTGGATGTGAGTGTACTGTCAAGCTCAAGCTCACCGATGATATTTCTCAGAGTTGTAGCTGTAAGGTTCTCAATAGCATCCAAAGGACGCTCAACACCGTAAGTATAGAGTTTGGGATCAGTGATCTCAAAATATACAACTGTATCGATCTGCATTGTAACGTTATCCCTTGTGATAACGGGCTGAGGTGGGAAATCTACAACCTTTTCCTTAAGAGAAACCCTTTTTGCAACTCTGTCTATGAAAGGAATCTTAAGGTGAAGACCAGTCTCCCATGTCTTTGAATATGCACCTAAGCGCTCAATTACATAAGCATTTGCCTGAGGCACAATAATGATGTTTCTTACCACAATAAGAAGAATGATAATAGCAAGAACTAAAAATACAATTCCCATAGTTTACCTCTTTCCTTATTTTAAATTATTTTTTAGAAACCATTAGCTTTACGCCTTTGATCTCATTGACTACGATTTCGCTACCGGCTGAAATTATTTCACCATCAGTAGATCGAGCGGTCCATTTACTTCCGTCAATTTCAACCATGCCTGATGCTTTCAGATTATCAATATCCTGAACTACAATTCCGATACGACCAATATGCTTATCAGAATTCGTATGGGTTTTATCGAAATTTTTCAGTTTCTTCACCATGGGTCTTGTCAGTATAAGTGCCAAAGCTGAAACTACGATAAAAACCACTATCTGTACAATAATATTGGCCTGTAAAAAAGTTGCTGCACATATAAGAGCCGCAAGCGCCCCGACAATAAACCATATTGAAACAAGCTGAGCGGTTGAAAGCTCCAACACTGCAAGAAACAAAGCCAGTCCAAGCCATATATACACCATATAATCCACTATTCTCACCTCTATAGTATTCCTTAATTTATACTAATTTTATCATATAAATTCTATACGGTCAATAAAAAAGCACTACACATTTGGTTAAATGTATGTTATAATAAGGTTAAATCATAAGGATGGTGATTCGTATGGCATTTGATACATTTGATGAAGGAATCGCTTTAGGCGGAATACGCAGCAAAACTGAAGTCAGAATCCTCATTTGTTATTTATTTACATCTATCGGCCTGCCCATGACAAAGGAGACCGTGATTAATGCACTCCTTGAAAAAGGACTTACAAACTATTTCGAAGCAAGTTCCTGCTTTGATGACCTAATTGAAAGAGAGAATATCAAGCCTCTTGATAATGATCCCAGACTCTATGAGCCTACAGACAATGGCAAAATGGTGTCAAGAGAACTTGAGGACGGCCTTCCTCTGACTGTAAAGGAAAGAGCATACGAGTCAGCACTCGGACTTCTTGAGCAGGAAAAAGTTGAAAAGGAAAACAAAGTATCTATAACAAAGCTTGATAACGGATATAATATCAACTGCACTATCGGCGGTGGAGATATAGACCTTATGAGCATAAATCTCTTCCTTGCAGACAGCGACCAGGCAAAAACCGTAAAGAAGAATTTCTATAAGAATCCTCAGCTTTTCTACAAGGTTATGCTGGCTGTAATGACAAGAAACAAAGCGCTCATTAAAAATGCACTCACGGAACTAGACAGCATAAGCTGATTCAAAGAAGATATGATACCGCTATCATGGTTGCTATTCCGGGGATCCCGAGACATGCACTTAAACACAAACTCAAAGGAGACAAAGGAACATATACATTTGTTAACGTCCCGGTTATATCAATTATGACAAGACTTAATACCCCAATAAACACTGTTAAGAAAGCCCTTTTAAAGGGCTTTTTCTTTTTACAAAGCAAAAATATAATACTATATAGAACAATCAGAATTACAAGTATCAATAAAAAATGAGATGTTTTCATAAAGCTCCTTAAAAACAAAAATGGACTGTGGCTCATCCACAGTCCATAATATGTTTTCTGATATTAAGTTATTACTTAATAAAGAAGCTTGCAACATTGATAGCAAGAATCATTACAAAGAATCCTACTGCGAAGAACTTAGTCCAACGAGCGAGGAAAGCATCGATAGAACGAGCCTTGTTCTTTGAGAAGAAAGAATCTGCACCACCGCTTACAACGCCGACGCCCTTAGAGTTACCTTCCTGAAGAATAACTACGATGATGAGAGCGATAGCAGCAACTAAAGCCAGTGAACCAAGCAGATAAAATACCCAGTTGAGTGTCATTGATATACATCCTTTCATAATAAAGCCAAAAGGCTCAAAAATTCATGTGCTTAAATATTTTATCACAACACTTGTTATAATGCAAGTGTTTTTTATAAATAAAATTATATTATAGTAAGCTGTTCTGCGGTATCATCAGCATCAGGCAAAGCACCAAGAGCAGGAAGAGTTCTTGTGCGATATCTGGAGGGCTTTGAGAATGTACCCTCATTGTAGCTTGAGATACCCATAAGCCGCTGTCCCTTCTTCAGCTTCATAACTGCAACACCCTGAGTTGTTCTGGATGTTTTGAGATTAATTGCACCTGTATGAAGCAGAAGCATTCTGCCTGATGATGATGTAAGCAGAAGCTCCTCATCGTTCAGAATATCTATAACGCCAACGAGAGGTGACTTGTCGGAATATGCGTTCGTAAGGCGTTTTCTGTTAGTCTTGGTTTCGTAGGACTTGAGAGGAATCTTTGCTATCTTTCCGTTTTCAAAGGCGAAAATGACCATACCCTCATATTTCTTTGTAACGATCATACCGACAGTCTGCTCACCCTCATCCATTGAGAGTTTTGCGGGAACATAGTCGCCCAAAACACTTGCTTTGGTATCAGCAAAATCAGAAACCTTCGATTTGTAAACCTGAGCCTTATCAGTAAAGAAGAGAATATCAGTATTATTTGTAGTCTCAAGCGCTGAGATTATGCTATCCCCTTCTTTAAGTTTCTGTTCTGAACTCATCCTAAGCGAAAGCGGAGTGATCTTTTTGAAATAGCCGTCCTTAGTAAAGAAAAGATGAACGGGATAATCGGGAATTTCTTCTTCAACATCCTCGAAAGCTTCATCCTCGATATAAAGGATCTTTGACTTTCTGTCTTCACCATATTTTTCAGCAACTTCCTTGAGTTCCTTTACAATAATGGTCTTGATACGTGCTTTACTTGCAAGAATTGTTTCAAGCTCTTTTATAGATGCTTCAAGGTCATCAATATCATCGGTTCTCTTCAGGATATACTCTCTGTTCAGATGTCTGAGCTTAATCTCAGCAACATATTCTGCCTGAATTTCATCAATGCCGAAGCCTATCATCAGGTTAGGAACTACTTCCTTTTCCTGCTCGGTCTCCCTGACAATACGAACAGCCTTATCAATGTCGAGCAGTATCTCTCTCAAACCATAAAGGAGATGGAGTTTCTCCTGCTTCTTTGTAAGCTCATGATATGTTCTTCTTCGGACACATTCAGTTCTGAATGCGATCCATTCTTCAAGAAGGGGTTTTACTCCGAGCACCATAGGCGTTCCGCCAATAAGAATGTTGAAGTTGCAGGAGAAGGAATCCTCTAAGGGTGTTAATCTGTAGAGCTTTTTCATAAGAGCATCAGGATCGGTGCCTCGCTTAAGATCTATTGTTATTCGAAGACCAGCAAGACCCGTCTCATCTCTTACATCAGATATCTCCTTGATTTTTCCTGCTTTAACAAGCTCAATGATTTTTTCAATAATTGCCTCAATTGTTGTTGAGGGAGCAATAGAAGAAATATCAATACAGTTGTTGGCTTTATCATAGGTGTATTCACTTCTTACCTTGATACTTCCCCTACCGGTTTCATAGATGTCGTGAAGAGCTTTTTCGTTATAGATAATCTGTCCGCCGCCTGAAAAATCAGGGGCAGGAAGAGTGGAATATATATCGTGACTGTCATCACGGATAAGTGCCGCTGTGGTCTCGCATATTTCCCTGAGGTTAAAGGAACATACAGAAGATGCCATACCAACAGCGATACCTGTGTTAGCATTGACAAGAACTGAAGGGAACGTTACAGGAAGAAGTGTGGGTTCCTTCATGGTATTATCGTAGTTATCTACGAAATCAACGGTGTCTTTATCAATATCTCTGAAAAGCTCATTACAAAGGGGCTCAAGCTTTGCCTCTGTATATCTTGGAGCAGCCCAAGCCATATCTCTGGAGTAGAACTTACCGAAGTTACCTTTTGATAGAACAAAAGGATGAAGAAGTGCCTCATAACCACGGGATAATCTTACCATTGTATCATAAATAGCGGCATCACCATGAGGGTTAAGTTTCATAGTCTCACCCACGATGTTAGCCGATTTGGTAAGAGAACCTGTAAGAAGGCCTTTCTTATACATAGTGTAAAGAAGCTTTCTGTGAGAGGGCTTAAAGCCGTCGATCTGAGGAATTGCTCGGGAGAGAATTACGCTCATTGCGTAAGGCATATAGTTCTGCTCCAGAGTATCTACGATTTTCTGTTCAACTATCTCTCCTGCACCCTCAATGATACCTGAAGTCGCAGGCAAAAGAGCTTCCCGCTCTGCTTTCTTTTTAGCCATTTTCTTCTCCCCCTTTCTTATGATAAGTCAAGGTTATCAATATAATTTGCACCATAGTTTACAATATAATCTTTTCTGCCCTGAAGATTATCTCCCAGAAGAACATCAAACATCTCTGCAGTACGTTCAATATCTGAGGGTACAACCTTTATAAGTCTTCTGGTAGCGGGATTCATTGTAGTAAGGTTCATCATATCTGCCTGGTTTTCACCGAGACCCTTGCTTCGCTGAATAGTAAACTTTGAGTTACCTATTTCTGCAATATACTTTTCCTTTTCCTGCTCGGTATATGCAAAATAAGTTTTATCCTTTGATGTAATCTCATAGAGAGGTGATTCGGCAATATAAACCTTACCCTCGTCAATAAGAGTAGGTGTAAGTCTGTAGATCATTGTAAGCAGAAGTGTTCTGATCTGATATCCGTCAACATCGGCATCAGTACAGATAATAACCTTATTATATCTGAGATTTTCAAGGCTGAAAGCGGAGATATCCTTGTTCGACTTGGAATTCACCTCTACACCGCAACCGAGAACCTTGATAAGATCTGTAATAATATCACTTTTAAAAATACGAGAATAGTCTGCCTTCAGACAGTTGAGAATCTTACCTCTGATGGGCATAACAGCCTGAAAATAAGGATCTCGTGCCTGCTTACAGGAACCAAGAGCAGAGTCACCCTCTACTATAAAGAGTTCTCTCTCAGCTGAATCTTTGCTTCTGCAGTCAACAAATTTCGCAACACGGTTTGTCATATCCATTGTAACCGTAAGCTTTTTCTTTAAGTTCTGTCTTGTTTTTTCGGCATTCTCACGGCTTCTCTTGTTGATAAGAACCTGATTGCAGACTTTCTCTGCCTCAAGAGGATTTTCTATAAAATATATCTCAAGGTTGTGCTTGAGGAAATCTGTCATAACATCCTGGATACCCTTGTTGGTTATCGCCTTCTTGGTCTGATTAGCATAGGATGTTACACTTGAAAATGAGGAAATACAGATAACAAGACAGTCCTCAACATCATTGTAGGTTATTTTAGATTCGTTCTTTGTGTATTTGGAGTTAGCCTTAAGCCAGGCATCTATCTGATACACAAAAGCATTTCTTACAGCCTTATCGGGAGCCCCGCCGATTTCAAGCCAGCTTGAGTTATGATAATACTCTGTTGTAGCGTGTTTATTAGAAAAAGCAAGGGCAACATTGATATTACACTTATACTCGCCCTTGTCATCTCTGTCCTGGGCCATTCTGTCGCCTTGCCAGAAAAGAACTGAACTGAGAGCTTCTTCCCCTACTATCTCCTTGACGTGGTCAGAAATACCGTTGTCATATTTGAATACAGTTGTATCAAAATGAGTATTAGAAGTTTGATTCTTGAATACGAAGCTGATACCTGAATTGACGATGGACTGCCTCTTCATAATATCAAGGAAATATTCAGGAGCAATATCAATATCTGTGAAAACCTCAAGGTCAGGCTTCCATCTTATTATGGTACCTGTGTCTTTTTTAGGGTATTCTTCCTTCTTCATTTTACCCTTCAGATTACCTTTTTTAAAGCTCAGGGTGTATCTGAAGCCGTCACGTCTGATATCAACATCCATATACTCAGATGAATACTGGGTAGAACAAAGTCCGAGACCATTAAGTCCCAAAGAGTATTCATAGTTGGAGCCTGAGTTGTTATCGTATTTACCACCGGCATAAAGCTCCATAAAGACAAGCTCGTAGTTATAGCATTTTTCTCTGTTATTATAGTCAACGGGAATGCCTCTGCCGTGGTCTTCAACCTGAAAAGATCCGTCAAGGAAGCGAGTAAGAACTATTTCTTTACCATATCCCTCTCTGGCTTCATCCACAGAGTTACTGAGAATCTCAAAAACTGCATGCTGACAGCCTTCAATACCATCAGAACCAAAAATTACCGCAGGTCTTTTACGGACTCTGTCAGCACCTTTTAGAGAGGTAATACTTTCGTTGGTGTATTCAGCTGCTTTTGCTTTCGACTGTGCCATACCTTATTTCCTATCCTTTAGCTTATTAATTTTATCTCTGAGGAAAGCTGCATGCTCAAACTCAAGAAGTCTTGCGGCAGCCTTCATTTCCTTTGTGAGGGATTCGATAAGCTCTGCTCTCTGTGCTCTGTTGAGCTTAGCAAACTCATCATCTGTGTCAGCCTTATGTGTTGATATTTCGATTACATCTGCAACCTTCTTGACAATAGACTGAGGTGTAATACCATGTTCTTCGTTATATTTCTGCTGAATTGTTCTGCGGCGATTTGTCTCAGTGATAGCCTTTTTCATAGAATCTGTGACAGAATCGGCATACATAATGACATATCCGTCTTTGTTTCTTGCTGCTCGTCCAATAGTCTGTACAAGAGAACGCTCACTTCTGAGGAATCCCTCTTTATCAGCATCAAGAATAGCAACAAGTGAAACCTCAGGTATATCAAGACCTTCCCTGAGAAGATTGATTCCTACGAGAACATCAAATTTCTGAAGTCTCAGGTCTCTGACAATTTCCATACGCTCAACTGTATCAATATCATGATGCATATATCTGACCTTGATACCCGCAGATTCTAGATAAGAGGTAAGATCCTCCGCCATTCTTTTAGTAAGAGTTGTAACAAGAACTCTCTCGTTCTTTTCAACTCTTATATTAATCTCTGAAATCAGATCATCTATCTGTCCCTCAACAGGTCTTACTGAAATTTCAGGATCAAGAAGTCCTGTAGGACGGATTATCTGTTCTGCTACCGTTGCACTTTTTTCATATTCCAGATCCCCCGGAGTTGCACTTACAAATACAGCCTGATTAATATGACCGTAAAATTCATCAAAGTTAAGTGGTCTGTTATCAAAGGCTGAAGGAAGTCGGAATCCGTAATCCACAAGAACCTGTTTTCTCGCTCTGTCTCCTGCATACATACCTCTGACCTGAGGAAGGGATACATGAGATTCATCTACAAACAGGAGAAAATCATCCGGAAAATAATCAAGGAGAGTAGTGGGCATTGACCCGGGCTTTCTACCTGATAGCACTCTTGAATAGTTCTCAATACCTGAACAAAAGCCGATTTCACGAAGCATCTCGATATCATATCTTGTGCGCTGTTCGATTCTCTGAGCTTCGATAAGCTTTCCTTGCTCGGTAAAATACGCTATTCTCTCTTCAAGCTCTCTTTCAAGCTCAAGAGTAGCTTCTTTAATCTTATCACCGGAAACGATATAGTGTGATGCAGGATAAATTGCTGCATGCTTGATAGAAGCAAGATATTCTCCTGTCACTGGATCAATTTCCGTGATTCTGTCAATCTCGTCGCCAAAAAACTCAACACGAATGATTCTATGGTCAGAGTATGCAGGATAAATCTCCACAACATCACCCTTGACCCTGAATTTATTACGGGTAAGATTGATATCATTTCTCTCATACTGAAGTGTAACAAGCTTTCTGAGAAGATGATCCCTCTCCATTATCATACCGGGTCTGAGAGAAATAACCATGGCACGATAATCAATAGGATCTCCCAAGGTGTAAATACAAGAAACAGAAGCAACAATTATTACATCTCTTCTTTCTGAAAGGGCAAGCGTTGCGCTGTGTCTGAGTTTATCTATCTCGTCATTTATCGAGGAGTCCTTTTCAATATATGTGTCAGTGCCGGGAATATAGGCTTCAGGCTGATAATAATCGTAATAGGAAACAAAATACTCTACTGCGTTTTCAGGGAAAAACTCCTTAAACTCGGTGCATAGCTGTGCGGCGAGGGTTTTGTTATGAGCAAGCACCAACGTGGGACGGTTAAGTCTTTCGATGACATTAGCCATAGTAAAGGTTTTACCTGAGCCAGTAACACCTAAAAGTGTCTGCTCACGATTACCGTTATTTATGCTGTTTATCAATGTTTCTATAGCCTGAGGCTGATCGCCTGTGGGCTTATAGTCAGAAACCAGTTTGAATTTATCCATATTATCAGCACCTGAAAATCAAGGAAGATTTAAAAACTCCTCTTTACGTTTATTATAAGCTAAACTTAATTCGTTCTCATAAGGAACAGAATATTCTTTTACTCCTGTGAGATCAAGAAAATATCTGAGAAGTTCGGGGTTCAGAACAAAGAGAGGTCCGATCAGGTAGGTAGAAAAGAAATTATTCTTTCTGATACCCTCAAGCTTAGATTCCTCGTTAATTCCAATACCCCGCTCCGCAGAAAGAAATGCACACTCGGAATTATCACCATACATCATTGTGAACTGGCTCTTGAATCCGACAATATCTATATTCTCGAATTTACCGAGGAATCTGGAATTGTGTCTCTTCATCATCTTTCTGACAGCGTAAAAGTCAAATAGGCCAAGTCCGTTAATTCTCTCTTTATCATCCGTTTCAATGTAGCTACAGAAAACCTCACCTGCATTACCAGTACAGAGAAATACAGTTCCTTTATCTATAAGCTCAATAATTCTCTCTTTATATGGTTTGAGAGCTTTGATAACAAGCTCCTGAGACTTCTCACTCATGGCTCCCATATAGATCATATCAACATCTTCCTGAGCAAATCGAGGCTTGTCTAAAAGCTTTGTCTCAATAACTTCCACCTCGGAGGAACTCTGAGAGAAAAGCTTAACATTAAAGAGATCACCATAAAGATTACATATCTGAGGAAAAAGCACCTCGAGTTTCATATCAAGCTTCACCTCCTGAGAATCTATCTGTAAGTGTTTCTTTGAGCTTTTTTGCGACAGCTACACAATGAAGGTCGTAAAGAACGATAATTCTGTCAGCCTCGTCGCTTATAAGATCAGCAACAGAGGAATAATCGTCAGTTGTAATTATTATGTCAGAAGGAACACCTGCAATAAGAAGTCTGACCTTATCGTCAAGGTGTCTTGCTCCTACTGCAATAACCTGAAGAATATCTGGTGAATTGAGAAGTTCAAAATCCGCATCATACATCCAACATACATTCTCTGAGGATTTCTCTACATCTTCAATCTCATCAAGGAAGAGAACCACGGATTTTTTACCGCTGAGTGTTTTTGCATAGCTGAAAGCTCTTGAACAAGCAATGGGATTCTGCGCCTTTGAAAGGGTAAGAAGAGCTTCCTTCTTACCCATCTTTGCTTCGCTGTATCTGCTGCCGACAACAGAAATTTTGCTTTCTTTGATACTTTCAGGGGAAATTCCGAGAATTCGTGCCATTGTTACAGCAGCGACATAATTATATATATTGATAATATTCTTATTCGGAAATGTAAATATATTAAAAACACCTGAAGGCTCGCTGAGAGTAAACTCGGAGCTTTCCATATTGATATTATCAGCAACATAATCGGCTTTGGAAGTACCAAAATCACAGTTGGGACAATGCGCTTTACCTATATGATGATATCGTCTGAAATCATATTCTAAAACCTCAGAACAAACAGGGCAAACTCTGAGGTCAACGGAAAGATTCTCCTCATCACCATGCTCAAAGCTCTGCTGTGGAATTGAGTATAAATAGCGTTTATTACCCTCTTTTAAATTAGAGCTGATAAGGTCGTCTCCATTGAGAACAAGAGTAGTTTCTTCAGGTATAGACTTATCAAGAATATCCTTGATAAATTCTGTGTGAGCGTTTCTTGTAAGAGAATCTCTGAAAAGATTGGTACAAACAAGATATGTGGGCTTAACATAAGGATAAATTAGAGGTGAGCTTCTTTCGTCAACCTCAAGCACTGCGATAGGATATTTACTTTTGCCTGAAAGCTTGGAACCGAGAACAAGCACAGATGAAATACCCACATAAGTATTAGAACCAAGGCTGTTGCAAAGCACTTTTTTACCATTTTCCTTTAGAAGCGTATATATCATATTGGTAACGGTAGTCTTGCCGTTCGTTCCCGTTACTGCAACAACAGTCTCAGGTGCAGTTACTCTGCTGAGAAAATCAGGACAGAATTTCAGAGCAACAACTCCGGGGAAATGGCTGGCATCCTTGCCAATGAATCTCAGAAGCCTGTATGCAATTTTTGCAAGATAAAGACCAATAAAAAATCTAAAATTCTTTTTCTTCATAACAAAACCTCAGATATTTATTAATAAGATTGCTCGAAGCAGTCACATACTAAACCTTCTCTAAGCGACTGATACTCACCATCAGCAATGATAATATGATCCAGTAGTCTCACACCTACTGCAGCAAGGACACTATGAAGCTCATTAGTAACAAACACATCAGCCTTACTTGGCAGGGCAACACCGCTGGGATGATTATGAGCAAGATAAACATTGACTGCATTATACCTCAACGAAAGATCAACAATTTTCCTGAAAGGTACATCTGTGTTTGTAGCATTTCCCGTAGCAACAACACCACAGAAAAGTTCTGTTCCTTTTGCATCAAGCAAAAGAAGTATAAGAGTCTCCTCTTGTCTGCCAATAAATTTATTAACAAAATAATCGCCGACAATATCACGTGTAATTATTTTGCTTCTGTTATTGTGCTTGTCATCCATATATACACGTGCAATATCCGGAATCATCTTAAGGAACACTGCAACATTCTCAGAAACTCCCGCACTCATTATAGTGTCCACGGGAGCATCAAAAATTGCACTAAGTGACCCGAAAGTATCAAGAAGCATGTGAGCAACGGGATTAGTGTCACACTGTCTGTAGCAGTAATAGAGAATCATTTCAAGTATCTCATGATCCTCAAAATCTTCAAAACCGGAGGCAAGATATCTTTTTCTCATTCTTTCACGATGTCCCTGATGCAGATTGGACATAACACATCCCCCTTTCAATTAAGCATTCTTTTCCAATATAATTAGTTATATTATAAACCACAAAAACGTCCTTTACAATATCTTTAGAGAATTAAAACACAATATATATGTATTTTTTATAAAATAATACTCAACATAATGATAAAAGCGGTACCGTATCAGATACCGCTTAATCATTTATTTATTCTGTTTTTTGTACATTTGTTTCCAACTGTAAAAGCCATACAGGTCCCACATCAGAAAAGCCCCAAAACAAATAATCACAGAAATATACTTGACATTCTCAAAGACTGCAAGCGTCCAAAGGATTATAAGTATCATATCGTTGAATGCATAAGCCAGAGCATAATATGGACTTCTTAAAGCTGTGAGATAAACCGCAAGAAAGCTGGTGGTCACTGACAAGGTGCTGAAAACCAGATTTTTCGTATCAAAGAATCTAAGAATAAAGTAGAAAATGATAGTTACAGCAACTGTGAATAAAAGCATAATTGATACTTTTAAGGCTGACAGTTTGCCAACCTCCACCTGAGATCGTTTTCCCTTGTACGGATGCTTAAGCCACATAATAAGAGATATAAGTGACATAGGCATAGTCATACCTACATATGTCAGAGTTTCTCCAAAATAGCTGAAAGAATATGATATAGCTCCATAGATCAGGCTGAATATAATCATCAGGAGCATACCAACAGGGTTACCTTTAGCCGCAAAGATCAAGGAAGTAACCCCTATAAGAGAACTCAGTAATGTGATATAGCTTGTTCTGTCAAACAGAATAAAAGAGAAAATTATTACAAACAGCGATATCCCCCACATCAAAAGCTCTATTTTACTGAAATAATCTTTTAAACTCAAAATAATCCTCTCCAACAAAAAGCATCCGCATACACATCTTCAAAGACCTAACGATGTGTAAACGGATGCATTGCATCTCACTACCCGGTGGCAGCAAATATTAATTTAAGATTTATTCCCACTCAATGGTGCCGATGGGCTTGGGAGTGAGGTCATAGAGCACTCTGTTGATACCCTCGACCTCATTTGTGATTCGGCTTGTTACCTTGTGGAGAACCTCATAAGGAATCTCTTCAATAGTAGCAGACATTGCATCTTTGGTGTTTACTGCACGGATGATTGCAGGCCAACCCTCGTAGCGGCTTTCGTTCTTAACACCAACACTCTTGATATCAGGAACTGCAATAAAGTACTGCCATACCTTACCTGCAAGGCCAAAATTATCAAATTCTTCACGGAGAATTGCATCTGCCTCACGAAGAGCGTGAAGTCTGTCTCTTGTGATAGCGCCAAGGCAGCGAACACCAAGGCCGGGTCCGGGGAAGGGCTGACGATAAACCATCTCACGAGGAAGACCGAGAGCTTCGCCAACAACACGAACTTCATCCTTGAACAGAAGCTTAATGGGCTCTACAAGCTCAAACTTAAGATCTTCAGGAAGACCGCCAACGTTGTGATGGGACTTAACCGCCTTCTTACCTTCTGCCTGCTTGAAGCTCTCAAGGATATCAGGATAGATAGTACCCTGTGCAAGGAAAGTAACATCGTCAAGCTTTCTCGCCTCATCAGCAAAAACATTAATAAACTCTGCACCGATGATTTTTCTCTTCTTCTCAGGATCGGAAACATCCTTAAGAAGATCAAGGAATCTATCTGTAGCATCTACATATATGAGGTTAGCGTCAAGTTCCTTACCGAACATATCAATAACAGCTTCACTCTCACCTTTACGCATGAGACCGTGATTAACATGAACGCAGTAAAGCTGCTTACCGATCGCCTTAATAAGAAGGGCTGCAACTACTGATGAATCAACACCGCCTGAAAGTGCAAGAAGAACTTTCTTGTCTCCTACCTGCTGTCTGATCTCTTTTAACTGTTCGTGAATAAAAGCCTCTGCAAGTGCATTGGTAGTGATTCTTTCCATTGACTCGGGACGCTTATTAGTATCCATTCATAACACCTCACCAAAAATAATAAAAATATTATAAGTCAAAATTCACAGTATTTCAAGTGTATTCTATAAATAAAATAACATCCTAATTATAGCAAAAAAGTGTAAATAATACACATTTACATGAAGTTTAAATAATTATTCCTCCTGGTGAAAGGTAGGAAAACATCGGTATGTTCCGCATAACAGTAAATAAAACAAGAAAAATTATGGAAAACCATAACAAGAATTTATTTATCGGCGAATTCTTACGCAGAAAATACGGATTAAAAAGAAACTCTATTACACCTATTATAAGCCACAACGGAAACAGCACTGCAAATGCAAGGTTCTGACTAATAGCACTTTCAAATTCTAATCTGAATAGATCAGAAAAAAATCTGGTAATACCACATCCCGGACAATAAAAACCTGTTACAATTCTAAAAATGCAAGGTATAGTTAAAGGTGTTAAAATCAGAATTACACCATAAACCAGACAAAATCCCAAGAGGAACTTCAGAGCTCCTAATATATCTCTGTGTTCACTTTTAAATACTTTATATCTATTCTTCATGGTAATACTCCTGAAAACTATAAGGGGTGTGAATTAACACACCCCTTTCTGTTTAAATTATACTAACTTATTAATTGAATCCTGCATAAGAGCATAGGAAACAATTCCGAGTCCCAAAATACTGAGAACAAGATATATTATACCAGAATTTGTGGAATACATTCCTCTGCTTGACTTGATGCGATCAAGTGTTTCTCCCTGCTTATACATCCAGATGTAGCCGTAAATACCACAGGTGATAAGAGTAAGAAGAATTACCATTCCGCCTGAAGGTGCAGAAGGATCACCTGACATAGCTTTAACATCCTCAGCAAGAGTGTACATCCAATAAATACCATAAATACCGCAAGTAACGATAGAAAGAATGATACAAGTAACTATGCTACGCTGAGGCACAAAGGAATTCTGATAAACAGGAGCCTGCTGATACTGAGGAGGCTGGTAATACTGCTGATTAGGAGCCTGCTGGTACTGAGGCTGCTGATAATTCTGCTGATTAGGAGCCTGCTGATGCTGAGGTTGCTGATAATTATTCTGATTATTGGGGTTATAATTATTATTTTCCATTATAAAAACTCCTTTCATAACATCATAATTTAATCAAAAAATCATATGAGTGTCAATAATTATGGAGAAAATACCGGGGTATGTAACAAGATGTTACATAATACAACATCAGAACAGGTGTAAAAGCTGATAAAATTATTCCTTAATTTAAAAAAAGAGGCAAAAAACCTCTTCTTCTCTTTGGTATCGCTTGTGGGAAGCAGATTATATTAATCTGCACTGTTTGACGACCAAATACATACGCATTTTGTACCCGACTGAACACCTGTCGGCTACAAAACATTCCACTGAGCTATTTTGCTTTATTCCTCCAGACCTCTCAGATTTTGAATCTCAATGCAAAATAAAAAAAGAAGAGGCGTAAAGCCTCTTCTTTTTTCTGGTGCCGGTAGTGGGACGCAGATTAATTTAATCTGCACTGTTTGGCGATCCAATGCATTCGCATTTGGTACCCGCCTGCACACCTGTCGGCTGCAAAACAGTCCCCCGGACTATTTTGCTTTACGCCTCCAGCCCTCTCAGGGTTCGAGTCCCATTGTAAATAAAAAGGAAGAGGCATAAAACCTCTTCCTTTTATGGTGCCGGTAGTGGGACTCGAACCCACACGGTATCGCTACCAACGGATTTTGAGTCCGTCACGTCTGCCAATTCCATCATACCGGCGTATTTACGACGAAAGTTATTATACACTATCAAATATTAAAAAGCAAGTATGAAATGGGCAGAAAAGAAATTTCTGCCCATTGAACATATATAATTAAAACTCGCCGTTTTCAATAGCTGTGATCATATCTACTCTTCTGGTGTGTCTGTCACCATCAAAAGGCGTTTTTATGAAGATATCTGCAAGCTTTACTGCAGTTTCGCTGTCAATAACTCTTCCACCCATACAGAGAACATTTGTGTCATTGTGGCGTCTGGTCATTTCAGCACAGAATTCATTGGTAACTGTTGCAGCTCTTACACCCTTTACCTTATTAGCAACGATGCAAACGCCGATACCCGTACCGCAGCAGATAATGCCCTTTTCACATTCACCATCAGCTACAGCTTTTGCTACTTTATAAGCGTACTGGGGATAATCCACGCTTTCGGAAGTATAGCAACCGAAATCATTGTATTCAATTCCTGCACTCTTAAAAGACTCAACAATGGCGTTTTTTATATCAATTCCGCCGTGGTCACATCCAATAGCTATCATATTAATTCTCCTTTATGTTATTTTCTTTTTCTTTTCGTTCACGTTCAGCCTGAGAAAGTCTCAGATATGAAGGAAGAAGTTCTGAGGCCTTAATGGGAGTTTCTCCCCTGCCAATTTTTGAAAGTGCTGAAAGAGCTACTGAGGATGCTCTCTGCATAATAACATTCACAGGTGCAAGCTCAACAGGCACATCTTCATCAAATTCATTATATGTAATCTGTGCTCCGTCACCTACAATAATAACTCTTTCGCCGCAATACTTCTGAGAAATCTCCTCTTTTAGTTCGCTTAGAGATATAGCTCTGTCTTCGCAGAGACGCTCCACGATTCCGTTTTCTACACGGAACAGTGCATTATATACCTGATTTCGTCTTGCATCCATTGCAGCACAAACAATGCAGTCTGTAAGAATCAGATTATATGCCATAGACTCAAGAGTAGATATCGCCATTGCAGGAATATCCCTCACAAAAGCGATACCCTTGGCAACTGCGACTCCGATTCTGACACCGGTAAAAGATCCGGGACCGTTTGATACCGCAATAAGATCAATATCTTCTGTGGTTTTACCGGTAACTGAAAGCAGGTTTTCTATCATTGGTGCAAGAGTACGGCTATGAGTAAAGGCCGTATCAATAAAAAATTCACCTAAAAGCTTTGAATCTTCCATAAGAGCGACAGAAGCCGCCTTTGCAGAAGAATCAAGGGACAAAATCAGCATAAATTACATCCTTCTGAAAATTCTTGTGTTTTCATCATCTCCGTATTTGAGTTCAATACGGATAGCATCATCAGGAATAGAATCAACAATATTCTCGCTCCACTCAATGATGATTATACCTGTAGAAAGATAATCAAAATAACCTGTCGAATATAAATCATCAACATCGGTAATTCTATACATATCAAAATGATACACGGGAAACTTTCCCTGATATTCATTTACTATAGCAAATGTGGGGCTGTGAACACCTGATTTGATTCCAAGATGAGAGGCAATGCTGCGAACAAGAGTTGTCTTTCCTGCTCCCAGATCGCCGAATAAAGCAATCACCTCTGTTCCCTGAAGCTCGCTTGCAAGTTCTTTTGCAAAAGCATCTGTATCTTCAAGGGAACGTGAAATAAACTCTGCCATATCAGAAAAGTCCACTGATAACACCTGTGCTGTCAACATCAATGCGTTCAGCAGCAGGCACCTTGGGAAGTCCGGGCATTGTCATGATATCGCCTGTATATACAACAACGAAACCTGCACCGTTAGAGAGCTTCATATCTCTTACTGTGATCTTAAATCCGGAAGGTGCGCCGAGAAGTGTGGGATCGTCAGAAAGAGAATACTGTGTCTTAGCAATACAAACAGGAAGCTTATCACCGCCGAGAGCTACAATATCTTTCATAGCTTTTTCAGCCTGAGCTGTAAAGTTTACGCCGTCTGCACGATAAATTTCACGTGCAATGGTCTCAACTTTCTCTCGGATAGTAAGCTCATCTGCATAAATGGGACTAAAGTCGGCAGGTTTTTCGCAGGCTTCAACAACCTTCTGAGCAAGCTCCTTACCGCCTTCACCGCCGTTTGCAAATACATCGGAAAGGGCAAAGTCAGCTCCCTTCTGAGTGCAATAATCTTTGATAAAGTTAAGCTCGGCATCAGAGTCAGTAAGGAAACGGTTAATAGCTACAACAACGGGAACACCGTATTTTCTCATATTCTCAATATGAACACCGAGGTTTACAATACCCGCTTTAAGAGCATCAAGATTCTCAACTGCTGTATCAGTCTTTGCAACACCGCCGTTATACTTAAGCGCACGACAAGTAGCAACTACAACAATAGCTGAGGGCTTAAGACCTGCATATCTGCACTTGATATCAAGGAACTTTTCTGCGCCGAGGTCTGAACCGAAGCCCGCCTCTGTAATGCAGTAATCTGCAAGCTTAAGGGCAAGTTTTGTAGCTCTTACAGAGTTACAGCCATGAGCAATATTAGCAAAGGGACCACCGTGCATAATTGCAGGGGTAGCCTCTATAGTCTGTACAAGGTTGGGCTTGAGAGCATCCTTGAGAAGCGCTGTCATAGCACCTTCTGCCTTAATATCACGAGCATATACAGGCTTACCGTCGTAAGTATATGCAACAAGGATATTTCCAAGTCTTGTTTTAAGATCATCGATATCGTTTGCAAGGCAAAGAATAGCCATAACCTCTGAAGCAACAGTGATAACGAATCCATCCTCACGAGGAATGCCGTTAACATTGCCCCCAAGACCTACTACAGTAAAACGGAGAGCTCTGTCGTTCATATCAAGACAACGCTTAACAAGGATTCTGCGCTGGTTGATACCAAGGAGATTTCCCTGCTGAAGATGATTATCTATCATTGCACAAAGGAGATTATTTGCAGACGTAATAGCGTGCATATCACCTGTAAAGTGAAGGTTAATATCTTCCATGGGAAGCACCTGACTGTAACCGCCGCCTGCTGCGCCACCTTTAACACCAAAAACAGGTCCGAGAGAAGGCTCACGAAGAGCGATTATAGCATTTTTACCGATTTTTGCCATCGCCTGACCAAGACCGCAGGTTGTGGTTGTTTTACCCTCACCTGCAGGTGTAGGATTAATAGCAGTAACGAGAACAAGCTTTCCGTCAGGAGCAGAGCTTAAACGCTGGCTTAGTTCATCACTAAGCTTTGCTTTATATCTGCCGTAAGGTTCAAGCTCTTCATTTTTGATATTAAGCTTTTCAGCAATTTCTTTGATGGGACGAAGTTCTGTCTGTTGTGCGATCTGAATATCTGTAAGCATTCTATACACTCCTTTATAAGTAAGGTAAAAAATATCAATAATATTATATCATTTATCCCCTGTTCTATCAAGCATTTTTTACACATTTCAAAATAGACTTGATATTTATAGAAGTTTTTAATATAATGGTTAATTGCTAAGGATAAAAAATAAGGCGGTGATTTCTTGGGTTTTTTTCAAAGAATCGGCGATTATATAAAGAAAACTGACATCTGGATATGGTGTCTGTGTATTTCATCTACCGTTATCAGCTCAATACTGCTCAGAAGCGTAGAGAGAGCAGGTGGTAAATTCGTAACAACTCAGGTTGTTGCTGCGATAATCGGAATAGTTGCGGCTATAGTAATTTCCGTTATAGACTATGAATACATCTGCAGATATTGGGCAGGACTTTCAGTTATATCAATTCTGCTTTTTTTAAGTGTTTTTCTATTCGGAATGACGGTTGAAGGTACTGATGATACAGCATGGCTGAGGCTCCCGGGCGGTCTTACTTTCCAGCCTTCAGAGCTTGTAAAAATTTTCTTCATAGTTACATTCTCAACTCATCTGAATCACCTGAACAAAACAGACAAGCTTAAAACCTTCCTTGGAGTACTAAGTCTTCTTGGTCATGCCCTTGTACCCATTGCAATTATACATTTTCAGGGCGATGACGGCTCAGCTCTCATCTTCCTATTCATTGCCCTCATAATGATGTTCGTAGCCGGTGTTCAGGCAAGATATTTCGTAACTTTACTTACAGCTCTTGCAATAGGTATTCCCGTTGTGTGGAACTTCATTATGAACAATGAACACAGAAATCGAATTCTCGCTCTCAGCGACATAGACGGAAACGCTAAGACTGAATATGGATGGCAGCAGTTCCAAAGTAAGGTATCCATTGCGTCAGGTGAAATCTTTGGATACGGTCCTTCAAAGGGAATTCGAACAGGAGACGGACTTGTACCTGAGCAGGAAAACGACTTCATATTCTCTGTAGCAGGCGAAGAAATGGGATTTATCGGATGTTCTATTATTCTTCTGATACTCCTCTTCCTCATTTTCCGTGCTTTTATCAATGCAACAAGTGCAAAAGATGATTTAGGAAAATATATATGCTACGGAATGTTTGCTCTACTGGCTTCACAGACTATCATAAACATAGGAATGGTTTTGGGACTGATGCCCGTTATCGGTATTACACTCCCCTTCTATAGTGCAGGCGGAACATCATCAATGTGTATTTACTTCGGTATCGGACTTATACAAAGCGTCCGACTTCACAATAAAGATGTAGATAATATCAAGATAAGCTATACTCGACACGAAAGAATAAAGATATAAGAAAAGACGGTGACTTTGATGTCACCGTCTTTTAGTTTTGATATCAGAGTTCAAAAAGCCATGCAATAGTTTCTGGCATAATCATACGCCATGCGTACTCGTTATGTGAAAAAGATGCTTCATGACGGAACACAACCTTATCCTCAGGATAACCGAGAGCTGTCATCCACCGAGGCATTTCTTTTGCATAAGGATTTAGCTCCTGCTCAAGAGAATCGCCACCACCATTGTAGAAATAAATTCTGGGCAGAGTGTTCTCATTGGTAAAATCAAACTTTGCAAGGTAATTATCCCAATCAGTTTTATTAAACAACATAAACGCAGGAGAAATCGCACCTATTCTACCAAAGACATCCATATTCTCCATGCCGATATAGAATGCTTCTATACCACCTGAGGAGCTGCCTATAATAGCATTATCTTCAGGATCAGCTGATACATTGTAGTTATCTCTTACATAAGGTACTACAACATCAGCTACAAAATTAGAGAATCTCGCACCTGTACCGTTTTCAAAGCCCTGAGTATTATAAGGCGGAATGACATCACCTATATCAGGAGTAAGCTCATTATCACGATTTAGCTCATTACTATAAATACCAACAAGGATAAATCCGTCGTGACCATTAATCTGCAGGCAAGTTGCAATCTTATCAGTAACCCATCCGCCGTAACCGTTCTTTGTTCCGAGGAACTGATTCTGACCATCGAGCAGATATATTACGGGGTACTTTTTATCTGTATCCGCAGGATCATATCCGTTGGGAGTCCAGATAATAATGGGCTTCTTGTAACCGTCGGGATAGTCAAGATTTACAGTGGTCTGTTTTCCGTAATCGGTCTCATCATAAGCATAAACACCTAATGCCATAGCCTTTTTAGGTGTATCCTTTGCAATGTAGAAGCCTGAACTTGCAACAGAGAGAGCAGCATTCATAGTCTGGCTTGATCCATCATTGAATACAACTCTGTTATACTCTGATACATCCACATCCATCTTGTAGATCTTCTCACCATAATCGTTTGTACCAAGGAGATCCATAGCAGCTCCGGGCCACTGAGCATTTTCAATACCCTTTTCCTCGTTGTAGAGGTAAGCATTTACAACGGGCCAGCTTTTATTATTTGAGAAGTAAATTGTTATATTAGTATCCATTTTTTCCACCGGCTTTTCAGGTTCTGTGGGAGTTGTTACTGTCTCAGAAGGTGTTGTGTCAGGTTCTGTGGGGAAAACCACAGTTATTTCATCACCAACAGGATACAAAATCTCAAGACCTGCAACAAATTTCTGAATAACAGTTGCATCAACAACATTGACTTTTTCATCCATATTGGCATCTGCACAAAGAAGAGAATCTCCTTCCAGTGTCAGAATTCCTGCAGTATGTTTCTGTACCATGGTTGCATCTTTAATGTTTACTTTTGCATCTAGGTCTGCATCGCCGAGGTAAAGTATTTTCTCAGGAGCAGCCGATACAATGAGCATAGAAAACATCATTGATAAGATAAGCGTAAGACACATTAAGGAACATATAATTTTTTTCATAATCAGACCTCCTTGATTTCACATAAATGTACTGAGTAAATAAGACAGCTCTTTACGGGTTTTGAGAGAACCTGCGAAACAGCCTCCTTATATAGAGCAAGCTGCTTGGAATACATCCTTACAAGTTCATCCGAGGACTTGACTCTGTCTGTCTTATAATCTACAACAGTAACACCATCTTTGTCAACTATAATTAAATCAACAGCACCCTGAAGAACAACAGAAGCATCAGAAAATTCAGGGCTTATATCTTCATTTACAAGGCTTGCAGGAATATTAACGGTAAATCGATACTCTCTCAGATAATTCTCTGCAGAGAGAGCATCCGTTACAATTCTGCTGCCGATAAAGCTCTTAAGCTTATCCACATCCAGCAATGATACCTGATCTTCGGAAAGATATCCAAGAGACCTGATTCTTTCAATATCTTTACTAATATCTTCCCTTGCCAGCTTAAAATCACAGTATTCAAGATACGTGTGCATAGCGGTGCCTCGCATAACACCTGTAACTTTATTTTCCTTTATGAAGGACGGTACAGGAAGAACACGTTCAAGAGGTTTATCGCTGTTTGAATGCGCAAGCTCAGATGCTGTAACCTTCTGAGGAACCTTCGAAAGCTCCATATAGGGATATCTGTAATCAAATCTTCTTTTTATTATCTCTTCCGAATCTGACGGAATAGCCTCATACGTTACAGCAGATGTAACCTGAAAAGCAAAATCCCGGTCATTGTTTGCAGTCTCCCCATTAAGGCTTGTAACAATAACTGTTTTTAGATTTGAAGTGTTCTCACACATAAACACTTCCGGTTCATCCATATCTGCATAGTCTCTGAGGTCATTGCCGTTCGGATGCATCAGAGCACACATAACAGGCCATTCACTGAGGTATGTACAGTCCCTGACCACGAAGGGCGGTATCTTAGAACCTGAGGTCAGGCGGCTTGCTATCTTCTGAACAAAAGGTCTGAGCCTCTTATGTGAAGCAACCATAATAAGTCTTTCTTTAGCTCTGGTCATGGCGACATAAAGCACACGAAGCTCCTCGGACTTCTCGCTTCTGTCCACCTCGAGAGATACAGCTTCTCTCGCAACGGTAGTGTAGTTGCAGGAAACCTCCTTATTTCTGAGCTTTGATGCGAAGCCAAGCTTTGAATGCAGAAGTATGTTTTTGCTTGTATCTGTGCTGAAGAACCTACCCATATTAGCAATGATGCAGATGGGAAACTCAAGACCCTTTGAGCTGTGAACAGACATGATATTCACCACATTCATATCTGTACTGCCTGAATCAATAGCCGCAGAAATATAAGTGCCCTGCTCCTCGAGACGACTGAGATAATTAACGAATGCTGAAATACCTTTTGAAGAATTCTGCTCAAATTTCTCAGCGTATGTTATAAGAAGCCTGAGGTTTAAAGCTGAAGCCTTTCCCCATGCAGCTGAAGCAATGGCAGGAATATGAAGCTCTTCATAAAGTTTGCTGATAAACACATCACAAGGCTCTGTAACAGCAATATTTCTGAACAGATCAAGCATCTCAATAAATCTTTGTGCCTTAACATTTCCATTTTCAGCGTAAGACTTAAGGGCGTTATATATATTCCTGTGCCGCTTTGAAAGGCGCATCTCGACCATATCGTCGGGAGTAAATCCAAACAGAGGCGACATCAGTGTTGCTGTCATTGGCACATCCTGCAAAGGATTATCAATAACTCTCAGAAGATCAAGCACAAGGGTGATCTCCTGATAACTGAGAAAGCTCATTGTAACATCGGTCATGGCTGGAATACCCATTTTCTTAAGTTCCGACGCATACACCTGGGCATATCGCTCTTTCTTCCTCATAATAATGGAAAAGTCACCATAGCGAGCAAGACGTTTTTCACCTTTATCAGTAATATAGGTATCCTTGCACATCCTGAGAATCATCTCACCAATGTGTCGTGCCTCGACTACAGACTTATCGAGATCTTCCATTTCATCCATATCTATGAGATGCAGCTCACAACAAGGCGAATCTGCCTCAGGATAAGGAGCCTGCGGATCAAGAGCTTCCTCCTCATTATACACAAGGTCACCTACATCCTCTGACATCAAGAGAGAAAATGCAAAGTTAATAAAAGAAGTTACTTCTTTTCGGCTTCTGAAATTCTTTTCAAGAATAACCTTGGAGGGATAATTATCAAGCTCTCTGCTATATAGCGGCAAGGAATTCTTTCGTGAGAGAAAAATCTCAGGCATCGCCTGTCTGAAGCCGTAAATACTCTGCTTAACATCTCCAACAGTAAAGAGATTTGTTCCCTTTCTGCTGACGGCATAGTAAATCAGATCCTGTACTTCATTAGCATCCTGATATTCATCTACCATTACCTCGTGAAAACGCTCAGCAATCATATTTGCATGCTCAGTAAGCTCAACATTACCGTCATTATCACGTTTAACGAGAAGTTTAAGCATCCAATGTGACAGATCATTAAAATCAGCCAGATTGTGCTCCGCTTTCTTTTTTGAATATATTTCTCCGAAGGTCTTAACCGACTCAAACAGTTTTCTGACAATGGGAGTAAGCGCTTTTATCTCATCAAGCGCTTCCTCTTCACTCCTAAAGAATAACAGATTCAGCTCCTTGATATTATCCTTTGCCATATCACGGATTTTGCCTGCTTTAATTTTCAAGGGGTGATCCTTAAATCCGTCAACTCTGTATGTTTTTGCTTTATAAGATTTAATAAGGTTACGTATAGTGTCCCAGCTATCACTTTTAAGCGAAGTTAGAAGCAACTCGTAAAAGTCAATATCTGACTGAAATATGGCAAATGCTTTTGAAGCAAGTTCAGGAATCTCCTCCACTATCCTTATGGATGTATTAGTCAGCTCAACAGAATACTCTACAGCCGACATTGCATAATTCCTTATTATTTCGCCCCAGATGCTCTTTGACATATCTGTCACATCCTCATAATAGGAAAGCTTTTCATCAAGCCATCCGTCAGAAAAAGGGTGTGAGCGAAGGAATTTATAGAGAGTGTATATATGCGTACCAATGGATATATCGTTCTTAGCCGCTGCATAGGTTTCAACAAGCTCATAAAAATCTTTTGAATTCTGAGAGTACATCAGTTCTATTGTTTCATCAACAGATTCATTGACAAGCAACTCAAGCTCTCCGCTTTCCCCTATCTTATAATCTCCTGACACACCGATAACCTGAGAAAACTCTCTGACAATAGAAGAACAAAAGGAATCAACAGTTGAGATCGTTGCATAAGGCAAATAAACGAGCTGACGTCTGTACCAATGATTATCGGGATTCTTTGAAATAAGCTCCTGAAGAGTAAGGGAGATTCTTTCCTTAAGCTCCTTAGCCGCTGCTACAGTAAAGGTTACTATCAGAAGTTTATCAATGGGCACAGGATTTTCATTATCAGTTATCATAGAAATAACTCTCTCAACAAGAACGGCCGTCTTGCCGGAGCCTGCCGCAGCACTGACAAGGAGAGAGCCTCGTCTGGCATCAATTGCAAGTTTCTGATTATCAGTCCAGTTTCTGCTCACTCTTCACTCACCTCACTTTTTGAAAGTCCAAGCTCTTCAAGGATTTCCTCTCGTGACATTTTGGTAATCCACCGCATCTTGTCTCCCTCGCGGAATCTGCAAATAGAATTGTAATCACAGAAAACACAACCATCATTGCCGTTTCCTGAAACAGGCACTGCGGACACATCGCCATTTTTAAGTTCTTGTCCCATTTGAGATATTATTTCATCTATCTTATTAAATATTGCACCGAATTCCTCCAGCGTTGCAAGGCTTGCTTCTCCGCTAATACTTCCATCCTTTGACTTTACGGGAAGAAAAATACCATTTGCGTTCTTTTCCATTGCTTTAATAATTTCTTCATCGCTTAAAATCAAACCGTTCATCGCAAGTTCCTTAAGAACCTCTGCACGGATTTTATCCTCCGCAACACCCTGTTTTGCATTTACTATGGGAAAAACAGCCGGAACATAAAGAATGCCCGCAGGAATCATTTTCTCGGGATATCTCTCAGAAGGATTTTTGGTAATAGCCGAAAGATAAATAAGCATCTGAAGGTTAAGTCCTGCCATAACATCACTTAGGCTGAAAGTTTTATCACCGGTTTTATAATCAAGTATCCTTATATACTTTTCGCCATTTTTTTCGCAGATATCTACTCTGTCTATTTTTCCTCTGATGATTATCCTGTCGCCATTATCAAGCTCAAGAACATAAGGAGGAACATCCTCGCCTATCTGAAGTTCATAGGCATCAGGAATGAACTCACTCTGGTTAATCTCTCTGAGCAGATGACTGATAAGTTTTACAGTTGAGTTCTTTGTTCTCTCTATCAGATAAGCAAAACGTGATGACTTATCTTCAAGACCACCAAGATGAAGCTTAACATATTCATCAACTATATCTGAAACCTTGGTTTTTATGTCATTATCATTAAGCACGGAAAGCTCTTCTCTTGGCACAGAGTTTAAAAACTTCTCTAAAATGAAGTGAACAAAGCTTCCGAATTCTAAAGGATCTATATTAGCCTTCTTACGTTCCTGAAGTCGCAGACCATATTTACAGAAATACATGAATTTGCATGAGTGGAAGGTCTCCACCTGCGATGCTGACATCCTGATATCCTTGCCGTAAAGCTTATCAAGATTATTCTTATCATAAACTCTGTAAGGTTCCGAAGACAATGCACGTTCCAAAGATCTCAGCACAGAATTGTACTCAGGAGATTTTTCATAATATGACTTAAGAATACATGTAAGTTCATCTGTAGATCCGAATCTCGATGAATAGAAATCGAAGGCAGCTTTATCCGACCAAAGCATATCAACGATATCAACATTATCAGATTTAGTAATATAGATTTCTTCAAACAACGAAGATATCTCTGATATAAGTTCCGAAGGCAGATTCACAGCACCTGAAATTGTTACTGCAGGATAGCTCAGAAAGAGTTTATCCGATGCAGATGTGAGAGCATAATAGCAGTTATATCTCTCTTTATAGTACTGAAGCTCCAGGGTCTCATCCGCAAGGAAGCCCTGAGATGTAAGAAGCTGTCTCTCATGATTTGTAAAGAATCCGCTGTGATCCTCCGTCTTGGGAAACTCTCCCTCAACAGCACCCACAACAAATACAACCTTCTTATCAGAAAGCCTTATTCTTTCAACATCTCCCACAGTAACTTCATCAAGGGACTTGGGAATGAAAGCTATCTCAAGATTCATAAACTGGAGCTTTAAAAGTTCCGAAAGCCTTGAAGCACTCATATATCTGTCGCCAACAACAGAAACAGTACGATTGAGTGTTTCTACAAACACCTCCCAGATTCTGAGCTGTTCCTGAGCTAACTGGGTAAGAGAATTCTCCAGCAGGCTTTCACACAGGGAGCTGAGCTTTTCTCTGACGCCAAGTTCTAAAAGAAGCTCGTAAAGAGCCGAACACACCTGTGTGACGGTAGCATCTTTAAGGCTTTCTCTGAACTTCAAAAGCGGATCAATAATAAACTTTCTTGTATTTTCAATATTTGTCAGCTCATACAGATCATTAGTTGAGAATTCATCAGCAAAGCCTCTTGGATTTGCTGTAAATTCAGAAAGAAGGCTTTTACCTGAATAAGACCAAGTAAATATGTAATTCTCAAAGGATGCAATCTCCACCTCGTTGAGATTTGTAAGACCGCATTTAACAAGAGAAAGAACACTATCCTTTGAAAAAGATGTACGGATACATTCAAAAGCTGACAGCACCATTTTTATTAAAGGCTTTGACAGTACATTGGTAGGTAAATCAAGGAAACTGGGAATATCATATTGTCTGAAAACAGTATCAAGATAAACCTTGTATCTGTCATAATCTCTGGTCACAACAGCTATATCTGAATATCTGTAGTTCTCTTCCATTACAAGCCTTCTGATATTTCTTCCCACATAATCACATTCATCATAAATATCAGAAGCAGAGTAAAGCTCCAGATTATTCTTATTCCATGAAGATTTAATTTTCTCATCCTCATCCGTATGCAGGGTAAAAATATTTTCTTCAACAAACTGCAGTTCAGGAGATTTAAAGTATTCATTATATGAACAAAGAACAGGTTTTGCTATATCAATATTATTGTTCTTGGCAATTCTTCTGAGTTTACTTTCAGTATCAGAGGACATTGCAAAAACACCCTCATTGTGACTGAGTCCATCTGTGGACAGAGTAATTAGCATATCAGAGCTTTGCTGCAACAGCACTTCCAGAACATCAAGCTCAAGCTTTGAAAAGCTCAGAAACGAATCAACTGCAACTGTATATCCTTCAAAAAGTCCATTCTCTCTTATAAGTGACAGAGCAACGTTAAGCTCTCCATCGGGATCCTCAAAGGACTGTGTGAGAATGGCATCAAATGCAGACAAAACCACAGATGCATCATAAAGCTTGTCACAAAGAACTTTTTCAAATTTATCAGAGGGTTCCCTTAGTGAAGCAATATCCACCTTATCTCGGATAAATTCAGAATGTAGCTTCTGCATCATATTTATGAGGCTGGGAGAATCGAATTTATCACCGTAAAGTCTGAGACTATCTGATGTCTCCTCCAGAGCAACACTCATAAGAAGAGCTTTAACTGAGTCATCAGCATAATTATCACATCTGTAAGCGCAAGCGTTAAAAACATATTGACAAAGACGTTTGAAGCCGACGACCGTAACGTTTGACACATATGAAGGTCCAAGAATACTCAGAAAAGCTTTTTCCGTATCGAAAGTCTGCTGATCAGGAACGATCAGCAAAAGCTTATTCTCTGTTTTTGCAAGAGAAGCCATATATTCACGGATATAATGGGTTTTACCACTTTTACTTCTTCCAAATACAAATTGTAACATTCTATCACAACTTTCAAAATAAACTATTATCTGAACAAATTACAGAAACCGGTAAAAAGCTCTACCACTTTGAATCTGAATTCAAATCCCTCTTCTGAAGAAACAATTTCATATTGATCCTCTGAAAGTTTCTCTTCAACAGTTTCCGTTTTAGCTGCAGTGAATAAACACAACGAAGGATACATAACGCACCACCAATTCTTACCCTTCGCTTCACCGATGCGAATCTGAAGGGCATCATAGAAGCCACCCGGCATGGTAATACTTCCATAGTATCTGGTATCAAACCAAAGATTCTTAATATCAACAGTAACAGAATAATCATATCCGCAACGTTTGATTTCATCGTGAGCAACACTCTGAAGGTAATCAAGATTACAGCTTACAACGTTCATCGCTTCTTCCTTTGAATGCACATTTGAAAGAAGCTCCTCTGATGCTTCAACAATCCGATCTCTGACAGATAGTTTAAGCTGCTGATCCTCTTTGCTATCGGAATTTGCAAGAATATGAATACGAAAAACCTGAGAACTTATTTCTCTGCACTTAGCCTCAAATGGAATCAGAGATAAAAACATTGCGCATAAAACACCGACAATAATAGATTTGAATACTCTTTTCATTATAAAAAAACCTGCCTAATCAGTTGTGACATGATTATTGACAGGTAATTTTAATGTTATTCAGTATCACCTATGATAATTTCGCATCCGTTTTTTACAGGAACGGTTACAAAAACATCCCTATATGATTCCCTTAATTTTTCAGCACAGTTATTTGCTGCCTTCTCATTTAAGAAAATCGCAAAAACTGCAGAGCCCGAGCCGCTCATTACAGCACCAAGGGCTTTATTCTTATACATAATATCTTTAACTTTTGTGATTTCGTCCAGCTTAAGGACTTCTTCAAAGTCATTATGAAGATAGTCTGAAACATTTCGTACAGTGCCGCTGTAAAGTGCATTCAGACAAAATTTAGTGTAAGAAAAAACAGAATCACCACGAGCATCCGCTAGGGCATAAGCCTCTGCTGTTGAAACAGAAACTTCGGGCTTACATATAACAATATAACATTTAGAGAGAGATCTAACTTTCTTGAGAGTAGTACCTGTTTCGGTTGCGTGACAAGTGCCACCAATAATGCAGAAAGGTACATCAGCACCAACCTTCTCGCCTATTTTGCACATCTCATCCATACTGAGCCTTGTATCATAAAGACGATTAAGGAGGACTATCACAGCTGCACCATCGGCACTTCCGCCGGCAAGTCCTGCACCAAAGGGTATTCTCTTCTTAATGTCAATAGAGATATCTCCATGAATGATATTTACGAAATTAAAGAAGGCTTTTGCGGCCTTATAAGCAATATTCCTGCTGTCACAGGGAACTCCCTCTTTATCGCAGGAGATAAAGATCTCGCCCTCCGAATCGGCTGTAAGGTTGTCCGCTTCAACAGAAACAGTCTCATAGAGAGAAACGGTCTGCATCAGCATTGAAACGTTATGATATCCATCTGCTCGTCTGCCTAGAATATCAAGTGTAAGATTAATTTTAGCGGGTGCTTTTGCGGTTAATTTCATAATTAAAGCTCCTGTAAAAATTCCTTGATCCTGCTTATAGACTCACGAAGATGTTTAAGCGAATAGGAATAAGATACTCTGACGAATCCTTCTCCGCTTTCTCCAAAAGCATTTCCGGGAATTATTGCAACTTTCTTTGATTTCAAAAGTCGTGTACAGAATTCTTCTGAGGAAAGCCCTGTTGATTTTATTGACGGGAATGAATAGAATGCTCCACCGGGTTCGAAGCACTCAAGACCCATAGTGTTGAATTCACCCACAACAAATCTGCGACGCATCTCATATTCGGAGCGCATTTTTTCAATATCACTATCGCCGTTCTTCAAAGCTTCGATAGCAGCATACTGAGCAACAGTGGGAGCAGACATAATACCAAACTGATGAAGCTTGGTCATCATATCAAGAATAGGAGCAGGACCCATTGCGTATCCCAGTCTCCAACCGGTCATAGCATAAGCCTTGGAAAAACCATTGATAACAACGGTTCTCTCTCTCATACCCGGGAAAGCTGCTATGGAAGTATGCTCACCCTGATAAGTAAGCTCGCTGTATATCTCATCTGAGATAACAAGCAGGTCGTGTTTAAGAATAACCTCACAGATGCCCTCGAGATCTTTTTTTCTCATAACTGCACCTGTAGGATTATTAGGATAAGAAAGGATAAGAACCTTGGTCTTGTCTGTAATTGCTGCCTCAAGCTCAGAAGCTGTAAGCTTAAATTCATTCTCCTGTTTCGTATCAATTATTACAGGAACGGCACCTGACATAAGAGACAGGGGCTCATAGCATACAAACGAAGGCTGATGAATTAAGATCTCATCGCCGGGGTTTATCATACATCTGATAGCGAGATCCAGCGCTTCACTGCCGCCAACCGTAACAAGAATCTCATCCTTTGCAGAATAATCAAGATCGTATTTTCTCTTCACAAAGGAAGAAATCTCTTTTCTCAGAGCTTCAAATCCTCTGTTGGGAGTATACCAGGTTCTTCCCTTCTGTAAAGACTCGATACCTGCCTTGCTCACATGCCAGGGAGTTCTGAAATCAGGCTCTCCTACTGAAAGCGAGATGACATCCTCCATCTCATTGGCAATATCAAAGAATCGGCGGATTCCCGAAGGCTTGACATCGAGGATAGTTTTATTCAGTCGTTTACTATAATCCATCAGAACTGCATACACCTTCTTTCATCTTCAGGCATATCAGTAAGGATAACGCCATCATCCTTATATCTCTTAAGGATAAAATGTGTAGCAGTAGAGAGAATTCCATCAAGAGCTGAAAGCTTTCTTGATACGAAAGAAGAAATATCCTGAATGGTATCGCCCTTTACTATAAGAGCAAGATCATATGTACCTGCCATGAGATATACAGAAGATACCTCCTCAAAGCCCATAATCTTCTCAGCTATTTCATCAAAGCCCTTTTCCTTCTGAGGAGTAACCTTAAGCTCGATATAAGCAGTTACACCGCTGTTATCTACTTCCTCATAATTGATAATAGCTCTATAGCCTTTGATAATGCCACTCTTTTCGTATTCTTTTATGCGAGCAGTAATATCTTCCTCTTTCTCTCCAAGCAAAAGTGCTAACTCAGAAAGAGTATAGGTTGAATTTTCGGAAAGAATTCTGAGTAATTTGTCCATAATATATCTCCTTTGATTATTTTTTATACAGGGGCTGTCGCAGACATAGTCAGATAGTTTACAACATCTGCACAGATAGCAGTAGCAATACAGAAAAGTTCACGCTCTTCATTCATAATAGTGAGCTCATAATAATTATCATCATAATTACGAAGCGTCTTTTGCTTCATAATAAGAGAGTTATCAATATCAATAACCGTGAAATTTCTGTCAGGTGCAAATCCAGAAACTCTCCAGCAAAGCCCATGGAATCGGTAGTCAGGATTATGAGGCATTCCCGTAAGAGTGATAACAAAACGTTCACAGCCTGACTTTACAGAAAAGACAGAGAAAAAATGAAAAGTACAAACTTTAAGTGTAACAAGAGGTTTGTCATCGGGGGTAGATATCACCATTGTGTCAGTAGCAACACTTCGCCTGCCTTTAACGCAGTACTTTATCTTGTTAGATTCATCGTAAACAACAAATCGGGTATCTTCCCTTGAATTATCACGTCTTAGAAATAGCTTCATAATATCACGCTCTCTAGAATAATACTTCATCGATATTATATGCTGAAAAAAGGGAAAATTCAGATAATTGTTCTGGGTATCCTTCGACCGAGAAGATTTATATCTCCGTGACGTTTATATCCAGAATCCTTTGCGTAGCAAACGGCATACGAGAGAAACAGCCAGAATGTATATACAAGATATGTACGATCAAAAAGCAAAGCTTTTTCAAACATAGCATACACGAAATATCCGCCAATAAAAGCAAGAAGGCAGGGATACACGCTATGGACCATGATTTTTCTCTGAACATACCACACAGGAAGAAGCATCTTAATAACCTTAATGAGGAATACCATAAAAATAACAAAACCTACAATTCCAGCTGTTACAAGAATGGTATAGAATCCGTTATGAAGGTCTGCTGCAGAAAGTCTTCCCATTCCTTTGATTCCGAAATTAAAATTCTTTCTGCCTGTAACCTCAATAATCAAGGTATCAAGATTTCCTTTACCGATACCAAAGATGGGATATCGTTTAAAAATCTCGGCTCCTGCTTTCCAAAGAAACATTCTGCTGGTATATCCTGAATCTTTTGTGAAACTGAAAAGCTCGCCTTTTGAGATTATCTCCATCAGATCTCTATCGAGATAGCGACCATTACTAAAAATAGCTGATACACCAAGTCTTAATGCAGAGCGGATAAAAACAAGCATGACGATAAGAATAACACCTCCCACAGCAAGAGCTATGATACGAGAAATAATCATTCTTAAAGGAAGATCGTCTGTCATTGCAAAAAGCTTAAGAATAATAATTATAGCAGCATATACAATGAGGAAAAGAAGGCTTGCACTGCTATCTGACAAAAACAGAGAGAATACACTTACAGAAAAGCTCAGAAACAGCCAGATTCTGCTTACTCTCTTCTGTGATGAATGGTGAATAAAGTTAGGTTTCGTAAGCATATGACAGAATACAATTGAAAGAGCTGCCGCAAATCCGAGATAGTTAGGATTTGTAAAAAAGCCCTTATAAAGCCTGCTGTCATAATAAACAGATATAGTCTGATTCGAATAATCTAAAAAAAGAAGTACAAATCCAACTATAATGAAGAATGTGGTCAGAAACAATAATATCCTTACTATCAGGTATAATTCCCATCTGAAAGGAACGCCCTCTTCTGCGTGCATACAGTAAAACATGAAGAAACAAATGCTTGCATTAAGAAGAAGATAAAAATTATAAAAAACCGTGTCTGAATTACTGTTGATATTAATTATTGTTGTCACAGCAAATGATGCAAGGAAAGCAAAAAGCCAGAAACTGAAATAGGCTTTCTTATACATCTTATACTTAAAAATGTTGTATATGCTGAGAAAAACTCCCCAGTAAAAAAGGACGAACATTGAATAATAGGCAACCGTCTCTACATAAAGAACCATAAGAAAAAAGAGACAGATCATATAATAAATTCTGAAAAGCGAGGAATCAAAAAGCAAGAATTTTAGCTTTGATAACATAATCCACCCCTCAAATCGTTATCATTATAGGCTTAACCTGAAAACACCTCAAGAGCAGTTATAAACATAAGATAAATATCTCTTCTGAAGCCAAACCTCTCGATGTACTTAAGATTGTATTTCATCTTCTCAGGAAGGACTTTTTCGATATAAAGCTTATCAATATCATCGGATTTATTGAGCATCTCCGCTTCATCTTTAAACATAATACTGGCAAGAGATGTAATACCTGCAGGCATAAGAAGGGTTGCCATCATTTCAGGAGTATAAGCCTCAACATATTTTCTTACTTCGGGACGAGTACCAACAATGCTCATTTTCCCCGAAAGAACATGAAAAATCTGAGGAAGCTCATCAAGTCTGTACTTTCTTAGAATCTTACCAATCTTTGTGACTCGGTCATCGCCAAAATAAGTAAGCATGCCCTGAACATCAGCACCCACATACATAGTACGGAACTTCCAGATCTTAAACTGCTTGCCATAGGTTGTAACTCTGATCTGCTTGTAAATAACAGGTCCCTTGGATGTACATTTGATGATTATTGCAATAAACACCATAGGAAGAAACAGAATCAGTAAGAAGACAAACGAAAGAACAACATCAAGTATCCTCTTTAGGATAAGGCTTCCCTGCTTTTTCTTAAGAATATCGTAGTATGACTTTACCGAATCATTTCTGAACTCCTGCGGCAAGTCCTCAAAGGCTTTTAAAATCATATATGCCTCCCTATAAAAAATCATAATTACATACAATATCATTATACTATTATATAATGATTTTTTCAACACTTAATAATCAAACATTTTAAGTTTTAGCACAATAGTAAATCATAATAAAAGAAAGATTGGGTGAATACTTTATTTTACATATTACACCCTTGACTAAAGCTTAGTATAATTGTAAAATATAATAACAAAGATTCGGAGGTAAACTATGAGCAACGAATACTCACCTGACCTCATCACGCTTGTTGATGATGACAACATTGAACACAATTTTGAAATACTTGATACAATTGAGTTTGAAGGCAAAGAATACTATGCCCTCTACCCTGTCTTTGATAATCCTGAAGACATGGTGACAGATAGCGGCGAATACTATATTATGGAAGCAATTAATGAAGATGACGAACTGGAGCTTGCTGAAGTTGAGGATGATGATCTCATCGATAAGCTCAGCGTTATTTTTGAAGCTCACTTCGAAGAAAACTACGGAGAATAAAAAAATAGAAATGTTTCCTGCCTGATGCGTGAACGCGCAAAATAACCCTACAACCTTTAAATCGGGAGCTTGACTCCGGTAGTGGCGTGCAGACCTCCCCAAATTTGGGACGAAGGGAGCCGAAAGCTACAGGGCGGGCACCCACCTGCTTATTAAGTAGCAGGTTATATTAGCGATATACGGTCAGGCGGGTTTCTTTTTTTAGGAGTATTTATGAAAATTTCTGTACTTGGCTGCGGCAGATGGGGCAGCTGTATTGCATGGTATCTCGATAAAACCGGACATGACGTACTTTCCTGCGGTCTTGAGAACGCACCTGAATTTATTGAACTTAAAACCACAAGACACAATGACTATCTCAGCTTTCCCGATAGCATTGAAGTGAGCTCAGATCTTGCATATGCTGTAGATAGAGCTGAAATTATTGTAATATCAATCTCTGCACAGCATCTGAGAGAATATATGAGAGATATCTCAAAGCATAATCTTAACGGAAAAACTATTGTTCTTTGTATGAAAGGCGTTGAGGAAGCGACCGGTGAACGTCTGAGCCAGGTTGTAGGTGCATTTGTAGATGAAGAGAAAACCCCGATTGCTGTCTGGGTCGGCCCCGGACATCCTCAGGATTTTGTCAAGGGCATCCCCAACTGTATGGTAATTGACAGCAAGAATGAAGAAGTAAAGAGAATGCTTGTCAATAATCTTTCAAGCTCACTTATCCGAATGTACATAGGTAATGATTTCCTCGGAAGTGAAATCGGAGCTGCAGCTAAAAACGTTGTCGGTATTGTGGCAGGTATGCTTGACGGTCTCTGCTATCAATCCCTCAAAGGAGCACTTATGGCAAGAGGCACCTGGGAAATTTCAAAGCTTATCGAAGCTATGGGCGGAAATCCACAATCGGCTTATGGTCTCTGCCATCTCGGTGATTACGAAGCAACCCTCTTCTCAAAATGGAGCCATAACAGAATGTATGGCGAAAGCTTCGTTAAAGGCGAAAAATATCAGAAGCTTGCAGAGGGTGTAATGACAACCAAGGCTTTAAAGAAGCTTTCTGAAAAATATAGTGTTGATATGCCTATTGTATCTGCAGTTTATGATGTCCTCTTTGAGCAGAAACCCGTAGAAAAAGCAATAGAGGAACTTTTCGGAAGATCCGTTAAACAAGAATTCTGATCAGTATATAGTATATAAGGAGTTGGTTTATTGCCAACTCCTGTTTTTATGCAACAAAAAGCGCACACCCGAAAGTGTGCGCTTAATATTTAATCGAGAGTTAATTACTTAACCATGGATGCAACTTCTGCAGCGAAATCGTCCTGTCTCTTCTCGATGCCCTCGCCCTTCTCGTAGCGAACAAATCCTGTGATAGTGATCTTGCCGCCGAGCTGCTTAGCTGTAGCATCTGTGTACTGCTGAATGTTCATCTTGTTGTCCTTAACGAACTCCTGATCAACAAGGCAATTCTCCTTGTAGAACTTGCCGATCTTACCCATAACGATCTTATCGGCAATAGCCTCGGGCTTGCCCTCGTTGATAACGAGCTCTCTCATGATCTTCTTCTCATGCTCAAGAATCTCAGCGGGAACGGCGTCAGCATTGAGATACTGGGTGTTGAGAGCTGCGATCTGCATTGCAACGTCCTTACCGTAAGCAACGAACTCTGCAGATGCTGTATCAACATCTGTATCAAATGTAACCATAACGCCAATCTTACCGCCTGCGTGAACATAACCTACGCAAGCAGACTCAAAGCGCTCAAAACGTCTGATCTGGAGATTCTCACCGATTGTGAGAACCTTCTCCTGAAGGAGAGCCTCAACAGTCATATCTGTGCCGTAAGCAGTGCATGCCTTAAGAGCATCAACATCAGCAGGAGCATTCTCGATAACTGTGAGTGCGCAAGTCTTAACGAAATTCTGGAAGTCAGCGTTCTTTGCAACGAAGTCTGTCTCAGAATTGATCTCAATAACAACACCAACTGTGTTTGAATCGTTTGTAAGAGCGTATGCAATACCCTCTGCTGCAATTCTGGAAGCCTTCTTAGCCTGTTTTGCAAGACCCTGCTCTCTCAGAAAATCTACTGCAGCATCCATATCACCGTTTGCCTCTGTGAGTGCTTTCTTGCAGTCCATCATGCCGCAACCGGTCTTCTCTCTTAATGTCTTAACGTCCTGTGCAGTAAAACTCATATTAGGATACCTCTCTATCTTATATTCAATTATTCAGCTTCAGCCTCTGTAGCCTCTTCAACAACAGCTGCTGCACCCATCTGGCCCTCTCTGCCTTCGATAACTGCGGAAGCCATTGCACCTGCAATGAGCTTAACAGCACGGATAGCATCGTCGTTGCCGGGGATTACATAGTCAACTTCATCGGGATCACAGTTTGTGTCAACAATAGCAACTACGGGGATACCGAGCTTCTTTGCCTCTGAAACAGCGATCTTCTCTTTTCTGGGGTCAACAATGAACAGTGCGCCGGGCATCTTGTCCATATCCTCAATACCACCGAGGAACTTCTCGAGCTTCTCAATCTCGAGCTTATGCTTGATAACTTCCTTCTTGGGAAGGAGATCAAATGTGCCGTCTGCCTCCATAGCACGGAGCTGCTTGAGTCTTGCGATTCTGCGACGGATAGTTGTGAAGTTTGTGAGCATACCGCCGAGCCATCGAGCGTTTACAAAGTATGCGCCTGCACGCTCAGCCTCTTCCTTGATGCTGTCCATAGCCTGCTTCTTTGTACCTACAAAAAGAACAGACTTACCTTCCTGAGAAATCTCACGGATAAAGCTGTAAGCCTCCTCAAGCTTCTTCACTGTCTTCTGGAGATCGATAATATAGATACCATTTCTCTCAGTGAAGATGTACTCGGACATTTTGGGGTTCCATCTTCTTGTCTGGTGACCAAAGTGAACACCAGCCTCAAGAAGCTGCTTCATTGATACTACTGACATGTTTATTCCTCCTAAGGTTAAACCTCCGATAAGCTCTTGAATTTTGCCCCTGCAAATACAACTGAGTACACCAAGAGGGCAAGCCTATCGTGCGTAGTGCCTGAATATGATACCAAAAAAGCGGCTCAAAGTCAAGCATTTTCTTGGATTTTCAAGTGATTTCATTGATAATATTTAATATATATAGTATGTTTATATAGTATGTTTTGCACAAAAAAGACAGCCGCATAAATTTGCGACTGTCTTTATAATTACCATCTGTCAAAAAATCTGTGGCTGTTGTACTCTACAACAAACTCCTGGGACTCATGGAATCCGCTTGTGCAGATAGCAGGAGCATAGAAATAAACAATGTGATGCTGAACCGCTGCGCCACCTTCATCAAAGATGAACTCAACAGCATCAAGAACATTCTGATTGGGCGTATTATAGAGTGAACCATAGTAACCCATACTGTTACGGAGATGTTCAACGGACTTGTAACCGTCCCTTACAAGAGTATCTCTGATAGCCTGTGCAACAAGACAAGCACCGATATAACCCTCGCCACCTGCTTCACCCATAACAAGGTGCTCAAGAACATCTCTGTCATAATCAGTAAGCTCTACGCTATAGCTGATATAATTAGGATCAGGATTAGCAATATTGAGGAGATAATTACCGCTATCTGCAATAGTAGCAGTGGTGTCATCACTCTCTTCGATATCTGCCAGAGTGTCTTCTGTATTCTTCTTTGCCACATCAAAAGCCTGAGCTTTTTCAGTAGTCTTGTCCGCCTGGATCTGAGCAATGATTTCTTCGTCCTCAACAGTATTATCAACTGTTTCAACGATAACTTCTGCCGTCTCAGTATTTTTGGTGTCCTTTACGTCTTCCGCACTTGCAGCACTTGCAAAGAAAGCAGCAAAAGGAACGATCATGATTGATGTGATGAGTGATAATGATACTGCAGCAGCTATCCTTCTGAAATTCTTATTCATAGAATTCGTCCTCCTTATTTCAGGGAAACAACACACTACATAGTGTTGTGCATTCGATATGTTGAATGTCCCTTTGACAACTCAGCCGAAAATGTCACACTCGAAGCGGATAAATCAAGGATTTCAGATGAAATCATAAATTTTGACCATCCATTCCGATTTTCGAAAGCGTTGCTTTTTAGCGGTCAATCTCGCTAAATCACACAATCTTTGTACACATTAAAACATATCCAAAACCAAAAAGCAAAAAATTAACAAAGTAGTTATTATTCTATAATGGAATTATCAATAACGTTTTTGTTCTTCTGTAGAATTATTTGTAGTCATATTGCACATATTTCTTGAGATTTTTTCGTCACAGTTGCGAAAGGGCACAAACTTTCAAAAGCCGCACTTTAACCAAAAAGTTTTTTTGTTCGCTTTCTTTTTTGTTGATACTTCACATCAGATGCCACTAAAATGGTATCTTCCCCTATTAATTCAATATCATCCCAAGGAATGATTACATCGTCAGATTTACCGAATATACCCAGGAGCCTTGGGCGACCGAATACTATAATTGACTTAACTTTAGAGGTTAATGTATCCACCTCTACATCGTCAGCAAAACCTATTCGACAACCGTTGCTTCTGTTGATAACCTCTTTATGCCTTAATTCAACTATTCTGCAAAGCATATATCCGCTCCTCCTGTTTATGGTATATAATATGTCTGACCCCTATTACATATTACTAATATATTCATAAGCATATTAATGTTTTTTCCCATAATCTATTGAAAATTCAACTCCATGTGGTAAAATAACGGTATGGAGGTATTAAAATGACGATTCTTAACAGATTACCCCGGCACAAAAACTGTGTAGTTTATAATACAATTATTTTTATCCTTTCCCTTGTATCAATAGTTCCTATATTTATGCCTGTTGTTCTCGGTCATTTAAGCGACTACACAAAGCTAGATCTTGAGAACGGTGTCACCAAGACATACATCGTAATTAGATTTCTATTTGGATTATCCGCAATACTTGCTCTATTTGCTTCAGCGTTTTTTAAACAGTATTTATTCTATGCGGTTCCGATCATCTTCGGCTTTATAATGTCAAGTATAAAACTGATTCATAATATTGATCAGTATAAAACTCATTATAAGTTTGCAGAAATTATGAATCAACCCCTTGAGAATAATGCTGTACTTAAGAATGACAGCATTTATATTCTGATGTGTTCACTGTTTTTATTGCTGGCATTATCAAGTCTGCTGTTTATTTTAGGTATTCCCCACACTTCTCTTTTTGTAATGCTTTTCAGTGTAACAGCTGCTATTTGTGCTGCATTTGTTATTTACACTGAAGCAGTGACCTGTGAAATATTTACAGAAGGTTCTATGGCATCGGGTCTTGACAGATTCCGTGTTATCTCCTTTACCTTCTCTGTACCAACAGCTCTCATTCCTACATTTATCGCACTAAACACAGTACCTGCTGAGAAAAAGAAAAAATACACGCCAAAGAGGATGAAAAGATGAGAAAGATCAAAAATGCTGTTTATACTGATGATAAACGAATAACGGTACCAATGCTGATTATAGCTGCTTTTATGCTTATAATTACATTTGTGGATATCAGATTCAATTTCGCTAAAGACAGCTCGGCAATATACTTTATTATAGGAAAGACATTTGTGATAAACGAAATCAATTTATCATCCATCTTATCAATTATTCCTCTTAGCTGGGGTGTTTCCGTTATTCTTCTAATGAAAACAAAAAAAGAAGCATTCGCTAAAATGCCCTCCTACATAATATGCTCGATCCTCGCACTTGGTTTCATTCTCTATTTTATAGGCTCAGGCGGTGGCATGCTGGATAATCTTCTTATAATTATGCTTATTATCCTTGCAGCCTATCCCTTTATTATTGCAACCCTGACTATCGAAGGCAGAGTATATAATCGTGTATTTGCCACTGTATTTACCTCGATACTTATAACACTCACATTTGCAGGTATTTTGCTTGGACAGATAATCATTAAAGAAATCAGTCTCTTGTATCTTCTGTTTCTACCCTTGATGTATGTAGAATTACTTCTTATCGTATTCTGCTTCAGACTTGAAAAGATAAGCAAGAGATCTGATGACGGTGTTGAATATTCATCAATAGTATAATCTATAAGAAAAAGAGCAGGCACATTAGCCTGCTCTTTTCCATTAACACGGAAGTATATATTACTCAACAATTAAACCTTTAAAGTTATTCTCAAGAATCTCCCTGCTTACTCCCTTGAAACTTGTATCATCAAGCTCCATAACAACATAATTCTCAACATTATAGGCAGAGGTAATGGTCATGGTCTTGTTCTTTTCAAGTTCCTTTTTACGTAGCTCAGTATTATTTTCAGCTTCCTCAGAGGATTTGAAATCATAAACATACACCATCGATTTGACTGTATTGTCGTTATCAAAGAATACTGTCCATATGTAAGCATCATAATAATTAATTACAAGTTTTTTATCATCTGTAACAAGATTCTTAATATCTTCCGTTGTACTTATAAAATTCACACCTGCAGGAACAGTAGTTGGCTCATTCTCTCCGCTTCTGCCTTCAACAACAGATACACATCCGGTGTTGATTCCCAAAGACAGAACAACGATAATCAATACAAGAATCAATGTCTGTGAATATACTTTTTTCATAGCGTCACCCAATTTATAGTAAAAGATTTTAAAGCTACCACAAGACCTTGAAATCACATGGAAAATAACGCTAAAAAATCCCTAATATTCCCATAAACACTGAGTTTTTTTGATGCACAGTGTTTTTAGTATTTAAGAGTTTATCACTAATGGTTCCCATTTACAACAACAATATTATTACAAAAAATGACGCCGATGTTACAACCATCAGCGTCATTAATTATTTTACTCAATAGCCATGAGCTTCCTTCAGAACCATATCTTTGACTTTCATAAGTCTGGTCTGGGTTGAACGCTCATTTTCATCAAGTTTCATTGTAATATATCTGATTTTTTCCTTTGTTTCGGGAATCATAACATGCTCAAGAGCATTAACTCTGCGGCGGGTCTTCTCTATCTCTGCCGATAAAAGCTGACAGGACTTTTCTATTTCTGCAAGCTTCAGCATACTTGGAAGGACCTCTGACAGAGATGTAACTGCATCATCAAGCTCTGAGGAAGTAAAAGCAAAACCGTATGAATAAATGTCGCCGGAGTCTGAAGTTCTTGTTTTTATACTGTAAACAGGAATATCAACGCTCATAACATTCTTTTCTGATACCTCAAGATAAACCTGCTGTTTAGGCGCTAGAAGTGCCGTAGAAAGAGCTTCTTTATTCATTGTAGCACTTGCAAGTACAAAATCTTTGTTAGCCTTATTTACAGCAAGCTCAACCTCTCGTCTCAGCTTTCTGTTAAGTCTAGCCATATCCAGAAATCTGCGCATCAATTCATCACGCTTATCCTTGAGAAGCTTATGACCTCTTTGTGCGGTTGCAAGCTTTTTCTTGAGCCTTGTCAGCTCCATTCTGGTTGGAGTAATCTGAGTCTGAGCCATATCTGCACCTTACTTCTTATCGTAATACATATCGAGATATTTATCATCGATACGCTTGAGTTCAGAACGTGGAAGAATTCTCAGAAGCTCCCAACCGATATCAAGAGTCTCCTCAATGCTTCTGTCTGCATTGTATCCCTGTGAAACATAGGTATTTTCAAAGCCCTCTGCAAACTTTGCGTAAAGCTTATCTATATCTGTAAGTGCAGATTCACCAAGAATTACCATAAGCTCCTTAGCATCCTTACCACGGGCATAAGCAGAGAAAAGCTGATTCATAACATTTGAATGGTCAGCCCTTGTTTTGCCCTCTCCTATTCCCTTATCCTTAAGTCTTGAAAGAGAGGGAAGAACATCTATGGGAGGGGTTACACCCTTTCTGTAAAGTTCACGGGAAAGGATGATCTGACCCTCTGTGATATATCCGGTAAGGTCAGGAATTGGATGAGTCTTATCATCTTCGGGCATTGTGAGAATGGGAATAAGAGTAATGGAGCCCTTCTTTCCCTTTTGCCTGCCTGCTCTCTCGTAAAGAGATGCCAGGTCAGTGTACATGTATCCGGGATATCCACGACGACCGGGAACCTCTTTTCGTGCGGCAGAAACCTCACGAAGAGCATCAGCATAGTTTGTAATATCGGTAAGGATAACCAAAACATGCATATTCTCTTCAAAGGCAAGGTACTCAGCAGCTGTAAGAGCCATACGAGGAGTAGATATACGCTCAATAGCAGGGTCGTTTGCAAGATTCACAAACATTACTGTTCTGTCAATAGCACCTGTCTCTTTAAAGCTCTCAACAAAGTAGTTAGACTCCTCAAAAGTTATACCCATAGCAGCAAAAACTACAGCAAAAGGCTCGCTGCTTCCCCTTACTTTTGCCTGTCTTGCTATCTGTGCAGCAAGATTAGAGTGAGGAAGTCCTGAAGCAGAAAAGATAGGAAGCTTCTGACCTCTTACGAGAGTATTTAGTCCGTCAATAGCGGAAATTCCGGTTTCAATAAACTCCTGAGGATAGTTTCTTGCAGCAGGATTCATAGGAAGTCCGTTAATATCAAGACGTTTAACGGGAAGAATCTCGGGGCCGCCGTCAATAGGACGACCCATTCCGTCGAATACTCTGGAGAGCATATCGGGAGATACGGGAAGCTCCATACTTCTTCCTAAGAAACGAACCTTAGAGTCAGAAAGATTAATACCTGCAGCTGAATCAAAAAGCTGTACAAGTGCATCGCTACCGTTGATCTCAAGAACCTTGCAACGTCTTACTTCACCGCTTGCAAGCTCGATCTCTCCAAGCTCATTATAAGAAACGTTCTCAACATCACGAACAAGCATCAGAGGGCCTGCTACCTCCTGAATGGTTTTATATTCTCTTGGCATATCAGTCCTCTCCTTCCCTCAGGATATCGTTGATCTCCTTATCCAATGTATGAAGAATATCTTCATAGGTTTTCTTTGTTTCTTCTGTCTTAACATATTTGAAACGGCCAATGGACTCTCTTACGTTCATTGATACAAGCTTCTGGGCATCTGCACCCTTTTTGAGTGCATCTGAGGATTTATCATAGAAAGCAAGTACCAGTTCCATCATCATAAGCTGCTTCTCAAGAGGAGTGTAAGTATCGGTCTCATGGAAAGCATTCTGATGGAGGAAGTCTTCTCTGATGGAACGAGCTGCCTCAAGCTTCAGTCTGTCTGTAGCTGAGAGCGCATCCATACCAACCAGTTTAACGATTTCCTCAAGCTCAGCTTCTTCCTGAAGGAGTGCCATCAGTCGGCTTCTTGAGATCATCCACTGAGGTGAAATATTTGAATCAAACCACTTGGAAAGTGTATCAACATAAAGTGAATAGCTTGTGAGCCAGTTTACAGCAGGGAAATGTCTCTTATAAGCAAGTGATGAATCAAGACCCCAGAAGACCTTTACGATACGGAGTGTAGCCTGAGATACAGGCTCGGAAATATCACCGCCGGGAGGTGAAACAGCACCGATAACAGAAAGTGTTCCCTCTCGCTCATCTGAGGAAAGTGTCACAACCTTACCTGCTCTTTCATAGAACTGAGCAAGTCTGGAACCAAGATATGCAGGATAACCCTCCTCACCGGGCATTTCCTCAAGGCGGCCTGACATTTCTCTCAGTGCCTCTGCCCATCGAGATGTGGAGTCAGCCATAAGTGCTACTGAGTAACCCATATCACGGAAATACTCTGCAATAGTGATACCTGTGTATATAGAAGCCTCACGGGCTGCAACGGGCATATCCGAAGTGTTGGCAATAAGCACGGTTCTTTCCATAAGAGATTTTCCTGTTTTGGGGTCGATAAGTTCAGGGAACTCACCGAGAACATCGGTCATCTCGTTTCCACGCTCACCACAACCTATATATACAACGATATCAGCCTCTGCCCACTTTGCAAGCTGATGCTGAACTACAGTCTTACCTGAACCGAAAGGTCCGGGTACTGCGGCAACACCGCCCTTAGTTATGGGGAAAAGTGTATCGATTACACGCTGACCTGTTACGAGAGGTGAATCGGGAGAAAGCTTTCTCTTATAGGGTCTGCCAACACGAACAGGCCATTTCTGCATAAGAGTAAGATTCTTTTCCTTACCATCAGGAAGTGTAATTACAGCAACTGTCTCATCAACTGTAAACTCCCCTGAAGTTATTGACTTAATAGTACCTTCTGTACGGGGAGGCACCATAATTTTATGATTTACGATGGGTGTTTCGAGAACAGTACCGATAACATCGCCTGCAGAAACCTTATCCCCCACCTTTACCGTTGCCTTGAAGCTCCACTTCTTCTCTCTTGAAAGAGAGGGTACCTCTACACCACGCTGAAGATTATTACCTGAAACTCTCATGATCTCTTCAAGAGGTCTCTGAATACCATCATAAATATTAGAGATCAATCCGGGACCGAGTTCAACTGAAAGAGGACTTCCTGTTGACTCTACAGGCTCACCGGGAACAAGACCTGAAGTCTCCTCATATACCTGAATTGATGCGGAATCACCGTGCATCTCAATAATTTCACCGATAAGACGGCTATTAGATACACGAACCACATCGAAAAGATTTGCATCACGCATATTATCAGCAATAACAAGAGGACCTGCTATCTTTCTGATATTACCAATGCTCATATAAAATCATCCTTTCGGTTGATAAATATCTTTAAACCTCCGATATAATATCGGAACCTACAGCTTTTTCTACAGATTTCTTGACACTATCCATACCCTTGCCCGTATTCCCTTTTACACCGGGGATAAGAATTATAGCCGGGCTTGGATCAAAGCTGCACTTTTCAATTTCTTCTGAGATATACTCAGCTATCATCTCAGTAACATAGATAACTGCATATTCTCCTTCAGTAAGTTTCCTGATATACGCTTTTGCTTCAGCCTCATTTTCTGCAAAAAAAACGTCAAGACCGAGAGATGCAAAGCCATAGACACTGTCTCTGTCACCAAGGACTGCAACTTTATACATACATATCCCTTATCCTTTCACGAACTAGTGTGCTGTCAAGAGAATTCTCCTTTGCTGTGAGAATGAGCCCTACAGCCCTCAGTTCATTCTGTTTGGCAAGAATGTAAGCTACAAGAGGTGCTATGGTAAAAGGATCAGCTTTGGACTCTTTGGACATAGCAATAATCCTATTGTCACACCACTTTTCAAAAGAAGAAAGAGAAGCCTTTATATTATCGACAGCACTTCTGTAATCAGTAGTCATAAGATATGAAACAACATCATCAAAGCCTTTGGAAGCTTCCTTTGCAAGTTTCTCGATATCTATTGAATCACAGGGGCACATGGATCCGAGCATAAAGTCATAAGACTTCATGAGCCTTGCTCCCCTGATAGCAATTTTGATATTGGCGGAAGCAACATACATTTCGCAATAAGTCTTAACAAGAAGGCAGCTGCTTTTTTTGCCGTATTCATACACAGCGTTCATAGCAGCCTTGTCAATAATCATATCACAAAGCTGGCCATCTCCTGTTTTAAGAAGAGCTTTGTGAGCCTCTTCGGAAACACTTTGAAACTCCTTGGGAAGAGAAGAATACTCAGCTTTCTTAATATGGTTATAAAGCATCATAGGATCATAAACAGATCCGCCAAGAAAAAATCTCTCGGGCTCAGAATCAGTATAGACCGCTTTAACTGAAGCTTTAATGTTATGATAATCATTCTGAATTCTGAGAAAATCAAAATCAGAAAGATCCTTATTAAGCTCCTTCATAAGCTCCCAGAGCTTTGAATTCTCTTTAGATATAATATCATCTGAAGCTGAGGGATGAATCTTATCGCTTCCCCATCCACGCTCTGAAAGAAATCTTAATACCGAATCCTTATCAGGCAGAGAAAGCATCTGCTCAATATGTTTTTCACTCAGAAGTTTTGTTTCCTTTACACGGATTCTTGATACCGCATAAATATAATCTTCAGAAGGTCGCATAAACTACCTCCTCAAGAAAACAGAATTTTAGATACTTCATCGCTGAAGCGTTCGCTATTATCAGAAAAGATAGCCATCAGGCTGTAATTGAGTTCAATGTCACCATAAGAAAGAATAAATCCGCCATCAATACTCGCAGGCTCCTGAGATATTGAAATCTCTCCTTTAGAAACATCAGAAACTGAATTCTGAAAATCAGAAGGAAGGCGACCGAGATCTTTCTCTGAAAAGCTCAGAACGCCCTTTTTGTTTTCAGAACAATTTCTTATCATTGTGAGAATAATATTGAAATATTCATTTGCAGGGAGTGAAAGAATGTACTTATATGCGGCTTCAAGAGCACTTCCTATACATTCCTGCTTTGCAGAAAGGAGCATTGATCGCTTCTGAATCTCTGCAGATGACTTTGCTCTCTCGATAATATTCTGAGATTTCTCTTCTGCTTCGGTATTTCCCTTTTTGAGTATTGCTTCAGCCTTTTTATTTGCATCGCTGATTATGGAAGATACCTCATTATCGGCTCTGTTTCTGATTTCTTTACAAACTTCTTCATTCTGAAGCTGGATCTGAGCAAGAATTTTATCTAAACCAGTCATAATAAAACTCCGATTCGTTTATTACTATCAGATATTGATACCCTTGATACCATTGATACCAAGAATGGAAATAAGCAGAGCAAGGATAGCGTATGTCTCTACCATTGCAGGGATAATGATAGCTTTACCCATCTGATCGGGACGTTTGGATACTGTATTGATACCTGCAACAGAGCATTTTCCCTGATGAATTGCAGAGAAAAGACCTGAAAATGCTATGGGGAGACATGCAGCAAGATAAAGAGCGCCCTTTGCAACGGAAATATCACCAACAGGCTGACCGATTACGCCTACAGCCTGAAGAGTAAGGAATGCTACGAGAAGACCGTAGATGCCCTGTGTTGCAGGAAGAAGCATAAGAATAAGAACCTTTGAGAAAAGTGAAGGCTCTTCAGCGAGTGCGCCTGCTGCAGCTACACCTGCTTTACCAACACCGATAGATGAACCGATACCTGCTAAAAATGTTGCGATAGCTGCACCCAAAATTGCAAGAAATAAACCTGACATAATTAAATATCCTCCTTGATATTATAATACTTTGTTTTTGCTTCATAGGGGGCAAACTCTCTGCCGCCACCTTCATAGAATTTTCCAAAGAACTCTACGAACTGAAGTCTGTTTGTATGAACATACGCACCAAGTGCGTTGATTCCTATATTAAGGGTATGACCCACAAGGAACACAAGGGTAAATCCGATAACGCCTACCACTCCGCTTCCGAACATAGCTCCCAGCTGGTTGAAAACCTGAGCAACAACACCTGTTGCAAGTCCCAGAGCAAGAAGTCTTGAATATGAAAGAATATCGGAAAGATAGCTTGTAACGCCATAAAGGTTATAAGCACCTTTTACTAAACGTTTTACGGGATTCTTGTTTCTGGCACTGCAGAAAAGAATTATTACTGCACCCACAGCAGCAAGTATTCCACCTATTGTAAGGAACTGCGAAGGCAGTTTAAAGCCTGCCATTCCTGCCAGCATATCCGTAGAAAGCAGTGCAAGAACTCCACCGGTAACAAGAAGTATCCAGGAAAGGTCATCATATATCGCATAGAGATAGTTTTTACTTCTGAAGTAGTTTACCGCCTGAAGTGTAAGGCCTGTAAACAAATGAATAAGTCCTAAAAGGAACGAGAACATCAAAAGTTTTGTGGGCTCCTCCCCTGCACTGAACCACAGAGGAGTTGTGATTCCCGGAATGCTTGGAGGCGAAACGCCAAAGAAGGTTGTTGAAATAACAGCTACGGCGTCACCGAAGAAGCTTCCGAACATAAGTCCCCAGAAGATGGTTGAGACACCGCACCAGAAGAACATCTTCATGGATTTCCTAAGTCCCTCTGACATATTCTTGAACTTCTTAAGAACTATACCGCAGGCAAGAGCCATAATGAGACCATATCCCGCATCGGAAAACATAAGTCCGAAAAGAACATAATAGAATATCGCCATCACTGCGGTTGGATCTATCTCTTTTCTGTGAGGAGCGCTGTAAGAAAGAAGAACTCCCTCGACAGGCTCAGAGAATTTGTTATTAGAAAGCTTGACGGGAACATCTTCACCCTCGGCATCCTCAAGCTCAACCTCTGCCTCGTATTTTTCAAAGAGAAGATCTTTAAGTTTTTTACTGTCCTTTTTAGGAATAAATCCCGTTAGCACAAAGGTACTGGGTGAATAGGAAATATTATCAAGCTCCGAATACCTGTCAGCTTTCATAATAAAATAGTCTTCGTAGAACCTGAAAACATCAAGCAGATCCTTCTGTGCAACTATTCTGTCCTTAGTCTCAGAAATTAGCTTTTTCTTTTCTTCTATAGACTTCTCAAGCTCTGCAATAGTCTTTTGAGGAGACTTTTTGGAGCTTACTGCCGGTAATGAGAAGCCCAGCTTTCTGAAAGCAGACATAAGCTTTTGAGAATCGCTTTCAAGACACATAACGAAAACACAGGTCTGATGCTCATCACTTGAAACTATTTCTATTTCTATATTTTCAAGCTCAGGATCTGCCTCCGCCAATGAAAGTCTAAGACTTTCTGCAGAATATGAATCGGAGAATGTTCCGAAAAATGCTCTTGTAGTTTTTGTTCTCTGTTCCATAAGAGGAACATCAAGATTCTTCCAGGGTGAAAGTGCTTCAATTTTTGAGCTTATTGAAACAATTTCTGCTTTGTATTCAATTATTTTTTTACTGTCGGAAATCAAATCATAGGCACTCTTAATATAATCTGAAGCCTTCTCTGAATACTCTTCATATTCTTTATAAGACATAGGCTTTCTGCCTTCGAAGGAAGCAAAAAGAGAGGTCTTATATTCGTTATATTCAGTCAGAACCTCCTGAGCATTGCTCATAAGCTGTGCGTTACGTTGATAAGAAGAAGCAAAAGCTGATGAATCCGTCTTATAAAAGACGCTATCGGAAATATCAAGCTCTTCTATCTGCATAACACCCATCCGCTGCAAGGTCTCAAGCAAGTCTTTGCAGTACTTATTGAGTGCATATATATTGATTCTCTGCATCTGAAGTATTGCCACTCAGTTACACCTCGAATCAAATCTCAGAAATCAGTTTTAATATTTTCTTATTAACACTATCCTGTTTAGACTGTGAACGTCTTTTCAGCTCCTCACACAACAGAAGTGAAGAATTGTGAGCAGTTACCATTATTTCGTCTGCTTTTTTCTGTGCCCTTTCTTCTTTTGAAGAAATCTCAGATAATGCTTTTTCTGAAGCTTTTGTTTTTATAGTCTCAGCCTCATTTTTAGCATTGAGAATCATTTCTTCTGCTTCCTTTTCTGCACGATCAACATTTTCGCGGGCAGAAAGTTCTGCTTCTCTAACCTTCTCTATCGCCATTAAAGCCATAAAGCACCTTCCTCTCTATGGTAATCTCACCATAATTTTATTACTCTATTTATCGATAGTCAACAAAAATCATTTGATTTTTTTAAACTTTGTTACTTTGACCTTTATCTAATTCACAAATGCCACATATTTGTTTATTTTTCATTATTCTACCAAATTACATATTACTCTTTGCCAGTCTTTGACAATTTAAGAAAAGATGAAATGAGATAATATAGAAAAGAATCTGAGGAGTTATTATGAACGTAATCTACATTGATGTACTAATAACAGTTAATCTTTTTATTGACTATCTTCTTCTATTCTCTGTAAAAAGACTTCTCCATATCCATACAAAAAGCATCAGGATATTATTGGGAGCGTTGTTTTCTTCATTAACCACACCAATAATATTCTTAGGGTTTTATACAGAACTTACTTCATCTGTAATAAAGCCACTGATATCCTCACTGACAATACTTATATCTTTCGGTTATGTGAATTTCAAAAGATTCATTATTAGATCGGGAATGTTCTGGGGACTGAGCATGGGGCTCTGCGGAGTTCTTCTGATAACAGAGTATTTCCTGAATCCTCAGGATCTTATTATATACAGAGATACAGTTTATCTTAATATCTCACCTGTACATCTGATTATATTTACGCTGGCAGCATATATGATACTCACAATTTATGACAAAATCAAAGGGCAACACAATCTCAGATGCAAGATTATAAAAGTAACACTGTTCTCTGATGAAAATAAAAAAATAACTTTTGATTCAGCCGTTGATACAGGGCTTAACCTCAAGGAGCCTTTTTCCGGACTTCCAGTTATAATGACTGAGAAAAAACTTTTGGAGACCATTGATATTCCTTCAGATAAAATGCGGATAATTCCTTTTTCAACTGCCTCAGGTGATGGAATTGTTTACGGGTTTAAACCAAAAAAAATACTACTTAACGGTCAGCCGTCACCCTATGGCTGCTATGTAGCGATTACCGAAAACAAATTTAACGGTGAAGTTAAGTCAATTATGGGAGAGGAGCTTACAGAAAACCTATGAAAATTCTCTTATACAGCAAGACAATTAATAAAATAAAAGATCTGATAACAAAATTAAAACTTATGCTGTTTGGCAAGGATAATGTATTCTACATAAACGGAAACGAAACCCTTCCCCCACCTCTGTCAAAAAATGAAGAGAGAGAACTTATGCTTAGAATATCCGAGGGTCAGGATGAACTGAGAGAAAAGCTCATTGTACACAATCTCAGGCTTGTGGTGTATATCGCAAAGAAGTTCGAAAGCACCGGAAGTTCGGTTGAGGATCTTATTTCAATAGGTACTATCGGCCTTATAAAAGCAGTAAACACCTTCTCACCAGAAAGGAACATAAAGCTTGCAACCTATGCCAGCAGATGTATAGAAAATGAAATTCTTATGTTTCTGAGAAAGACATCTGGACTTAAAAACGAGGTTTCCATTGATGAACCGTTGAATACAGACTGGGACGGAAATGAGCTGCTTTTATGTGATATTCTCGGAAGTGACAATGATACAGTTTCGGTTAATATTGAAAAAGAGCTTGAAACTCATAATCTTCTTGTTGCCGTATCAAATCTCTCAGAGAGAGAAAGTTCCATTATGGAACTGAGATTCGGACTGAACGGCAAAAAGGAACATACTCAGAAAGAGGTTGCTGACATTCTCGGGATCTCACAATCCTACATCTCAAGGCTAGAAAAAAAGATTATTTCAAGACTTAAGAAAGAGCTTACAGAAACAACAACTTACTAAAAAAAGGACCGCAGATAAACTCTACGGTCCTTTTCTCATAATACAGTGTCCAGCGGTGAAGTATCGCTCATACTTTCATTCTGGCTATTACTTGAGTTTGGTGTTGTAACACTGGGCATTGTAACAGTAGGCATAGTAATCGTGGGGGTGTCATTATCGTTAATATCATTGTTTCCATCGTTTTCATTACCGATAATACCATCGCCATCTGAAACGGTGCCGTTTTCTGCCATATCATCAGCCATAGAGCTTTCGTTGTTACATCCGCAGAAAACAAGAAGTGCCAGAAGTGTTACAAGAATAACTGAAACTGCTTTTTTCATAATTCACCTCGTAGATGTAAAAATACCGTCTCTCAAACAGAGACGGTATTATTATATCCGAAGAATTAAATTTTAAACGAGATCATCGATAAATATTTCTTTTCTGATCATACTAAGGGTCTTTTCATCCCAATATTCAATTTTAAGAGACTTCTCAGTAAAGCCGATAACACGGATTCCTCCGTTAACTCTTTCGCTATGAGAGTCAAGGTAAAGGAAATTACCGAATTTATCAAATCTCACACCAACTCCGTTTGGCTTGTTTTCGGACCAGTTACCTGTATGAGAAATACCAGTATCGGAGTTAAATCCCATTCCAAAGCCCGAACGCTTATTCTCTGACCAGTTACCGAAATAGCAGAGATCTCCGCTTCTGTAGTAGAAGGCACCCACACCATGACGCATATCGTTCCTATAATCACCTTCATAGGCGGTCTTGCCGTCTGACATCAAGGTTCTGCCTCTGCCGTTTCTGCCGTTCTCTTTAGTGTAATCACCGAAGTAATAGTATGTCTCATTACCGCTTTCAATAACACCGTCAGCTTCATCAAGAGGTGCAGATTCCTGTGCTGTGATCTGAGGCACTTCTGTAATATCTGTCTCTTCCTGAGTTTCAAAGCCTTCATCTGAAGTGTTCAGGTATTCTCCTGATGCAGTTTTTGCGGTAGTAAGAAGTGAATCAATAAGGGTCTTGACGTAGTCGTCGATTTCTTCGTCTTCCATGGAGAGAAGATTAACATCCTGATTATTGAGAATATCTTCATCATATTCAGTTTCAGTTGAATTAAGTTCAATAACAAAATCTTTAACTTCAGAGTCAGAATCGTCAGTGATCTCTGTGGAAATAAGATCTGGTGAAGCATCGTTGATAATTTCATCAGAGAGACTCTCAGGCTCTTCAGGTTCGGAGACTATCTCTGCCTCTTCGAAAATTTTCTGAAGCTCCTCTTCAGAGGTGTTATCCTCGCTCTTCTCAAAAATGGCAGAACTGTCTATCTCAACGTTTGTTGTATTCTTAATTAATTCAAGAACTGCTGATATATCTTCTTCGATATTAAAAGGCTTTTCCTCTTCAGAACTTATAACAGAAGGTATATCTTCCTCAGCAGTTACCTCTTCTGATATCACATCATCAGAACAGGAAATATCATCTGTAGCGGAAGCATTGTCGGAGAGCAAGTCATCCTCTGTAAGTTCAGAGGCTTCATCAAGACTGAAAACACTTACCCCGCTATCAAAGCTTTCCTCAGAAAAGCAGAAGCCTGAAGCGATATCTTCGTCTGTTGTATAAACAGGAGGTTTATGCTCTTCAGCATACTTGGCTTCTTCCTCTTCAAGCACCTGATTGTAAATTTTGAGAGTCTCCTCAGTAGCAAAATAGAGCAGTCCGTAATTAGTCAGAGCTGAAATTTCAGGAAGAGGAGATCTTGCAAAGACCTTGTCCTGAACTTCCTTACAGCTTGCTTTCCTGCAACAAAAATGAGTAACAGGATATGTAGCACCTGTAAGGTACTGAAGAATAACTGTTTCTCCGTTGAGTTCTTTTGGAAGTACCGAGCAAAGTAAAGTGTTACCGTATATCGAATTATAATAATTTGTTTTAAGCCATTTATGATCCTTACCAAATATAGCCCTCTTAACATCGTTGCCCTGATCGTCATAATAGCTCAGGCAATATTTACCATCAGAGAGCTGCTCTATATCCTCTATAACCCTTTTATTTTTGATAACACGCCAAGAAATAGGTCTTGTGGGAACAAAAGAATAGGAGTATTCATATCTGTTTCCATCAGCTGTACGATAAAGACGATTGGTAACAGGCTCTAAAGTACGCAGATATCTCATAATGATATTTGAGAAAACATCACTCTGGGGCGATGAGTCTTCACGGGACCTCAGTGATACACCATAAAAGAAAACATCATTGAAGGGGATTCTGATAATATCTGACATAGTGATCCTCCTAAACTCTCAAAAATTACATAAATCAAAAGTACAGGCACACAAAGGTGCGCCTGTAGCTGTAAAAATCTTAGATAGAAACGTCCATAGCAATATTGTAGAGTTCCTCATCGAATACTCTGTCCATTGCAAGTGCTTCGTTGATATCCATATCAACGATTCTGCCGTTCTGCATTGCGCAAACACGGTTGCCGATGTTCTTGCTGAGAAGTTCAACTGCATGATGGCCCATAGCACTTGCAACCACTCTGTCTCTGAGAGTGGGGCATCCGCCACGCTGAACATGTCCGAGGATAGTTGCTCTGGACTCAATACCTGTCTTCTCTTCAATGTACTTGGCAATCTTCTCTGTTCCGCCAACACCCTCAGCAACAACAACGATAAAGTGCTTCTTTCCTGTTGCTTTTGTATTGAGAATCTTATCAATTACCATAGTATCAAGATCTGCAGGTTTCTCAGGCACAAGAATTGATGTCGCACCGCAAGCAATACCTGTCTGAAGTGCAATATCACCGCAATGTCTGCCCATTACCTCAACTACAGAGCATCGATCATGAGACTGTGCGGTATCACGGATACGGTCAACCATCTCAAGCGCTGTATTCATTGCTGTATCAAAGCCGATGGTATATTCACTGCACGCAAGGTCATTATCAATAGTACCGGGAATACCAACACAAGGAATACCTGCATTGGAAAGAACCTGTGCACCTCTGAGAGAGCCGTCACCACCGATAACAACAACACCCTTAACACCCAGGCTGCGGCAGAAATCTGCAGCTTTCTGAATACCCTGAGGTGTAGGAAACTCTTCACTTCTTGCTGTGTAGAGAATTGTTCCTCCACGATTAATTATGTCAGATACAGAGCGGAGATTCATTTCATACACATCTCCGTTGAGAAGTCCATTATAGCCTCTCATTACTCCATAAACTTTAAAATTACGATTTATTGCTGCACGGACTACTGCACGAACCGCAGCATTCATTCCGGGTGCATCTCCTCCGCTAGTAAGCACAGCGATTGAGTTTGCATTATTAGACATACTACTTACCTCCGAAAAACACTTATATATCCAAATATACAATATACAAGTTAATATTAGCAGAAAGCACAGCTTAATTCAAGTCTTTTTTAGTTATTTCCGTGTAATAAAGGAAAATTTTACTGTAAAACTCAAAAATATCATTTAAGCTTAACGTTTTCGTCCCCTAATTGATGCTTTAGTTCTGATATCAGAACATCATTAAGATCAACCCAGAGTTCCCTAGGTGCTTTAAGAACCTTGTTATCATCCTTTAAATAGAAAAAAACAGGAGTATTACCATCAAAAATGCTAATAAGATTCTTTGCCCTTTCAAAGAGTTTCGACTCTTTATTATCAACTCTTAAGTAAAGAGCCGAAGCATTCTTTATATCAACAGATGGCTTCACATTTTCCTGAGAATGCTGTGAAGATGCGGGATCTATTATCTCTTCCCTGTTCTCCTTATGGGCTGCCTTATCCTTTTCACGACTTACAGGCACACAGGAATTGAGAAGGATCTTTGAATCCTCGTCTTCTCGTGAGCTTACTGTGCCGTTAATACAAATAACGGATCCTTCATAAAGATGCGCACCGAACTGTGAAAGGGACTTCGGAAAAACTATAACCTCCACAGAGCCCGATCTATCCTCAACAGTTACAAAAGCCATCATCTGATTTGATTTTGTAATCTGGGTCCTGTACTTGGAAACTATACATACAATGCGGACAGCTTCGGTATCCTTGTACTTTCTCTCGCCATCCTGAGAGATGATATCACCTATTCTGTCAGCATTTATACTTCTTGAATACCATTCATATTCAGACAACGGATGACCTGAAAGGTACATTCCTGCCATATCCTTCTCCATGCTCAGAAGATCAGTGAGCGAAAATTCAGGAAGATCAGGAAGCTTAATCTCTGCAGATTTCTCTGTTGTGACACTGCTCTCAAAGAGAGACATCTGTCCATCCATATTTCTTTTTCTTTCGAACTCAAGATCGTCAAGAACAGACTTATATACACTGAGCATCTGACGTCGGTTAGCACCGAGATTATCAAGTGCGCCGCATTTAATGAGGCTCTCCAAAGCTCTTGAGTTCATAGACCTTGAATATAGCCTCTTGCAGAAATCCTGCAGAGAGATAAATTCTCCCCTTTTCCTCTCCTCTATTATAGAATCAATAAAGGATTTACCCAGATTTTTGATAGCCATAAGGCCGTATCTGATATTACCCTTGGAAACAGTAAAGCCATGGGAGCTGAAGTTCACATGAGGAGGTAATACCTCAATGCCCATACGATGACAGTCAGCTATATATCCTGCCATTTTATTCTGATTATCAAGAACACTTGAGAGAAGTGCCGCCATATATTCCTTGGGATAGTGATATTTGAGCCATGCTGTCTGATATGAAATATAAGCATAAGAAGCGGCATGGGATTTATTGAAGGCATAGGAAGCAAAACTCTTCATTTCTTCATATACTGACTCTGCAACCTCGCGGCTGACGCCTCGTCTGATACAGCCCTCGACCTCAATTTTCCCATCTTCTCCAACAAGACCGTTAATAAAAATATCACGCTCTTTAAGCATTACGTCGTGCTTTTTCTTACTCATGGCACGTCGTACAAGGTCTGCTCTTCCAAGTGAATAACCTGCAAGAGTTCTGAAAATCTGCATTACCTGCTCCTGATATACAATACAGCCATAGGTAACATCAAGAATAGAACTCAATAGCGGATGCTTATAGCGAACCTTCTGAGGATTATGGCGATTCTCAATATATGTTGGGATACTGTCCATTGGTCCCGGACGATAAAGAGAGATAACCGCAATTAAATCTTCGAGAGATTCAGGTTTAAGCCCCACAAGAACATTCTTCATTCCCTGAGATTCAAACTGGAATACACCTTCAGTATTTCCGAGAGAGACCATATTGAATACACCTTTGTCGCCCTCTTTAATATCCTGAAGACTGAAGTCGGGATTATTGATTCTGATAAGCTTTACCGCATCATCTATAACCGTAAGATTGCGAAGCCCAAGGAAATCCATTTTAAGAAGTCCGAGTTCCTCAAGAGTGGTCATAGTAAACTGAGTAACTATCTGCTCATCATTTCTCGCAAGAGGAACATAATCAGACACAGGCCGATCTGCAATTATAACTCCTGCAGCGTGGGTTGTGGTATGTCTGGGCATACCCTCCAGCTTCATAGAATAATCGATAAGCTCATGTATCTGAGGGTCGGTATCGTATTTTGTTTTAAGATCCTTACTGAGGCTTAGAGCCTTACTCAGGGTCATATTGATATCAAAAGGAATAAGCTTTGCAACTGTGTCGCAGGTTGCATAGGATATACCTAAAGCTCTGCCTACATCACGGACTACACCTCTTGCCGCCATTGTACCAAAGGCGACAATTTGAGCAACATGGTCGTATCCGTACTTGCGGATAACATAGTCAATAACCTCTCCTCTTCTGTCCTTGCAGAAATCAATATCAAAGTCAGGCATTGATACTCTCTCAGGATTAAGAAAACGTTCAAACAGAAGATTATATTTTATAGGATCAATACCGGTAATACCGATACAGTAAGCACAGAGAGAGCCTGCGCCTGAGCCTCTTCCAGGACCTACAGGAATGCCTTCTGATTTTGCATACTGGATAAAATCATTGACTATCAGATAGTAGTCAACAAAACCCATACGATTTATTGTGTAAAGCTCGTACTCAAGTCTTTCAAGAAGGGATCTATCAGGATTCTCTCCATAGTGCTTATAGAGACCCTCGTAGCATTTACGTCTGAAATATTCATAATGATCTTCATTATTCGGAACATCGAAAACCGGAAGCTTTCTTTTTCCGAACTCAAAATCCACATTACATCTGTCAGCAATCAGCTGTGTATTATTAATGGCCTCCTCATAGAAAGGAAAAGCCTCCTTCATTTCATCTTCGGATTTAATATAAAACTCCTCAGTCTCAAATCGCATTCTGTCCTCATCCTGAAGAGTATGGTTAGTCTGAATGCACATGAGGATTTCCTGCACTCTGGCATCAGACTTTTCTACATAATGGCAGTCATTTGTAGCAACAAGAGGAGCCTCAATTTCCTTAGATATTCTCACAAGGTCAGGGAGTATCTGCTGTTGCTCGCTGATATTGTGATTCTGAATCTCGATATAGAAATTCTCCTTGCCAAAAATCTCCTGATAAAGTCGGGCTTTCTCTATAGCTCCTCTGTAATCTCCGGAGAGAAGTCTGTTCGGGATCTCACCGGCAAGACACGCTGAAAGACATATTAGTCCCTCGCTGTATTTTCTGAGAATTTCATCGTCAATTCTGGGCTTGACATAAAAGCCCTCTGTAAAGCCTGCTGACACCAGCTTGGTAAGGTTCTCGTAGCCTTTATTGTTCTTGCAGAGAAGCACCATATGATAATAGTTTCTGTCAAGTTCAGGGGTTTTATCAAAACGGCTTCTGGGAGCTACATAGACCTCACAACCGATTACAGGATGTATTCCCTGCTTTTTGCATTCTCTCCAGAAATCAATAACGCCATACATAGCACCATGGTCTGTAATTGCCACTGCTGTCTGACCAAGGTTTTTGACAGCAGAAACCAAATCCTCTATACGGCATGCACCATCAAGAAGACTATATTCACTATGAAGATGAAGATGAGCAAATGACATGAGAACACCTCCCACACTTTAATTTACTGTTGCAGAAATCTTACCGTCGCTTAAAGTGATATCAATAATATCACCTGATATAATATCGTCTTTTGACGAAACTGTTTTTCCGTTTTTAGAAACGTGGGAATAACCACGTTTTAATATATCTGTGGGACTTAAGGCAAAAAGCCTGAGCTTTTCCTCCTTAAGATTTCTCTCATAATTGTTGATAATATTTTCAGAAAAAGTCCGAAGCTTTTCAGATAAAGTTGAAAACGCTTCAAGCTTATCAGAAAACAAGTCTCTCGGGTCATTGGATATGAGAACTTCCCGGAATCCTTCAAGCTCTATAAGACGTTCTTTCAGAATCCTTTCACCAAGAACTCCGAGATACTGACTCTGTTTCCTTAGAAGGTCAATATGAGCAAATCTGTCAGGAGTGGCAAGCTCTGCCGCCGCTGAAGGTGTAGGAGCTCTCATATCACTTACAAAATCACAGATTGTGAAATCTGTTTCATGACCTACCGCTGAAATAACAGGGATCTTTGAGGAAAAGATTTCACGAGCAAGCTCTTCGCTGTTAAAAGCCCAGAGATCCTCAATAGATCCGCCGCCTCGACCAATAATAATAACATCAGCCTGACCCTCAGCATTTACCCTGCGGACAGCCTCGCTGAGCATTGAGGGCGCTGAATCACCCTGCACAAGAGATGGAATTACACGGACTTGGCTATAGGGCCAACGTCTTGAAAGAATATTTCTTATATCCTGAAGTGCAGCACCTGTAGGTGAAGTAATAACAGCAATAGTTTTTGGATATTCAGGCAAAGGCTTTTTATGTTCAGCGTCAAAGAGACCCTCTTTTGAGAGTTTTTCTTTGAGCTGTTCAAACTGTAGAGTAAGCGCTCCTATACCATCAGGCTGCATATCCTCAATATATAGCTGATACATACCCGTGGGTTCATAGAGGGTTACTCTTCCTCTGACTATTACCTTCATTCCGTTCTGAGGACGGAATCTGAGATTTTTTGCACTATAGGAAAACATAACCGCCTTAACCGTAGATTTCTCGTCTTTGAGAGAAAGATATATATGACCGCTGGAATAGTGATCGGTAAGGTTTGAAATCTCACCGGTAACAAACACATACTTGAGCTTGGTATCAGCATCCAGCAGAGACTTGACATAATAATTCAGTTGTGTAACGGTAATAAAGGACGGTCCTTTAAGGCCTGTCATCAAATCATCTCCTGACGGTCTCTCTGATACTTCTTATACCCGAGTATGGATACACCTGCAGCATTGTCGCAGGAAAAGGAAGGCTCTGCGAAATCACAGTTAAACTGCGAAGTCAAAGCATTTTTTATAATAGAGTTTGACATTACGCCCCCTGCATATACGAGAGGCAATTCACCAAACTGCTCATGTAGTCTTCTTGTCATAGCTTCTATGGTAACTTTTATATACGTAAGGGTAGATAAAGCAACAAGAGGCTTGTCCTTAGTTTCTGAGTAGAGTTTTGTAAGCTTATTCTCAAAGCCGCTGAGACAACAGTCGTTGCCTTTTAAAACAGCTCTGACTTTGGGAACTTCACAGCACTCAAGTGCAAGTTTCTCCATCTCCTTGCCTGCAGGGAACTGAAGTCCCATCAAAACACCGATTCTATCTACAAGCTGACCTGCATTTAGATCAAGTGTAGATGCTATAAGCTTACAGCTGATAACATCCTCATTATCAGGTGTAACAAGAAGTGCTTCCGTGGTACCTCCGCTTACGTGAAATGCTATAAAAGTCTCGTTTAAAAGATCCATACGGTCAGACGAAAAAAGAGCCGCCATAATATGACCCTGCTGATGTGATACATCGTAGAAGGGTACATTTAGTGAGGCGGCAATACTTCTGCCTGTGCCGAGACCCACTGTAAAGCAAGGCATATAAGAACCCTCTTGTCTTCTGGGCGTAGCCGATGCACAGACTGCATCTATTTTTATATTCTTATCCTTGAGAAGAGTACAGATAAGCTCAGGCAGTGCTACTGTATGATGAAACACTGCATCACTCTGGCGGATACCCCTCTCTCCCTCTTTAACGGGAAGAAGTCGGGAAAGCTTTTCTACACTACCTGTCTCGCTGTTATATATAGCGCAGGAGGTAGTGTAGTTGCTGGTATCAATTCCGAGAACTACAGCCATCAGCCTAAATCTCCTGCAACTGCGCCCAGTACACCGTTTACAAATTTGGCATCATCGGGTGTGTATTTCTTGGAAAGCTCAACGGCTTCATTGATAGCAACAGAAACAGGAGCTTCCTCTGAATAATAGATCTCATAAACTGCAACACGGAGGATGGCAAGAGACACCTTGGAAATTCTTGAGATCTTCCACCCCTTTGAAAGGTGTGATGAAATCTTCTCATCAAGCTCTTCCTGCTTCTCAACAATAGCCTTGGCTACCTCTATGGCATGGTCGCTCAAATAGATATCACGGCTGTCAATGAGATTATCTGCAAGCTCATCAACATCAGCATTATGAAACAGATTCTCAAAAACAAGAAGCATAGCCTGCTCTCTCATCTTGTAACGGGAAATGCTGTTTCTTTCCTTATAAAGCTCATTATTGGTCTTTGTATCAACTACCTCAACTAAAGCGTCGTTAGTCTCTTCTATAACATTGGGATTTTCGTTCATAAAAACTCCTCCGTTTATTAAACAAATATATAGTGATTATACCATAAAATCCTGAAATTGCAACGAAAGCTTATACATTTCCTTAAAAGATGATATAAAAGTACAAAGGCACCTCCATATAATAGAAGTGCCTAAGTTTTTATATTTCGATTATTGTGATATTTTCAAAAGAAATACCCGAACATTGGAAAACACAGTCACGAATCACAAGAGAGGAGCTGTCATCCATTTCATTTTCAGGGACAACTACCGTGCAGGAGGTTTCATCCAGATAGCAATAACATTCTGTAAAGCCCTTAGCTTTCAGTGTTGTTTCGATTCTGTTTTGAGAAAGCAGCATATTCTCAAGATAACCTAACTGCTCTGCTGCAAGAGTTCTGGCTTCCTCACTGGAATCCGAGAGTTCCAATACCTCTTTTGCAAGTGCTATTACTTCATCCTGAGTTTTTTGTCTGTCACTTTTGCAGGCGGCAAAATACTCTGTCTGTGCCGCAGAAAGAGCTGAATCATTTACACTTATCTGAACTTCATCGAACGTACTGAGGTCCGAGTTAACATATGTAGCCGCTCCCAGCTCCTTCGTATAGGATTTCACCTGAGCTTCACTGGGATCATTCATCCTCCAGTTGATATAAACTGATGCTGAAAGAATCAGTACCAGCGTAGCGAGAATCATGTGTTGCTTCTTAATTTTCATTTTATCCTCCTGTGTTTATGAAAGTTTATTTACGCACACTTTTGTGCTTGAAATACCTAATGCTGTAGTAAGAAGATCAGTTATGTCTTGTCTTACCTTAGCCGAATCTCCCCCTTCGCAGGTAATGACCACACCTCTTATCTGGGGCTCAATTACTTTTCTGAGAGTTTCGTCATCATCGAGATAAATATATTCATAAGAGGTATCAAGGGTTAGAAGCACCTTTGCCTCACCTACCCCCTTAACACTCTCTACCATATTCTTGATCTCCTGAGAAAGTGCATTGCGATAATTTTCTGTGTCGCCTGCCTGAGCTAAATCTGTACTCTGAGCTTTTTCCTTTGTACATCCGCTGTATAGAAGCAATAATAAAGCCAAAACAACACAAGCGACTATCAGAAGATTCCTCGTTTTATCCTTTGATAAAATACTTTTAATTTTTTTGTTTACTTCTTCATTCATATTCATTCATCTCTAAATATTCTATTTGAGGCTCTACACCTACAATAGGCACAACAATGCTCCTCACAGATTCTTCATTAAGGGTTTCCCTGCTATCAAAACATATGCTCAGCTTATCCACATATATACCACTCTCCTGGTCACTCTTTAGATTTACACTTACACCAAGTGGGCTGAATCCATATTCGCAAACAGTTTTATAGATATATTCACTGAGATAATCCCCTGCTTCCTTTCTTACCTGCGAGTCAAATGTCTCCTTAGAATCCTTGTCCGTTTCAGATATAATAGTTTCTCTGCTTTCTGAAGATATTCCTTTAACTATATCTATTATGGGAGCTGTAAGTGATATGAGGGCAAAGAGAGAAAGGATAAGTGTGAGAATCTTTGTGGTTTTCTCACCGGGAAAGAACATTCTGAGAACTGCACATATTACCATTGTAAAAATGATTGCCGATGCGGAAGAGTAGATAGCATTCATCAGGATACATTCCCTCCTATCGTCATAATAAGAGCCGTAGAAACAATGAAAAGTGCCATAATACAAAAGATTACCGCAAGAAGTGTGCTGAGTACAGTTGATATTCCACTGAGCATTTCACAGGGAGTTTTCTCGTTCAGCATTTCTCCAAAGGCTTTACACAGATTTACTGATAATATCCATAAAAGAAGCTTCACAACTATAGGTAGAAAAATAAGTGCTACAGCAAAAATAACAAAAACACCAATGCCGTTTTTAAGGATAATAACACTGCCTCTTACAGTCCGATAAGCTTCTGAGAGTGCAGCACCTACAACAGGCACAAAGGTTGACATCGTGTATCTGACAGCCCGTGAGGAGACACTATCGACTGATGATGTAATAAGGCTTTTGAATGTAAGCAGAGCTGAAAAAAGAGTAAAAGAAAAGCTAAGCACCCATTTAACTGTCTTTGAAAACATTCTGAGCAGTCCGTTGAGATTAATCCCGCTGAACACACTATTGCTTATACTCAGTGCCAGAAAGACATTAAGCATAGGAGTGATAAGCTTCGACGATAGTTGAGCTACTACTTGTGATGCAGAGTTCATAAGAGCATAGTATCCGGCACCACTTAAGGAATTACCGCAGGATATCATTACAGCGAGCATAACGGGGATATACGCAAGCATAAAATCTGAAGCCGCAATTATCACGGTATTTGCTTCCGAAATTATCTCACATATTGGTATTGCTATTACGGCAGACATACACAATGCTGCTGTAACAGAAGACACCTCCCTGAGGGATGAGTGTGTCACAGAACCACCAAAACCCTCTGTAATACTATAAATAATCATTACTCCCATAATGGTAGCCATACCTGTAAAAGCAGTACCGGAAAGCTTTGAGGCAGTTTTAAGTATCCCTGAAAGAATTTTCGAAAAAGTAACACCTTCAACCACATTTCCCGAGGGTTTTTCTACACCGATTTCTTTAAGCAGTTCCCTTGTTTCTTTATCAAGGCTGTCATATAGCTTGTCAGCCTCTGATGTATTATAAATATCATTTTGAGTATCAGAGATGTTTATCTCTGTTGCACTTACTGTTAATGCCGAAGTGCAAACTATAACTAACATAATTACTGCTATAATAAGTTTCTTCAAAGCTTACCTCCGCTGAGCCTCAGAGAAAAGCTCAGAAACTCTTCAAGCAGAGGCAGAGCCGCCACCAAAGCACAAATTCTTCCTGCCATAAGCACCAAAGACGAAAGTGCAGACTGAGAGGCATCCTTGCAGGTATCACAAGTAAACTCCGTAACAAAGCAAATACCGATACATTTGAGAAGGATCTTTAAGTATTTCTGATTAACTCCCGAATTTTCTATTAACTCTTTAACACCGCCAAGAGTAAGAGCTATTTCCGAAATAACAGATAACCCTATAAAACAAGATGCACAGATAGTAAGTATCAGAGAATATTCAGCATTATGTCTTTTAAGCATAACTCCCAGAAGAGAAGCTATCAAGGCAGCTCCGCAAATACTCAGAATACTCAAAATCCGAACACATCCTTAATTGTATCAAAAAGATCGCTGATCTCGGTAATAATCATCATAAGTGCAACTATAAGGCCTGCGATGGTTGTAAGCAGTGCCTGATCCTCTCTTCCGCTTCTGATGAGCAGCTGATTAAGCACTGCAACGATAATTCCAACAGCGGCAATCTTGAAAATCATATCTACGTCCATAATACTACCTCACATAATAAGCAAAGCTGTTAACATACCAAATGAAAAGCCCATTACTCTGTATAGCCTTGATTTCTTTTCTTCTTCATCTTTTGCAGCTGAGATAAGTTCCGACACAAGCTCAATGTATAAATCACAATTCATAAGCTGACCCTCTGTATCAGTAACACCAAGATTTTCTCCGAATCTGAGTAATATCTCTGATTCTTTTTCAGTAAGCTTTGATTCACTTGAAAAAGTTTTCACAGAATTTGTCCATCTTGTATGTAGAGGGTAAGTACTATCTTCGGATGCAAAACTTTCAAAACCTCTGACATTTTCAAAACATTCTCCAACAACTCTTACCATATCATAGCCTGAAAAGCTGATAAGTGACTTCATTCTATGTATCCCTTCATGAAAGGAACATAAGCTCTGTACTCTTCCCTTAAGCTTCATAGAAGCTGATATGCCAAGTAAAGTGCTTGAAACTATTAGTAACAATGAAATAAGAAGTTTAACCACGAATAAGCTCCTCAGCAGTAAATTCGTTTCTGACAGTACAGGGAGCTTCTCTACCCTTGAGAAATATTATCCTTGAAAATGCACCTGTAGAGATAATGTCTCTGACAAAAGGCTTTGCTTTAAGTTCGTTTTCATCGCCGGCATGAACAGTGGCTACAAACTTCACTCCGCTGTTAATACCCTTTATCAATGCTTCAGCGTCATTTACATTACCTATCTCATCGCAAAATATGTACTGAGGCGAGAGACATCTCAACGCCTGTGTTATTCCTTCATATCGGGGATATCCGTTCAGCACATCACAAAGCCCTATATCATTCTGGGGAACACCTCGGCTGACCGCAGCAAGCTCTCCTCTTGTATCGATTATTGATGCACGCTGATAATATTTTACAGAAACAAGCCTGGCAATATCTCTTAAGAGTGTGGTTTTTCCGCTTACAGGTGCCCCGCAAAGAAGAATACCGCCTTCTGAATTAAGAAGCATTTCAGCAAATTTCTCTCCGACCCCTTTTATTTCTCTGGCAACTCTTATGGAAACAGTTGAGATATCTCTGATGTTTATTATTGATTCTCCTGATACTACTGCGGTACCCGAGATTCCTGCTCTATGACCGCCCTTGAGAGTTATAAAACCCTCTTTTATCTCATTTAGATGAGAATATACGGAATAATTACAGATGTTATTAAAGCATTCAACAACATCGTTTTCTGATGAGACAACAGCATCTGAAACAGTTACGTCACGAGAAAGCGTACCTCTTTTTGTAACAACATACTGTTCTCCCGAAAGAGATACACACAAAGGCTTCTGTGTTCTTAGAATTACCTCCTGCACTTTATGAGATATATCTCTCAACGCATTCATAAGAGGATAGCTCAGAGTTTTGGGTATTACTGATGTGACACTTTCCAGTGGCTCTTTTATAGTCGTCATTTTAATCATCCTTTCACAAAAGATATATGAAAGGCTCGTCTTTTTTATGATATAAAAAATCCTGCAAAGCATTTCTGCTTTGCAGGCAAAAGTTTAAGGTATTAAATTAAAAGCATAGGTTCACCGAACTCATCGGTAGTAATAACAGACTGAGAATCAGCTTCATATACAGTTTTAGACGCACCATCAGAAGGAACTGTCTCGTCTGTAACAGATAGCATACCGAGAAGATCTTCTTCAGAAATAATTGTAACACCGAGAGTCCGAGCTTTTGTGAGTTTACTTCCCGCATCCTCACCGGCAAGAACATAGTCTGTCTTCTTGGATACTGATGAGGAAACCTTTCCTCCCTGAGCCTCAATAAGTTTTGAAGCCTCGGGTCTTGTGTAAGTAGGCAGAGTTCCTGTGAGAACAAAAGTCTTGCCCTCAAAGAGACCACCTGCCACCTTCTTTTCACGTGTTTCCATATTAAGACCAAGGGACCTAAGCTCCTCTAAAAGAGCTTTTGTACTTTCAAGAGAAAAATACTCATAAGCACTTTTTGCCATAATCTCGCCAAATCCGTCTATAGTGAGATAATCCTCTACAGAGGCATTCATTACCTTGTCGATGGTATCGAACTTTTCACACATAAGCTTAGCGGCTTTAAGTCCGATGTGACGGATACCAAGTGCAAAAACAAGTCGGTAAAGCTCTCGGTTTTTAGAATCAGCAACAGCTTTCAGAAGATTCTGCGCAGACTTCTCTCCCATTCTCTCAAGCTCAATAATATCACTTATCTGAAGCTTGTAGATATCAGCAGGGGAAGAAATAAGCTTATTCTCAAGAAGCTGTTCGAGAATAGCAGGACCGAGTCCGTCGATATCCATGGCATCTCTTTGGACGAAATGGATAAGATGACGCATAAGCTGAGCGGGACAGTCAGTATTTGTACATCTGAGTGCAGCCTCTCCCTCTTCTCTGTAAAGAAGGCTCTGACAGGACGGACAAGTTTTAGGAAACTCAAAGACAACAGAATCATCAGCGTGACTATGAACTGATACCACCTCGGGAATGATTTCTCCTGCTTTTCGGATAATTACCGTGTCTCCTATTCTGATGTCCTTTTCTCTTATGAAATCCTCATTATGAAGCACGGCTCTGGAAACAGTTGTGCCTGCAAGAAAAACAGGTTCAAAAATTCCTACAGGTGTGATAGCACCTGTTCTGCCAACATTGACTTCTATATCGATGAGCTTTGTAGGCTTTTCCTCGGGAGGATATTTATATGCCTCAGCCCACTTGGGGAATTTTGCGGTATTACCCAGAAGCTCTCTGTGTTTAAAATCATTCACTTTGACAACTGCACCGTCAATACCATAAGGAAGCTCGCCTCTGAGATTTCCGATTCTTTCAATTTCAGAAATAACATTCTCAATATCAGAGAAAGTATTATAGAAAGGTGCTGTGGGAAATCCCAGCTCTGTGAGGTAATCAAGACTCTGTTTATGATTATTAAGTTCTGCACCCTCTACGCTCTGTATATTGAAAACAAAGATATCAAGAGAACGCTCAGCAGTTATTCTGCTATCCTTCTGTCGAAGCGAACCTGCAGCAGCATTTCTGGGATTCTTGAAGGGCTTTTCCTCACGATCAAGCTGTTTTTGGCAAAGAGTATCAAAAGTATCAAAAGACATATAGACCTCACCTCTGACCTCAAGGTAAGCAGGTGCGTCTTTAAGATATTTGGGTAATGACTTAATGGTCATCAGATTCTCTGTGACATCCTCACCTACATTTCCGTCTCCTCTGGTAGAGCCACGGGAAAATACACCGTTTAGATATTCGCAGGAAACGGAAAGTCCGTCAAATTTCGGTTCAACAACATATTCGGGAGTATTGATTACCTCTCTGACTTTTCTGTCAAAATCTCTGAGCTCATCATGAGAAAAGGAATCATGGAGGCTCTCCATAGGAACCTTATGCACCACGGGAGAAAACTTCTCCATTCTATTACCGCCGACTCTGACAGTCGGCGAATCAACACTCTGAAACTCAGGGTACTCCCCTTCAAGATTTTCAAGTTCACGAAGGAGCATATCATATTCATAGTCAGATATTTCGGGACTGTCTTCGTTATAATATCTGTTATTATGATAGACGATAAGCTTACGAAGCTCATCGATTCTATCCTTGATTTTATTTTTTTCCATAAGTATCAGCCTTTCGGTTTTTACTTATTATTTACAGCAGAGGTACCTTTCTCTCTGAGATATGTAGATTCCATATCTGCAAGATGAAGTTTTACTGCGAGAGGATATTTTTCATAAGCCTGACTTACAGTATATCCGTTTGTATCATCAAAGCTTCCCATATGCCAGCGAATAGCCATAGCTTCATCAAGCTTCAGCCTCATAAATCGCTCAATAAGAAAAACTGACTTTTCACCATGACCAAAGGGGAATTTATCCTCAATGGAATAGTAAGGCTGTTTTTCCCACTGACCGGTAAGCTCATTCTTGACATTTCTGGTAGAAACCTTATAGAACTCAGCTTTGCAAATATCGTGAAGAAGTGCAGAAATTGCGAAGCTCTCAATATCATCCACACCCTCTTCAAAATGCTTTTCCATCATTGTATTGAAAACACTGACAGAATGCATTACAAGTCCGTTTTCACAAGCGCAGTGAAATTTTGTACTTGCAGGAGCAGTGAAGAAATCAGTATTCATAAGCCAGTTGAGAAGCTCCTGAGAGCCCGCTCTTTTGACATTCTCTGTAAAAATCTTTATAAATTCATCCTTAGCAGTCATCATAGTATCTACCTCACAGTAACTCTTCATTATAATGCGCTCTTTCACCGCCGATAAAACGGGGACGAGTACGGGCGCAGACAACATTTGCACAGCCTATTGTGCGAATTGACGTTTTGACAGGTACAGCAGTTCTTCTCAGGTGCATACCGATTAACGTGCCTCCTACATCCATTCCTGCATCAGCCTTTACAAATTCAACCATTACAGGGTCTTTGAAAAGTGAATATGCAAGAGTTGCACTTGCACCGCCTGCGTGGGCATGAGGCACAACATTTACTATCTCAAGATTCTGTCTGAGTGCAACCTCTCGTTCAACGACCAAAGCACGATTAAGATGTTCACAGCACTGAGCAGCAAGGAAAATACCCCTCTCACAAAGCTCGGTATAAAGAACGCTGTAGAGTGCCTCGGCTGCCTCTGCACTTGAAGATGTGCCTATGCACTCACCGATCATCTCACTTGATGAACATCCTAAAACAAATAGGTCTCCTTCTTTAAGTTTAGCAGCTTCAAATAGCTCGGAAAGAACTATTTTTGCATCACTTTTGATTTTTGAAAGAATTTCTGAATTAGTCATAATATCACCAACAAATCAAAATTGGGCATCCCCAAAGAGAGGATGCCCACTAAAAAGCTTTGATTATTCCTCAGTTACTTCAGGAGCTTCTGCTTCCTCAACAGCTTCTGCTGCGGGAGCTTCCTCGATAACGGGAAGAAGAGATCTGATAGAAAGGCTTACACGCTTCTTATCGAAGTCGATAGCAACGATCTGTGCCTCTACCTCATCACCAACATTTACTACATCCTGGGGCTTCTCAACACGCTGGTTGGAAAGCTGAGAAATGTGGATAAGACCGTCAATGCCGGGGATGATAGTTGCGAATGCACCAAATGTTGTAATACCTGCAACCTTAACCTTAACAACAGAATCAACAGGATAATCACGACGGAGGATCTCCCAGGGATTATCTTCCTGCTTCTTGTATCCAAGAGAAATCTTGCTTGTCTCTGTGTTGAAGTCCTTAACGAATACTTCAACTGTATCGCCAACATTAACAACCTCAGAGGGATGCTTGATTCTGTTCCAGGAAAGCTCGGAAATGTGAATCATACCGAATACACCGCCGAGGTCAACAAATGCACCGTATGTTGTGAGGGACTTAACAGTACCTACATAGGTCTTGCCTACCTCGATACCCTCCCAGAATGCTGCCTTGAACTCAGATCTCTGGTCTCTCTGTACGCTCTTTATGGAGCCTACGATCTTCTTGCGTCTGCCACGCTGAGAAACCTCGAGAAGTCTGAACTCAACCTTAGTCTTAAGGAGAGGAGTAAGATCATCCATACGAACGATGGAAGCCTGTGATGCAGGGATGAAGATGCGGTTGTTCTTAGCAAATACGATCACGCCGCCGTTAACAACCTCGATAACCTCGCCCTCGAGAACTGCGTTCTCTTCTACGAGCTTCTCGAGCTCTTCCCAATCCTTCTTTGCATCTACTCTGCGCTTAGAGAGCATAATTGTGCCCTCAACATCGTTGGTCTTCATGATAAGCAGTTCAAGCTCATCGCCGACCTTAACAAAGTCGTTGGGATCATTAACAGGACCAAAAGAAAGCTCATCAACAGGGATGAAGCCGGCCTGCTTTCTGCCAACATCAACATACACTTCGCTGGGAGTGATGCTGATTACAGTACCCATTACCCTTTCATTTGTATTTAAGCCTTTGAGATTCTCTTCAAGAAGAGCCTCAAAATCTTCAGTTTCGTTTGTTACACCGGATTTGGTCATTTCTTCCATTTTATCCAGTACCTCCTTTATAATCCTTGCGGGAGTTGATGCTCCTGCAGTTACGCCAACAGAACAAACATTGCTTAATCTCTCCAGAGGAAGATCTGAAGCCGTCTGAATCCACAGGGTGTCAGGACAAACTCTCTTACACAGCTCATAGAGCTTTGCCGTATTGGAGCTCTTCTTATCCCCTATGACGATCATCAGGTCAGAATCTGCCGCTAAATTTTCGGCTTCCGCCTGCCTGCTATGCGTAGCACTACATATTGTATCAAATATTTCTGCATTTGTACAGACTTTTTTTATAGTTTTGACACATTTTTTCCATTCTTTTTCGCTAAAAGTAGTCTGAGCAACAAAAACCGCAGAGTTATAATTCTCATTAGGAATTTTCTCAAACAATTCTGTCAATTCATCGTGATTTTTATAGGTATAACAGTTAAGTCTGGAGTGTCCCATAATACCCTGGACCTCAGGATGAACGCTATCACCTGCAATAAAAACTGACTTATTCTTAACTTCATCAGCGTTGGCAACTATATTATGGATCTTCTTTACAAATGGACACGTTGCGTCACAATAATTGATATTAAGGCTCTCTATCTCATCAAGTACAGATCTTGAAACGCCATGAGAACGGACAACAAGTGTAGTATTCTCAGGTGTTTCAGATGGAGAGTCAACAGTAATCACACCCTTGCGATTAAGCTCCTGTACCATTTCCTTATTATGAATGATAGGTCCCAGTGTAGCCACACGCTCCCCTTGTGATACAAGAGAGTTTACCATTTTAACAGCTCTGTTTACTCCAAAGCAGAAACCTGCGGTTTTAGCGAGTTTTATTTCCATACTTATCCTTTTCCCACATTTCAGTTATTAATTCCATAAGCTTTCTTGAAGCTTCTCTGTATTCTCTGGGGGAACCCTTTGTGATACCAAGCTCCTCACAGGATACAGGCTCACCAAAAGAAACATATCTTTTTGAGAAGAAATAATCACCCTTTGTTCTGTATGTAATGGAAACGGGAACGATTTTACAGTTCATCTGATGAGCTACCATTACGGCACCGCTTCTGGGTCTGAGAAGTTCACCCGTCTGGCTTCTTGTACCCTCAATAAATACACCGAGAGCATCACCGTCATCAATAACATTCTTGGCATACTCAATAGCATTCCAGTCACCCTTTCCCCTCTCAACAGGGAAAGCACCAAGCTTCATCAGCACCCATCCGAAGAACTTATTTTTGAAAAGCTCACCCTTGGCCATAAAACGGATAGGACGTTTCTGACCAATACCTACAAGAATAGGGTCGGTAAAAGAAATATGATTTGATGTAAACACATATCGACCTTCTGTGGGAATGTTTTTCTTATTGGTATATTTTGTTCTGCAGAAAGGAAGTAGTAATATTCTTACCAAACCTTTTGCAAAACGATAAAAAGGTCTGCTGAACTTTACTTGCACTCTATATTCTCCTCTATTGTCTTAATTAACAGATCGATAGACTGCTGAAGATCAATGTCAGAAGTATCAACTATTACACCATCCTCTGCAGGTTTCAGAGGTGCAATCTCTCTGTTCATATCATTATGGTCACGCTTAATAACATCAGCAAGCACGTCCTCGTACTTTACATCCTCGCCTTTGAGTACAAGCTCATCATATCTTCTCTTTGCACGTATCTCAGCAGAAGCAGTAAGGAAAATCTTAACCTTTGCATCAGGAAGAACTACTGTGCCGATATCTCTGCCATCCATAATTACATTATTCTTTTTTGCCATATCACGCTGGAGAGAAAGAAGAAATGCTCTTACTTCGGGAATTGCGGAAATCTTGGATGCCGCCATGGAAACCTGCTCTGTTCTGATAAGTGAGGACACATCCTCACCATTAAGAATGATAAGCTGCTCCTTCTTTTCGTTTCTTGCAAGAGAGACCTCTGCTTTCTTAAGAAGCTCATTTACAGCATCTTTATCGTCAGGAGCCACACCGTTACGGATTGCAAAAAGACCAAGAGCTCGGTACATTGCACCTGTGTCAACATAAATATAGCCCAGAGCATTTGCTGCAGCCTTTGCGATAGTAGATTTACCTGCACCTGCAGGACCATCAATAGCGATTGCGATAGACATAATTATCCTCCTATAGTTTATTATATTCCTTATATTTATAACTCAGATTATATACTCCATGCAGCACTTTGTCCTGCAAGGTATCCTGTTGAAAATGCAATCTGAAGATTGAATCCGCCTGTATAAGCATCAACATCGAGAATCTCTCCACAGAAATACAGACCTTTGATCAGCTTACTTTCCATTGTTTTGGGACTTACCTCAGTTACATCAACACCACCTCTGGTAATGATAGCTTCATCGATAGGTCTTACACCGCTTATATCAAAGGTAAGATTTTTCAGCAGCTCAAGGAGAGCGTGTCTCTGCTCCTTTGTAACTGCATTGCATCTCAGATCATCTGGAAAACCAAGGCGTCTGAGTACAACAGGAATCATAGAAGCAGGAAGAAGCTCCGAAAGAGAGTTTCTCAGTTCCTTGTTCTTGTTTTTATCAAGATCTCTCAGAAGTCTTGCATCAAGTGTTTCAAAATCAAGAGCAGGCTTCATATCAACACTGATAGTATATCGGCTGTCTTTCAGATCATTAAGCCTTGTGCTTGCACTGAGAACCGTGGGACCGCTAAGACCAAAATGAGTAAAGAGAAGTTCTCCGAAATCATTATATATAACTTTCCCGTAAGAAAGAAGCTTAACGCCTACATTTTTAAGTCCGAGACCTTGCATAGAAACACAGTCTGATAAATCATCAGAACTACATTCAAGAGGAATCAGAGAAGGAGTTGGCTTTATTACGGTATGCCCAAGCTCCTGTGCAATTCTGTAACCGTCACCGGTTGAACCGGTAAGCGGATAGCTTTTTCCACCCGTTGCAAGAATTACAGAGCTTGCTTCATAAAAGTTTCCTTTTGTATCCTCAACACCGGAGATAATATCATTCTCTGCAACAATACGTCTGACCGAAGTTTCAGAGATAATCTTAACTCCCCGACTCTTTGCAAATCTTTCCAGAGCATTTGAAATATCAAGAGCCTTATCAGACTGAGGGAAAACTCTGTTTCCTCTTTCTGTCTTTAAGGGAACGCCTGCCCCTTCAAAAAAGCTCATTGTATCTGCTGTATTAAAAGCGTTTATAGCACTGTAGAGAAATCTTGGATTAGTCACAACATTTGAGATAAAATCAGATTCGGAACAGTTGTTGGTAACATTACATCGACCTTTACCGGTAATGCATATTTTTCTGCCTACTCTTTTATTCTTTTCCAAAAGAAGTACATTAGCACCATTCTGCGCAGCTATTCCTGCAGCAAGAAGGCCTGCAGCTCCGCCACCGATTACAATTATCCGACTCATACCTTATCCTTCTTATGGGAGCTGGTATATACATCCTGCTCATTCCATACAGTCTCAAGAAGCTCAAAGGTCTCTTTGACCTCTTCCTTTTTATTGATAACCGTAGCAACAATTAGAGCATTAATAAGAGAAAGAGGCGCTACAAGGGAATCAACAACAGAAGCCATATCACTTCTGGCTAAAAGAAGAGAGTCTGCATTAGCTGAGAGCGGAGACATTACACTGTCGGTAATTGCAATAGTAGCCGCACCACGCGATTTTGCAAAGCTCATAGCACTCTCTGCAGTTCTGCTGTATCTGGGAAAGCTGATTCCGATAATCGCATCCTTCTCGGAAATTCTGAGAAGTGCCTCATACATTCCTGAACGGCTTGCGTTTGTTACAACATGAACATTACCGAGAATCAGATCAAAATAATAGCCAAGGAAGTTTGCAAGCGAACTTGCAGAGCGAACTCCGAATATATAAATATTCTCAGCATCGATAATAGACTTGACAGCATTATCGAAATCTTCCCTTGAGGTTTCCTCGAGAGTTCTTCTGATTTTAATAATGTCCTGATTCAGAACTGTATCAAGTACATTTCCATCTGCAATTTTTGCAGCTGTTACCTCTATTCTCTGAACGGAAGTTAGTTTGTCTTTTATCATTTCCTGCATTGCTTTCTGCAATTCAGGGTAACCGCTGTAACCAAGCTCTGTAGCAAATCGAACAACAGTACTCTCACTGACCCCAACAAGCTCACCAAGCTTGGAAGCTGTAAGAAAAGCAGCTTTATCATAGTGCTGCTCTATAAAATCCGCAATAAGCTTCTGTCCTTTGGAAAATGTATTCATTTTCGCATCAATGCGGACAAGAAGATGTGTCAACATAAGCATCCCCCGCTTATAAAATATCCTGATAATTTTATCATATATTAATTCGGAATTCAATAATTTTGCAGTCTTTTCTCTTAAGATTTGCAAATTTTAACAATATTTTAACAATTTGCTTATGTTTCCTTTCATTTTCAGACTTTTTTGCAGCAAAAACAGCTGCACATATGTACAGCTGTCAATAAATTATGAATAGAATTATTCGTCATCATCAACTTCTTCGGGGATGAGTTTAAATACCTCGGCAACTCTGTCTCTTTGCCACAGCATGGGAGTCACCCTCATTGAGTAGCCAAAGCCGTTATCGCAAGCCCAGTCAAAGGGCTTTGCCTGAGGAAGACCGTAAACAGCAAGGAGCGTCATAATAACTCCACCATGAGTGATGATAGCACAGTCGGTATTACCTGTTTTGATAAGACCATCAACAATATTCTGAAACTGCAGACAGATTCTTCTGGTAAAGTCATCATTTGACTCACCCTCGGGAGGTGTTACTCCCTTCTCCCCTGCTAACCATCTCTCAAAAAGAGGATCACCTTTGAGTTCCTCTGCAGTTTTCTTTTCCCACTTGCCGAAATTCATTTCAGCTAAATCATCAACGACAATGGGTTTTACATCAGGATAAAGAATTTTGCAGGTATCTGTACAGCGCTTTAATGGACTTGTAAATATAACAGGAGCATAAGGGTACTTCATATTCTTATCAAGCTCTTTAAGCTCCTGAGCCCCCTCTTTTGACATTCTTATATCCGATGCTCCGATATAAGCACCTTTATAGGTTTCTTTAATTGCACCATGTCTGATAAAATGAATATAATATGATTTCAAAACAAACCTCCGATTAATGCTTTACAAATTGTAGATGCTAAGTTATACTAAATGTATATAACAATAAAGGATGATCCATATGAATAAAGACTTCCCAAGAATAATTACCATGCTGAGAAAGGAAAAGAATCTGAGTCAGAAGCAAGTGTCCTCTGACCTCGGTATATCTCAGGCTCTTCTCTCCCACTACGAAAAAGGAATCCGTGAATGCGGACTTGACTTCCTCATAAAAATCGCCGATTATTATGATGTATCCTGTGACTTCCTTCTGGGAAGAACTCCGGAAAGATCAGGAGCTACGCTAAACTTTGATGATATTCCCGAAGCTGAGGACATTAACCCCGAAAGCACCGGTAGCAGTATGATTGCGATGCTCAACAAAAAGGTTCTTTGCAACTCCTTGGCAGTAATATATGATATACTCAGTAAAGCTAAAAGCAAAAGACTTACAGCTCAGGTATCAAATTACCTGATGATCGCAGTTTATAAGATTTTCCGAACTCTTTACTGTGCAAACCCCGAGAATCATCAAAGTATGTTCTCTGTAAATGATGAGCTATATCAAGGCTTCTGTGATTCATATATGGGAATATACTCAACAAAGTTAAGCTATTATACAAAAAGTGAAGATCATAATGAATTATCCAAAAACCTTCGCAGCGCATCATATTCTTCAGAGATATTATCGCAGGAATATCCTCAACAGTCAAGTTCCTTGTTCAATTTAATACAACATGCTGAAAGCAAAATTAAAAAGAGAAGCTGAAAAGAAAGAAAAAGCACTTTTGGAATACTCCAGAAGTGCTTTTATTCTTTTATGATTTAGGGAGTGTACTCTGTGTACTCAGCGCCCTTGCTAACGATCAGAACTATTTCCTCATTAACAGAAACGTTGTCTCCTGCTTTATGATCTTTATATCCTATAACACATCCGCTCTGAACCTTATCACTATGCTGATAGTTCATATCCTCAACTACAGAAATAAATCCCTTATCGGTGAGTATCCTGATAGCACTTGCAAGAGAAGTATCCTCGCCAAAGTCAGGAAGCTCTTTTTTATTGGAACCATTGCTTACCTTAAAGGAGACGGCTAAGCCGTTTTCTGTATCGATAGGTGTTCCTTCAGGAAAATCCTGATGATAAATAACACCCGCATCGTAGTCTTCGTTATATCCGCCGTTATCGTTATTGTTATAAACAGAACGATAAACTCTGACACCCTGAGCCTCAAGCTCAGCTACAACATCTTCATAATATCTGCCTACATAATTTGCAAGTGTGGGACCAGTCCAGTCCTCCTGAGTAAGAGGAGGCAAAGTGTTTTCAACAAAAACTGTAGTTGCGGTTGTGGGATCAGTAGCTGTAGGATTACTACTCTGAATAAAATAAATACCAATTCCAAGGAAAACAAGAAGAGAAATAACTGTAACAATAATACCTACCGAAACGGGAGAAACACCAAAGCTCTGCTTCTTGGGTTTTATTGAAGTTGCCATGCTGGCTGTACGACTGATTTCTTCCTGAATTGCTTTTACTGTAGGGGCTACAGAAAGCTGCGAACGAAGATCCCCGAAGTCAATGATTCTGTCCTCACGCTTAACCTGAAGACCATTAGCAAGTGCTGTTACAACGTGTGGAGGAAGTCTTTTAACGGTCGCAGTACTCATAAGAAGTGCACCATCTGTAAGACGCTCGGTAGCACAAGCGGGAAGACTGCCTGTCAAAGCATAAAAAAGTGTTGCTGTTAAACCGTAAATATCAGTAATGTTATCTATTGGAAAATTCTTCTCATACTGTTCAGGTGCAGCACAACCACTGTAAAGCTGTGACTTGAGAGGTGTTCCTCTTCGTCTTTCATTAATCGTTGCAAAGCCTAAAAGTAAGAGTTTACCGGATGCTGTGATGTAAAGATTAGAGGGTGATACAGCAAAATGACCATATCCGTTCTTATGAATTGCTTCGAGAAGAGAAATTACCGGCATAAATAACGGACGAGCTACCTCCCACTCAACATGGCCGTTATTTCGTGTTACATACTCCTCGAAGGAAATAAGCTCCTCGTATTCCTCAATAACGTAGCAAGTATTATTAGCTCTGAAAATATCAGTGATAACATTCATTGCCGACATATCTCTGAGAGTAGAAAGAAAACTGAAAAATTGTTCAAAGTCAGACATAAGTCTCTGGAATGTCTCACGTTTATCAGCAGTTACATCAATTTTAATAGCACCTTCTGCACGGGTATAATATCCTGCCGGAAGAAATTCTCTGATAAGAATTGTGGAAGCTGTCTGTTTATCATATCCAATATAGAGGGTGCTTTCACCATTGGTCTCAAGCTCTTTTCCAACAAGATATCGCTTGTCAAGAACCACGCCATAAGGAAGAAAAGGTGAAGACTGAGTTTTGAGATTATCAAATCCACAATCAGGACATATTAAGCTGTCGCCTATCTCGTGCATACATCCTAAGCACAATGACATGGAATCATCTCCTGTCCATTGATTATTGAAATAAGCATGGGCATATTTCTTCAAATGATATTATAACACGAAACAAGTTGTGAAAACAAGGCAAATAGCTGTTACAGAATTTACAGTTTTGTTATTCTATAAACGATTTTTGTCACAATAACAAAAGCCTTGAAATTCAAATAGAATTTCAAGGCTTAAAATACAGGAAAGTTTACTTAACTACGTAAACCATATCGGAGTAGATAGTAACTTGCTCGCCGTTTACTTCATAGGTAAGCCAAGCTCTGAGTATCCATGTAGAGCCGTTTGCTACACCCTTCTTGTTTACCGTAACTGTGTTTGCAGTCTTCTGGTTTGCAGAACCGGGTGTCCATTTGGTTACATTAGTATCCGCTGTTCCTTTGTAGAAGGTGTCTGCACTATATTGGCTCTCATCTACAAGGAGTGCGCCTGCCTGCTTGAAGGTAACTCCTGCTCCCTCGGGAACTTCCCATGAGAGGATCACTGTGTTTGTGTCAGGTGATTCATTTGAGGTATCCATATTGATGGAGAGAACTATATCGTAATCGATAGCCTCATTTTCATCAACATAAACTGCTGTAACCACCATATCTTCTGCAGGATAGAACTTATATACTGTGCTGTAGGAAAGAACATTACCGTTCTGATCCTTCCAGTATGCAAACTTCTGACCTGAAGGAGCCGTGTTCGCTGTAGCTGTTACTGCTGAGAGCCTCAGGATCTTTCCGTCTGCAAGACCCTCGGCAGTGCCGCCAACTACTGAAACATTTACATAGATGAGCTTTCTCTGCCATGTGGGTGTTACTGTAATACTCTCACCCTTTGCTATGGCAGATGCGATCTCCTCTGCTGATAATGACCAGCCTGTGGCATCATATGCGGCGTTATTGGGAAGATCGGGGAATATTACCTCGTCACCCTCTGCATAATACTGCATATCGAGGATCTGGTTTGCCTTGTCATTCTTGAAGATAACAAGCACAGCTTCTTCGATATCTGTCTGATACATCGCCTTGAGGAAATCATTGCCTGTTGTTGTGAAGGTGTATGTAAGGTCTGTTGTAAGAATCAGACCCTCACCATTCATCCAGCCAAGGAACTCATTTCCGTTGGTTGTTTTG
>JAZQAF010000010.1:0-66356 GCA_045545015.1 Ruminococcus sp.
CCGAGACCCTTGCCTGCAGGAGTTGCAGCCTTGAGAGCCTTCTGGTCAAACTGGGGATGGAGAAGTGTATCGAGGTTTCTGGGATCGATCATAGCAACAGCCTGCTTCTCGGAGATCATGCCCTCATCAACGAGGTCACAAGCGATCTTGAGAGCTGCCTTAGCTGTTCTCTTACCGTTTCTTGTCTGGAGCATATAGAGCTTGCCACCTTCGATGGTGAACTCCATATCCTGCATATCTCTATAGTGATCCTCGAGAGTTGCGCATACATTGAGGAACTCTGCGTATGCCTCGGGGAACTTGTCTGCCATCTGAGCGATAGGCATGGGAGTACGAACGCCTGCAACAACGTCTTCGCCCTGTGCGTTTACAAGGAACTCACCCATGAGACCCTTCTCACCTGTAGCGGGGTCACGAGTAAATGCAACACCGGTACCGCAATCGTCACCCATGTTACCGAATGCCATCATCTGAACGTTAACTGCTGTACCCCAGCTGTAAGGAATATCGTTATCACGACGCTAAACGTTTGCACGGGGGTTGTCCCATGAACGGAATACTGCCTCTACAGCGCCCATGAGCTGCTCCTTGGGATCTGTGGGGAAGTCCTTACCGATCTTTGCTTTGTACTCGTCCTTGAACTGGCCTGCGAGTACCTTGAGATCCTCTGCTGTAAGCTCGATATCCTGAGTAACACCCTTAGCTTCCTTCATCTCGTCGATGAGCTGCTCGAAGTACTTCTTACCAACTTCCATAACAACGTCGGAGTACATCTGGATGAATCTTCTGTAGCAGTCCCAAGCCCAACGTGCGTTGCCGGACTTCTCTGCCATAACGTTTACAACATCCTCGTTAAGACCGAGGTTGAGGATTGTATCCATCATACCGGGCATGGATGCTCTTGCACCGGAGCGAACGGAAACAAGGAGAGGATTCTCGAGGTCGCCGAACTTCTTGCCGGTGATCTCTTCCATCTTCTCGATGTACTCCATGATCTCTGCCTGGATGTCATCGTTGATCTTGCGACCGTCTTCGTAGTACTGTGTGCAAGCTTCTGTGGTTACTGTGAAACCCTGGGGAACGGGGAGACCGAGAGAAGTCATTTCTGCAAGGTTAGCGCCCTTACCGCCGAGAAGCTCACGCATTGTTGCGTTACCCTCTTTAAAGAGGTAAACAAACTTGTGGCTCATTTTAAAAACCTCCTAAAAATATATGTTTTACGCCGTGTTGCAAGGTTGCTGACGGCTATAAATACCACTGAACTCTGATAAAAGCCCAGTCCTGATAGTTATTATACCAAATTTCCTTTTGAAATTCCATATTTTTCTCAAATTATTTTGTCATAAAATGTTACCAATATTCCGAAAATCAAAAGAGCAATTTGTTAAGTAGTTACAAAATTGATATGTTTTTGCAATAATGCCTTGAAAATTTCTCTTTATATGAGATAATATAGATAACTATTTTATATGTTGTCTCTGAATCTGAGATTTCTGAAAGGATTTTGAGCTATGAAGAAGAGTGCAATAATTCTCGCAGGCGGCGAGGGTAAGCGTATGGGCTCTGAGAAGCCCAAAACTCTCTGTGAGGTGCTTGGAAAGCCCATGCTCAGATGGGTCATTGATGCAGTAAGAGCTGCAGGCATTGACGATATCTGTGTGGTAAAAGGCTACCGTGCAGAGTTTATTGATGAGTACATAGAAACTCTTCCTTTCAAAGTCGAGACAGTCCTGCAGAGCGAGAGACTGGGCACAGGCCACGCTGTTATGATGGCAAGAGAATTCCTTGAGAGCCGTGGCGGCTCTGTGGTTATTCTCGGCGGTGATGCACCCTTTGTGGATGCAGGAACCATCGAAGGCTCCTTTGAACTTCATACTCACAGCGGCAACTCTGCAACTGTTATCAGTGCTGAGGTTGAGGATGCTACAGGATACGGCAGAGTGGTGAGAAACTCTGACTCCTCACTCAAGGCTATCATTGAGCATAAGGATGCAGATGAAGAGACAAGAAAGATAAACGAGATCAACTCAGGTGCATATTGGTTTGAGGTGGAGGCACTTCTTTCTGTTCTTGACAGAATCACCTCAGATAACAAAGCCCGTGAGTATTATCTGCCCGATGCTCTGAAGCTCATTATCGGTGACGGCAAAAAGGCAGGAGCCTATGTGGCAAGCACCGCAGATGTGGCTCTGGGTGCAAATGATCCTTCTCAGCTTGAGGAGCTTAATCAGATCGCTATAGCCAAGGGCTACGGTGCATAAACTAAATCAGGATTTTCTCGGGGAAGAAGTCTCCGATTAGATTATATTTTTATTTTAGTCAATCCGTTTTCATAGATCGAAACGGTATTGACCAATTTGAAAAGAAGGGGAATCAGTATGAATTTTCACGGTAAAGACATCAAGATTTTTGCAGGCAACTCAAATCCCACTGTTGCACAGGGAATAGCAGGCTGCCTCGGTTTACCTTTGGGTAAGTCAAGCTGCAACAAGTTCTCTGATGGCGAGATCGCAGTATCTCTTCATGAATCCGTTCGTGGTAGCGAGTGCTTTATCGTACAGTCAACTTGTACACCTGTTAACGACAATCTCATGGAAATGCTTATTATGATCGATGCTATGAAGAGAGCTTCCGCAGCATCCATCACAGCAGTAATTCCTTACTTCGGCTATGCTCGTCAGGATCGTAAGGCAAAGGCAAGAGATCCGATCTCAGCTAAGCTTTGTGCAGATCTTATCACAGCTGCAGGTGCTGACAGAGTCCTCACAATGGACCTTCACGCAAACCAGATCCAGGGCTTCTTCAATATCCCTGTTGACCATCTTGTTGGCGCACCTATGCTTGCAAACCACATGAAGAAGAAGATTGGCAAGAACGTTGACGATTATGTAGTTGTTTCTCCTGACCTTGGTTCTGTTACAAGAGCAAGAAACTTCGCTGCAAAGCTGGGTTGCCCCATTGCTATCATTGACAAGAGAAGACCCAAGGCAAATGTTTCCGAGGTTATGAACATCATCGGTGATGTTGTAGGCAAGAAGGCTATTATTCTTGACGATATGATCGACACAGCAGGTACACTCTGCAACGCTGCAAAGGCTATTATCGAAGCAGGCAGCACAGAGGTTACAGCTTGTGCGACTCACGCAGTTCTCTCCGGTCCCGCTATTGAGAGACTTGAGAATAGCGTTATCAAGGAGCTTATCCTTCTGGATACTGTTCCTGTTCCTGAGGAGAACGTGCTTGACAAGTTCACAATTCTTCCCGTTGCTAATGTTTTTGCAGAGGCTATCGAGAGAATTTATGCTGACAAGCCTGTTTCCACAATGTCCCTCTGATAAGAGACATTAATCTGACATTTTCATCAAGGGGACGGCTTAGTGCCGTCCCTTGTTTTTCCACAGTACAGTTTTCAGGAGATAGTTTATGATTTTTAAGAAGAACGCCTCAGGCTCATCCATTGACTATATTGTTGTGGGACTTGGAAACCCCGGCAAGCAGTACGAAAATACAAGACATAACTGCGGCTTCTGTGCCATTGATCTGCTGGCTGAAAAGCAGAACTGCCAGATGAAGAAGATCCGCTTCAAATCCACAACGGGAGAGTGCAGGATAGGTGCATCCAAGTGCCTTCTCATGAAGCCCTCTACCTTTATGAACCTTTCAGGTCAGGCTGTTGTGGAGGCGATGAATTTCTACAAAATCTCTCCTGAAAGAGTGATTATAATATTTGATGATATCTCACTTGATGTGGGCAGAATGAGGATCCGCCAGAAGGGTAGCGACGGCGGCCACAACGGCATGAAGAATATCATCTACCTTTCAGGTAGTGATATGTTCCCCCGCATTAAGATCGGCGTGGGTAAAAAGCCTCATCCTGACTATGATCTGAAGGACTGGGTGCTTTCAAAGTTTTCTGCTTCTGAGAACAAGGCTCTCAGCACCGTCTATGAAAATGCGGTGGATGCTGTGGAGCTTATGGTACAGGAGAAAACTCAGGAAGCTATGCAGCGTTATAACTGATTTGAATACATTCTCCCTCTCGGGAGTGTAAATATTTACGTGGAGGAATCATGAAATTTCTCTGTGATATGATGGAGAGCTCAAAGGACTTTAAAAGGCTCTCAGAATCTGTAGATAAAAAGCGGTGTGTATCCCTCTCGGGACTTACCTCGGTACACAAAGCGGATATAATTTATTCACTCTGCCTTTCTCGGAAATGCAGAGCTTTTTGCGTTGCCGCAGACGAGAGAGAGGCGTCTCTTCTTTCTGAGGATCTCTGTGAAATGGGAATAACTGCGGTAGTTTATCCCTACAGGGACTTTAATTTCAGAAATATTGAGGGCCACTCCAGAGAGTATGAGCATCAGAGACTTTCTGTCCTTATGGGACTTCTCTCGGGAGAAGTGCAGTGTGTCATAGCCTGTGCTGATGCGGCGGCTCAATATACGGTGCCTCCCAAAGCTCTCGATGATGCTACTCTTCACCTTAAGTGCGGAGAAAGTGTGTCTGTTGATAAGTGTATCCGTGCACTTACTCTTATGGGCTATGAGAGGGCAGACCAGATAGAGGGAGTGGGACAGTTTTCTCTTCGGGGAGGAATTCTTGACTTTTTCTCTCCTGACAGCACACGTCCCGTGAGAATTGAATTCTGGGGAGATGAAATAGACTCTCAGAGCTATTTTGACATTACAACTCAGCGAAGGGAAGAGGCGGCAGAGGAAATAACTCTGTCTCCCTCCTCGGAGATATTCCTCTCCTCGAGAGAAGAGCTTGCAAAGGAAATCGAGAGGAAGGCAAATCTTCTCAGAAGCGAAAAAAGCGAAAAAGCCAAGGAGATACTTCTCTCTGAGGCAGACGATATAAGAAATATGAGACACCTGAGCTGTCTCGATAAATACATAGGACTGATCTATGATGAAAAGGCTACTCTCCTTGATTATCTTAAGGAGGATTTCCTTGTGTTCATTTCCGAGGAATCTGCGGTTAAGGAGAGACTTTCTGCGGTGGATTTCAGATGGAAAGAGGACCTTAGCGATTATTTTGCAGAGGGTGTGCTTGCAAGGGGCTTTGATACCTACAGCATAAGCTACGGCGATATGCTGGAAACTCTCAAAGCTTCAGGTGTTATTTATCTCGATAATTTTACCCATGGAAGCCACGATCTGCCTATTTCGGATATTATTTCTTTCTCTGCAAAGCAGCTTCCCCCGCTCAGTACAACCGTGGCTGAGTTCTGTGAGGAGCTTGAGGCTCTGGAGCTTGAGAAAAGTACGGTGGTGGTGCTGACCCACACAGAAAAGGGAGCAAAGAATATCAGTGAGGCTCTCTGTGAAAAGGGTATGCCTGCAAGGGTGATGTCAGAGGATGAGATACTTATCCCCGGTAAGATTTATCTCTGTAAGGGAAGCCTTTCCTCGGGAATGGAATTCACCCGTGAGAGATTCTATGTCTATACTCAGGGAAAGAGTGACCTCCCTCGTGAGAAAAAACGCAGAACTCCCAAAAACGGACAGGAGATCTACAGCCTTTCCGACCTTGATCCCGGTGATTATGTGGTTCACACTACCCACGGAATCGGACTTTTTGAGGGTATAAAGAAAATAGATGCACATGGAATTACCAAGGATTATATCAAGATAAACTATGCCAAGGGCGATGTGCTTTACGTTCCCGTAACACAGCTTGACCTTGTGGCAAAATATATAGGTCCCAGAGAAAACAGTACGGTTAAGCTCAACCGTCTGGGCTCGGGGGAATGGCAGAAGGCAAAAACGAGAGTAAAGGCTGCTGTCAAGGATATGGCGAAGGAGCTTATTGCTCTCTACAGTGCCAGAATGAACGCTCCCGGCTACAGTTTTTCACCTGACGGAGAGTGGCAGAGAGACTTTGAAATGGGCTTTGAGTACGAGGAGACCCCTGACCAGCTCAGATGTGCCTCGGAGATTAAGTCGGATATGGAGAGGACAGCTCCCATGGACAGACTTCTCTGCGGAGATGTGGGCTTCGGAAAGACCGAGGTTGCGCTTCGTGCGGCGTTTAAGTGTATCTGTGATTCCAAGCAGTGCGCACTTCTCTGTCCTACTACCATTCTTGCGTGGCAGCACTATCAGACTGCGCTTAAAAGATTTGAAAATTACCCCGTGAGGGTTGAGCTTCTCTCCCGATTCAGAAAGCCCTCTGAGCGTAAGGAGATAATTGAGAAGCTCCGCCGTGGTGAGATAGATATGGTAATCGGCACTCACCGTCTTGTTCAGAAGGATGTTGAGTTCCGTGATCTTGGCCTTGCCATAATAGACGAGGAACAGCGCTTTGGTGTTGCTCATAAGGAGAGGTTCAAGGAGCTTTACAAGAATGTAGATGTGCTGACCCTCTCCGCTACTCCTATTCCGAGAACTCTCAATATGGCGCTGAGCGGAATCCGAGACCTGTCTGTGCTGGAGGAGGCGCCTCAGAACAGATATCCCGTTCAGACCTATGTGCTTGAATATGAGCAGGGGCTTATTTATGAGGCTATCAAAAAGGAGCTTCGCCGTGGCGGCCAGGTGTTCTATCTTCACAACAACGTGGAGACTATCGAGGCAAAGGCGGCAAGGATCCAAGCGGAGATTCCCGAGGCTCAGGTGGCTGTGGGACACGGCAAAATGACCGAGGCTGAGCTTTCCAAGGTCTGGCGTGATATGCTGGAGCAGAAGGTGAACGTCCTTGTGTGCACCACCATTATAGAGACAGGTGTTGACGTTCCCAATGCCAACACTCTTATTATAGAAAATGCTGACAGATTCGGACTTTCTCAGCTTCATCAGCTCAGAGGAAGAGTAGGACGCTCTACCCGTCGTGCATGGGCGTACCTTACCTTTACAAGAGGCAAGGTGCTTACAGAGATTTCCAGTAAGCGACTTACCGCTATGAGGGAGTTTACCGAATTCGGCTCAGGTATGAAGATCGCCATGAGAGACCTTGAGCTTCGTGGTGCAGGCTCTGTCCTTGGGGGCAGTCAGCACGGCCACATGGAGGACGTAGGCTACGATATGTACTTAAAGCTTCTGGATTCAGCGGTGAGAGAGGAGCGAGGAGAGATTCCCAAAAGCCGTGAGGATAAGGACTGCCTTATTGATATTGCGGTTGTTTCTCACATCCCCGAAAGCTACATTGAAAGCCTCTCGCTTCGCCTTGATGCCTATAAGCTCATAGCTGATATAAGGAACAAGGAGATGGCATCCGATGTGGTGGATGAGCTTCTCGACCGATTTGGTGATATCCCGAAGTCTGTTATGGGACTTATCGATGTTGCGCTCATCAGGAATCAGGCGTCCGCTGTGGGAATTTATGAAATCAGACAGAACGAAAGCTCGCTTCTTCTCTACATAAAAGACCTGAAGAATCCCGATGTTATAGCCCTTGTAAGCCGACACAGAGGAGAGGCTCTTCTCTCGGCAGGCAATAAACCCTACATCTCATACCGCATAAAGAAGGGCAGTGACCCTCTGAGTGCTCTCAAGGAGTTTTTCTCCGACGGTGAGTGATAAATATGTTTTTTGTGTGAAGTTTGTGTTTATTTTTCGATTATTGTTGAAATCCGTGATTAAATTGTGTATAATCAAAGGGTATAGTTATTCTTAAGAAAAAGGATGGTATTTCCTATGAAAGCATTAAGAAAAGTTTTGGCTTTTACAATGGCAGTTCTTATGATCTTGAGCCTTTGTGCGTGTTCCAAGGAAGCCTCTGTTCCCAAGACTCTCACCCGTGAGTGGAGCTATAAGACAGATGCTCAGGAATATGCTATTGGCGTATATATCTACTCTCTCTACTCTGCTTTTGATAAGGCTTACGGCGTTGTTCAGAATGCAAAGGGTGAGGACTTTGACTCAGAGGCTTCTATCCTCGATTATGAGGGTACCTTTGATGAGACCGGTGAGGTTTACCTCTGCAGTGATTGGATTAAGCTCGAAGCTGACAGAATCACAAAGAACCTTATCGCACTGGATGAAAAGATCCGTGAGTTCGGCATTGAGCTTGATGCAGATGTACTTGCTGCTTACAAGGAGCAGGCTGAGAAGGACTGGCACCTTGGCCCCTACTATGAGGATTATATGTCCTACTACGGCTACGGTCTCTATCCTCCCTATAAGGATGTTTATGAGCCTTTAGGTATTTCCTTCGACAGCTACTATCTTTCCACATATCTTGCAGCTGCAAAGCAGAACGCACTCTTTGATTATTTCTACAAGAAGGACGGCGTTAAGGCTGTAACCGATGAGGAGCTTTCCAAGTTCTTTGAGAATGAGTATCTCAGCTACTCCTACTTCAGCATCCCTCTCTATGAGGCAACTCAGGACGAGACCACTCTCGAGACTGTGAATGTGTCCTTCTCCGAGGATAAGATCAAGGAAACCAAGGCAATGCTTGATTCCTATGTTAAGGCTATTGAGGGCGGCACTTCTTTTGACAATGTTGTAAAGCTCTATATGAGCTTCAAGGGAATCACAGCAAATCCCTCAGTAAGTAACGTTGAGAATAAGGAAAATATCTCCACTTCTGTAGGTGCAGAGGTTGCAGATAAGCTTTCAAAGCTGGCTGACGGTAAGGCTGATTTTGTAATTGTTGGTGAGGGCGACAGCCGCACAGCATTCTTTGTATATAAGAAGGCTATCACCTCAGAGACAAAGGAATACATTGCAAACGAAGTAAACTATACAAGCCTCCTTCAGGATATGAAGAATGAGGAGTTCCTCGAGTACGTAGAGGGCCTCACAGATACTGTAAACCCTGAGAAAAACACAGAGATTACAGATAAGTATGACCTTAAGGTATTTGAGAAAAAGTCTGAGGAGCAGAAGTGATCTCTGCTCCCTTAAGGAGTCCTTTTAATGAAATGTAAAGTATTGACCGCAGTGGTATCCGTGCTGTTGGTCCTTATGATTTGTGTCGGTGCGCTTTCTGCGTTCGCTACAGGTGAGACTGTTCCCTCTGAGGCAGCTCCTACAGAAACTGTTACTGAAACAGTACCTACTGAAAGTGTGGTGTCTTCGGAGACCCTTCCCTCGGGTGCAGAGACAACTGTGCCCACAGGCTCTGATGTGACAGTTCCGTCCGAGACAGGAACCTCCACAGATCCTACAGAAACCACTGTCCCTGTAACCAGAGGTACAGAGTTTGCCGAGAGCCAGCCTGAGGATCAGACCCACTCTCCCTACAATGCAACGAACTCTCCCATTCAGGCACCCTCCTACAATGCAAACAAGGAGAACTGGGGACACATTGATTACGAGGATCTGGGAATTGATACCAATGTCCAGTCGGGAAAAATCGACTTTTCAGGAGTTCAGAACGATACCTCCACAGAGGATAAGCGCTCTTATTTCCTTACAAATATTGCTGTAGTACTGCTGATCCTTGCAATTATCGGAATCACAGTATTTGTTCTGACCTTCGTATTTGAAGCCAATAAAAAGAAAGCCGGCGCAGAGGTTTCCTCAAAGAAAACTTCTGAGAGGAAAAGCGCAGGACGCAAAGCTTCCAATCACTATCGTGACGGCTTCTGATAAACTTAACAAAAATTAAAAAAGCTCCCCTTTGCAGCAGATGCAGAGGGGATTTTTGTTTTCTTTACGAATGCTGATAAAAGTTACCCGAAAGGGGATAGTAGTATGCTGACAGGTAAATATTGACAGCAAAAATAAATATATAATATTTCCTGTTAGCTATTGTCAAAACTCTTGTCGTTATGGTATAATAATTACGAATTTGCGTATTTTATTAAGAGGTGATTGGATGAGAATAAGAAAAATTGTTGCAGCGATTCTTATGGTAATACTCATTGCCGTACCTACATTGGCGGTTTCGGCAAATAATAATACATCTGCGGTGTCAGAGGAGGAAATAGCACCTCTTGCTGATTACTCACCCAGACTTACTGCTCCTTCTAAGAGCAATTCCTATTACTACAGCAATAAGAACATTTTCTATTCCATTGGTTACGGAATGCCCAACTGCACAGCTTATGCGTGGGGCAGAGCATATGAGCTTCTGAAAACTGAGCCTAAGCTTTCCGTAAACAGCGCTCATTACTGGTGGGATTACAATAAATCCAATAACTACTACCCTTACGGAAGTACTCCCAAGCTCGGTGCTATTGCCTGCTGGGATAACCCCTACGGCGGACACGTGGCAGTTGTTGAGAAGATAAGCTCAACTACAGTGACACTTTCCCATTCCGAATGGGCAGGCAGAACCTTCTATCTCACCGAATACGACCTTGGCGCTTCAAACGGCGGTGTTTCATCCAGCGGCTGGAAGTTCAAGGGTTATATTTACATCTTAGATGGCGAGATTCTCCCCGAGGGCGATGTTTACAGAATTGATTCCTCAAACGGTGTCAATATGAGAAAGGGAGCAGGGACAAGCTATAAGCTCCTCACTGCTATTCCTCACGGCGAGGAGATAGTTGTTACCGAGACCAAGAAGGCTGACGGCTACACCTGGGGCAAGACAACCTATGGCGGCTTCAGCGGCTGGTGTGTTCTCGACTTCGCAACCCTCATCTATAAAAAGCCCGAGGTTAAGCCCACAGTGCCTGAGACAGAGCCTCCTACAGAGCCTTCCACAGAAGCTCCCACGGAGACTATAGTACCCACCGAGAGCATAGTGCCCACAGAGACCACAGAGGCACCTCTTCCCGAGTTTGGAGTAAGACCCTCTGAAACAACTCCCACTGAACCTGCTACATCACCGCTTTGGGGTGACATAAACGGCGACGGAAAGACTACTATTTCCGATGCAACCATCCTTCAGAAGCATATCACAGGTATGAACGTAAATGTGAATTCTGAGCTTGTAGATACAAACGGCGACGGAAAAGTTTCTGTTCACGATGCTACATATATTCAGAAAACACTTGCATCTCTCTGAACAAGTGATTACAATATACAGAGAAACATAAATTTAAGAAGGACCGGTTTAGAAGTCCTTTGCGAAATGGAGATAGAATTATGAAACATACTGATATCAGATGTGTCCTTGAAGACCCTCAGTTTCTTTCACAGGAAGTAACTGTCTGCGGTTGGGTAAGAACATCCCGTGAATCAAAGACAATGGCTTTTGCTGAGCTTAACGACGGTACAAGCCTTAAGCACATTCAGATTGTTATTGACAGAGAGAAGCTGGAGTATCCTCAGACAGCTCTCAGGCTCGGCACAGCACTGAGGGTTGTGGGTGAGGTTGTAGAGGCTCGTCAGGGCTCTGTTGAGATCAATGCCAAGGAGATTGAGATCCTGGGCGAGTGTCCTCTGGATTATCCTCTTCAGAAGAAGAGACACACTCTGGAGTTTCTCCGTACAATGCCTCATCTACGTGTGCGTACAAACACCTTCAATGCCGTATTCAGAGTTCGTTCTGTAATGGCAGGTGCTATCCATAACTACTTCCAGAGCAGAAACTACACCTATGTTCACACACCCCTTATCACAGGCTCTGACTGTGAGGGTGCAGGTGAGATGTTCAAGGTAACAACCATAGGTTATTCAAATGATTACAAGACCGAAGAGGAGTACTATGCAGACGACTTTTTCGGCAGAAAAGCAGGACTGAGCGTTTCAGGTCAGCTTGAGGGTGAGGTTGCCGCTATGGCATTCGGTAAAATTTACACCTTTGGTCCCTCTTTCAGAGCTGAGAACAGCAACACCCCCAGACACGTTGCAGAGTTCTGGCACGTTGAGCCTGAGGTAGCTTTCGCTGATCTTTATGATATCATCGGCATTGCAGAGGATATGATAAAGACTATCATAAAGGAAGTTATGGATAAGTGTCCCACAGAGCTTGCATTCTTTGACCAGCACTTTGAGAAGGGCCTTCTTGATAAGCTTAACGCCATCGTTTCTGAGGACTTTGAAGTTCTTGATTACACCAAGGCTATTGAGATCCTCAAGGAAAGCGGAAAAGAGTTCGTATATCCCGTAGAGTGGGGCTGTGACCTTCAGACAGAGCATGAGAGATACATCACCGAAGAGGTGTTCAAAAAGCCCGTGTTCGTTACAAACTATCCCAAGGATATCAAGTCCTTCTATATGAAGCAGAATCCTGACGGCAAGACCGTTGCTGCTACTGACCTGCTTGTTCCCGGTGTAGGCGAGATCATCGGCTGCTCCGAGCGTGAAGCTGACCTTGAGAAACTTCTCGATGCAATGAGAGTTCGTGGTATGAACGAAGAGGACTACACAGACTACCTCGATCTGAGAAAGTTCGGCTCTGTTCCTCATTCAGGTTTCGGTCTCGGCTTTGAGAGAATCCTTATGTATGTTACAGGTATCTCAAACATCCGTGACGTTATCCTTTATCCCAGAACTGTAGGCTACGTAAGATAAACTTGATAAAAAATTGCCCTCCCCGGTATCATCGGGGAGGGCTTTTGTGTTGTTTGAAGTTTTTATCAGCCGAAGTAGTAAATGACCTGACCGACATTGAAGCGAACCGTAAGACCTGCAACATGTTTCATAATATCAGTGGCATCAACTACATTTACAATGTTGTTGCCTGTGACATCAGCGGCGAGCCTTTCAAAGAAGCTCAGGGTTATAAGGCTTGCAGTGTGCTTCTGAATAGTAGTTGCATCCTTGATGTTTACTACACCGTCAAGGTTTGCATCGCCCAGCTTATACATAAAGGGTTGATCGATGGGAGTAGTCTCAGAGCTGGTTTCAGTAGCAGAGGATGTTTCGGATACTGTGGCGGAAACTGTTTCTGTAGGAGTGGTTTCGGTCGTCTCCGAGGGATAGGTAGCAGTTGTTTCAGGGGGAAGCTCTGAAGGGAAGGTTGAGGCCGATTCTGTGGGGATCGTTTCAGATGCCGTCTCTGTAGGAGTAGTTTCTGTGGTTGTCTCAGAGGGCTTTTCTGTGGTTGTCTCTGTAGGAATAGTGACAGGCTCATCGTAAGTTCTGGTTATAGCCTTGATAACGAAGGTGCCACCGATATCGTCCTCGAACTTAACGCTGTAAAAGTCCATAACATCGTGGACCTTGGCGTTATCCTTGTTTGTTTCCATAAAGTAGCTCAAACCTGCCTTTGCCTGAGGAAGAAAAATAAGCTTGCCTGAGCTGTTTGTAAGCCATTCGCTGACGCCGATGGAGTTGGGAACGGCACTTTCGGGATTTTCTCTGTTGGCTCTGCCGTTGCTGATCTCAATACCGATAGCACCCTTCCCTGCAGGGAGGAGGGTATCATCAACATCGGCACAGATGTAGCCTGTGTAGGTAACTGTACCTGAGTAAAGCTCTGTCCAGCGGGTCATATCGTTTGTAGGAGTATTTCCGTCAAAGGGAATGTAATATACCTTGTAGTCTGCACCTGCGGCAGTACACTCGAAGATTACCTCATCGATGTATCTGTGGTCCTCTTCGAAATTGAAAGCGTTCATATATGCAACGCTTTTATCAACACTTGTGGAGAGATAGTTGAATTCGTAGGTTGCACCGTCTATCTCGTTCTGATAGAGCTTTACGTCCTCTGTGATAAGTTCATAGCTTGTGAGAGCGTAGCTTGGTCCGAAGATCTTATCGAAAACCCATGCATCCTCATAGGATATCCAGAAGTAACCGCCGAAGGAATTGAAATTGCCCCAGCTGTTCTTCATGAGCCATGCACCGTCATTCTCAGGTGTGCCTGAAAGACTTCCGTGGAACTTCTCCTTGGGGAAGTTATCATCCCAGCCTACAATGCTTACACAGTGACCTAAAAGGTTGTAGGTTTTGATGTTTGGGTCTCCGCAGTAAAAGTAAGCACCTTCGCTTAAGTATTCAGGGTTGGCATTGAAGCTGCCTACAACTGCGCCGTAGTTGTAAATAAGAGTTTTGATAGCGTTTCTGTCAGCGTCGCTGTTGAAGTAAATTGCCTCGTTGAGACCGTAGCGAGGAGTGGCCTTGAGGTTATCATACATATCCTGTGTTGCCTCAAGCTCGGGGAATTCCTCTTCGGTCAAGGGACCTGCCCAGCTGGTAAGGTATCCCAGAGGAATGTAGGAATAGCCGCCGTCTGCGTTTGTTCTCTGCCAGCCTGTGCCGTCACTTCTCTTTGTGCCCCAGTAGTTGGTGTGCTGAGGGGAGAGGACATCAGGGTTTTCACCATTCTTGAGAAGAAGGGTCTCGAAGGTGGAGAGTGTGCCGAATGCCCAGCAGGAGTTATCGTGCTGCTGTCTTACGGGGTGGGTAAAGCCCTCATCCTTTGAGCTGTATTTTGAGGGAAGCTCCCTGAAGGTCTGAGGCAGATATGCATTTATATCCTGATCGCTTCCGATAGGGAGCAGTCCTGTTTTAGCGCTTAAGGTTATAATCTCGGTTTCTGCACCAAGAGGTGCTTCCTCAAGCCTTGCAGCAGAGGGTGTAACTATTGCGCCAAAAACAAGGATCAATGACAGCAAAAAGCATAGCGCCCGTCTGTTTGTTTTCATAAAGTAAATCATCCTTTTCTATTGCCGGATTTCCACACCTTAATTATACCAAATTACTGAACTTTTGTAAATATGGATAATACTACTACAAATGGGTAGAATAATATGTGAAAATTGCATATATAAAGGAAAAAGGAGAGGTATATTTGGAACTCAGGACAGACCTTGCCATAGAGGCACACGAGCTTCATGATGAGGAGATTCGTGATGTTGAGTATTCCCGTGAGGAGTCAGCAGGACTGCTTATAGAGAGACTTGATGTGAAATCCAAAAGAGCAGGACAGATGCTCAGAAAAGAGGCAGGCAGGTATGTAACACTGAGTCTGCCGCCGCTTACTGACAATGTGAGAGATACCGACAAGAGGATAGAGGTTATATCCTCGGAAATCAGAAGACTTCTGCCTGTGAATGGTATGGTGCTTGTGGTGGGGCTTGGAAATGTGAATATCACTCCCGATGCACTGGGACCAAAGGTTGCTTCAAAGGTCCTTGCCACAAGGCACATAAGCGGTGAGGTGGCTCGCAGTACGGGACTTTGGAGGCTTCGGGCTGTAGCGGTGCTTCAGACAGGGGTTACGGGTCAGACGGGAATTGAGACTGAGGAGCTTATTTTAAGTGTTGTTAAAAAAATAAAGCCCACAGCGGTCATAGCTGTGGATGCTCTTGCATCCAGAAGCCTTAAGAGGCTTGGCTGTACTCTGCAGATTTCGGATACGGGAATTGCTCCGGGAGCAGGAGTGGGAAATCATCGGGTGAAGCTCTCAGAGGAAACTCTGGGTGTGCCTGTAATTGCGGTGGGAATTCCGACTGTAGTGGATGCCACTACCCTTGTGTGCGATCTTGTAAGTGGAGATGACGAGAGAGAACAGCAGATTCTTTGCGATAAGGTTTCTCCCAAAGGAAGGACTATGGTGGTAACACCCAGAGAGATAGATCTCCTTATAGAGCGAGCATCGAATCTTGTGTCCCTCTCCATAAATATGTCTCTTCACAGCAATATTGATACGGAGGATCTGCTTTCTCTCCTGTAAGTAAAACTATAAGAAAAACGCTCACGGCTTAAGGGCTGTGAGCGTCTTTTGTTTGATTTGATTATTTGAACTCGATAATGGTGACACCTGCTTCTCCCTCGCCGAAATTGCCGAGGCGGAAGCTTTTGACAGCCTTGTGGTGTCTGAGGAGTTGATGTATCTCTTTTCTCAGCACACCTGTGCCTTTGCCGTGGATTACGGTCATCTGGTGGGTGTTGGTAAGCACGGCGGTGTCAATGGCTCTGTCAACGGTGAGTACAGCCTCATCGGCGGTGTAGCCTCTTACGTCTATCTCCGTAACAGGTCTGGTGTCTATGCGGCTTGTCCTGCCTGTGTTTCTTATGGGTTTGCCTGACATTGAGACCTTGGAGTCCTCTATGAGCCTTATGTTTTTGATGTTGGTTCTTGTCTTGATAATTCCTGCCTGAACGAAAACTGAGGAGGAATTTGGGGCAGGGGTCTCAAGGACGGTGGCTTTCTTGTCGATATCCTTGAGGAGTACGGTGTCGCCTGCCTTAAGGGGACGGGGAAGGGTGTAGTTTTCGTCCTCTGCGTTTTCCTTTATGGGGTCGGCATCGTCCTCCATCTTCCTGATGGTCTGCTTGAGCTTTGATTTCTCCTCGGCGGTAAGTGCGCCTTTTTTCTTGAGCTTTTCAAGCTCCTCGGTTACGGCATCTGCCTGAGCCTTTGTTCTGGCAAGGAGGAGAGAGGCTTCGTGCTTTGCTTTTTCGATCTCTCTCTGAGCCTGTGCCTCTACCTTTTTAAGTGCTTCCTCAGCACGGCGGCGGCTCTCGGCAGCTTTTCTCGCTTCCTGACGGGCTCGCTCAAGCTCGCTTTCAAGCTCCTGACGGCGGGTGTCAAGGGTCTCTACAACATCCTCAAACTGACGGCTTTCGTCAGATACAAGTGAGGCGGCCTTTTCTACTATATCCTCGCCGATTCCAAGGCGTCTTGAAATGGCAAAGGCGTTGCTTCGTCCGGGAACACCTATGAGGAGCTTGTAGGTGGGTCTGAGGGTTTTTACATCAAACTCACAGCAGCCGTTTTCAACTCCTGTGGTTTTAAGAGCGTACTCCTTAAGCTCTGCATAGTGGGTGGTGGAGGCTATCTTTGCACCTTTACTGCGGAGTTTTTCGAGGATAGCCACAGCAAGGGCGGCACCCTCAACGGGGTCTGTGCCTGCACCAAGCTCGTCTATAAGCACAAGGCTCTGATTGTTCGCTTCCTTGATAATTCCCACAATATTTGTCATGTGGGCAGAGAAGGTGGAAAGAGACTGCTCAATGCTCTGCTCGTCTCCGATATCTACAAGCACCTTCTGAAAAACGGAGATCTCGGAGCCTTCATCGGCAGGAATGAGCATTCCGCACATGGTCATAAGGGTGAGAAGTCCCACGGTTTTAAGGGAAACTGTCTTACCGCCTGTGTTGGGACCTGTAATGACCAGAGAGTCAAAATTTATACCTAAGTTAATGTCTGTGGGGACAGCGGTTTTGGGATTTAAAAGGGGATGCCTTGCGGCCTTGAGATTTATTCTTCCCTCGGTGTTGACCGTGGGGAGTGTTCCCTTCATCTTGTAGCCGAGAGACGCCTTGGCAAAGATAAGGCTCAGCTCCACAAGGGCATTGTAGCTCTCGGAGGCGGTGTCTGCAAAGGAGCCTGCCAGAGCAGAAAGCTCGTAGAGGATCCTCTCAATCTCCGCACTCTCCTTGGATTCAAGCACCCTGATGTCGTTGTTTGCCTGAACAACTCCCATAGGCTCAATGAATACGGTTGCACCGCTTGAGGAGGTGTCGTGGACAAGGCCGGGGACCTGTCCTCTGCACTCGGATTTTACGGGAACAACGAATCTGCCGCCTCTCTGGGTTATGATGGCATCCTGAAGGAATTTCTGGTAGGTGCTTGAGCGGATGATCTTCTCAAGAGTCTCACGAGCCTTTGATGCGGCAATACGCATCTTTCTGCGGATATCGTAAAGCTCGGGAGAGGCATTGTCTGCTATCTCATCCTGAGAAATAATTGCAGAGGTAATTTTCTCCTCGAGAAATTTATTTTCAGCAAGTTTATCGAAGTAGAGGTCAAGTGAGGTCTCCACAGAGGCAGAGTGGCTTTTCCACTGACGTACTCCTCGGGTGATTCTCAGAAGCTCTGCAATGGAGAGTAGTTCCGAAGGGTTCAGTACTCCTCCTGCCTCGGCTCTTCTGAAGGCGTTCTGCATATTCTTCACCCCAGAAAATGAGGGGGCGCCGAATCTGCCTGAGAGCACAAAGGCATCGTCAGTCTCTTTAAGTGCCTCTTCTATTTCAAATTTTCCGCTTAAGGGGGTGATAAGCCGTGCTCTCTCCCTTGCGTCCTCGCAGGCGCATTCCTTAGAGAGAAGGCTGAGTATCTTATCAAGCTCCAGCGCTATGTGATGTTTATTCATATCCGTTTCCTTTGTGAGTTATGATTTTATGGTCTTATAAAAATGAAGGGTTTTAAGGTCTCTTTCAAGAATCTTTCCCGTGTAGCTTTCTGTGATGTATGAGAGCTTCTCGAGAAGCTCCTCGGGCAGAGAAAAGGCAAAGACCTTTTTATCCTCTGAAAAGACAATGTGACGAAGTGCATGCACCAGAGAAAGGTTAACTTCAAGGGCTGAAGGGGAGGGCTTTTTCATAAAGCAGTCTGAGCATTTAAGGCTTCCGCTACTCAGGGAAAAGAACATGCTCTCCTTCTCATAAGCTCCGCAGCCCTTGCACATTATAAGGTCGGGCATATAGCCTGACAGCGCACACAGTCTCAGCTCTACGCATGCTTTGATAAGAGCCTCGGGCTTTGTTCCCTTTGCAAGAAGATAGAGGGCATTGAGGATAAGGGAAAGCTGAGGAGAAGCATTCTGCCCTTCGGGACAGATATATGCCGCCAGCTCACAGAAATACTGAGCAAGGGAGGATTTTACCACATCCTTTCTCAGATCAAAGAACATTTCAGTAACGCTTGCATCGTCGATTATGTACTTTTCCTTGTTCTGATAGAGGGAGAGGCTTGAATAGCACAGAAGCCCTGTGGCGGCACTTTTGGGACTTCTGATATTTTTAGCCCCCCTGACAAAGGCACGGATCACTCCAAGGTCTTTTGTCAGCACCGTCACAAGCTTATCCTGCTCACCTATATTCTGATGTTTTATTATAAGTCCTTCGGTCTTTGTTTTCATCGGTTTTACCCTGCGACTCATTATTTGAGTTGCTTATGGATTTGTATTGCAGATAGTCAAGGATACTTCCGCTTCTGAGGAAGTTGTTCCATGCATCCTGTTCGTTCATAAGATCACCCCGCACTAAAAGTATAGCTTAAACTTTCGGTGATATAGGGGGGAATTTGTAGATGTAAAAAATTAACAGGTGAAAGTTTTTATTCGAAGTCGGAGCTGTCAAATCCGAAGTTTCTAAGAAGTCCGTCACGGTTTCTCCAGTCTTCCTTTACCTTGACCCAGGTCTGGAGATTTACCTTGCAGTCAAAGAATCTCTCCATATCCTCACGGGCTTTTGTGGAGACCTTTTTAAGCATATTGCCGCCCTTGCCGATGATGATTCCCTTGTGAGAATCTCTCTCGCAGTAGATGGTTGCCTCGATGTCGAGAACTTCGGAGTTCTCTCTTTGACGCATTTTTTCAATTACCACAGCGGTGCCGTGGGGAATTTCCTTGTCGAGACAGAGAAGCAGCTTTTCTCTGAGCATTTCTGAGGCAAGCTGACGCTCGGGCTGATCGGTAAGGGTATCTGCATCAAAGAAGTGACCGCCGTCTGAAGAGAGCTTCTTAAGCTCCTCCACAAGGTCACGAAGTCCCTCTCCTGTTCTGGCACTTACAGGCACTACAGCCTCGAAATTGCAGAGTGCGGCATAGTCTGCTATCACCTTCATAAGGTCGGTCTTGTCCTTTACAAGGTCGGTTTTGTTAATAGCCAGAACGCAGGTAAGGTTCTGAGCATTTATGCTCTCGATAAGGCTCTTTTCGGTATCGGAGATCTCCTCTGTAGCATCAACTACCAGAAGTGCGGCATCAGCACTGCTTACGGATTCCTTTACGGAGCGTACCATGTATTTTCCCAGAGCATTCTTTGCCTTGTGCATACCGGGGGTATCGGTGAATACAAGCTGATAGTCACCCTCGGTGAGTACACCCATGATTCTTGTTCGGGTGGTCTGGGGCTTGTTAGTTACAATGGCGATCTTCTCGCCGAGAATTTTATTGAGGATAGAGGATTTTCCTACATTGGGTCTGCCTACAATGGTGATAAAGGCTGAAAACTGATTCTGATTCATACTGTTCCTTTCGGCAAAAAAGCCTTTTAAGTTAAAACACCACATCACCTTATGTGATGTGGCGATGTATTTAGTCTTTGTTTTTATGTTTTCTGTAGGGGGAGATAATGAAGATCGTCCACAGCGGGACAGAGAGGATAAGAGAGATAATTGAGTGGGGAGAGGTGAGGAGCTTCTCAAAACCCGTAAGGAGTTTTCCCTCTATGAGGAAAAGTACCATTGCCACCAGAGCCGCACCAATAGCTGTCACAAGGACTGCTCCTGCGGATACATCCTTTATGAAGCGTATCTTTTCATTTTTCTCTTTGCTGTAGAGGTCGCAGAGCTTTTCGAGAGCTGTGTTTACAAGCTCTGCAAATATTACCATAGAGATAGTGAGTATAAGGAGTACCCACTCATGAGAGGAGAATTCACCCAAAGCGGCAAATATCACCACATAGAAAGCGGCAACAATATGAAACCGAAGGTGAACCTCGCTCTTTATGGCATCGTATATTCCACGAAAAGCACAGAGAAAGCTTCTAACTTCTTTCATTATTCCTCGATAACGTATGTGGAGGAGGCAGGAAGTCCCAGCATATCCATAACAGCCTCTTCCTTTTCTCTCATACGGATTCTTTCCATGTTGTCCTCGTGGTCGTAGCCCAGGAGATGAAGCACGCTGTGGCAGGTGAGATAGCCAACCTCACGCTGGAGGGAGTGACCGTAGATGTTTGCCTGCTCGTATGCCTTCTCCATGGAGATTACAACGTCGCCCAGAATCTGAGCGCCTGTCTGGGGGTCAAGGTCAAACTTGCCGTCCTCGCCCATCATTACGAAGGAGAGTACGTCTGTCTCGATGTCCTTGTTTCTGTACTGAGCGTTGAGCTCCTTTATCTGAGCATTGTTTACGAAGGATACGCTTACCTCAGCGGCACCCTTGAAGTTCTCCATCTGAAGCACAGCGGTACAGCAGCGGCGTACCAGCATTCTCAGTCCTGTGGGGATAGCCACATCCTTCTGTCTGTTTGTGATAATTACTTTGATTTTGTCTTTTGTCATCTTCTTTGCCTGCTTTCTTCCATCTTTTCGTATGCTTTGATAATGTCCTGCACAAGTCTGTGTCTTACAACGTCCTTTTCGTTGAAGGTACAGCTTGCTATATCGTCAATTCCTTTGAGAATTTTCATACAGTCCTTAAGTCCCGAGCGAGCGCCGTTAGGGAGGTCTATCTGGGTGATGTCACCTGTGATGACCATTTTTGAGTTGAAGCCCAGACGGGTGAGGAACATCTTCATCTGTTCCGAGGTGGTGTTCTGTGCTTCGTCAAGGATGATGAAGCTGTCGTCAAGAGTTCGTCCTCTCATATAGGCAAGAGGAGCAACCTCAATATTGCCTCTCTCCACGTATTTCTGATAGGTCTCTGCTCCCAGCATATCAAAGAGAGCATCGTAGAGAGGCCTGAGATACGGGTCAACCTTGCTCTGCAGATCACCGGGCAGAAATCCCAGTTTCTCGCCTGCTTCAACAGCAGGGCGGGTGAGGATGATACGGTTTATCTGCTTTGCTCTGAAGGCGGTAACTGCCATGGCAACTGCAAGATAGGTCTTACCTGTGCCTGCAGGTCCGACACCGATGGTGATGGTGTTTTCCGCAATGCACTTGCAGTAGCGCTTCTGACCCAGAGTTTTGGGCTTTATGGGTTTACCCTTGGAGGTGATGCAGATGCAGTCACCCACAAGAGTTTCTATTTTTTCATTTGAACCCTCATTTACAAGGGCGATGCAGTAGCGGATGTTCTGCTCCGAGAGAGGCTCGCCTCTGTTTATTAGCATGAGAAGACTCTTTATAACCTTGGTGGCTTTATCCACAGCTTCAATATCTCCGCTGATTTTAAGCTCTGATTCCCTGCCTACGATAGAGACGCTGTATTCTCTCTCGATAAGCTTTATATTCTCGTCAAAGCTGCCGAACAGGGCAACCGCCTGCTCCATTCTGTCAATGTTTATGATCTGTTCCGTAGTGACTACTCCAATACTAGATAAATATTACGTATTAGTATAGCATAATTATTCAATAAAATCAGCATAAATTTGAAAAAATATTTAGTCCTGACAAAAATTTGTTGAAATTGCCGAAGATTATTTCCTGTATTGTGCTAATAAGTAAAAATACAAGAAGTAAAAGGGAAATTAAGGAATAAAAATGGCTTTGAATTATTCCCGTGTTTTCTGAGTTTTTTTGAGAAAAACCCTTGACAAACAGGGGCTTTCATCGTATAATAGCCGAGGTGTAAAGAAAATAACTTTACAGCGGATCTTTTCCGTCGGAGGAGATTCGGATATTTCGGGAGGTTTCTTCTCATGGAAAAGAATATGGAAATCTCTCTTTTGTTTGATTTTTACGGACAGCTTCTAAGCGAAAAGCAACACGAGGCAGTGCTTCTTTATGTAAACGACGACCTCTCTCTTTCAGAGGTTGCAACGGAGATGGGCATCACCCGTCAGGGAGTGAGAGACCTTGTGAAGCGCTCAGAGGCTGAGCTTTACGAATACGAGCGCAAGCTGGGACTTCTCAGGAGGTTTGAGGAGGTGGAGAAGAGCGCACAGTCAATTCTTCTCTTATCCGCAGAGGTGGAGAATTCCTCTGACCCTCAGATGAAGCTTCTCGGAAGCAGAATCAAACAGCTTGCAAAGGCCCTTACAGAACAGGAGGCGTAATATGGCATTCGAAAGCCTTTCAGAAAAAATTACCGGTGTATTCAAACGCCTTAAAAGTAAAGGTAAGCTTACCGAGAGTGATGTTAAAGCCGCTATGCGAGAAGTGCGAATGGCACTTCTTGAGGCTGACGTAAACTACAAGGTAGCTAAGGAATTCACCGCAAAAGTAACCGAGCGTGCCGTTGGTGAGCAGGTAATGGAAAGCCTCACCCCTGCACAGATGGTTGTTAAAATCGTTAACGAAGAGCTCGTAAGCCTTATGGGCGGCGAGTCCTCAAGAATAGAGTTTGCATCCAAGCCCCCCACAGTTGTAATGCTCTGCGGTCTTCAGGGCTCAGGTAAGACCACCCACGCAGGTAAGCTTGCAAAGATGCTGAAATCTCAGAATCACAGACCTCTTCTGGTTGCTTGTGATATCTACCGTCCTGCAGCTATTGAGCAGCTCAAGGTCGTAGCGGCTTCCGTTGATGTGCCTGTCTTTGAAAAGGGCACTCAGGATCCTGTAATCACAGCCCGTGAGGCTATCCGTCATGCAAAGGACTACGGCAACGATATCGTTATCCTTGATACCGCAGGCCGTCTGCATATTGACGAAGAGCTTATGGGCGAGCTTGAGCGTGTGAAGGAAGAGGTAAATCCCTCTGAGATCCTTCTCGTTATTGATGCAATGACAGGTCAGGATGCTGTAAATGTTGCAGAGAGATTCAATGATCTTCTCTCCATCACAGGCGTTATCCTCACAAAGCTTGACGGTGACACCCGAGGCGGTGCGGCTCTTTCAGTAAAGGCTGTTACAGGCAAGCCCATCAAGTTCTCAGGTACAGGTGAAAAGCTTTCCGATATCGAGGTCTTCCACCCCGACAGAATGGCAAGCCGTATCCTCGGTATGGGCGATGTGCTTACCCTCATTGAAGAGGCTGAGATGAAGCTTGACCAGAAAAAGGCCGAGGAAATCGCAAATAAGATGATGCAGAACAAGATGGACTTCAATGACCTTCTCGATCAGTTTGAGCAGATCAGCAAGCTTGGTCCCATCAAGGGCATCCTCTCAAAGCTTCCCGGTATGAATCAGAAGCAGCTTGACGAGGCAAACATCAATGAGCGTCAGCTTGATTGGTCAAAGGCTATCATCCTTTCAATGACACCTGCAGAGCGCAGCAAGCCCGACCTTATCAATCCCTCCAGAAAGCGCAGAATTGCCGCAGGTTCAGGCAGAAGCGTGGAGGAGGTCAACAGACTGATAAAGCAGCTGGAGCAGATGCAGAAGCTTATGAAGCAGATGAACTCCAAGGGCAAAAAGGGTAAGAGACGCAGAGGTCTCCCCGGACTTGGCGGTATGCCTCCCATGGATGGCGGCGGTACAAGCTCAGGCTTCGGCTTCTGATAAATCAAGGGTTATATTGCCACAAAGGCTTATAATTATATAAAAAGTTATTTTATTAAATGGAGGAAATTACCATGGCAGTTAAGATCAGACTTCGCAGAATGGGTGCTAAGAAGAACCCCTTCTACCGTATCGTTGTAGCAGATTCCCGTTATCCCAGAGACGGTCGTTTCATCGAGGAAATCGGCACATACAATCCCCTCACTGAGCCTGCAGAGGTTAAGGTTGATGCAGATGCAGCTAAGAAGTGGATTGCAAACGGCGCACAGCCTACCGATAAGGTAAAGGCTCTCTTCAAGAAGAACAACATCATCTGATTGAGGAAGAGACAATGAAAGACTTACTCACAATTATTGCAAAGGGTCTTGTTGAGGCACCCGAAGAGGTTTCTGTTACAGCAGATGAGCCTTTAGAGGACGGCACAACAGTTTACCACATCCACGTAGCTGAGGATGATATGGGCAGAATCATCGGCAAGCAGGGCAGAATTGCCAAGGCTATCCGTACAGTTGCCCGCTCAGCAGCTATCCGCAAGGATGTAAAGATTCAGGTTGAGATCGACTGATCTCATCCCGTTTGCAAAAAGCAAGAGGTACACATGCAAAGGGTCAGCCCCGGCTTGTGTACCTTTTCTTTTTTGTTTGACAATAACCTGTCTCTTGGTATATACTGATAAATTGAGAAGAGGTGCTTTTATGTCAAATCTGAAAAGTATCGGGTTTATGAAAAAAACAGTAATTTTCACTTTTTGTCTGCTGATGTTTTTGGTCTTTGCAGTTGTGTTTCCTTCGTCGGTTTATGCCGCAGAGGGAGACAAGACCTATGGTGATTTCAGGTACACAGTAGGTGAAGAGGGAGTTTATATTACGGAATATACAGGAGCTTCAAAGGAGGTTCAGATTCCTCAGAAGATAGAGGACAAGAGCGTTGTGGGCATTGATGCCGAAGCCTTCTGGTACAAGAGTGATATTGTAACGATAGAGCTTCCCGACACGCTGGTTGCTATTGGCAGCAGAGCCTTTCAGGGCTGCAAATCCCTTGAGAGTGTAGAGCTTCCCGAAAGTATTATGATTCTGGAGGATGCTTGCTTTGCTCAGTGTGAAAGCCTTGAGAGCATCAATATCCCCGAAAGCCTCTACTATGTAGGCGGAGGTGCCTTTGATGACACTCCCTTTATTGCAGAGTACAAGGATGACTCTATAATTCTCGATGACAGGATTTTCTACTTTTACAGAGGTACTTCTGATTATGTGGAGATTCCCGAGGGTATTACCTGCATCAGCGCAAGTGCTTTTCTTGAGTGTGACAGCGTTGCCCGTGTGGATATTCCTGAAACTGTTGAAATAATCGGCAGTTATGCTTTCTATGGCTGTGACAGCTTAAAGAGTATAAAGCTTCCTAAGAATCTTACTGAGCTGGGGCCCTATGCTTTCGGTTGCTACACCGAGCCTGAGAATCCTGAGCCTCAGGTGATGAAGGATTTTATTATCTACAGCGACTATACTGATTCTTCAGGTAATCAGTCCGTAGGCTCCGCTTATGCAGAGGAGTATGGGCTGACACTTAAAGCCTCATCTGAGGAGCCTCACTATGTTCCTCTTGAAGAGAGAGACAACTCTAAAATCTCCGGCAAAACAGTTTTACTTATAGTCTTTGTCTCCATCCTTGTAATTGTGGTAGGCGGCGGAATGCTCTGGGGCTTTCTCAGCGATAAAAAGGCAAAGGAAGCGGCAAAGAATAACAGAAGCAAAAAAAGGAATAAAAAGAAGAACAAACGGTGATAAATATGCTTAAAGAATATCTTGAAATCGGAAAGATCGTAGGTACCCACGGAGTTATGGGTGAAATGAGAGTTGAGTGCTGGTGCGACTCACCTCAGTTTATCTCAAAGTTTAAGGAGCTTTATTTTGACAAAGGCAAGGAAAAGCTCTCTGTTACCTCTCGTCCTCACAAAAACATCGCTCTTATGAAGATAAAGGGGGTAACCACCGTTGAGGAGGCTGACCTTCTCAGAGGCAGGATCCTCTACATGAGAAGAAAGGATGCAAAGCTTCCCAAGGGTACACACTTTGTACAGGATATCATAGGTCTTGAGGTGAGGGACGCCGAAACCGCAGAGGTTTACGGTAATGTCACCGAGGTGCTCAAGACAGGTGCCAACGATGTATATGAGATAAAGAATGAGGATGGTAAGGCTTACTATATCCCCAAGATCCCCCTTGTGGTAAAGGAAGTAAACCCCGAGAAGGGCTTTGTGCTTATTACCCCCATGAAAGGTATTTTTGACGATGAGAATTGACCTGATTACCCTTTTCCCCGAGATGTGCGAGGCGTATTTTTCTGAGAGCATTATCGGCAGAGCCAGAAAAAGCGGGGCAGTGGAGATAGAGTGCCACCAGCTTCGTGACTTTGCCTTTGATAAGCACAGAAGGGTTGACGATGCCCCCTATGGCGGAGGTATGGGTATGCTTATGATGGCAGAGCCTATTGCACTGTGCTTTGAGGATATCTGCGAGAAGCTCCAAAAGAAGCCTCATTTCATATATATGTCACCCAAGGGCGAGACCCTCACACAGCAGAAGGTGAAGTCTCTGGCGGAGAATTATGATAATATATGTATTCTCTGCGGACACTATGAGGGTGTGGATCAGAGAGTGCTCGACAGATTAGTTGATGAAGAAATATCTGTGGGAGATTACGTCCTCACGGGAGGAGAGCTTCCTGCCATGGTGCTGACGGATTCTCTCTGCAGAATGCTTCCCGGTGTGCTTTCCTCAGATGAATGCTTTGAGCTTGAAAGCCACTACGGCGGACTTCTGGAGTATCCCCAATACACCCGTCCCGAGGTGTGGAGGGAAGAGGGTGTGCCTGAGGTGCTTCTCAGCGGTCACCACGCCAACATCGAAAAATGGAGACGGGAAGAGGCAATAAAAATAACTCTTGAGAGAAGACCTGATATACTGAAAGACGCAGAGCTTTCAAAGAAGGAGAAGATATTCCTCGAGAATCTTAAATCGGAAAAAGAGGAATGAGACACTCTGTTTTGGTAGATGTTGACAATGTCAACTTTTAAATGTTGTTATTTTGCACAAGAAAGGAACCCCGTTTTTTGTCGCAATAGTGTATCAAAACAAAATTGATTTTTTAGTGTTGACCTCTTTGTTTTTTGTGGATATAATAACAAAAAATGAATGATTATGATAAACCCCTACCTATTCCTTTCTGGCGGTTTATCTGATCTGCAAACTAAATTTGATATTTAGATAAGTGAGGGTATTTTCCATGTACGGTAAGGATGTTTTAGTTCAGAATAAAACAGGACTCCACGCACGTCCTGCAACTTTCTTTATTCAGAAAGCAAATGAGTTCAAGTCAACCATCTGGGTTGAGAAGGACGAGAGAAGAGTAAATGCAAAGAGCCTCTTAGGTGTACTGTCCCTGGGTATCCTCGGCGGCACTACCATCAAGATTTTTGCAGACGGTCCCGATGAGACCAATGCAGTTGAGGGTCTTGTTTCTCTTGTTGAGTCAGGTTTTGCTGAGTAATAGTGAATGCTAAGGGGCGGAGTATTCTCCGCCTCTTTTTGTTTTTGAGGAGGTGATAATGTGACTGAGAAAATAAAAGAGCTTCGGAAGAAAGCCATGGCGCTGCCTCTTCTGCCCGGTGTGTATATCATGAAGAATCATAAGGGCGAGATAATCTACATCGGCAAGGCAAAGAAGCGTAAAAACCGTGTCAGCCAGTACTTCGGCTCTCAGAATAACCACGCCGAGAAGGTAAGGCAGATGGTGGCTCATGTGGATGATTTCCAGTACATTATTACCGACAGCGAGTTTGAAGCACTTATCCTCGAGTGCAGTCTAATAAAACAGCACCGCCCGAAGTACAATATCCTCCTTAAGGATGACAAGGGCTACAGCTACATCAGGGTCTCCGGTGAAAAGTGGCGCAGGATAACCTCGTCTTTGCAGAAGGCTCAGGACGGAGCTTCCTACATCGGCCCCTATAACTCCCACTATTTTGTCAAGCAGGCGGTGGATAGTGCCAATTCCGTTTTTATGCTTCCTACCTGTAAGAGGAGATTCCCCGAGGATTTCGGCAAGGGTCGTCCCTGCCTTAATTTTCACATAAAGAAATGCTCCGCTCCCTGCAGAGGAAAGATGAAGTTTTCCGATTATGACGAGAGGGTGGAGAATGCCCTTGAGTTTCTCACACGGGGGAGCTCCGCAGTAATGAAAACTCTTCGTGAGGATATGCTTGAGGCATCAGAAAATCTTGATTTTGAGCGTGCCGCAGCTCTTCGTGACAGCATAAATGCCATCAAGAAGCTTTCGGATAAGCAGAAGGTCATCAGAAGCGATGTAAAGAATCAGGATGTTATAGCATATTTCTCTGACGGAAATAAGGCCTGCTTTGAGGTTTTCCGCTTCCGTGAGGGACAGCTTTTCGACAGAGAGGATTTTCTCTTTGATGCGGCTTTGGATGAGGCTTCAGCCAGAGCGCAGTTTATTGTGAGCTTTTACAGCGGTGCGGCGGATATTCCCAAGCGCATCACCCTTGATGCTCCCGCTGAAAGTCAGGCTCTCCTTGAAAAATACTTGAGCGAGAAGCTGGGAAGCAAAGTATATATTACCGTGCCCCAGAAGGGCGAGCAGAAAAAGCTCTCTGATATGTGCAGGCAGAATGCGGCAGAGAGAGTTGCTCAGCAGAAGGGCTTTACAGGAAAGGAGCTTTCCGTCCTTTCAGAGCTTCGCAGTATGCTGAGCCTTGAGAAAACTCCCGAATATATTGAAGCCTATGATATCTCCAACCTTTCGGGTACGGAGAATGTAGGTGCGATGGTGGTTTTCAAAAACGGTAAGCCTCTGAAGAAGGCATACAGAAAATTTAAGATAAAGGGCTTCGAGGGTCAGGATGACTACGCTTCTATGAATGAGGTGCTTCGCCGACGCTTTGAGGAATATGAAAAGCATAAAAGTACAGGTGAGAGCTTCGGCAGACTTCCCGACCTTATTCTCCTTGACGGCGGTCTGGGTCAGGTCTCTGCGGTAAGACCTCTGCTTTCGGAATTCTCCCTTGACGTTCCTCTTTTTGGTATGGTAAAGGACGACAGACACCGCACCAGAGCCATAGTTTCCGAGGAGGGCGAGATCGCCATCAGCATGAAGCAGAGTGTCTTTAATTTCGTGACCTCTGTGCAGGATGAGGTTCACCGCTTTGTTATCGGTTATCACAGAAAGAGACGAAGCTCAGGTATGCTCAGAAGCTCCCTCCTTGATATCGAGGGAGTGGGAGAGATGCGTGCAAAAGAGTTGCTCAGGTACTTCAAGACCGTAAAGAACATTTCTCTTGCGGAGCTGAGGGAGCTTGAGGCAGCACCCAAAATGACAAAAGGCACCGCTATGGCGGTTTACAGATATTTCCATCCCTCAGAGGATGAGGAGTAATTAAGAGGATTGAGAGGAATCGTATGAGAGTAATTACAGGTACTGCCCGAGGTAGAAAGCTTCTTACATTAAGCGGAGACGATGTGCGTCCCACCACAGATATGGTTAAGGAGGCTGTGTTCTCCATTATCCAGTTTCAGGTTCAGGGAAGAGCCTTCCTTGATATGTTCGCAGGCTCAGGACAGATGGGTGTTGAGGCACTTTCCAGAGGGGCTAAGAGCGCTTGCTTTGTGGATATGAGAAGAGATGCCGTAAGCGTTATAAAGAAGAATCTTGAAAGCACAAAGCTTAATGATAAAGCATCTGTTCACCTTGGAGATTCCATAGGCTTCGTAGCATCATCTGCTCTTAAATTTGATGTTGCATTTTTGGATCCGCCTTATAAGAAAGGTCTTGCTCAGAAGGCACTTGAGGTGCTCCCGAGAGTTATGAACAAGGGCGGAGTTATTGTGTGCGAGACAGCCCTTGAGGAGGAACTCCCCGAAACAGCAGGAGAATTCAGCCTTGACAGAACTTATCGTTATGGTAAAATTAAGATAACCACCTACAGATGTGAAATAGAGGAATAAGAGGGGATGTCTTTATGAAAACAGCAATTTGTCCCGGAAGCTTTGACCCTGTAACTCTGGGTCATCTGGATATTATTGAGCGTGCATCGGGGCTTTTTGACAAGGTAGTTGTGGCGGTGCTCAATAACGTGGTGAAGAATCCCTCCTTTACTGTGGAGGAGAGAATAGAGCTTCTAAAAGCCACAACATCTCATCTCGATAATGTGGAGATAGACAGCTTCGACGGACTTCTTGTGGATTTTGCAAAGAGCAAGGGTGCAGTGGCAGTTGTAAAAGGTCTTCGTGCGGTTTCCGACTTTGAGTATGAGTTTCAGATGTCAATGATAAATAAGAAGCTTTATCCTGAGCTTGAGACAGTTTATCTCAATACAAGTCAGGATTATATGTACTTAAGCTCCAGCGTTGTGAAGCAGATAGCATCCCTCGGCGGCGATATCAGCAACTTTGTTCCCGAGGCAATTCACACGAAAATAGTTGACAGACTGAGAAATATGTGAAATAATAGTAGAGTATAAGATATCGTAGAGGAAAGGGAGATAAATATGAAAAGAGTAGAAGAACTCATTAATGAACTTCAGGATATTATGAACGATGCAAAGGCTGTTCCCCTCACAGGCGGAAAGTCCCTTATTGATACAGAGCAGGTGCTGGATATTCTTGACGAGATTCAGGATTCACTTCCTTCTGAGATCCGTCAGGCTAAGAACATCGTTTCTGACCGTTCACAGATCATCGTAGAGGCAAAGAAGGAAGCCGAGGGTATCATCCAGAAGGCAGAGGAGAGAAAGCAGCAGCTCATCAGCCAGAACGAGATCGTTCGTGCAGCTAATGCAGAGGCTACAGAGATTCTCAACGATGCAAAGGCTAAGGTTTCCGATATGAGAAAGGCTGCAGCAGAGTTTGTTGAGGATATCATGAAGAGAGCTGACGAAGGTCTTGCTCTCCAGCTTACAGAGCTGAGAAAGACCCGTCAGAACATAAAGATGACAAACAAAACAGGCAGCGGCAACGCAATGTAATTTTTTTAAAAAGATTTCAGGATACTTTCGGGTATCCTGATTTTTTATGCGTTTTTGAGGAATCGGATGGCTTAGAGCACCGCCCTACGATTTTAGTGAGCCCTTTCCTGTCTCCGTCGGGGTGACTTAAGAATTATCCGAAAGGGAGAGGTCTGATGCTAAAGCACGAATCCATCCATAGCGTATGGTCGTGGTTCTCGATTCTAAGAAAAATACTTATTGATTGCAGAATATATATCTTCAAAAGCCCCGATGTTATGGGCTTTTCAGCGGACTTATTACAAAAAATACCAAAAAATTACAATATTTTACCGTCGTGGTTTGCAAGGTGCTTTCCACGGCGGTCTTCTTTTGTCTAAAATGCAGTAAAACAGCCGAAAAATATTGGTAAAAAAGTCGTAATCTTTCTCTTGATTTTCACCCATCTTTAATGTATAATGAACTTACAGTGTCAAAGAGTGTACAAAAGTGACTCGAAAAACACAAAAATCAAGGTTTTTGAATCGAAAAAACGGGTTTTTGAGTCGGCGGACACTTTGAGTGACACGAGAAACAGATTTTTAAGGTAAGGAGGTGGCAGAATGTTTACCGGTATGACTTTCCAGACCCTTGATGCAAAGGGCAGAGTTACTCTTTCCCAGAAGTTCCGTGATGAGCTTGGAGAGAGCTTTTATGTAACCAGCGGTTTTGATAAGGACTTCAGATGTGTCCAGATAATGTCGGCTAAACAGTTTGACCGCCTTCTTTCTCAGATACGAGAGCTGCCTGCAAGAACAGCACTTCAGCTTCAGTATGTGCTTATCTCTCCTGCTACTGAGGTTTCCTGTAATGCTCAGGGAAGAGTTCAGATTCCTCAGGCGCTCAGAGACAGCGCAAAGCTTTCTAAAGACCTTGTTGTTCTTGGTATGGATACCCGAATCGAGGTTTGGGACAAGGCGGTTTATAACGAGTTTATGGATAAGCAGATGCAGGAGTCCTTCCAGGATGCTCTTGAGCTGCTGAGGCTGTGATTATGAGCTTTAATCATTTGCCTGTTCTCCTGAGAGAGACCATAGAGGGTCTCGACATAAAGCCTTCGGGAGTTTATGTGGATGGTACCGCAGGAGGCGGAGGACATTCCTCGGAGATACTCAAAAGGCTCAGAGGCGGTACTCTCTACTCAATAGACCGTGATCCCGATGCAATAAAGGCTGTGACCGAGAGATTCAGGGATGAGCCTTCATCGAGGATTCTTCAAGGCCGCTTCGGTGATATGAAGGAGCTTCTCCAAAGTGCAGGAGTTTATGAGGTTGACGGAGTACTCCTCGATATCGGAGTTTCCTCTCATCAGCTGGACACAGCAGAGCGAGGCTTCTCGTTTCATGAGGATGCACCTCTTGATATGAGAATGAGCCAGCAGGGAGAGAGTGCAAGAGATCTTGTGAATAACCTGCCTTACGGTGAACTCCTCAGAATCATCTCTACATACGGCGAAGAAAAATACGCCTCCTCAATAGTCAGAAACATCATAAAGGCTCGTGAGGAGAAACCGATAGAAACCACCCTTGAGCTTGCGGAGATAATAAAAGCTTCCGTACCTCAGAGGGTAAGAAGGGAAGGACACCCGGCAAGACAGACCTTTCAGGCAATAAGAATTGCAGTAAACGATGAATTCGGAGAGCTTGAGAGAGGACTTGAGGGAGCATTTGAGCTTCTGAGATCTGGCGGCAGGCTGGCAGTAATAACCTTCCACTCCATAGAGGACAGAATAGTGAAGAGAGCTATGGCGAAGTGGGCTGAGGGTTGTACCTGCCCCAAGGATTTTCCTGTCTGTGTCTGTGGTAACACTCCCAAGGTGAAGCTCATCACCCGAAAGCCCATTGTGGCAGGGGAAGAGGAGCTTGAGATCAATCAGCGTTCAAGAAGCGCAAAACTGAGAATTTGCGAAAAGCTTTGATATAAAGGTAATGAAAAAGGGGATATCTGATATGGCATACGGATCATATGCTATGGGGGGCTACGACCTGAGTCTCTTTGAATCAACAAAGGGAACAGCAGTACCCAAGGAAGCTCCCGTAAAGCACAGAAAAAAGAAAACTGCAGCAAACATTGTAAGACTTAAGCGTGAGGATATCGAGAGAGCGCAGAGAAGAAAATACAATGTGCCTGCGATACTTCTGGGCTCCGTTGTGTCAGCGGTGGTTATTGTTCTGCTGTGTGCCATTGTCTATGGTCAGGTTTGCCTCTCGGAGCTTAATCAGCAGATCATCTCTGCAGAGAACACCCTCTCTCAGCGTCAGAGCGAACAGCTTCAGATTCAGGCCAAGGTTGACGCCTCTCTTTCAACTCTTGTTGTTGAGGAGTATGCAAAGAACAACCTCGGAATGGTCAAAGCTTCAAATCAGCAAAAAGAATATGTAAGCTTGTCACAGGGTGACAAGGCTCAGGTATATATGGAGGAGGAGAAAAACCTCTTCGAGGAAATCGGCGATTATATATCCGGGCTTTGGTCATAACATACCCTGTGTGATAATAGTATGTTATGTGAGGAATGAGAGTTGAGATTTTCGTCTTAACTCTTTTTCTGCTATTCTACGGAGCTTATATTTTGCTCTGTTTTACTATAATCGGGGAAAATCTCCCTATTTTTTCGGAAGGGAATGAGAGCTTTTGGCACAAGGAAAGAAGCAGAGCTTCAAGCAGAGATCGGCAATACTTCTGCTTATTATCGTTGTGATCGGATTCGGTGCCGCTATTTCAAGGCTTGCCTATCTGCAGACCATAAAGGCGAATGAGCTTCAGCAAAGGGCTGTGAATCAGCAGCTGACAGATACTCCTCTCTCAGCAAAGAGAGGCACAATTTACGACAGAAACGGCTTAAAGCTTGCATATTCCGCAAGTGTATGGCGAGTTGTTCTTGCTCCCGTTTATTTTGAAAGCGACGAGGAGAGAAGAATCGTTGCAGAGGGTCTCTCTCAGATCCTTGATGTGGAATCGGAGAAGATCTTTGAGAAATCTCAGCAGGAGAGCTATTATGTTGAGATAAAGCGTCAGGTGGAATCTGATAAGCGGGCAGAGGTGCTTGCGTTTATTGATAAGATATCTGAAGAGCATGATATCAACCCCAATGTTATTTATCTCCTTGATGACTATAAGCGATACTACCCTCAGAATCAGCTTGCATCCTCGGTTATCGGCTTTACAGGATCGGATGACCAGGGTCTTGCAGGTATTGAATATCAGTACAACGAAATCCTCTCAGGCACTCCCGGACGACTTGTTACCGCTACAAACTCAGTGGGTACCGAGATGCCCTTTAACTACAGTCAGAACATCGGCGCAGTTGACGGCTGCAGCCTGATGCTGACCATTGATGAGACGATTCAGACTATAGCCGAAAAGTATATGCAGGAGGGCATTGAGGATAATGCCGTTGCCTGCCGAGGCGTTTGTATCATTATGAACGTCAACAACGGTGAGATCTATGCCATGGCATCTGTCGGGGGCTTTGACCCCAACGATCCCTATACCTTAAGCGAGGAGACCCTTGCAGGTATCAGGGAGCTTCCCGAGGAGGAGAGGGCTCAGGCAGAGAGCAATGCTGTTCAGGCAATGTGGAGAAACAAAGCGGTGAGTGATACCTACACTCCCGGTTCAGTATTCAAGATGTTCACAGCATCTATGGCGGTGGAGCTTGGTGTGGTATCAGAGGAGAGTCCCTCCTTCTTCTGCCCCGGCTACAAGATGGTCGATGGTGAGCAGATCCATTGCCACAACCACGACGGACACGGAACACAGCATTTAAGAGATGCTATCAAGAATTCCTGTAACCCTGCTTTGATGGATATGGGCGACCTTATCGGTACCGAGAACTTCTGGCAGTACTATCAGGCATTCGGCTTTGCGGATAAAACAGGAATAGACCTGCCCGGCGAGGCAAACGACATCTTCTTCTCCGAGGACGGAGAAATGCTTCACATCAACCTTGCTACCGCATCCTTCGGTCAGAACTTCCAGATAACTCCTATCCAGATGGCGACAGCGGTTGCATCTATCGCAAACGGCGGATATCTTGTTCAGCCCCATGTGGTTTCTCAGATAATTGATGCCGAAGGTAACGTTGTAAAAACTGCCTCCACTGAGGTTAAGCGTCAGGTAATTTCAGGCGAGACTGCAGACCTTATTGCAGATATCCTTGAGGAGAATGCTGTTTCAGGTTCAGGTAAGAACGGCTATGTTGCAGGCTACAGAGTAGCAGGTAAAACAGGTACATCCGAAAAGAAAAAGGATGAAAACGGCGACGGTGTGCTTGACTATATCTCTTCATTCTGCGGATTTGCTCCTGCAGACAAGGCAGAGGTAGTGTGCCTTGTTTTCTTCGATACACCTACAGGTGCTGCTTACTACGGAAGTCAGGTAGCTGCTCCCGTATTTGCAAAAATTATGGCAGAGGTGCTTCCTTACTTGGGTGTTGCAACGCAATATACAGACGAGGAGATAGCCTCTCTGGATAAGACCGCAGAGACCTACGTTGGCCTTTCTGTGGATGAAGCTGTAAGCACCATTGACAGTCAGGGCTTTACCTATACTGTCAGAGGCTATGGCGACAAGGTGCTGGCTCAGGTGCCTCAGGCGGGAACAATTATTCCTCAGGGCGGTAACGTGGTTCTCTACACCGACGAGGACTGTGTGAAGGACCAGGTTGAGGTTCCTGACTTCAAGGGCTATGGTGTAAACGATGTTTATTATCTTGCTTCAATATATGATGTGAATGTAAGTATTTCGGGTGCTACAAACTCAGCTCTGAGTATGGCATCCTCCCAGAGTATTCAGCCCGGTACTCTGGTATCTCCCGGTACTGTGGTGAAAGTAAGCTTTACCGCAGGCGGAGTTAATGACTAAATAGAAACTTTAAGAGAAGGAGTTTTATATGAATACAGACAAGATAAAGATTTATGCTGATGAAGAGAATAAAGTCTGTCTCACAAGGCTTCTTTCTTCACTTATGACAGAGCTTTCCGTAAATCCTCCCGATATGGCTATAATCGTGGATGGGTCTGAATTTAAAGAGTCAGGTTCTGACTCACTTCTTGTAATCAGTGCCGAGGATAAAAGGGAGTACAAGGAAAATAAAACCTTGTCCTATTCAATGGATGGCTTCGGTGGCGATGTGTCTCTCCTGAATCTTCAGGAAAGAACGGAACACAAGAGCTTTGAGATACTTTATAAAAGTTTTATGGGAAGAGTTTTTCTTCCTTACAGCAGTAAATACACAGAGAAGCAGGTGCTTATAGTCACTACTGCAATGCTTCTTATGGGAGCAGAGGCGAAGGCTTTGCTCACAGCTGTGAACGAGATCATTAAAAAAGGGGAATGAAAATATGAGTAACGGATTATGGGCATTGGGTGCCGCAGTTTTAGCATTTGTTATCTCTTATGTGTTGGGAAAGGTTCTTATTCCTTATCTGCACAAGCTTAAGTTCGGTCAGACTATTCTTGAGATAGGCCCTGACTGGCACAAGAAAAAGCAGGGTACTCCCACCATGGGCGGTATCATGTTTATCTTCGGAATTGTAATTGCGGCGGTGCTGTGCTTTACTCTGAGAATCCTTGCAAACAACAATGTTCCCGATCTGCAGAAATCCAAGTTCTTCGTGGGTCTTCTTATGGCAATACTCTATGGTGTTATCGGCTTTATTGATGACTACATCAAGGTGGTTAAGAAGCGTAATCTGGGACTTACCGCCATTCAGAAGCTTATAATGCAGTTCTCTGTAGCAGGTCTCTATCTCCTTGCTCTTTACTTTATTGAGGGCGAGCATGTGACAAGAACAATAATTCCCTTTGTAAATGACGGCAAGCCTGTAGATTTAGGCTGGTTCTTCTATGTTATCTCTGCACTTGTTATAGTGGGTATTGTAAATGCCACAAACCTTACAGACGGTATAGACGGACTTCTCGGTTCAATTACCTTCTTTGCAGCTCTCTTTGTTATGATTATCGCAACGTTCCTCCTTAATGTAGGTGCGATTATAGAGTGTGCAGCTCTCGCAGGCGGTCTTCTCGGATTCCTTATGTGGAACTTCCACCCTGCAAAGGTATTTATGGGAGACACAGGCTCACTGTTCTTGGGCGGTATGGTATGTGCAATTCTCTTCTCCATCAATATGCCCATACTCCTGATTCCCGTTGGAATCGTTTATCTTGCAGAGATGTTCTCTGTTATGCTTCAGGTTACATATTTCAAGGCAACCCACGGCAAACGTCTTTTCAAGATGAGCCCCATTCATCATCATTTTGAGATGTGCGGCTGGAGCGAGGTCAAGATCGTTTGCGTATTCAGCCTTGTAACATCAATTTTCAGTTTACTTTCTTTGATTCTTGTTTATTTCGGCGTTGTTAAAATGTAACAACCTTTAAGTTCCTGAGGGGAGAATTTGGATGCATACAAGCTATCTTAAAACTAAATCCGTACCCGACAGAGTTTACCTGAGAGAAAGAGCCTCAAAGCCTGCACCTCAAAGAAGAAGCACAAGCTCAAGAGGCGGAAGGGGAGAGAGTTCTCCTCGTAGCGATACTGCCAGGAAGTCTGCAAAAACTTCTGAGAAGAAAGGCAACATCTTTGTTGGAATGGGCATTTACCTGCCCTTCCTGCTTTTGGTGCTGGCACTTCTTGCCATAGGCATCATTATGATGTTTTCCGCAAGCTATCCTACAGCCTACAGTGCTCAGGGCGACAGCTACTACTATCTCAAGCGTCAGCTTATCTTTGCAGTAATCGGAATCGGCTGTATGATAGGAATTTCCTACCTTGACTACAGAGTGTTCTTCAAGTGGGCAAAGGTGCTTCTGGGTGTTTCCTACGGCGTTCTTGTGGTTGTGCTTTTTATGCCATCGCAGTCAGGTATCAAGAGATGGATCGGTGTGGGAAACTTCACGATTCAGGCGTCTGAGATCACAAAGTTCTGTATAATCGTTTTCCTTGCATTCTGGGGTACAAAGTATGCTGAAAAGATGAAATATATCAAGTACGGCTTTCTTCCCGGTGCTGTGCTTTTCATAACAACTGCGGCTCTGCTTCTTTTGGAGCCTCACTATTCATGTATCGTAATCGTGTTCCTGCTGGTTCTCATTATGCTTTATCTTGCAGGACTTCCCGTTAAGTACTTCCTGATTATTGGAGTGGGTGCGGTAGTTGCTTTTCTGATACTCCTCCCCACAGGTGTACTGGGATATGCTATGACCCGAATGGACGGTTGGGGTCAGGCTCTTGAATATACAACGGATGAAATGTGGCAGACCACATGGCAGACCAGAAACTCCCTCTATGCTATCGGATCGGGAGGTCTCTGGGGTCTCGGCCTTGGTCAGTCCAGACAGAAATACCTCTATCTTCCCGAGCCTCAGAACGACTTCGTATTTGCGGTTGTGTGCGAGGAGCTGGGACTTATCGGTGCAGTTGTGATTCTTCTGCTCTTTGCCGCACTTGTGTGGCAGGGATTTAAGATCGCAATGGGTGCATCGGATAACTTTGGAAAGCTTCTGGCAGCAGGTCTTTCCGCACAGGTTGGACTTCAGGTAATACTCAATGTTCTGGTTATTACCGACTGGCTTCCCAATACAGGTATTTCGCTGCCCTTCTTCAGCTACGGCGGTAGCTCCCTTATTATGCTTCTGGCACAGATGGGAATCGTTCTTTCCGTGTCAAGATCATCCAAGGTGGAAAAAGTCTGAGGAGAATTATATGAGAGTTTTACTTGCAGGCGGCGGCACAGCAGGACACATAAATCCCGCCATTGCCATTGCCCAGACAATTAAGAATAAATGCCCCGAGGCAGAGATACTCTTCGTTGGAAACGAGGGCGGTCTCGAGCAGAGACTTGTAAAGAATGCAGGCTTCCCTATAAAAAGCATTTCTATCAGAGGCTTTCAGAGAAGTCTGTCTCCAAAAGCCATTGTGAAGAACATTGGAACAGTATTCAAGGCTGTGTCCGCTTCTTCCTCTGCAAAAAAGATAATAAAAGAATTTGATCCCGACATCTGCGTGGGTACAGGGGGCTATGTAAGCGGTCCTGTTATCAAAGCGGCTCAGAGCCTTAAGATTCCCACGGTTATTCATGAGCAGAATGCTTATCCCGGTGTCACAACAAAGATGCTTTCAAAGAAGGCAAAGCGTGTTATGCTTGCAATGGAAGCTGCAAGAGGCAGAATGGATTCCTCCTGCAACTTTACTTTGACAGGAAACCCTGTGCGCCCCGAAATCATCGAGGCTTCAAAGGAGGCTTCCCGAAAAGCACTCGGACTCGACTCAAGACCCCTTGTAGTGTCCTTTGGCGGCTCAATGGGAGCAAGAAAGATAAATGAAAATATGGCACCCATTATTGCAAGAAGCGGCAAGGATAAGAAGTATCAGCATATCCACGCCTACGGCCAGTACGGAAAGTGGTTCCCTGAGCTTCTCCGTGAGCAGGGAACTGACCCCGATAAATGCGATAACCTTGATATAAGAGAATACATTGATAATATGAGCGTCTGCCTTGCGGCGGCGGATTTAGCCGTTTGCCGTTGCGGAGCAATTACTTTAAGTGAGATAGAGGTTATGGGTAAGCCTTCTGTGCTTATTCCTTCTCCTACGGTTGCGGAGAATCATCAGTACCACAATGCTATGGCGCTGGTTTCACAAAAGGCAGCATCGGTTATTGAGGAAAAAGACCTAAGTCCTCAGAAGCTCACAGAGGAAATCGACAGACTTCTCTCGGATAAAGCTCTGCTCTCAGAGTATGCCGCCAATGCAAAGGCAATGGCAATTACAGACGCCAACGAAAGAATTTATAAAGTTATTACAGAGGAAATGAAAAAGTAAATATTCTTTGCACATACACTCACCCCTTTGGCATAGAATAAGAGGCATAGTAAAATATATTCTGCCGAAAGGGTGTCGCTTATGGCAAAACTCCTTATAGAAGGATGCAGAAAGCTTGAGGGGGAAGTTACTGTTCAGGGATCTAAAAACAGCACTTTGCCCATACTTGCGGCAACGCTTCTCACAAGGGACGAGAATGTGATCCACAACTGTCCCTTGCTTTCAGATGTGGATACCTCGGTGAGGATACTGAGATACCTTGGATGTAAGGTTTCACGCCACGGTCACTCTCTTATAGTTGATACAAAGAATGAGGTCGATACCACAATTCCCTCGAAGCTTATGAGGAAGATGCGATCCTCCATAATCTTTATGGGAGCCATCCTTGCAAGAAAGGGGAAGGTTTCTGTCTCTCTTCCGGGAGGCTGTGAACTCGGTCCTCGTCCCATAGACCTGCATCTGGATGCTTTGAGAAAGCTTGGAGCAGAGATATGTGAGTGTCATGGGGAGATAAGGTGCAAAGCTTTGAGAGGTCTTCATGGTGCAACCGTAGCCCTTGCTTTTCCCAGCGTGGGAGCCACAGAAAACATTATGATAGCAGCCACAACGGCTCGGGGCAGAACAGTAATAACAAATGCGGCAAGAGAGCCTGAAATAGAGGACCTTGCCGATTATCTCATAAAGTGCGGTGCCGATATCAGCGGAGCAGGAGAGGGCACCATTGTAATCGAAGGTGTAAGTGAGCTTCATGGAACCTCTCACAATATTATCCCCGACAGAATATGGGCGGCAACCCTTATGTCTGCGGCGGCTGTCACAGGCTCTCAGATAACCCTCAGGGATGTGCTTCCTTCCCACCTCGCCTCAGTGATTCCCGTCTTTGAGGATGGTGGATGCAAGGTAATATGCAAAGAGGGCAATCTACTCTTTAATGCTCCTGAGAGATTAAGACCCCTGAAGCTTGTGCGAACAACACCTTACCCCGGTTTTCCTACGGATGCTCAGGCTCCCCTTATGGCGGTGTCAACCGTGGCGGAGGGTCTGACGGTTTTTGTTGAGACTATCTTTGAGAACCGCTATAAGCATGTAGAGGAGCTTCACAGAATGGGTGCCAGAGTAAAGGTAGAGGGCAGAGTTGCTGTGGTGGAAGGTGTAGAGCGGCTCTACGGAGCATCAGTTCAGGCAAGAGACCTGAGAGGCTCGGCGGCACTTGTTGTTGCAGGGCTTGCATCGGAGGGAAGAACGGAAATAGATACCACAGAGTACCTTGAGAGAGGCTACGAGGATCTGGATGTGACCCTCTCTTCTCTCGGAGCATCAGTAAGAAAAATCTGAATTTTTACATATATACGGAAGTTTAAAAGACAAGGAGGCGGTAAAAAGTGGACGAAAAGACTGCCAAAATTCCATCTCTTAAAGAGTTCAAGGAAAGTCAGAAGGACAAGAAAGCCCAGACTATGAGAAGCAGCAGTATGCAGACAAAAAAACAGCTTCAGAAGAGTATGGAAAAGTCAAAAGAGGAATCAAAGCATAAGTCAGAATCATCAGGAAACTATTCTCCGAAGAAAAGCTCGGGGAATACTTCACACAGAGCTTCAAGGGCTTCGGATACACCGCAGAAGCCCCCTCGGAAAAAAGTGCCATCCTCTGACAGAACCTATGTCAGAGACAGAATAAACAGGGAAAAAAGCACAGAGAGAAAGAGTGCGTCAGACAGTCAGAGTCTTTATAAATATCGCTCTCAAGGAGAGGTAAGGAAAAAACCTGAGCCTGCAGTAAAGGAAAGCTCTGAGCCTGTAAAAAAGAGCGCAAAGCCTGTATCTCATAAGGCGAGAAAGTTTCGGAGCTTTGTGGTGTATCTTGCCATAGTGCTTGTGGTGCTGATAGTTGGACTTATCTTATCTCTGACGGTGCTATTCAAAACCGAGAATATTGAGGTTTCGGGAAATGCAATGTATTCCGATGAGGAGATCATCACTTTAAGCGGAATTGATATAGGGGATAACATCTTCCTTGCAGGCAAGAAGAGGGCAGAGGAGAACATTGAGAAAGCCTGTCCCTATATAGCTGATGCCCACGTGTATTTCAAGCTTCCCGACAAGATAATGATAGATATCACCATGGCTGAGCCATCCTATTATATCGAATCTTTGGGCGGATTCTATGTGGTGAATGAACAGGGCAAGGTGCTGGAGGTCACAGCCACCGACGATGAGGTGGATGTGCCTGTGGTGGAGGGTGCCTCCGTCAGAGGAAAAGCTCCGGGTGAAACGATAGAGTATTCATCATCTGTTGTCTCTACTGCGATAGGGGAGATATTTGCTGCATTTGAAGAGTATAACTGCGAAAAGATTACAGCGGTAAACGTCCAGCAGGGCTCAGGCTCTACTGTGAAATTCAGATATGTCTATGATGACAGAATCGTAGTTTACTTAGGTCTTGCCGATAATCTCAATTACAAGATTCAGAGTGCCACGGCAATAATAAAGGAAAAGATAGATGTGAATAACTCCACCATAGCAGGTGAGCTTGATGTTTCCACAGCCTTTGAAAACAACAAGTGCTACTTCAATGAATATACTCTTCTGGCTCCCAATGTGGCACCTACTGTAAGTACAGAGGAAACAACTGCCCCCGAGGTTTACTGAGAAGTGATGCTATCGCTGAATATTTTGGTGAGAATTCAGGATATAAGGATATAATAACAACGGAGAATTAAGAAAAACATTCCCTTTTTATGTTCAAATCGGAAAAATTTCAGTAAAATTCAAAATAAATGTTGAAATTATGCTGAAAATATGTTACCTTTATAAAGATGAAATATAATGTGTTATTATATTCTCGTAAGTATATTCTAAAAGGAAAGTTTCTATAAATATAAGGAGGACGAGAAAATGGCTTTTGAGTTAGAGAGAGAGAATACAGATTACTTACCCGTTATTAAGGTTATCGGTGTAGGTGGCGGCGGCGGTAACGCTGTAAACCGCATGGTAAAGATGGAGGTTCGCAACGTTGAGTTCATCGCAATTAATACAGATGAGCATGTTCTCCGTTTCTCCAAGGCTTCACAGAAGATCCAGATCGGCGAAAAGGTAACCCGTGGTAAGGGCGCAGGCTCTCTCCCCGAGGTTGGCATGAAGGCTGCTGAAGAAAATAAAGAGGAGATCGCAGATCTTCTCAAGGATACCGATATGGTATTCGTTACCGCAGGTATGGGCGGCGGCACAGGTACAGGTGCAGCTCCCGTTGTTGCAAGAATTGCAAAGGAGATGGGTATCCTCACCGTTGCAGTTGTAACAAAGCCCTTCGGCTTTGAGGGTAAGAAGAGAATGGCTCAGGCTGAGCAGGGTATTGAGCAGCTTGCAGCTTGCGTTGACTCTCTTATCGTTGTTCCCAATGAAAGACTTAAGTATGTTTCTGAGCAGAGCATCACTCTCCAGAACGCATTTACTATCGCTGACGATATCCTCCGTCAGGGCGTTCAGAGCATCTCTGACCTCATCGTTGTTCCCGGTCTTGTTAACCTTGACTTTGCTGACGTTACAGCTATTATGAAGGATGCAGGCTATGCACACATGGGTATCGGTAAGGCTTCCGGTAAGGATAAGGCTTCCGTTGCTGCTGATGCTGCTATCTCCAGCCCCCTCCTCGAGACAACCATCGACGGTGCACAGGGTGTTATCATCAACATCACCTGCTCACCTGATGTAAGCCTTGATGATATCGACGTTGCTTCTTCCATGATCTCCGATAAGGTTGCAGAGGATGCAAACATCATCTGGGGTGCTGTTGTTAACGAAGAGATGAAGGACGAGATCAGCGTTACAGTTATCGCTACAGGCTTCCCTGCAGATGGCGCAAAGACCATCAAGACAAAGGGTGCCGATGCAACTGCTGCCAAGGCTGAGAAGGCTGAGGAAGAGGACGACAATTTCTACGATATTATGTCCATCTTCAATAAGTAATCATCACATATAAAATCAGCGGAGTGAGAAATCACTCCGCTTTTTTGTTTGTATTCTGTGTTTTTCTTCCGATTCAAAAGAATTTACGGAAAAGACTTGGCAGATTACACAAAATATGGTATTGTTATAATGGTATGTGGTGTGAGTTTTCATAAACACGCCGATTGACAAATATTCAGTAAAAGAGGATAACAAATGGAAAAGATTATACCCGTAGTAGTTATCAAAGACCTTGCCGATACAGACAGAATCTTAAGAGCTCTTAAAAACAACGGCATCAATACCGCTGAGATCACCTTCCGTACCGCTTGTGCCAGAGAAGCTATCGAGTATGCTAAGAAGAATTATCCCGAAATGAGCATCGGAGCAAGCACCGTTATTAACAGGGTGCAGTGCGAGGATGCAATAAATGCAGGAGCAGAGTTCATTGTTTCTCCCGGACTTTCCGTTTCTGTTGCTGAGGTCTGCCGTGAGCGTGGGGTGCCTTACTATCCCGGCTGTGTTACACCCACGGAAATTATGCAGGCACTTGACCTGGGGTTAACAACAGTTAAGTTTTTCCCTGCCAATGTCTATGGAGGACTTAAAGCACTTAAAGCTCTCTCAGCTCCTTTCCCTCAGGTTAAATTCATCCCCACAGGGGGAGTTGACAGAGGAAATATTGATGAGTTCCTTGCGTTTGATAAGGTTGCGGCTATCGGTGGCAGCTTCTTCGTGAAGGAATCACTTGAGAAAATGGAGACTGAGAGCAAATGAAAAGAGTAATCACATTCGGCGAGATCATGCTTCGCCTTGCACCTTGCGGCTATTATCGCTTCTTCCAGAATGACCAGATGCAGGCCACCTTTGGCGGCAGTGAGGCGAATGTTGCAGTTTCTCTTGCAAGTTTCGGCCTTGACAGTGCCTATGTAACCAAGCTTCCAAAGCACGCCATAGGTCGGGCGGCTGTGGACAGTCTTCGCTATTTCGGTGTTGATACAAAATTAATCACCCGAGGAGGAGACAGAGTCGGCATTTATTTCCTTGAGAAGGGTGCTTCTCAGCGTGGCTCTGTGTGCATCTATGACAGAGCAAATTCTGCTATCGCTCAGGCTACCTCTGAGGACTTTGACTGGGACAGGATCTTTGAGGGTGCAGACTGGTTCCATTTTACGGGTATCACTCCTGCACTGGGCAGTAATGTCAAGGACCTCTGTGTTGAGGCTTGCAAGGCTGCAAAGAGCAAGGGTATCAAGATCTCCTGCGACTTAAACTACCGAGGCAAGCTCTGGACCCGTGATGAGGCAAGAGTGGCTATGACAGAACTTTGCGACTACGTGGATGTCTGCATTGCAAACGAAGAGGATGCTAAGGACGTGTTCGGTATCGAGGCAGAGAATACGGATATTTACGGCGGCAAGCTCAACCACGAGGGTTATAAGTCTGTGGCAAAACAGCTCTCGGATAAGTTCGGCTTCGAGAAGGTTGCCATCACTCTGAGAACTTCAATTTCTGCCAGCGACAATGACTGGGCAGGTATGCTCTATGACGGAAATGACTACTACTTCTCAAAGAGCTATCATCTGCATATCGTGGATCGTGTAGGCGGCGGTGACTCCTTCGGCGCAGGTCTTATCTACTCTGTTTTAGAGGGCAAAGCACCTCAGGACACTATAGAATTTGCAGTTGCCGCTTCAGCTCTGAAGCATACCGTAGAGGGCGACTTCAACAGAGTTTCTGTTTCTGAAGTTATGAAGCTTGCAGGCGGAGACGGTTCAGGCAGAGTACAGAGATAATAAGAAATTAATATAAACAGAGGCATAAAATTACTCCCTTGGGTCGAAGGACTCAAGGGAGTTTTGTGTTAATTAATGCAGTTTTCTCTGCACCATTCTACGGTGCTTTTTATGCCCTCTTCAAAGGAGGTCTCAGGGGTAAAGCCTGTATCTTCCTGAAGCTTTGAAATATCGGCGCAGAGATACATGACCTGATTCGGGAAGTAATCAATGCTTCCGAAATGGCACTCTGCCTCGGGTGAGGCGGTGTCTCTGATTATCTCTATGTATTCTCTGAGAGGTCTTACCTTACCGCTTCCTAAAGGATACACTGCACCGTCTTTTCCATTTTCGGCAACTGCAAGAAAAGCATTTGCCACATCGCCGTTATAGATGAAGTCCCATAGTTGTTCACCTTTGGTAAACTCTGCTCTCTTACCTTTGAGGAGCTTTATTATGGTGCTCATCACCATAGTGTGACTACCATCCCCGGGACCATAGGCGGAGAGAATACGGATGCGGTTATATCTGATTCCGAGCTGAGAGGCTCTTACCCTTCCAAGCTTTCCTGCAGCAAGCTTTGCTTTTCCGTATTCGCTTTGTGGATTTTCAGGGGAATCTGCAGAGAGCCTCGCACTTTTGGGAAGTCTTCCGTTTTCGGCCTGACTTCCTGCACTTACAAAGACCCTACAGCCCATTCTGTGTGCAAGTTCAATGGCATCAAGCTCGTATCGGATGTTCTTCTCCTGCATAGAGGCATCGTTTCTCTCATTTCCGTAGGTGCCTGACCATGCAAGATGGAAGAAGGCATCAAAGGTGCCGAATTCTGAAAGGTCGGCACTTTTCATTTCGTCGAGGGCACAGAAGCAGACCTTTATAGAGGGATGCTTCTGAATTTTCTCAAGCCTTCCGCCACGGCGGACAAGGATGAGAACTTCGATATTATTCTTTACAAGAGCGTCTGTCAGGGCTGTGCCCACAGCGCCTGTTGCTCCTGTTATTACGGCTCTCTTAATCATACTCTGGGAATTATCATGATCTTGTCCATTTCCTCGTCGGGGAGGAAGGGAGAGAGGTCCTCAAGAGGGGGAGATACCATTGTGCCGTCAGGAAGTCTCTTTGCAGAGGATTTGGGCTCAAAGCGTTGCTCCTTGCTGACGAATACTTCTGCAAGCACGGCACCTTCTGTGGCGAATACCTTATCGAGGAAGGTATTCAGCTCGTCATTTGATTTGCAGGATTCATAAATGTAGCCGTAAGCTGCTGCAAGCTTTGAAAGCTCAGGGAACTCAAGGTCCTGAGAATCGGGGCCGATGCCTACATAGGGAAGCTCGAAGAAGTTTGTCTGAGTTTGGCGGATGGAGTGGTATCCGCTGTTGTTGATAACAAATATCTTGATGGGGAGCTTGTTTGTGAGAATTGTCTGAAGCTCCTGAAGATTCATCTGGATAGAGCCGTCACCGCTGATGCAGACGATCTCCTCACCACCCAGTGCCACACAAGCACCGATAGCGGCAGGCAGATCATAGCCCATAGAGGCAATGGCGCTGTTTATAAGGAATCGGGAGTTTTTGTGAATTTCATAGCCGTGGGAGCCTACAACACAGGCGGAGCCGTTGCCTACTACGGTGGTGTAGCCTTCGGGCAGACGCTTTGAAAGCTCCTTGATGAAGGCATATACATTGGCAAGGTTCTTGTCCTCGTAGTGCTTAGGTAAAACAACGGGATAGTCCTTCTTCCAGCCCTGACAGATCTTTATCCAGTCCTCGCCCTTGAAGAGAGGCTCATCGGGAAGAGCTTTTACGAGCTTCTCGATAACAGAGTGAACATCTGCACAGATTGGAAGGTCAATGTGAAGGGTGGGTTTCTTAAGCTCAGCCTCATCAATATCGACGCTGATAACATAAGCTTCTCTTGCCCAAGTTTTGAAGTTGTAGCCTACCTGTCTTATGGAAAGACGTGAGCCCAAGGAGAGTACAAGGTCGCTGTTCTGAACTGCGAAGTTGCCGGGTCTGTCGCCCATGATACCTGCTCTGCCGACGTAGAGAGGATTCTCGTCCTCAATAGCATCAATGCTGTTCCAGCCTGTAACAACGGGGATGTTAAGCTTCTTTGTAAGCTCACAGAAAAGCTCAAAGGAGGAGCTTCCTCTGATAGCGGAGCCTGCGTTGATTACGGGGCGCTTTGCTTTCTTTACTGCCTCGATGATAGCCTTAATGTCCTCGTCCTTTGCCTCGTAATTATTCTCTTCAGGTGTGAAGTCAGGATAGAGGTCATCGGTGTCGATATATGCACCCTGAACATTCAGGGGGATATCAAGCCAAGAGGGACCGGGGCGACCCTCTTTTGCCATATAGAGAGCCTTCTGCAGACAGTAACGGATTTTGAGAGGATCAATTACCATCTCGCAGTATTTGGTCATACACTCAACTGACTTGCAGATGTCAAACTCCTGATCGCCCATAGCACGAAGAGGAAGGCCTGTGCTTCTGGCGGTGGTGTCGTATCTTACCTGACCGCTGATTACCAACATGGGAATAGAGTCAAGCCAGGCACCCACAACGCCTGTGATGGCGTTGGTGCCGCCGGGACCTGTGGTCACACAGCAGAGTGCGATTTTATTATTAATTCTTGCATAGGCTTCTGCGGCAATGGCAGAGGCTTGTTCGTGGTGGTTATAGGTGCAGCGAAGTCCCTTCTGATGTCCGAAAGCGTCATTGAGGTGCATTGCACCGCCGCCTACGACTGTGAAGCAGTCTTTGATTCCGTTATCTACAAGGAACTGAGCGATATAGTCGGATACTTTGACCTTCATAAGTGTTCTCCTTGATTAATTATGCGTTGTTTACTGCATCTATAATAGTCTTAGACATATAATCTATCTTTTCGTCTGTCATACCGGGATAAACGCCTACCCAGAATGTGTTCATCATAATTCTGTTTGTGGTGTCAAGATTACCTACGATACGGTAGCCCTCGCCTGATGCTCTCATCTCGTCAAACACAGGCTGTTTTGTGATGTTTCCTGCAAAGAGCATTCTTGTCTGAACGCCGTGATCCTCGCAGTACTGAACTACACGGTTCTTGGAGATGCCCTCTTTGCAGGTGATGAGGAAGCCAAACCATGAGGGATCGCTGTTCTCACAAGGAGTGGGGAGGATGATCTTGTCCTCTATGCACTCAAGAGCCTTTTTAAGGCGTGCGAAGTTGTACTTTCTCTTCTCAACAAAGGCGGGGAACTTTTCAAGCTGAGCACAGCCGATGGCTGCCTGCATCTCTGTAACCTTGAGGTTAAAGCCGAAGTGGCTGTAAACGTACTTGTGGTCGTAGCCTAAGGGGAGCTCGCCGTACTGTCTGTCAAAGCGGTGCTTGCATAGATTGTCCATACCGGGAGGACATACGCAGTCTTTGCCCCAGTCTCTGAGAGAGCGGATTATCTTGTGTAGCAGGGGATCCTTTGTATATACAGCACCGCCTTCACCCATAGTTATATGGTGGGGAGGATAGAAGCTGGAGGTGCCGATATCACCGATAGTACCTGTGATATATTCATTACCGTCAATGGTGTATTTGCTGCCGAGAGCATCGCAGTTATCCTCAATAAGCCAGAGGTTGTGCTTTTTGCAGAAGTCATTTACTGATTTCAGGTCAAAGGGATTACCCAGAGTATGAGCAAGCATTACTGCCTTTGTCTTTTCGGAAAGTGCAGCCTCGAGCTGTGCGGTGTCAATGTTGTACTGAGGAATTGTTACATCCACAAATACAGGAACGGCACCGAACTGGATAATGGGGGAGATGGTTGTGGGGAAGCCTGCGGCAACGGTGATAACCTCGTCGCCTCTTCGGATTCTTCTTTCTCCCAGAAGATGAGAGGTAAGGGCATAGAATGCAAGAAGGTTTGCTGAGGAGCCTGAGTTTACAAGGGACACGAATTTTGTACCCAGATACTCGCCAAAGCGTCTTTCAAATTCCTCGCAGTAGCGACCTGAGGTGAGCCAGAAATCAAGGGAGGAATCTACGAGATTTATCATTTCTTGGTGGTCAAAAACTCTTCCTGCATAATTGATGGTGTCACCTTTTTTGAAAATCCTTTGACCCAGATAGGTATCACAGTACTCAGCCACAAGAGAAAGTATTTCTGCCCTTGCCTGTGCTTCAGTTTTGTTTTTAAACATAATAATAACACACCTTAAGTGAAGAACTCGGATATTTGTTTATCCATAATAGAGGGAATGTCTCCATTTGAAAGATAAATCTTAGTCCATTCTATTATTTTAGTTACCGCTTCCTCTACAGACCATCGTGGTGACCATGAGAAGGTTTCTTTTACCTTTTTGGTATCAAGTCTCAGATAGTTTGCTTCGTGGGGAGCGTCCTTTTCACTTATATCCTTCCAGTCTGCACCCTCGCCCCAGAGGTCACAGAAAAGGGTCACAAGCTGACCTGTGGTGCGGCAGTCTCTGTCGTCGGGACCTACATTGTAGTAGCCCTGGAATGAAGAGTCTTCGTACTGCTTCTGTGCTATCATCAGATAGATCTTGAGAGGCTCAAGCACATGCTGATAGGGACGTGTTGAGTTGGGATTTCTGACGATAATAGTCTCGCCCCTTTCCATAGCTCTGACACAGTCGGGAATAATGCGGTCCTTTGCAAAATCACCGCCGCCTATCACGTTGCCTGCTCTGCAGGTGGAAACGGGAGTGCCGCTTAAATCAAAATAGGATTTCTTGTAGCTGTGAGTTACAAGCTCTGAGCAAGATTTGCTGTTTGAATAGGGGTCGTGGCCATCAAGAGGCATATCCTCGGTGAAGGCTATGTTGTTCTCGCAGTTTTCATACACCTTGTCGGTTGTAACGTTGAGGAAAGATTTTACGCAGGGGTTATGTCTTACACATTCGCAGATGTTGACGGTGCCCATTACATTAGTAGCGTAGGTGAAAACAGGGTCTCTGTAGCCGTCACGGACTATTGCCTGAGCGGCAAGGTGAAGAACTATCTCAGGCTGTTCCTTCTCAAAAACCTCAGAGAGCTTCTCAAGATCTCTGATATCTGCAATGTAGGAGGTCATACTGCCCTCAATGCCTGAAAGCTCAAAGAGAGAGGGGGAGGTGGGAGCCTCAAGTGAGTAGCCCACAACCTTTGCACCTGCATTAATGAGGATTTTAGAGAGCCACGCTCCCTTAAATCCCGTGTGTCCCGTTATGAGGACTTTTTTATCCTTGTAAAAAGAAAGATTCATATTACCAGACCTTCCAGGGAGCGTTGCCGCTTTCCCACATTTCTTCGAGCTGAAGCTTTTCTCTCAGTGTATCCATGGGCTTCCAGAAGCCGTTGTGGATGTAGGCGTCAAGTTCACCGAGCCTTGCCACAGCCTCTAAGGGTTCTTTCTCAAAGACGGTATCGTCGCCGTCGATATAGTTGAAAATATCGGGCTCAAGCACCATAAAGCCTGCGTTGACACGGGAACCGTCGGAGTCGCTCTTTTCTCTGAAGGAGGAGATCTTGTAATCATCCTCGATGCAGAGGCATCCGAATCTCTGACCTACGGACACAGCAGTTATGGTTGCGATATGTCCCTGTTCCTCGTGGAATTTTACCAGCTCTGTGATGTTTACATCGGCAACACCGTCGCCATATGTAAGCATAAAGGGCTCATTACCTATAAAGTCCTTTATTCGCTTTACTCTTCCGCCTGTCATGGTATTGTAACCGGTATCAACGATGGTGACCTTCCAGGGCTCTGCGTGCTCTGTATGAATTGTCATCTTGTTTGAGTCTGTAAAGTCGAAGGTTACATCTGAGCAGTGCAGGAAATAGTTTGCAAAATACTCCTTAATAGCGTACTGCTTGTATCCTGCACAGATAATGAACTCATTGTAACCGTAGTGAGAATAGGTCTTCATTATGTGCCAGAGAATGGGATGACCTCCCAGACCTATCATGGGCTTGGGCTTGCTTTTGCTTTCTTCGCTGATACGGGTGCCGTATCCGCCTGCTAAAATTACTACTTTCATTTTTTAACTCCCCGAAACAGATTTGTTTTTCTTTTTATGGAAAATTCCTTTTGCAACATTGAACATAAGTTTTGATGTTTTTGGCTCGGTTATTATTGCAACAAGGCAATATATCAGTATGATTGCAAGTGCTACAGGTACACACCAGAGAATGATATTTATGTAAGAGGATGTGTTCATGGGAATTTGATTTATGATGAAAACTATTCCCAGAAGTACGGCAATATCAATTATCCATCGTCTGTAGGTTATGAGTGCCGAGCGGTTAATGATATGCTTTGAGGTGTAGAGGATCATATCGTTGCTTCTGTAAAGAAGAGCAACAATAGTACCGATGAGGACACCGTAAATTCCGATAAAATATACTGCGATAAGTGAGCAACCGATGTTGAGAATCATTTCCAGTATGGCACGCCACTGAGTCTGTTTAAAGTGACCTGCAAAGCTGATGGCATAGCCGGAAGCTGTTCTGCCTGATACAAGAATCTTGATGAATACAAAGAGAATGGGTAGCAAGTGATCAACATAGTTTATATCAGCACCCTTAGTATAAACAACTATGAACGGAGGTATGAAGATATAGGCTAAACAGTAAAAAGAAAAGGAGAGGGTAATGGAAAACAGCTCCCAGGATTCAAAATGCTTTTTGAAGGCCTCTCTGTCTGAATTGCATAGCTGACCCATTTTGTAGATAAAGCCCGACTGGATGTTATTGATAAGATTAGACACCATTTCGAAAAGCAGATTATAGAGAGCATAGATGCTTGCGGCTTTGAATCCGCAGAAAACGGAAAGCACTATGGTGTCGGTGTTATGAAACACAAGACCCGACAGCTGATGGACAAGTACATTCTTGCTCTGGGAAATAGCCGCTTTATTAGGCGTTACATTGAGATCAAGCCACTTGTAATGCTTCCTGATATAGAAGGTGTAATAAAGCATCTGCAGAATGTTCAGAATAAACTGAGCAAAGGTAATGGTAACGACGGAGAAGCCCGTCATAATGAGAATGATCTTCGAAATGCTCACAGCGGTGTGTATAACTGTGGTGACATTGGTTATTATATAGCTTTTGCCTTCTGCCTGAAGGAGCATTTTGAACTTTCCCTGAAAGAAAAAGTTTATGACATTGCTGATGCCGATGAAGAGTATAACCAGCACAACCACAATGTGATTGATGCCAGACTGTACACAGAAGGGATAAACGCCTGCAAAAATCGCTATTGCAATGAGATAGAAGAATCCGACTCTTTTGTAGAATCTGTCGGTAGCTGCAAGGATAGCGTTTATGTCTTCGTGATTATTCTTTGCAACGGGTCCGTAGAGAGCCTGTAGTGTTGCAGTACCCACACCTGCCTCCAGCAGGGCAATGTAGGAGAAGATGTTGTTGACAGAGGAGAGCATTCCGTTGATCTCCGAGCCGTAGGAGAAGATAAAGAGCTTCGGCAGAACAATGCCGAGAGCAATGGTTATCACCTGACCCAGAATACCAAAGAAAATGTTCTTAAGACTTTTTTTCATTTGGATTCACTTCGATTCGGTAAAGTTATTTATGTCTTATTATTTTGTATAAACCCAAGAGGTTGAGAGCGTATGAAGCTCTGTCCTTTATGGTACAAAGCTTTTCCTCTTTGAGCTTTTTATAACATTCGGAGATGAGCCCTTTATCGCCGATCTGAAGGGAAACATAGAATCTGTCACGGGTAGCTCTGTTTTTTGAGAGATGGCCGTACTTTTCGTAAGCTTCGTCTGAAATGAGTTTAAGGCACTCGCTTACTGTGTTTGCCTCTTCCGAGAGAAGATACATTTTTTTATTGAGATCCACCTGAGCTGAAAAGCTGTCAACACGGATGGTGTAGTCGCCCAGAGGTCTCTCAATATATCCCTGCAGGTCGTGATATAAAAAGGGGATCTGCATCTGATAGTTTTCGCCGAAGGGTGAAATGTAAAATTTCTTTTCGGGATTTATCTTGTGGAGCCATTTGGCGCTCATCATATAGGAAATGGCAGGGAACATGGTGTTTCTGCTCATTGCGATATCCGTTATAGCTTCGCCTTTGTTTGTGCGGGGAATAGACTTATAGACACTGAGTAAACTTCCGTCATCCTCACGGACACGGTTGAGCTGACAGAAAACAATACCTTTCTCGGGATGCTCCTCAAGGTAGTTTACCATAGTCTCTACATAGTCAGGGTGGATGATATCGTCGCTGTCACAGCCGAAGTAATACTCACCCTTCATTTTGCGGATTGCCTCAACTTTGAGCTTGCAGGTCTGGGGATTGTTCTTTTCAAGGTGAATAAGGTTGTAGGTGATACCCTTTTTCTCAAGACGCTCTCTGTAGCTTTCTGCAATTTCGCCTGTGTTGTCCTCGGAGCCGTTATTGTAGAAAAACAGCTCTATATTCGAATAGGTCTGACTGAGGATTGCGTCGAAATATTTAGAAACAAATCTGCCGCCGTTGTAGCAGTATGTAATCATGGTAACGAGAGGCTTTTTATCTGACATATTGTCCTCCTCAGTTTCTATATATAGGTAAATAATAATACATAATCAATTATATCATCAAAAGTCGCTTTTATCAAGCAGATAATTCTAGTGAAGTGTACAAATTGACAAGAGGAAATTGGCTATTTTGCGAAGAAAAAGGGAGCTTTGAGAGGAATTAGCCTCCATATAAAACTGCTTTTTGTTCAGTTGTTACCGTATGGTTGACAAAACTGAATTAGTGTTGTATCATACAGTAAACTCGTGAGGGGACGGCAAGACTATATCGCAGTAAGTCAGGATTCTGACGGAGTTGCTTTGATTTTTCGGATTTTTGCATAGATTTTTAAGACTATACATGAGCATATTTTTGATTTGAACTCAGGGTTAGTCTGATGCTGTGTCTGGGCTTTTGATTTTTCTGAGGATGGTATTATGAACAGTATAAACAAAACCCTGTATATTCCTCTTTATGGCAAGGCTTACGTGAGCCGCAAAGGGATAATACTTGAGGATAAGAAGGCAGAGGAAATCTGGGAGAAAGAGGGCTTCAGGCTCAGGGGTAAATCCCGCTCAAAGTGGCTTGCATACTTTATGGGTATGAGGTCACGGATCTTTGATCTCTGGATTATGGAGACGCTCCGAAATCTCAAGGATGCAGTGGTGATTCACATCGGCTGCGGAATGGACAGCAGGGTCTTGAGAGTGGGCACTAGTGGTCACAGATGGTTTGATGTGGATTTTCCCGAGGTCATTTCTGAACGCAGACTACATTTTAAGGAGTCTGAGGAGTACAGGATGCTGGAGGGAGATGCAAGAAATCCTCTGTGGCTTGAAAGTATTCCGAAGGGTAAAGCCTCGGTGGTTATTATGGAGGGTGTGAGCATGTATCTCAGACCCGGGGAAATCAGAAATCTCATAACCGAAATCGGGAATCACTTTGATGAGGTCTCTATTCTGATGGACTGTTACACAGAGCTTTCTGCAATGCTTTCAAAGTATAAGAATCCCATAAACGATGTGGGAGTTACCACAGTTTACGGTACAGATGATCCCAAAGCCTTTGAGACAGAGAATATAAAATTTGCAGATGAGCATGACATGACCCCCGACACTCTCATAAACGAACTCAAGGGTATGGAAAAAGCCATATTCAGAAGGGTGTTCGGCGGAAAATTCTCAAAGAAGATGTATCGGCTTTTTGAATACAGAAGTGTGTGACTGAAGGGAAAAAGAATATGAGAATCATTAATTATTTTGAGGCTGACAATAAGGCTCAGCTCATTGATAAAATAGAATCCTGCGACTGGGGCGCTGCAAAGTTTCTTGTGTCTCTTCTCAGAGAAGACAGGTTTTTTGAAATGCTGGGCGGCGAGGGTGATCTTTTCATAATGCTCGAGGGCGAGGAGCTTCTTGCCTTTTTGACTCTTACAAGGCAGGATGTCATCAGAGACGAGAGCATGTACCCATGGGTGGGCTTTGTGTTTACAGCCCCTCAGCACAGAGGCAACCGCTACAGCGAGAAGCTTATGAAGCACGCAGAAAAGGTGGCTGAAAGCAAGGGCTTTGATAAGGTCTATGTTGCCACAGACCATGTGGGACTTTATGAGAAATACGGTTATGTTTATCAGGAGAACCGCATTGGCTACTGGGGAGACGACAGCAGAGTGCTTGTGAAAAGCTTAAAGGATAAGGAGAAGAATATGAATATTAAAACTGACAGATTACTTATAACTGAATTTACAGCGGATATGGCAGAGGCTGTGCATCTCAATTCCCTTGACGAGGACAACCGCAGATTTAATCCCAACGAGGTTTTCGAAACTGTTGAGGATGCAAAGGAAACAGTGGAGTTTCTTATGAGTGTCTATGAAAACGGCGACGGCCCCCTTGTGTATCCCGTTCTGCTTTCTGACAGTACATACATCGGCTATGTTCAGGCTGTACCCTTTGAGGACGGCAAATGGGAAGTGGGCTATCATATCGGCAAGGACTTTGCAGGAAAAGGCTATGCTACAGAGGCAGTAAGAGCTTTTCTCCCCGTGATTATGAAGAAACTCGGGATTTCCGAAATCCTCGGAATCTGTGTAAAGGAGAATGTGGCTTCCGTAAAGGTTATGGAGAAAGCAGGCTTTGAAAAGGAGTACGAGGGCATGGGCTCCTATCAGGGAGAGGACAGAGAAATCTGCAGATTCGTGTATTCTCTGAAATAATATTAAAACATGATAAAAACTATGGTGTCTGCTCCTTTTGTGGCAGGCACCTTTTTGTTTTTTCAGATTCTGTATTGGAAAATTCAGAAAATCCGGAAATCAACTCTTGAAATCGAACATATATTCTGTTATTATATATTTACAGTAAATTCTGAGGAGGTATGGAAGTGGAAAAGAAATATTTATGTATAGACCTTAAGTCCTTCTATGCCTCTGTGGAGTGCGTGGAAAGGCACCTTGATCCCCTCACCACAAACCTTGTTGTGGCAGACCTTGGCCGTACGGAGAAGACCATCTGCCTTGCGGTCACTCCTTCGCTCAAAGCCTTCGGCATATCCGGCAGGGCAAGGCTCTTTGAGGTTATGGAGCAGGTGGGCAGGATAAACGCCTCGAGAAAGAGAGAAGCAAAGGTGGAGAAGCTTCTCAAGGGGGTTTATGATATACGTGAAATAGAGAAGAATCCCTTTGTTGCCCTTGATTTTGTCATAGCACCTCCCAGAATGTCACACTATATGAAGTGGAGTACCTTTATCTATCAGATATACCTCAAATATGTTTCTCCCGATGATATCCACGTTTATTCTATCGATGAGGTTTTTATGGATATCACGGGCTACCTTGATAATGCAAAGATGACCGCCCGTGAGTTTGCTCAGATGATTATACTGGATGTGCTGAGGACAACGGGAATCACCGCAACTGCAGGAATCGGCACAAATATGTATCTGGCAAAAATCGCTATGGATATCTCTGCCAAGAAGATGCCTGCTGACGAAAACGGAGTAAGAATCGCAGAGCTTGATGAGATGAGCTATCGTGAGAAGCTCTGGTCCCATACACCCCTGACAGATTTCTGGAGAGTGGGAAGAGGTATCGCAAAGAAGCTTGAGAACTACGGTATGCACACCATGGGGGATGTTGCCCGCTGTTCCGTTGAATACGAGGACTGGCTCTATCAGATGTTCGGTGTCAATGCGGAGCTTCTCATAGACCACGCATGGGGTTGGGAGAATTGTACTATAGCGGAGGTCAAAGCCTACAGGCCTGCCTCAACAAGCCTCAGCACAGGTCAGGTCCTGCATTGTCCCTACACCTTCGAGAAGGCAAGGCTTATCGCAAGGGAGATGATAGACCAGCTTGTGTTTGACCTTGTTGACAAGAAGCTTCTGACAGATCAGCTGGTGCTGACAGTAGGCTATGATATTGAGAACCTCAGAAACAGAGAGATACGGAGTACCTATAAGGGGGAGATAACAGTTGACCACTATGGCAGAAAGGTCCCGAAGCACGCCCACGGAACTGCAAATCTTCCAAATAAGACCATGTCCTCCACAGCCCTTACAAATGCTCTGGTGGAGCTTTTTGACAGAATCGTTGACAGAAATCTTCTGGTGAGAAGGCTCACCATTGCAGCCTGCAAGCTGCAGGATGAATCGGAATTTTCAAAGAGTTTCTCAGGGGAGCAGCTCGACCTCTTTACGGACTATGACAGAAAGTCTGATTCAGGGGAGCTTTCAAGGGAAAAGAAGATGCAGGATGCGGTTGTGAATATAAAGCATAAATTCGGCAAGAATGCCATATTCAAGGGGATGAATCTGCAGGAGGGAGCCACAGCCATTGACCGCAACGGTCAGATAGGCGGACACAAGGCATAGGTGATAATATGAGTGATAAATATAAAGATATAATAAACCTTCCGCACCACACCTCAAGTGTCAGACCGAGGATGTCAAGGATAAACCGAGCCGCACAGTTTTCTCCCTTTGCAGCTCTCACGGGTTACGAGGAGGCGGTGCAGGAAACTGCAAGATTCACCCATGAGATGGTGGAGCTTGACGAATACCAGATCGAAATGCTGAATCATAAAATCAATGTTGCTCTGGAAAATAAGGAGCAGAATCCGCTTTTGAGCATCACATTTTTTAAGCCCGATACGAGGAAAAGAGGCGGTGAGTATCTGACCGTTTCGGGGGTTATCAGAAAAGTGAATCCCCTCAGCCGCACCCTTGTTCTCATGGACGGCACCGAAATTCCCATAAACTTTATTTATGATATAAGCGGAGAGATTTTTGAGAGGTTATAATTTCACAAAAGAAAAAAATATCAGCGACAGCGAAAAATTCAGCTTTAGTTTAATATCAGAAGCCCTTGTGCAAGCACGCACGGGGGCTTTTGCTTTTTATGGGGGACTTCCTTGCAGGAATAGGCGGATTATATGCGTATCAAAGCCTCTCTTTCTGCCAATAATAAGGTAAATCGGTTAGGGAGGCTTTGTTTTGCAGTACAGCAAAGTGGAAATCTGCGGGGTCAATACCGCAAGCCTTAAGGTGCTGAAAGAAAGCGAGAAGCAGGAGCTTCTCAGGATAATCAAAAACGGCACCGAGGCAGAGAAAAAGCAGGCTCGGGACAAGATGGTGGAGGGGAATCTCCGCCTTGTGCTGTCGGTGGTACAGCGATTCACAGGAAGAGGAGAGCCGCCTGATGACCTCTTTCAGGTGGGGGTAATAGGACTTATGAAAGCCATTGATAATTTCAATCCCGATTTTGACCTCCGCTTTTCAACCTACGGCGTGCCGATGATTCTGGGTGAGATAAAGCGTTGGTGCAGGGATAACAACCCCGTCAGGGTCAGCCGAAGTATGAGGGATACGGCGTATCACGCCATGCAGATAAAGGAGAGCTTGCAGAACCGCACAGGCAAGGAGCCTACGGTGGAGGAGATAGCAGGGGAGATGGGGGTGCCCAAAGAGAATGTGGTGCTGGCTCTCGAGGCAATAGTGGAGCCTGTGTCGCTATATGAGCCCGTTTTCTCCGACGGCTCTGACACCATCTATGTTATGGATCAGGTGGGAGACAGAAGCTCTGACGTTGACTGGCTTCAGGAGATAGCCCTCAAGGAATCCATAAAGAAGCTCTCAGAGAGGGAGCGAAGGATTCTCTCCCTTCGCTTTTTTCAGGGCAAGACCCAGATGGAAGTATCCGAGGAGATAGGCATATCTCAGGCGCAGGTCAGCAGAATCGAAAAAGGAGCCCTGGATACCATAAAACGTGAGGCGTTTTAGGAGGGCGCAGAGACCCTCCCCTACGGCAAGAAGAAAGGTTTTAGCAGAACTGTAGGGCGGGGGCTTGTCTCCCGCCGTCTCCATTTCCTCTCTTCGCATCATCTCCACTTTAATACGGATATTATCAGTTCACAAGTCATAAGTCCATACATAAAAAGCGGCGGGAGCAAGCCACCCGCCCTACGGAGCTTGCGAAAGGTTTGTATTAATTTGTAGGGGAGTTTCACGAAGCTCCCGTAACCTTTCCTCCTTATGTTTTTTTCGGTTGATAGAAAGTCTTCGTATATTGAAATGCGAATACTGAAGCAATCCCTCAGTCACCTGCGGTGACAGCTCCCTTTACTGGGGGGAGCCTTTTTGCGGGCAGTTCGTGAACCGCCCCTACGGATGGAAATGAAGCGCCCCTACGACGAGAGGAAAGCCATATTCATACACCTTAATAGAACAAAAACAGGATGCAAGCCTTTTGGTCTGCATCCTGTTTTTAGTGTGGGACACTGTATGAATTTTTCTTGTTTTATGGTGTTGGTTTTTTTGAAAATCGAATCACTCGTCGAAAAGATCTCTGTCGATCTCGAAGTATTCGGTGTGCGTAGTGCGTACATCTCCCACATAATAGGTTATCTTGACACGCTCGCCGTCATTTGTGAATTCAATGTCTGCGAAGTATTCCACGAAAGATGAAAAATCCTTTTCAAATTCATCAATAATCTGAATCTTGTCGGGATCGTCAAGGCTTGTAATGATGACTTGCGCCTTTTCATTTTTGGAGTAAGCTACAAGACCATCTTTGTAATCTACAAGTCCCGGGAAAACTTTAGAGATCTCACCTGTTTCGATGTTGTAAAATTTTTGTGTTCGGGAGATGGTTCCCGTACCCCACTGAACCCACATTGCAACGAGATCGTCTTCAGGATAGTGGATGAAGTGTGGCTCACGCTGTATTGTGTCACTCTCAAGAAGTCCCATTTTGCTTCGGATCTCGTAGGAGTACATATGAGGTTCGATTCCGTAAAGGCACTTGTAGTAAGGCTCTACCCTTGTCTTTAGCGATTCAAAAGCATAGGTTGCCTTTTCGGTTATACCGACACTGTGATAGAGTTGGTCGTAGCCGTAGGTGCTGTCGTATATTTTGATAAGGTCATCCTCGTAAATGCTTATGTGAGAGAAAAGAGGATTTCCTGCCTCGTCATAGTCACGAATGGATATGGAGATCACAGGATCAGAGTGTTCCTTGTCAGAAATGGTATAGGTTCCGTCTTTGAATATTTCATAATAAAGATTCTCAACACCGCCCACATTTCTGTTCTCAAGGAACATCATATTATTTGCGTTGTTATCTCTGTCTCTCATATTTATTGTGGCGGTTGCGGTGGGAGAGGAAAAGAATCTCATATTATCTCCCATAGCAAGGTCAAAGCTCATAGTGGTGCGTACCTCGTCGGGATTCTGTCTGTATAGAGCCTTTGCTTCATAGTTTCTCTCTTCGCCGTCGGCAAGAAGGAGATAGCGAATTCCGCCCTTCTGTATGAGAAGTCTTATCGCTCCTGTGTCCGTTCTGACCTCATAGGATTCAAGACAGCTTTTTCTTAACTCCTCAGCAGAGTTCTTCTCCATCCATCTGCCGTTTTCATTGAACATATAGCTGAAATTATCCGTTAGTCTGTCGCCTGCGATGCGGATCCTCTGAGCGTTGCCGAGAGTTTTCCACTCCTTGTTTTCTGAATCATAGACCTCGAAAGTTCCGTGATTTGTCAGGCGGTAGAGGGGAAGCTTTTCGGGAGCTGTAACCTTGGACATCTCCTTGCTTGCATAGACCAGATCATCAGCTTTAAATGTGTATTTGATAACATCTCTTGCTCCGATTCTGATTTCCATTGAGGCTTTTTTGCCCTTATCATAGGTGCCTTCAAATCTATAGTCGCCCGGCTCAAAGGGTGCGTAGCCTGAGAGGCTATAGCGATAGGTGAAAGTGCTGTAAGGCTCAAGCTCCTTGAGGCTCTGATAGAACCACTTCTCCAGAGAACAATAAAAATACTCAAAGCTCTGGCCGTCTGATTTTGTGATCTCGTATTCGTCACGTATGTCGATTGTTTTATTCGTGTAGTTTGTCCATTCAACCTCCATATATGGATTGTCGGGAGACAGGTCGATTTTCTTTACCGTAACATTTACATTTTCCGTGTCTGTAACTTTTGCGCCTTCGGTGAAGTTGATTTCTCCGGGCTTTCCTATGGAGAACTCCACCCAGGTGTATTTGCCTGTGTGCTCTATCTCAGTAGTGAAGCGGTATTTTCCAACTCGGCTGATGTCGTAACCACTGAGATAGTAGTTATAAACTGTGTCGTCGCCTGATCTCAGAACATAGGCAATATCGTTTGCGGATTGAAGCCCTGTTTTACAGTCGATCCACTCGCCGTCTTCCCAGTAGTGGAGTTCAAAGTATTCACCGAAAGAGTAGTCGGTGTTGGTTTCGTTGTACCAATGAATACCCAGAGTGGGGTAGTTGTTTGTGTAGAGGTCAACATTTGAGAATTCAACCCATACGCCTTCGATGTCGGTGTGTCTTTGGTGCGTAAGATTATTCGGATTGTATTCGCTGAGAGGGGTGAGGGTAAGTTCCAATCTTTCACTTTTATTTTGATATAAATCGATAAGGGATAGTGCTTCCTCTGAGGATATGTGGACATAATCCTCTTTGTTTTTGCTTGTTGATTTGAAGCGAATGTTGGAGACTGTTGCGTCCTCTAATTTATCTATAACACCGGATTCTTCGGCATAGTAAGCGTCAATGGTGATTCTTTCCAGGAATTGTAGTTTGCCGTTTTCAAGTCTCATAAAGTCGTGACCTGTAACGGCTGCAGCACCACTCCATTGCTTTTCGATATATCCGTCCTCGTAGAGATAGTGGGCATAGCGTTCCCCGCTTGAAAAAGTATGAAGAACCTTGCCCTCTGATATGGTGAAAAGATCGTACACGAATGGAGAGTCCATTCCTGAGATTATCAGCTCATCCGTGCCGTTATGGTCAAGGTCAATGAGTGCATAACCTACCTCGGATAGCTCCGAATGTCTTATATACATATAGCTTGCATAGGGAAAATTTTGGATAGGGAAGGAGTTGTCATCTCTTTTCCATGGATGGCTGTTTATAATTGCACAGAGGATTTCGTTATAGCCATATTCACTGACATTGGAGATTTGAGAGGCTTTGATGTTAAAGAGAGCGCCGTCTTCAAAGACTGGGAGATACTCTTTCTGTTTTTCAGAGTATCTGTATTTTGGAATGGGTGCAGATTCAGCCGCTACAAATTTAAGGCTGTTTGCATCTTTGCTCGTAAAGGTGAAAACATACATCTCCTCGTTATCTTCGCAGTCGAGGGTAAGCTTATCGCCTACGATAGTATATGTACCCATTGGCAGATAGCTTGAAAGGGGAGAGAGCATCAACTCAAATCTCTCAGTATCGGGGTAGAGCTTTAAGTATGAGTCTCTAAAGACGGTATCGTTGCTTATGTGAGCATATTCAATGTATCCGGACTCTGTTTCCTCGGGAAGCATTATATAGGGAATCGGCTCTTTGTATGCGTCAGAGACCTCGCTTTCATTCTCACTTTCGTTTTCGTTCTTAACGGGATTTGTCAAAAAGCATACACCTACGGTAATGCAGAGAATAATTGCTACAACACTTACCCAGAATGCAGGCTTTTTATAGCTGAGGACAGATTTTATCCTCTCCTTAACGGAAACCTCGCCGAAGGCAAGAGGACAAGCGGATATCATCCTCTCCTTGACACTGAGAGAAAGCAGAGTGGTGGAGTAGCTTTTCTTGTCCTTGGTCTCCATATCTCTGATGACCTTCTCGTCGCAGGCAAGCTCGATGTCCTTTGAAAGAAGTATGTAGCATACCCACATAAGAGGATTGAACCAATGAATTGTAAGAAGCAGAAATCCTAAGGGCTTTATGAGATGGTCACGTCTCTTGAGGTGAGCCTTTTCATGGGCGATAACAAAGCCTGCATCCTCCTCGGTAATATTTGAGGGGAGGTAGATCTTAGGTTTAATGAGCCCTAAAATAAAGGGACTTTTCACCTCGTCACAGTAGTAGATATTCTCCTCTCTGAGAAGAGATATTTTAACTTTTCTTTTGATTTTCAGGTAGCTGAGTGTGCAGTAAAGTGCCATCAAAGCAATGCCTGATACCCACACCCATGAGAGGACTTTCAGCACCTTTATGCCGTTCTGCTCCTTTACAGTTGTAGAAGAGACGGTGCTTTGGGTTTGGGTGCTGTCCGAAGCCTCATTCTCCATAATTTCGGGAGAGGCTTCGGGGGTGTTCTCGGGAATATTTACGTTATTATCGGGGATCACAATACCCGAATACTCACCCTCGTTTCCGATCTCAGGCTCTATGTAATCATTATATATATTGCTTTCGGGTGAGTTCTCCGGGGAGCTTTCCTTTACCTCGCTCAAAGCCGCAGGAGTGGGGATGGGCTCACCCTCGGGCATAAGGCTCAAGTGGCTCTCGAAGGAAAAGGGAATGAGGAGCCTTATTGCCACCAAAGCCCACAGAAGGCAGGATATCCACCGAGGACTTTTACGAAGGAAAAACCTGAGAATTATGGCGGCAAGCGCAATGAAGCTTGCGGTTATGCTCATATTGAGAATCTTCAGAAACAGCATATCCATACTCATTCCTCCTCAAAATTTTCTATCATCTCTTTAAGCAGAGTTACGTCCTCTCTGGTAAGGCTCTTTCTCTTTGTAAAGGCGGCAAGGAACATGGGAAGAGACCCCTCGAAGGTATCCTCCACAAATTTTTCAGACTGCATAGCGTAATAATCTTCCTTTGAAATAAGGGAGGAGACCATGCCGTTTTCGTTTCTGAAAATGCCTCTCTCGCAGAGCTTTCTCAGTACCGTGTAGGTGGTGGGCTTTTTCCAGCTCAGCTCCTCTTCGCAGAGCTTCACAAGCTCGCCTGATTTGAGAGGCTCATTCCTCCAGATTATGTCCGCAAATTTTGATTCAACAAGTCCAAGCTTCATATCATCCATTTTGTAAAACCTCCTTGGTTTATCGTCTGTAAACCTTACATCTTTAGTTTATAGCGAGTAAACCAAAAAGTCAAGGCTTTTCTTTCTGAAATACTGCACAAAATATAGAGCGTTTCTTTGTACAACTGGGCAAAATGGGGCATTTACTTTTCTGAGGGTCTGTGTTAGAATGTATTTATATTCTGAGAGGAGGGATTTCTGTGGCATACGAGGTTTTTGCCGATTACTACGACAGGCTTACTGAGAATGTTGAGTATAAGGAGCGTGCAGAGTATATCCTCTCACTCCTTGAGAAGTTCTCTCATGAGGCAGGACTTACCCTTGACCTTGCCTGCGGAACAGGTTCCCTTACTCTTGAGCTTAAGAAGCTGGGTGTGGATATCTATGGCATAGATGCCTCCCCCGATATGCTCTCCGTTGCTCATCAAAAGGCGGATGAAGCAGGAGAGGAGATCCTCTACCTCTGTCAGAAGATGCAGAACATTGACCTCTACGGAACTATCGACACCTGCCTTTGCACTTTGGACAGCATCAACCATATGGTGAAAGAGGCAGATGTGAAAAAGACCTTCGATAGGGTCTCTCTCTTTATGAATCAGGGGGGACTTTTCATCTTTGATGTGAATACTCCCTATAAGCATAAGGAGATTCTAAAGGATAACGTCTTTGTATTTGATACAGAGGAGGTTTACTGCGTCTGGCAGAATACTCCCGTGGAGGAGAACCTTACGGAGATATCCCTTGATTTCTTTGTCCCGTTGGAGGACAAGAGGTTTTACCGCTTCAGCGAATGCTTCAAGGAGCGTGCATATCCTGAGGAAACCTTAAGAGAGTGGCTTAAAGATGCAGGCTTTGAGGTGCTGGGAGTTTTCGGAGATATGAGCTTTGAAAGCCCGGAGAGGGATGCACAGCGATTTATTTTTGTTGCAAAGAAAATTTAAGAATACTTTATTTAAACGGAGAATATATATGGATAAGATCATCAGATGTATAACAAGTGACGGCGCAGTAATGGCCTCTGCCATTGACTCCTCTGAGATAGTTTATACTGCACAGAAGCTTCACAAGACCTCAAATGTTGCCACAGCAGCTTTGGGAAGACTTCTCACAGCGGCTTCAATGATGGGCGCACAGCTCAAGCAGAAGGAGGCAACTCTGAGCCTTCGTGTGGCAGGTGACGGCCCTCTGGGTGTTGTTATTGCTGCTTCCGACAGTGAAGGAAATGTTAAGGGCTACGTTGAGAACGGCCACATCTATACCGAGCATTACGACAACGGCAAGATAAATGTTTCCGCAGGTGTAGGCAAAAACGGTGTCCTCAATGTTATGAAGAAGTTCAAAGACGGCGACCCCTACATTGGTCAGGTACCTCTTGTTTCAGGTGAGATTGCCGAGGATATTACATCTTACTATGCAACTTCTGAGCAGCTTCCCACCATCTGCGCTCTGGGTGTGCTGGTTGATAAGGAATCAGGCAACGTGCTTTTTGCAGGCGGACTTCTGGTGCAGCTTCTCCCCGGTGCCTTTGATGATACCATTGATAAGCTTGAGGAGAATGTGAAGAATCTCCGTCCTGTTACCACAATGCTGGGGGAGGGACTTTCACCTCTTGATATGTGCAAGGAGATACTAAAGGGCTTTGAGGTAGAGGTGCTGGATGAGATGCCCGTTTCCTATCGCTGCGGCTGCTCAAGGGAATCTCTTGAGAACGTTATTATTGGTATGCCTGAGGAGGAGATCCGTACACTCCCTGATGAAACAGGCTTTGCAAGGGCACACTGCCACTTCTGCAATAAGGAGTATAAGTTCTCTCAGAATGACCTTGAAAAGCTTATCAAAAAGAAAAAATAATTTTTCAAAAAAAGTTTGAAAAAAGTATTGACAATTATAGATGGATGTAGTATTATAATACGCGTCACGAAAAATGGCATCCACGTGGGAGCATAGCTCAGCTGGGAGAGCATCTGCCTTACAAGCAGAGGGTCACAGGTTCGAGCCCTGTTGTTCCCACCATGTGGCCCGGTAGTTCAGTTGGTTAGAACGCTAGCCTGTCACGCTAGAGGTCGACGGTT
>JAZQAF010000011.1:0-112313 GCA_045545015.1 Ruminococcus sp.
GGTGGATATCATATCGAAGATATATCATCCGTTCTCGGAAGAACGGATATCATTGAAAAACGACAAGTTTCTGTCGAAACTTGTCGTTTTTCATGGCTGGGCTGGCGGGGTGATCCCCTGCGATTTGTCGCAGGGGATCTATCCTCGCAACATAGTTGCTTCGGACTTCGTGCCTGAAAACAGTTCCCCGAACTGTTTTCTTAACGGCACTTACCCTCTCAGGGTTCGAACCCCTTTTTAGTTTGTAAAAAAGACCCCACCATAGGTGAGGTCTTTTCCTGGCTGGGCTGGCGGGGTTCGAACCCACGAGTGACGGAGTCAAAGTCCGTTGCCTTACCGCTTGGCTACAGCCCAATATTTCGAACAGATACTATTCTATCACGGATGGACCTAAAAATCAATATCTAATTCCCTCATTGTTATACTCTTTAATATGTAAATAAAATTTTTAAAAATACTATTGACAAATGTCACATTATGATATAAAATAAAACCGTACCAAAAAGGTGCTGATTAAAGGAGCTGTTAATTATGAGGATAACACAGGAGGCTGACTATGCACTCAGAATGTGCTCGGCACTTGCCTCTGCTGAGAATCCCATAGGCGCTCCTCAGCTTGCAGAAACCTTTTCGGTTCCACCCAGATCATCATCAAAGATTCTCAGGAAGCTCCTGCTTGCAGGAATCGTGAACTCCACAAGGGGTGCAAATGGGGGATTTACACTCTCGAAAGCATCAGAGGATATCACGCTTCTTGAGATTATAGAAGCAGTTGACGGCATAATTGCCATCAGACATTGTCTTGAGGATTGCCACAACTGTAACTTTCAGAAGAATAAAGAAGAGTGCAGATTTCATCAGATGTTCAAGGAACTGAATTCCCTTATACGCACTCGACTTGGTTCACTTTCACTTCGGGATATGGTGAGTAAAGAAATTCCCGTCAGTGACCTTACAAAGCGTTTATTTTAATTTAAATATTAACTATTAAAAGGAGTAAAAATTATGAAACAGTACAGATGCAAAGTATGCGGCGAGATCATCAACGGAGATCACACACCTGAAATGTGCCCCAGATGCCGTGTAACAGGCGATGATAAGTTTGAAGAGGTAGTAGCAGACAAGATGTCTTGGGCTGCTGAGCATATTCTCGGTGTTGCTAAGGATGCTCCCGAGGAGATCAAAGAGGGTCTTCGTGCTAACTTCATGGGCGAGTGCTCCGAGGTTGGTATGTACCTTGCAATGGCAAGAGTTGCCGCAAGAGAGGGCTATCCTGAAATCGCTCTCTACTGGGAAAAGGCTGCTTTTGAAGAGGCAGAGCATGCAGCTAAGTTTGCAGAGCTTCTCGGCGAGGAGCTTACAGACAGCACAAAGAAGAACCTTGAGATGAGAGTTGCCGCAGAGAACGGCGCTACTCAGGGTAAGTTTGAGCTTGCAAAGATGGCTAAGGAGCTTAACCTTGATGCTATCCACGATACAGTTCACGAAATGGCTCGTGACGAGGCTCGTCACGGCAAAGCATTCGAGGGTCTGCTGAAGAGATACTTCGGCTGATTCTATGAGCCATATTCCTTCGAAATGCCCACGATGCGGTAAAAGCGGTTCGTGGAGGGAAGATATTAATCCATTCAGAGCAGGAATCCCTACAGGATTTGGCCGTATCCGTATTGGCTTTGTTTCAAAAGGTTTATTTTCAGGTCTTATTAAACGTAAGCTTGGATTAAATAAGGTAACCTACCGATGCAGAAGTTGTGGCTTTAAGAGAGATTATGAGAAATGATCGTTTCTCTCACCAGTGGTATATTTAGTATAAAGGTACCGTATCGGTGCAAAAATTTAACAATTAAATATTGATCAGGGTGAATCCGTCGCCCTGATTGCCCGGACAAAAAGCCGAGTCTCACGACTCGGCTTTTTCTTTCTATGAGATGTATTTTTTTATGGAAGGCTGTACAAAAAAACACGTTTCAGCAATCCTGCGTGCGTTACGAGGGCTATGCTAAAACGTGGTCTTATATAGAAAGATACACAAGAGTTCGATGATTACACTCCCCGAACTTACGTCCGAAACGAGCCTTGATTCATCTTTCAATGAAATAATATTATAATTTATATACGTGTCAAGCTTATCAAAGATATTATGATATATTTAAAATAACTAAGAAAAAAGTATAGCTTTTTATAAAACAAAAGATTTCCTCCCAACGGACTTTACATGCCGTTGTAAACAGCAGGAAAAACCCACTGCCAAAGGAAATCTTTGCGACTAAATATTAACAAACATCATCTGAAATGTCAACCTTTATGAAGTTAATGTGGCATCAGATTACCTGAAAGCTAGATAAGACTTGAAATCTCCATGTAATTCATATATACTGTAGTTGACAGAGCGAGAGTTTTGGGCAACGCCGTTTTCGGTAGTCCCTTGCCCCCAGACCTCTGTCATTTTTATTACTTAATAGTTGAATTTCATTACTTGGATAAAAAAACAAAAGCGTACCATTATCGGTACGCTTTTTAGTGCTATGTTCAGACACAAATTGGAACATTAATATCTATCGTGAAGGCGAAACAAATACAATATCTCACTCAGGAAAAAATAGATTATCTGAATATGGATTAGCTTCGATTAAAAAGCTGATAATTAAAGCGAGGTTCACGAACACCATAGTAATAATTCATGCGAAGTTTCTTGATAAGGACGATAGAATAGCTTTTGATCATAAATTGTATGCTTTAGGCACGAGCGAAAGGGGAGGGCTTGCACTATATAAGATAACGGTAGAAGAGATTTTCAAGACTATAAAAATCCTGATAAAAAAAGGTTTCACAATCTTAAGTATATAGAAAAAGTGGCTGAAAGCATCGGCAGACTTACTCTTGAAAATAATCAAGACGCAGTATCTACAAATGATGTCTCAACCACTACTTATACAGTAGCAGAGTTGTTTGAGATTGTCAAGCAAGCATATAACATTCTTTCTTTCGTAGTGGCAGCTGCATCTTCTATCTATAATATGTGGAAGAATAACAACTTCACTCCTGCAGCTAAGGCAGGACAGAAAGTGCTTGATGCAATTAAAAGCGGTAAACTCTCAGCGGAACAAGTTGAGAAGTGGCTGGGACTATAAATAAAAAGAGGAGTCTCTAAATAAGAGACTCCTCATAATTTGACTACATATTTGACTACAAAAAGAATAAAAAATAAGTAAAATATTAAAATTAGTAAAAAAATAAACCGCAAGAAAAGCTGAGAAAAACGGCTTTTTAATGCGGTTTTTGCGGTGGTGATCCATCGGAGATTCGAACTCCGGACACCTTGATTAAAAGTCAAGTGCTCTGCCAACTGAGCTAATGGATCAGGTGGGGTGGCTAGCCGGATTCGAACCGGCGGTCTCCAGGGCCACAACCTGGCGCTTTAACCAACTAAGCTATAGTCACCATATAAAAATGGCGCGCTGACAGGGACTCGAACCCCGGACCTACTGCTTAGAAGGCAGTTGCTCTATCCAGCTGAGCTACCAGCGCGTATCAGCTGACTTTTTCAAGCCAGCTCGATTATTATATAATAATGCGGTGATTTTGTCAATACCTTATTTGACTTATTTACACAAATAATTTAACTATTTTTTGGTTAGTTTTTCAGAGCCTGCAGGGGAGCGGGGATTCTGCCGCCTCTCTCAATGAATACCTTGGGAGAGCCTGATCTCAGCTTCATAATGGGAGCATAGCCGAAGAGACCGCCAAAATCCAGACACTCGTCGTCGGATCTTCCTACAGCAGGGATAAGTCTTACTGCGGTGGTCTTTGTGTTTATCATACCGATAGCGGCTTCGTCTGCGATAATAGCAGAGATAACCTCGGGTGAAGTGTCGCCGGGAACAACTATCATATCAAGACCAACGGAGCATACTGCGGTCATTGCCTCAAGCTTTGTAATGTCAATAGCACCCTTCTCTGCGGCAGCTATCATACCTGCATCCTCTGATACGGGAATGAAAGCACCTGAGAGACCGCCAACGTGTGAGGAAGCCATAACGCCGCCCTTCTTAACTGCATCGTTTAAAAGTGCAAGTGCGGCTGTGGTGCCGTGGCATCCGCAGATCTCGAGACCCATTTCCTCAAGGATATGAGCAACAGAGTCGCCTACTGCGGGAGTGGGGGCGAGGGAGAGGTCAACGATACCAAAGGGTACGCAGAGTCTCTTGGAAGCCTCCTGAGCTACAAGCTGACCCATACGGGTGATCTTGAATGCGGTCTTCTTGACCATATCTGCAACGGCTGAAAGATCAGCCTTATCGTCGAGTTTAGCGAGTGCGGCTCTTACAACGCCGGGACCTGAAACACCAACGTTTATGACGCAGTCAGCTTCGCCAACACCGTGGAAAGCACCTGCCATAAAGGGGTTATCCTCAGGAGCGTTGCAGAAAACTACAAGCTTTGAAGCACCTGCACAGTTGTTATCCTTGGTAAGCTCTGCACATTTGAGGACTACAGGTCCGATCATCTTTACAGCATCCATATTGATACCGGCCTTGGTGGAGCCGATGTTTACAGATGAGCATACATGGGAGGTTTCTGCGAGAGCCTGAGGAATGCTCTCAATAAGAGCATAGTCGCCCTGAGAAAAGCCTTTCTGAACAAGTGCGCTGTAACCTCCGATGAAGTTTACACCGAGAGTTTCTGCGGCTCTGTCCAGAGCATGAGCAAATTTAACAACGTTACTGTTGGGGCAGGCGGCAGCCAGCATAGCAATAGGGGTAACGGCAATTCTCTTGTTGATAATGGGAATGCCGTATTCTCTGGAGATAGCCTCTACTGTGGGTACAAGGTCGTGGGCATATCGGCAGATCTTCTGATAAACCTTCTCACAAGCCTTGTCAATGTCGCTGTCAATGCAATCGAGAAGGGAAATACCCATTGTAACGGTACGAACATCAAGATGCTCGTTGTCTATCATATTTATGGTTTCAAGTATATCTTTTGTTTCAAGCATGGGGCACCTCAGATTTTATGCATACTGTTGAAGATGTCTTCGTGCATAATGTGTATTTTGGTGCCGATCTCTTCACCTAACTTATCAAAGTCAGCGGTCAGCTCCTCGAAAGAGGGAGTAGTTCCCTTCTCGAACTCAACGAGCATAATCATAGCGAACAGATCCTGAAGAACACTCTGGGTTACTTCAAGGATGTTGAGATTTTTCTCAGCACAGGTGTTGGAAACTTTTGCAAGGATACCAACATTATCCTTGCCTAAAACAGTAATAACAGCTTTCATATTGGAAAACGTCCTTTCACAAAGGGATATTATAGTGTCTTTACAAATTCTTTCAGATATTCTCTGATTTCTTCACCGATTTCAGGGTGGTCAACAGCAACCTCAATGTTTGCCTTCATAATACCGAACTTGTTACCGATATCGTATCTTCTGCCGGTATATTCAACTGCGGTCATACCGTAGTTCTGAGCGAGGACCCTCATAGCGTCGGTAAGCTGGATCTCATTTTTTGCTCCGGGGGGAGTGTGGTCGAGAATGTCATAGATCTCAGGGGGAAGAACGCATCTTCCGAGAATGGAGTAGAGAGAGAAGATCTCCTCATCTGTCTGAGGCTTCTCGATCATATCCATACACTTGTAGATGTTGTCCTTGAGATTCTCGATCTTAACGCAGGAGTAATTGACGATAGCCTTTCTTGTAACAGGCTTGATTCCGACAACACCCTTGCCGTATGTACCGTAAGCATCGATAAGCTCCTTTGTTGCGGGAGCCTTGCCGTCAAGTACTACGTCGTCGCCGTAAAGTACAGCGAAGGGCTCGTCTCCTGTGAACATTCTGGCTTTGCTGATAGCATGTCCCAGTCCCTTAGTATCGACCTGACGGATATAATGTATATTTGCAAGCTTGTCAAGGTCCTTGATGCTCTGGAGCATTTCGTACTTCTTATCTCTGGTGAGAACATGCTCGAGAACAGGAGCCTTATCGAAATGATCCTCAATATATCCCTTGCCACGGTTTGTGATAATGAGAATGTCGGTGATACCGGAATTTGCGGCTTCTTCAACAATATACTGTATTGCAGGCTTGTCAACAATAGGGAACATCTCTTTAGGCATTACCTTTGTTGCAGGCAGAACACGGGTACCGAGTCCTGCAGCGGGAATAACAGCTTTGGTAATTTTCATGATTATCCTCCGAATAACATGCTGGGCAGATAATTGATTGCAAGATAAGAAACAACGATGCTTATGGTGAGTGCGAGGTTTACACCGCCCATAGTCTGAAGCTCTTTGTCAGCAACCGCTTTTGAATCTGCTGATTTCTTGATTTTTGTAATTTGTTTTTTGCAATGTTTATAATACCACCTGTTAGCACACAGTCCGCATACCACTTTGAGAACGAACTGCAGAAAGCTTATCAGGAAGTAAGAACCGAGAATGATTTGATATTCTGTGTTGAGGCTCATGAAATATGCCCCTACATCAGAAAGATTAGCCATGGCATTAGTGCCGGCTGATGAATTGAGAAGCTCATTGATCTTGTTTAAAGCACCGTTTAGAAAGCTGGTGTAGGCATAAGAGAGAAAAATGTTTGCAAACATTGTACCGAACAGCAAAGAGGTAACGACCGCACCTGCAAGGTACATTTTTCTGTATAGCATCCAGATGCCTGTGAAGAAAAATCCCACAAAGGAGAATCTGGACCTTCCGAATACCTTGATCTGGTAGAAAAGCCTTGTGTAGAAGGGCGTATTGCTTTTTACATACTTTGCGGCTTCTCCTGCTGTGATTCCGTCGCCGATGTCAGTCTCAGGTGCTACGCCGCCCAAAGGATCAAGCACGAAGGTGGTGGCGTTTGGTACCCTCTGAGGACCCTGATGACCGGAAGGGGGAGGGGTCTGTGCCTGATAAGGGGAAGTAAAAGGCTGAGTCTGATGTGATTCGTGAGACAGAGGCATAGAGCAGCCTGAGCAGAAGGAGTCTCCTTCACGGTTTTCCTTGCCGCAATACTGACACACAGGGTTCTGTTTATTATTGTTATCCGAATTATCGGAAGCATTCGCTCCGTATTTATCTTTATAGTTGAAGCCTTCGCTGTGTTTATCAGCAAAGAAGCAGTTGCCGTGACGCTCATAGCACTCCCTGTGATGAGGTGTGCCGCAGATAGGACAAACCACGGTATCATCGCCGTTTTTGAACTTTTCTGAGCATACAGGACAGCTGTGATTATAGTAATCCATATTATCACCAAATAGCATTATACCAAATATTATCAGCTAAATCAACAAAATTATTTATTTAATAAAAAATTGACATAATATTGTTTACATTCGGATTATTTTGAGGTATAATAAATTGATTTTTTAAAATCGGTAAATTATGACTTGAAGTTGTATTTTGCTTTGAAAGAATAATTTTGAAAAGTGAGGATATAGATATGCTTCAGTTTGAAGAATTACGTCTGAGACTGGAAGGAATGCGTCCTGATATCGATGATTATGCAGACGCTATCGGTATCAATGCCCTTCGTTCACAGATCCAGCAGCTTGAAAACAGAGCAACCGAGCCCGGTTTCTGGGATGATCTTGAGAATTCCCAGAAGGTTCTGAAGCAGACCAGCGACCTTAAAGCCAAGGTTGAGACCTTTGAAAAGCTGGACGCTCAGTATAATGATACTCTGACCCTTATAGAGCTTGCCAACGAGGAAGAGGATGAGTCTCTTTATGACGAAGCTCTCTCAGAGGTAGATACCCTTGAGACAAAGCTTGCTTCCGCAAGACTTGAGACACTTCTTACAGGCGAGTATGATAAAAATAACGCAATTCTTACCTTCCATGCAGGCTCAGGCGGAACAGAGGCTCAGGATTGGGCACAGATGCTTTACCGTATGTACTCCCGCTGGGCAGCAGACCACGGCTTTAATGTCAAGGAGGTTGACTACCTCGACGGTGATGAAGCAGGCCTTAAGAGTGCAGTACTCCTTATTGAGGGCGAGAATGCCTATGGCTACCTCAAGAGCGAAGCAGGCGTTCACAGACTTGTCCGTGTGTCTCCCTTTGACAGCGCAGGCAGACGTCATACCTCCTTCTCTTCTCTGGAGGTTATGCCTGAGATCGAAGAAGATACCAATGTTGTAATTCCTCCCGATGAGATCAAGATGGATGTTTATCGTGCATCAGGTGCAGGTGGTCAGAAGGTTAACAAGACCTCTTCTGCAGTTCGTCTTACACATATTCCTACAGGTATCGTTGTTGCATCTCAGGTTGAGCGTTCACAGTATCAGAACCGTGATGTGGCTATGAAGATGCTTATCTCAAAGCTTGTTGAGATCAAGGAACAGCAGCATCTTGAGAAGATCTCTGATATCAAGGGCGTTCAGAAGGAGATCACATGGGGCAGCCAGATCAGAAGCTATGTATTTATGCCCTACACACTCGTTAAGGATCATCGTACCGGCTTTGAAATGGGTAACGTTCAGGCGGTTATGGATGGTGCTCTTGACGGCTTTATCAACGCATATCTCAAGGCTCAGTCAACAGGCGAGCTTCAGAGTGTAAACTAACTTACAGTAAGGAAGTATCCCAATGAAATATCTTGTAATGCTGTGTGACGGTATGGCCGATGAGCCTTTTGAGGGCCTCGGGGGCAAAACTCCTATGGAGCTTGCAAAGAAGCCCATGACGGATTCTCTTGCATCAAAAGGAGAGACCGGACTTCTCAGAACGGTTCAGAACAATATGTCACCCGGCTCTGATGTAGCAAACCTTGCAGTTCTCGGCTATGACGCAAGGAAGTATTATACAGGCAGATCGCCTCTGGAGGCTATGAGTATCGGCATCGATCTCAAATCTGACGATGTCACCTTCAGGACGAATCTCGTTACCGTTTCCGATGAGGAAAATTATGAGGATAAGACCATCCTCGACTACTGTGCAGATGATATCTCCACAGAGGAGGCAAAAGTTCTTATCGAGTACATAGAGGAAAAGCTGGGAAATGATGAGTTTTCATTTTATCCCGGTGTTGCATACAGACATTGTCTCGTGTGGGCAAAGGGTAATCCCACTCCCGGAAAGTTCACTCCTCCTCACGATATCACAGGCAAGGCTGTAAAAGAGTATCTTCCCACAGATGAGGCAAGAGAGAAGCTTCTGCCCCTTATGGTGAAGAGTTATGAGCTTTTAAAGGATCATCCCGTTAATCTTAAGAGAATAGAGGAGGGCAAGCGTCCCGCTAACTCTATCTGGCTCTGGGGTGAGGGTACAAGACCTATGCTTGACAGCTTCCATTCTCTTTATGGTGTCAAGGGAAGTATGGTCTCTGCAGTAGATCTTCTCAAGGGAATTGCTATATGTGCAGGTATGAGAAGTGTTGATGTAGAAGGTGCTACAGGCTATATTGATACTAACTTTGAGGGCAAGGCTCAGGCTGCTGTTGAAGAGTTCAAGAATGGTCAGGATCTTGTTTATATCCATGTTGAAGCACCTGATGAGTGCGGTCACAGAGGCGAGAGTGAAAACAAGGTAAAGTCCATTGAGCTTATCGACGAGAAGGTTCTTACCCCTGTGGTAGAATATCTCAAAGAAAGCGGCGAGGACTTTTCTGTGCTCCTTTGTCCCGATCATCCCACACCTCTCTGTATCCGCACCCATTCCCGCACACCCGTGCCCTATCTTATTTACAGGAGCAACTGTGAGAAAAATACAGGCATTGTAAGTTTCACGGAAAAAACAGCTTCAGAAAGCGGTATTGTTTTAGAAAACGGCTTTGAAATAATGTCAAGATTCATAGGATAATTCCGAATCAGAATTATAATGTGTGCAAAAAATAGCGGCATAGTCTCATATAGACTGTGCCGCTTAAATATTTTCGAATCAGAAACGAAAAGCCAAGAATCAGAGGTCAAGAGCCTCTTTAAGTGCATTAGCCAACTGATCGGGGCAGGAGGTGGGGCGCATGCCGCAGCGGATACCCTCAAGTTTCTCGATAGCTTCCTCTGCATTCATACCAACAACCAGAGCTGCAACGCCCTGAGTGTTTCCTGAGCAGCCGCCGAGGAATTTTACATTGCTGATAATATCTCCGTCAAGCTCAACCTCGATCTGTCTTGAACAAACGCCATGAGTTGTATATGTGTATTTCATAAGTTTTTCTCCTCAGTAGTCAAATTTCGAAGGGGGATAAAAGAAAAAATCCGTCGCAACTTGTGCGACGGAATGGAGCGGATGACGAGGCTCGAACTCGCTACCTCCACCTTGGCAAGGTGGCGCTCTACCGGATGAGCTACATCCGCAGATATTACCCGACAGATTAACCGCCGTTTTTTGACTGCCTGACTATTATATCTCAGTAATCACCGATTGTCAAGAACTTTTTTAGAAAAATTAAATTATTATTCAAAAATAATTTCATAATTCTATTGCTGAACTGTACTTAACTTGATATAATAAATATGTATTTGCTAATTTTTCAGATTCACTCTTTGGAGGTTTTAATATGAATTCTGTAAGCCGTGAAATTCTGCTTGATGGCGTTGAGTTTGTTTCGGTTCGTGAGAGCCGTTTCAAGACAATGCGAATCAGCGCCACAGCTACCATCCCCCTTAGAAAAGAAACGGTTTCCCACTTTGCTCTGCTTTCTCAGGTTCTGACCCGTTCTTGCGGAGAATATCCCGATTTCACTCTTCTTTCAAAGAAGCTCAGCACACTCTACGGTGCATCCCTTGAGTGCAGTGTAAGGAAGTTATCCTCAAATCTTGCTTTGACCTTTGCTGTGTCGGGTATTGATGATAAGTATGCTTTGGACGGCGACAGCATCAGCCTTCAGCTTTCCGAGCTTCTCTGCAAGGTGATTTTTGAACCCAGATTTGAGGACGGCACATTTGTAGGTGAGGAGATCGAGCAGGAGAGACGCCAGCTTCTTGACCTTGCTGATTCCGAGTTCGGCGATAAGCGCCGCTACAGCAACAACAGACTTCTTGAGCTTATGTGCAAGGATGAGCCCTTTGGTATTAAGCGCTACGGTAGTAAGGAGCTTATCAGTACAGTTACAGCAGAAGATCTCAAAAATGCCTGGAAAACCCTGCTTACAGAGGCAAAGTTTACCATAATTTACATTGGTGATTCCTCTTCCGATAAGGCTAAAGAAGTGTTTTTCAGTAAATTCTCTCAATATACAAGAAATGTTCAGACAGACGAGTTTACATTTGTTCGTCGTGCAGAAAAGGTTCAGGAGTTTACCGAGGAAATGGAAGTCTCTCAGGCAAAGCTTCTTATGGGTTTCCGTACCGATACCATTACTCCCGAAGAGGATGTAACCGCTATGCGCCTTATGTGCGCCATCTTAGGCGGCGGAGCAAACTCAAAGTTCTTTAAGAATATCCGTGAAAAGGAGAGCCTCTGTTACTACTGCTTCTCAAGATTCCACAGAAGTGTGGGTATCATCACGGTTGAAAGCGGCATAGAGGCAGCTAATATAGAGAAGACCCGCAGTGCTGTTATGAGAGAACTCAACGAGATGCAGAGCGGCAACATCACCGATGAAGAAATAGAGTTTGCCAAACGCTCTGTAGCCAATGATTTTATCAGTATCTGCGATACAGTTTCAGGTATTGAGGAATGGTATCTTTCTCAGCTTTCAGACGGTCAGTATCTCTCTGTTGAGCAGGCAACCGAAGATTTTATGAAGGTAACAAAGGAAGAGCTTGTTGCCTGTGCAAATAAAGTGACACTTGATACAGTATTCGTACTCAGAGGAAAGGAGGATAAGTGATGAACTTTAAAGAAATATCATCTCTATTTCTTTCAGAGAAATACTATGAAATCAAGCACTCCTCCGGACTTAAAGTTTATGTATGGCCCAAAGAGGGTTACAACTCCACCTATGGCATAATCGGTACACCCTTCGGAAGCATATATAACAGCTTCACGGTAGATGGGGAGGATGTAAAGGTTCCTGACGGCATTGCTCACTATCTGGAGCATAAGCTCTTTGAGAGCGAAGAGGGAGACGCCTTTGCCCTTTATGCCTCTACAGGCGCCAATGCCAATGCTTACACAAGTTTTGACAAAACCTGCTATCTTTTTTCCTGCACAAAGGATTTTGAGAGATGCCTTGAGATTCTCTTAGGCTTCGTCACAAGTCCCTATTTCACTCCCGAGACAGTTCAGAAGGAGCAGGGAATCATCGGTCAGGAGATCAAAATGTACGAGGATTCTCCCGAGTGGAGAGTAATGTTTAATCTTCTGGGTGCAATGTACCACAATCATCCTGTTAAGATCGACATTGCGGGTACTGTTGAGAGCATTGCAGAGATCGATGCAGATAAGCTTTATAAATGCTACAACACCTACTATAATCTCAATAATATGGCTCTCACCGTTGTGGGTAAGGTAGAGGTGGATACAGTCCTTGAAATTTGTGACAGACTTCTCACTCCTGTAGAAAAGGTAGATGTAACTACCCATTTCCCCGAGGAGCCTTACGAGGTTATGGAGAAATATGTGGAGCAGAAGCTTCCCGTAAAGGTACCTCTCTTTAATTTCGGCTTCAAATCCTCAGGGGAGAGGGCGCAGACCGAAGAAGAGGTAGCATATACCGATATACTTCTTTTCCTTCTTGCATCCTCCACAAGCGAGATGTACAGAGACCTTATGGATAGAGGATATATTAATTCTACCTTCTCTTATGAGCAGTTTGAAGGTCCCGGATATTTTAGCCTTATTTTCAGCGGCGAATCCAGAGAGCCTGAAAAGTGTGCAGAGCTTATCAAGGAGTATATTGAGAAGCTGAGAAGAGAGGGCATCAGCGATGAAGATTTCAGAAATGCAAAGCGTGCAACCTACGGAGACGCACTTTCTTCTCTTAATTCCGTCAGCACCTGCGCAAATCTTCTTGAAGACTTCTGTTTCACAGGAAGAAGTCTCTTTGCATACTTTGATGCTATAAAGAATGCCACAAAGGAAGATATCATGAAGAGACTGGATATGGTGCTGGATACCAAAAACTGCGCTCTTTCAGTTGTCAGGGAGGCTTAATATGCATCAGGTATCTTTTCCAAAGCTTGGACTTGAGTTTGAAATAAATGAGGTGGCCTTTTCCCTCGGAACTTTTGAGATCCGCTGGTACGCTATCATTATTGCCACGGGCTTTCTGCTTGCATTTCTATATGCAAATAAACGAGCACACTATTTCCACGTAGATATTGACGGTCTTTTTGACTGTGCTATAGTTGGCTTTTTCACAGCTATTATAGGCGCAAGGCTCTATTATGTGCTGTTTTCATGGGCGGATTATAAGGATAACCTTATATCCATCCTCTACATACACGAGGGCGGACTTGCTATATACGGAGGCATTATTGGAGCCCTCTTGGGTGGCTGTATAACCGCAAAGATTCGAAAAGTAAATCTCCCCGGACTCCTTGATATGACAGCTCTCGGATTTTTACTGGGACAGGGCATGGGACGCTGGGGTAACTTTATGAATCAGGAAGCTTTTGGTACTTCCACCGATCTTCCCTGGGGAATGCTCAGCGATACGACCTTCGGTGAAACTGTTCATCCCTGCTTCCTGTATGAATCCCTCTGGTGCCTTTTAGGCTTTGTGCTTCTGCACTTTTACAGCAAAAAATTCCAGCACTACTTCGGCGAGGTAGCTATAATCTATCTCATCTGGTACGGTGCAGAGAGAATGCTTGTTGAGGGACTTCGTACCGACAGCCTTTATCTGCCCTTCAAGATATTCGGCTTTACCCCCAGAGTTTCCCAGCTGCTCTCAGCGGGACTTGTAATTGTAGGCATAATTTTACTAATATTATTCAGAAAGAGGAGAGACACAATGGGTGCTTTAATTCTTGACGGCAAAGCCGTCTCAACAGCAGTAAAGGGAGAGGTAGCTAAGGAGATAGCTGCTCTCAAGGAAAAGGGCGTGGATTCCTGCCTTGCAGTAGTTATCGTAGGCAACGACCCTGCTTCCAGAGTATATGTAAACAACAAGAAAAAGGCTTGCGAGGTTTGCGGTATCAAGTCCGAGGAGTTCGCACTTCCCGAGGAGACTACAGAGGAAGAGCTTCTTTCTCTTGTAAGAGAGCTTAATGAGAGAAAGGATGTAAACGGCATCCTTGTTCAGCTTCCCTTACCTCGTCATCTCGATGAAAAGGCAGTTATCGAGGCTATAAATGTTGAGAAGGATGTTGATGCCTTCCACGCCTCCAATGTTGGTAAGATCATGATAGGTGAGTATGATTTCCTCCCCTGCACACCTGCAGGTGTTATGGAGATCCTCAAGTACTATAACATCTCAGCAGAAGGAAAGAATTGCGTAGTTATCGGCAGAAGCAACATCGTAGGTAAGCCTATGTCAATGCTTCTTCTCCATGCAAACGGCACTGTGACTATCTGCCATTCCAGAACGAAAAATCTCAAGAAGGTAACTGCAGAGGCGGATATTCTTGTAGCTGCAGTAGGCAAGGCAAAGTTCGTCACAAAGGATATGGTGAAAGACGGTGCAGTTGTAATCGATGTTGGTATGAACAGAGACGAAAACGGCAAGCTCTGCGGTGATGTCGATTATGACAAGGTCAGTGAAAAGGCGTCAATGATAACACCTGTTCCCGGCGGCGTAGGACCCATGACCATTGCTATGCTTATGAAGAATACATTAAAGGCAACAAAACTTCAAAATAACTGTTGACAACAAACCTTTGTTGTGATATAGTATATAAGCCGCTTATTGTGGGTTAGAAGTTGACGTTTTACGTCATACCTACTAATAGCGAGTCTAAATAAAGGATAGGTACTAACTATGTACGCAGTAATCGAAACTGGCGGCAAGCAGTACAAGGTAGAGAACGGCGACGTTATCTATATTGAGAAGCTTGACGCAGAAGTAGCAGCAACTGTTGAGTTTAAGGTTGTTGCAATCTCCACCGATGACGGTCTCGTTGTGGGTACTCCCTACGTTGAGGGCGCAAAGGTAACAGGTGAGGTAATCAAGACCGATAAGGGCAAGAAGATCACCGTTGCTACCTACAAACCCAAGAAGGGCGAGAAGAGAAAGCTCGGACACAGACAGCCTTACACAAAGGTTGAGATCAAGTCCATCGCAGGCTGATATGATTAAAATCCGCTTCATCACTCAAGGAGATACCATCCTGGGCTTTGACCTCAAGGGTCACGCAGGATACGGCGAACATGGACAGGACATTGTCTGTGCGGCTGTAAGCTCAGCAGCTTATATGGCTGTAAATACCCTGACAGATATTTTAAATCTCACACCTGAGATTTCGGTTTCAGAGGGGATGATGAGTGTGAAGCTCACTTCAGACCAGGCTCTCAGAGCTTCTGATATAATGCAGGGCTTAAAACTGCATCTTACAGAGCTATCAAAGCAATACCCTAACAACATTACTAGTTTATTTACGGAGGTGTAACAAAATGCTTAAGATTAATATTCAGTTATTTGCACATAAAAAAGGTATGGGTTCCACAAAGAACGGTCGTGACTCCGAGTCCAAGCGTCTTGGCGTTAAGCGTGCAGACGGACAGTTCGTTCTTGCAGGTAACATCCTCGTTAAGCAGAGAGGAACTCACATCCATCCCGGCGTGAATGTAGGCAGAGGTAAGGATGACTCCCTCTTCGCTCTCGTTGACGGCGTTCTTCGCTTCGAGCGTATGGGCAGAGACAGAAAGCGCGCTTGCGTTTATCCTGTTGAGCAGTAATATCGCACAGTTGGGGCGGATTGTATCCGCCCCTTTTTGTTTTTTGCTTGAGTGAGCATATTTCTCCCCGCAGGGGAGTTCAAACCCCTTTTAAGGAGGTAATTCCATGTTTGTAGATATAGCTAAAATATTTGTCAAAGCAGGAGACGGCGGTAATGGTGCTGTTTCCTTTCACAGAGAAAAGTATGTAGCAGCAGGCGGACCCGATGGTGGTGACGGCGGCAAGGGCGGCGATGTTGTATTCCTTGCAGATACCAACCTTTCCACTCTGGCTGACTTCAGATACAAGAGAAAATATGCTGCAAGTCCCGGTGCTCAGGGTATGTCAGGCAGAAAAAACGGCAGAAAAGCCGAGGACCTCATAGTCCGTGTTCCCATGGGTACAATAATCAAGGATGCTGAGACAGGCAGACTTATTGCAGATATCTCTACTCCTGACCCTGTTGTTATCGCCAAAGGCGGTAAGGGTGGCTGGGGCAACTCTCATTTTGCCACACCTACAAGGCAGGTACCTCGTTTTGCCCGTCCCGGTATGCCGGGTGAGGAATTTGAGCTTCAGCTTGAACTCAAGCTTTTAGCAGATGTAGGTCTCGTAGGCTTTCCCAATGTAGGCAAATCCACACTTCTTTCCGTTGTTTCTCACGCAAAGCCTGAGATTGCAGATTATCATTTCACAACCATCACACCCAAGCTTGGTGTAGTTGATGTTCCCGGCAGTTCTTTTGTTATGGCTGACATCCCCGGACTTATTGAGGGGGCATGGGAAGGTGTGGGTCTTGGTCATCAGTTCCTTCGTCATGTTGAGCGCTGCAGAATGATAATTCATATCGTTGATGTTGCAGGCAGCGAGGGAAGAGACCCCAAAGAGGATTTCCGCATAATCAATGAGGAGCTTAGAAAGTTCAACCCCGAGCTTTCAGAGCGTCCCATGATAGTTGCAGGTAATAAATGCGACCTTGCAAGCGATGAGCAGATAGAGGATTTTCGTCAGTTTGTAGAAGCACAGGGATATGATTTCTTCCCCATAATGGCTGCTATTCGTTATGATGTTGATCCCCTTCTCAACAAGACTGTTGAGCTTCTCTCCACACTTCCTCCTCTGACTATCTATGAGGCAGAGCCCATACCTGAGGTTGATCTCGAAACACTCAACACCAAGGAGATCAAGGTCACAAACTGTGACGGCATCTACTTCGTTGAGGGTAAGTGGCTCTACAAGGTTATGCAGAGTGTTAATTTTGATGACTATGAAAGTCTCAACTATTTCCAGAATGTTCTCATAAACAGCGGTGTTATCGATGCTCTCAGAGATGCAGGCATCGAAGAGGGCGACACTGTGTCGATTTATGATGTTCAGTTCGATTTCGTTGATTAAAGGCAAAGTTATGGATAAACTATTAGAGAATAAGATAACCCCTCAGTCTATGTCATCTCTGTCTCTTGCTTTTGTAGGAGACAGCGTATATGAGCTTCTCGTCAGAGAGTTTCTTGCCACTAGAGACAAAAGAAGAGTGGGGGAGTTAAATCGTGAGAAGGTAAGCCTTGTAAACTGTGCTTCACAGACAAAGGCTCTTGAGAAGATACTTCCTCTTTTATCGGAAGAGGAGGAGGCTGTCTTTAAGCGTGGCAGAAATGTTAATGTTAATTCCACACCAAAGAACAGTACCCTCAAGGAGTATCATACCGCTACAGGTCTGGAAGCTCTGTTCGGTTATCTCTACCTTACAGATAACATAGTCAGAATCCGTGAACTCTTTGAAGTAATAATATCTAACTCTGATGAATAAATATGCATTGTAGGTGAATGTAATGAAAAAGCATTCTTATGCAACACTTGTGGAAAAGATATCTTTTACCGAGTATCTGATCCTTTTGCTGGGCTGTGCTGTTTATGCAATTTCAGTGGCTATTTTTTCAACTCCGAATAACATAGCCCCCGGTGGTATCGTTGGTATTTCTACCGTTATTCATTATCTGTATCCGGCACTTCCCGTAGGTGCTACCACCCTTGTGCTCAATATCCCCATCTTTCTCTGGGGAGGCCTTGTTCTGGGGTGGAAATACCTCACCAGATCATTGGTTACAACCTTTATCTCTTCAGTTTTGATCGACTTCTTCTCCATGGGATTTATGCAGAAGGTGATTCCTCCTTACACCGGAGATCCAATGCTTGTTGCCGTGTTTGGCGGTCTTTTGTGCGGTGTAGGACTTGCACTTATTTTTTATTGCGGAAGCTCCACAGGAGGCACGGATATTGTCTCTCGCATAATGCACGAAAAAAAGCCTCACATTTCAATGGGTAATTTTATGATGGGGGTAGATTTTCTTGTAATCGTTCTTTCTGCTTTTGTTTTTGGTAACATCGACAACGCACTTTATGCATTAATATTCATTTTTGTGAGTGCTAAAATTATCGATACAGTTCTCTATGGTATGAGCAGAAATAACGGAAAGCTTCTCTTTATTATTACATCGCATCACAAGGCGGTTACCGATGAGATCCTCAGTAAGATAGATAGGGGAGTCACTCTCCTTGATGCGCAGGGAGGTTTCCGTCAGGATGATAAGAAGGTTCTTCTTTGTGCCTTGAGACCTCAGCAGGTACACAGAACAACAAGCATAGTTAAGAAGATAGATCCGGAGGCATTTATCATTATCACCACCGCAAATGCTATTAAAGGAAGAGGTTTTCCTGCTCTTGACGAAGAGGGCTCTGAAAAGATTTACGGTGATTCATCTCTCAGAGTATCTGAAAAAACCGAAAACACGGAAAATTCTTAAAATTATTGTTGACAAATCAATACTTCGTGATATAATTAACCTGTTATGTGTGAAAGTATGCGCATAGCAGGTTATTTTTAACCGGCGCAGCGGTCAGGCTGCGTACATCCTTGCGCTTAAGGGTTACCCGAGATAAGCGCCAAAAGTCCAGAAGGAGGTGCAACAGATGGCAGTTAAGGCTAACTATGAGACCGTTATGGTTCTGTCTGTAAAGAACGGTGAAGAGGCTGTTCAGGCTCTCGTTGAGAAGTTCAAGAAGACAATCGAGAAGTATGCTACACTGCAGAGCGTTGATGAGTGGGGCAAGAGAAAGCTCGCATACCTCATCAATAAGGAGTCTGAGGGCTACTATGTTCTTATGAACTTTGAGTCCGATGCAGAGTTCCCCAAAGAGCTCGACCGTAGATACCAGATCACTGACGGCGTTCTCAGATCACTCATCATCAAGAAGGAAGACGAATAATCACAGCCGCATCCTACAGGGTGCAAATGAAAGGACGAATAATCAATGATTAACAGAGTAGTACTTATGGGCAGACTTGTTTCTGACCCTGAACTCAAAACTACACAGTCAGGTACAAACGTAACAACCTTCCGTATTGCAGTTGACAGAAATTATGTCAAGGCAGGCGAGGAGAGACAGGCAGATTTCTTCGATATCGTTGCTTGGCGTTATACCGCAGATTTTGTATGTAAACATTTCAGAAAGGGCTCCCTTATCGCTATTGACGGAAGCTTGCAGAGCCGCACATATCAGGCTAAGGACGGTTCTAACCGCTACGTTGTAGAGGTTATTGCCGACAACGCATCCTTCACAGGCGAGAGAAGAGACAATACCGGCAATTTCGGCGGCTATTCTCAGGGCTATTCACAGGCATCAGCACCCTCTTATTCAGAGGCTCCTGCTTTCTCAGCAGGCTCTACTTCTGATTTTGAGGAAATGCCTGCTGATGACGACCTGCCCTTCTGATTCCATTAAATCGTAAATTCCTATTTTTTGAAAGGAGATATTATCATGGCTGAAAGACCTATGCACAGAAAGTCCCGCAGAAAAGTCTGCGCATTTTGTGTTGATAAGGTAGAGAAGATTGACTACAAGGATGTTAACCGTCTCCGCCGCTATATGTCTGAGAGAGCAAAGATTCTCCCCAGAAGAGTAACAGGCACATGCGCTGCACATCAGAGAGAGCTCACAGTAGCTATCAAGCGTGCACGTTATCTTGCACTTCTTCCTTACTCTGCTGACTGATCTTTGTCAGGAAGACTAGTATAACACACAAAGCTCACCGTTTTTCGGTGAGCTTTTTTTTGTTGTCCAATGTCAATAAAATTAGTTTTTTGATGAGGGGTCAACACTTTCCGCTTCTAAACAAACTCTAAATTCTATTTTCCAATAATTACTTATGCAAAATGCCCAATTACAGAGCAGTTTTTAAGGCATTTCAACAATTTGTTGAGAACAGACAAAAAATATTTGATTTTTGCTATATATATGTATTATAATATAGGAGTAAATTTTGATGGGGTAGTGTACCCTTTTGGCAAATTGCTGTGTGTTATGGACTGCTGAAATTGTCGGCAGCCCACAACACACAGCACCGACGAAGGTCAGTCGTTGTGAAAGCTTTCGGTACGCCCCCTTCTATAATGCAGTTTGTAAAATAGGAGGTATTACTATGAAAACTCTTAAAAAAGGCTTCTTTCTGCGAGTTATGTCAGTTCTTCTGACAGTGCTTATGATGTTTTCTGTATTTTCAGTTGGCATCGTAGCCACATCTGCTGCAGAAGTTGACCTCGAAGAGACCGGCGCTTCCCGTACTTTTGCCGCCGGTGACTACATTTACGTTAAAAACTTCACCCCTTCAGGATGGAGTGCAAACTGGTTCCATAGCGATGTAACAGAATGGATGCACATTTGGAACTCTTCAACAAACACTGCTATAGACGTGAAGTTCGAGTTGATCGAAGGTACGGAGAACGCTGTAGGCGCTATATACGGTGCAAAGATCACAACAGCAGGTACATATACCCACGTGATCTTCACTCGTAGCCATAGCGACACAGATCCTTGGACTAACTGTAACCAGACAGGAGACATTCCTCTTGATGCTACCAACAACTGCTACACTAATCTCGTAGTTGGCGGAACATCATACTCCGGATCTGTTTACAATTCTTCAGGTGGCGGCGGTACCACAACTGATGCAGATTTTTGGCTCGATATTGACGGAGATCCCACTACGACCCTTGATATTATCAAGCCTGATAAAAACGGCAGTAGCTATGATCTTTACATTCCGTCTTATGTTCCGGTAAACTCATCAGGAAAGTCATCTCTTACCTTCTTTGTATCAGAGGGTACAAGCCTTACGATAGGCGGTGCTTCAGTTTCCTCTGAAGGATCAACCTACGAATTCTACACATCTTCATCTTACGCATTGGGCGGAGACTTCTCAGGATCTCTGAGACTTCATAAGTCAAGTGCTATATCATCAGTTCTTACTTCCACGGCTATTGACGTGCCTCAGGGAACCTATCAGGGCTATGAGCACAAGGATGATTTTGAGACAAAGGGTTCTATCGTTGTTTACGATGCTGACGGTACTCAGAAGAACGAGGACACTGTACTTAAGAAGATCAAGGGAAGAGGTAATTCTTCCTGGGAAGCTTCTCATAAGATCATTGGTAAGTATGCTTTCAACATTACACTTGATGCAAAAGCAAAGCTTCTCGATGAAAGTGCAAAGAGCAAAAAGTACTGTCTCGTTTCCTATAACGCTGACGAAGCCAGAATGAGAAATATGATAGTTTATGAGCTTGCTCAGCAGATCGGCGTAGAGTATGCTCCCGACTATGAGCCTGTTGACCTTTACAACAACGGCTACTATATCGGTACATATCTTCTCACAGACAAGGTTGAGATCGGCGATCCTCTCGTAGATATTGTTGACCTTGACGGTATCAACGAGGATTTCTCAGCTAACAACACAGCTCTCTATGATGATGACAGCCTTATGACTCGTGGATCTTCAAGCGGAAGTCTTTCCGACAGCTCCACAAAGAATTACTACAAATACATCTCAAACCTCGATGAGCCCGATCCTTCCACATACGCAGAGTCAGGCTTCCTCCTTGAGTTTGAACTCAACGAGCGTTTTGTTGATGAAATTTCAGGCTTCATTTCCTCAAAGGGTCAGCAGATCGTATGTAAATATCCCGAGTTCGCTACAAAGAACGAGATACAGTTCATTATGAATAAGTGGAATACAGCAGAAGCTTTGATGTATGATGACACAGCTACCTACGAAGAGCTTGATGCAGTTATCGATGTAGAGTCCTTCGCAAAGATGTATCTCATTCAGGAGCTTACAAAGAACCTGGACGGCGGCGCTACATCCTACTATGTGTTCTACGACGGCGGTAAGCTTCATGCAGGTGTTGCATGGGACTATGACTGGACTCTCGGCCAGTATGCAAAGACATATACAGACAGAGTAAACTCCGGCAGTGATTTCTTCGGTAATGTAAATGCAGATCCTTCAGCGTATGGCGGCTGGTACTTAAACTCCAAGACCATCTACGGTGCTTCCAACTTCAATGCTCAGGCAGCTCTCTGTCAGAACGATGCGTTCTGGTCAGTAGTTGTTGCAGAGTGGGATGAGATATTCTACAGCGAGGCAGAAAAGTTTGCTGACAGTACAGTTTCTTCCGTTTCTGATCTTGACGGTATCATCGCAGAGTTTTACAGCATGGTTAAAGACACCACTGCAATGGATGAGCATAAATGGGGACTTATTGCAAGCGACCCCTTCATCACAAACAACTGGGGTTCAACCGATACCGGCGACAATCATAATGACGCAGTAGTATGGCTCAATAACTGGTTCTACAATCGTCTCCAGTGGATGGATAAATACATCTCCACCGATGGTTCAAGCCACACAGGTATCTATGATATCGATTACGCAATTCAGCCTCCCGTTATAACAGCCGACAAGGATGTTTATGAAGCAGGGGAGACCGTAACACTTACCATCGATGATAAGACAGACGGTAGCTACACCTACACCATCTACAAGGATGGCACAGAGTTTGCTACCACAACCTCTAAGGAATACAGCTTCACAGCTGAGAGGGGAGATACAGCGGCTTACACAGTTGTTGCACAGTCTCTCGCATCTGAGAAGGTTTCCGAAGCTTCTGAGGCAGCTGATGTGGAAGTTGTAGGATTCAAGTTTGAGCTTGATGTATCAGCTCCTCGAGAGGTTACAGCAGGTGACGTGATCGGCTTTGAAGCCAACACAAACGTTACTGATCTTGAAGTTACCTATGAGCTTTATCTTAACGAAGACCTTACCGAAGAGCTTGTTGAGACAAACACAACAGGCAGCTTTGAGTATCTTACAACTGCTCTCGATGCTGATAAAGTCCTTTCCTTCACTGTTTTAGCTAAGGTAACAGTTGACGGTGAGACATACACAGATTTCATTGATATCGACGTAAACGTCAATGCATTTAAATTTAATGTAACGCTTAATGCTCCCACAACAGTAGAGTCAGGAATGACCATCAACCTAAAGGTTGAAACTAATTCCACAGAACCTGTTGTATTCGAGTTCTATGACGGCGCAGGCAATATTCTCGCTTCCAACGGAACAGGTATATACAGCGTTGAGGCTCTCGATTCCGAAATCGGAACACAGAAGACCTTCTATGTTGTTGCAAAGACGACCGTCGGCGGTATGGTTTTCGAAGAATCATCTGAGAAAAAGACTGTATCAATTACAGCAGTAAGCGAGATGTATGATGTTACTATTTATTTCAAGAGTACATCTACACTGGGTTACAGACCTCTCATCACAACCGAAGGTGCTGTCTCTGATCTTTCCGATGAGGTAATGCAGAAGGATATTCTTATTGCTCTCCCCGGTAAGAATGCAACACAGACTGCTACATATTACTGGTACAGAGCTGACGTTCAGGTTTCCAAGGCTAACCCCCAGCTTTCCGTAAGCATCCTTTCAAGCCGTTATGCAATGGAGGGTGACATTACACTCACTATCGCAGAGTCAGGTGAGATTTTCCTCGGAGTTGATAACCTCAACACCAGTAACGTTATGCAGAATCTTACCGACTGGACAGCGGCAGAGCGTAACTGGACAGAGAGTGCAGTTAATATGCTTTACGACTCAGAGAAAGACGGCAAGTCTGCTCTCGAAGAGCTTTCAGCAAATATTACCCTTCGTTATGTTGGCGACTCCAATGCTGACGGCAAGGTTAATATAAAGGACGCTACAATGATTCAGAAGAATCTTGCAGGTCTCGTGAGCCTTGATAAATTAAGTCTCACAATTTCAGATTTTACCGGTGACGGTAAGGTAACAATAAGCGATGCGACAGCTATTATGAAAAAGCTTGTTGCATTAGCTTAATCCTATACTATATATATAGGAGGTATTTAAGTGAAGACTAAGAAATTTTTAAGAAGCGCGTTGTCTCTTATGCTGACCCTTCTGATGCTGATTTCTGCATCAGTAATAGGCTTCTCGCCCTCAGCAGCACAGATTGACATCGCAGAGACCGGTGCTACCATCACGTCAGACGGTACTGCACGCCTCTACTTTAACATGGCTGCTGTTTCATGGTGGACAGCAGGTACTAACGGTAATGGTAACTTTGCCTACTTCTTCAATAATAGCACGAATAAGAATGCGTGGTCTGCTCATGCTGTTAATTACAGCGGCAATACATACTATGTTGTAATTCCCGCAGGCACATGGGCAAATGTTATTCTTACCCGTAATAACACTTCCACATCTCCTTCATGGGATAACAAGTGGAATCAGACAGGTGATCTTACACTCAGCAGTTCTTCGAACTATCTGAGCAAATTCTCTGCGGATTCAACTTCTGCAACATGGGGTACAGCTGTAAAGCCTGCATCTACTGCAACACTTTCAGCAAGTGCTACCACAGTAGCTCCCGGAGATGCAGTCACACTTACACCTGCACTTTCCAGTAATGCAAATCTCAACACTATCAGTTCCACTACTTATTCAGTTGGTACAGGTGCATCTGTCAGCGGCAACACATTTACTGCAACACAGCCCGGTACATATACAGTAACTGCAACAGTTACTTATCATCCCAATGGTTACTCAAGCCTTACTTCAACAGCTACAGCTACTAAAACTATTACTGTTAAAGCAAGCAATGTAACCGCAACCTTTAAGGACTGGGACGGCACACAGATAGGTTCAGTTCAGACTATCTCTTCAGGCTCTACTCCCACAGCTCCTGCAGATCCCACTCGTGAGGGCTACACCTTCACAGGTTGGAATCCTGCAGTTGGTGCTATTTCTTCCGATACAGTGTATATAGCTCAGTACTCTGAGAACAAGAGTAACATCGAGTTTAAGACAAGCACAGGCGGTACAGTAACTAACACAGGTTCAACATCTGTTGGTTACACAAGCTCCAAGACAAGTACTGCAACAGCTTCTTCAGGTTATACCTTCACAGGCTGGGAAGTCAGCGGCGGCACAGCAGGCACTGATTTCAGATACACATCAGGTGATGCTTCTGCTTCTTCTATTACTGTTAAGCCTCTGACAAACGGTAAAACTCTTGTATTTACTGCTAACTTCACCTCAGTTCCTACAAATACCGTGAGGACCGTAGTTGGTCTTTCAGGTGCAGGTACTGCAACTCCCGTACAGCAGGAAATTGTAGAGGGTGGTACTGTAGAACTCAAGGCAACTGCTAACGCAGGTTATGTGTTCACAGGCTGGAGTATCACAGGTACTTATACTCCAGTAACCGGTGATGTAAACTCCGCAACCTTTAAGATCACTCCTGCATCTGATATTACAGCTACCGCAAACTTCAGAAAGTATTCTGCAACAGTAACATTCGAGTCTGCTAACAATACAAATGGTACAGTTACAAATGCAGGCGGTTCTGTTGAATATCCCGGTTCTCTTACATCTACCGCTAATCCCACAGCTGGCTACAATTTCAAGGCTTGGACCATCAGCGGTACAGAGGGCACAGATTATGAGATCACAAGCGGTGATGTAAACTCCGCTACTATCGCTATCAAGCCTCTCAAGGATGGCGGCACTATCACAGCTACTGCCACCTTCCAGATCAAGACCTTCACAGTTACCTTCCTTGATATGGATGGTAATACTCTTGATACTCAGACAGTAAATTACGGCTCAGGAGCCGTGGCTCCCACAGCTCCCACAGTTGTAGGCTACACCTTCAAGCAGTGGGACAAGACATTCAATAACATTACTGCTGATACAACAGTTCAGGCTGTTTACACAGCTAACACTTATACAGTAGGCGTTACATACTCCTCAGGCGGTACTGCAGAGTCAAGTGCTGCATCCGTTACATATCCCGGCACTGTAACACTTACAGCTACACCCGCTGCAAACTATGCTTTTGCAGGCTGGACTATCAATGGTGCTTACGATGTTGTTGAGGGCTCCACAGGCTCCAAGACCTTCGTAATCAGACCCAAGGCAAACGTAACAGCTCAGGCTAACTTCGTTGAGGGTCAGTACCTCACAGTTTATACCTTCTCAGATGACGGCTATGATAAGCTCACTCTGAAAGAGTCCAACGGAACAACAACAAAGGATGTTCTCAGTGAAGTTGCACAGCCTGAAGACGTAACCTTCAACGGCGTTACTTGGGATTCATCCACAGAGCAGGAGCTTACAAACGGATATTCCTCTTCCGTAACAGCTCAGCTTTCAGGCACAGGCACAGGCGGCAATCCTCTCGATAGCTCCACATGGTATAAATTCGAGGATGGAAAACATAAATTCCTTGTTGCTGACGGCTATCGTACAATCGTGTGTACAAATAACAATGGCTGGTCTAATATTTATGCACACATATGGGGTAGTAGTGACTATGCTACTTGGCCCGGCACAAAGATGAAGTATGCTTACAATAATGATCAGGGTCAGGGTGTATATGTAATCGTATTCCCTGATGACTATTATAATATCATCTTCCATAACAATTCAGGCTCCCAGTCACCTGATACCAGCGTTAGCAATGTTACTGCGCAGGGTTACTGGCTCGATGGTACAACTCCCAAAGAATGGACCATTGATACCTATGAAGCAGCTTCCGAGTCCGATGTGATCGAACTTAAGGATACACTCTACACAGGTAATACATGGAACAATGTAAGCGAGGTATGGATCTATCAGAACGGCACAAACGAGACAGTAACTCTTCGTCGTTCACTCCTTGATACTATCACTCTCTACTCTTCCGAGTATGGTGACGGCACAAATGTTAAGGATTACACAGCTGATTCCTGGACAGCATTTGTAGATGCTTACGAGAATGCTTATGACGTATCAGGCGCAAAGGCTTCCACACAGACAGCTATCGATCAGGCAGAAGCTGACCTCCGTGAGGCTTATGAGGCTCTTGAGCTTCAGGCTTACTATAATCTGACCGTTACCCAGACAGGCGGCTTAGGTACAGTCAAGATCGATAATACATCTGTTACTTCTGCAACTCAGATCGTTCAGGTCGTTCAGAACAAGTCTGTTTCCATTATGATCACTCCTCCCACAGGCTACTACATCAAGTCAATAAGCGGTGTGATTTCAGGCGAGAACGGCTCAATGTACACCGGCAATGCAACCATTACTGCAAACGGTGAGATCAACATTGTTTATGCCGAGAATCCCACAGTTTCTGCAGAGCAGAATCAGAACGGCACAATCACCATCAATGGTTCTGAAACACCCGTTGACGTAGCTTACGGCAAGGACGCAGACCTCGTTATTTCTGCTCCTGACCTTTACTACGTACAGAGTGTGACCATCAATGGTAACTCCGTTTATAATGAATCAGATGAAACAAAGACTTCCTTTACTTACACACTTGAAAATGTTACAGCAGATACAAATATCGTTGTAACCTATGGTAAGTGCTCAACTTACACTATTACAATCGATAAGTACCCCGAAGCAGGCGGTAAGCTTTACTATAACGGCGAGCTTATTCCTTATGAGGGTACAGTAATCGAAGTTGTAGCAGGGGAGAACGTTGTAATCACAGCAGAGCCCAACTCAGGCTACGGCATCAATTACTGGATTGCTGACAGTCAGACTTCAGGCAGAGAGCTTACATACACATTCTCAGCTGTTTCAACTGACCACACTCTTGATATTGAGTGGCAGGAGCTTCAGGATGTTACAGTTACAGTTGTAACAAGACCTAACTCAGCAGCTACCTCAACAGCAAGCTCTGAGGGTGTAAGCGCTTCTACAACAATTACAGTTCTTCAGTTCGACAAGGTAACCCTTACAACAACTCTTAAGGATCCTTGCTATCAATTCGTAAGCTGGACTATTGAAGGTGCTTATGTCAACGCAGATGACACAACAAAAGCTAATTCTACCTTCAATATTGTCGTAAACGGTGGTGCTATAAAAGCTACTGCTAACTACGAAAAGGTTTATAAGGCAATCTACCTTAAGAATGATGCTAACTGGTCACAGCCCTATATCTATTCATGGGGTAGCTCAGAGGCAGTAACACCATGGCCCGGAGATAAGATGACCTATAACAGCACTCTCGGTTTCTGGGTAGGTTATGTTCCTCTTGATGCAACTAATGTACAGTTTAATGACGGTACAAACCAGAATCAGAAGGAGTTCTCCATCGGAACAAATAACCTTTTCACTAATGGTTCTGACACAACAAACTATCCCACATCTTATGTTGAATCCGGCTATTATCTCCAGGGTAACTGGAATGGTAAAGCCCACAGTGCTTATGACCTTCAGAAGTTTGAGGATAACGGTGACGGCACTTACAGCATCACAATAGAAGTAACCTCCACAACTGACGGTTATATCTACGTGAATCCCACAAATGAGAATTCTCATTTCTGGAATGCCGCAACTCTGAACGCAACCGGTAATCCCCAGACACTTACAGCAACCGGTGCTTATCAGGCTAGCCCCAAGTATGTTAAGGTTGAGATCGATACCACAAGCTATACTAAGGCTTACGACGTAACCTTCACATTCAATCCCACAACAGGTCAGTTCAGCTGGACAAAGGCAGAGAACGTTCCTACCATTTCCGTTATCGGCACAGATGGTAGAGGTACAAACTCTGCAGATACCAACATGAACAGTGCTAACGACAGAGTAGGTAAGACAGACTTTGACATTGATACTGTCAACAGAATCAATTACCACACCTATTATGCACAGGCTCAGGTTGTAGCAGGTGAACCCGTTACCTTCACAACTCAGGTTAACCCCAATGCTGATGGTACTTATGACTATTATGTAGCAGGTTGGGTAATCAACGGTACAGAGTTCGTATCAGCTACATCTCTTGGTAAGGGACTTTACAGTGGTTCTTATGTATTTACAGAAGATGACACTACAGTAGTTCCCGTTTATTTCCACACCAACGAGTGGCTTACAGCAAACGGTGTTTCTACAGTTACTGTTTACGCAGTGGCAGATATGGGTATCACAAACTGGAACCAGTATTTCGCATCATACACATGGTATAAGGATGCAGGTGCAAAGAAGTATGAGCAGTTTGGTGCATATCCCGGACAGCTTATGATTCCCATTGCAGGTCTTGATAACGTTTACTACACACTTATTGAGACTTCTGCTTATGACGGAACTCCCATCTCCGGTGTTACATTCAGTAACTACGCACCTGGTGATGGTATGGATACTGTTGTAACTGATTACAGCAATATCCAGACATACGACTACTATGAGTTCATTGCTCTCCTTGAGGATGGTAAGGAAAACATTACCTTCGTAATCAAGGATACAAACGATACTTACAACGCAAGCCGTGTAAATGGCGGCACAGTTGATATCGCAAACGGCAACTGGGATTTCGTTCAGTACACTGACTACTCAGGTCTGAAGACAGACATCTTCGGTAACGATATTGAGGATATCGACAGCACACTTTCCGACAGCAATGCTCTTTATGTAATTCAGGCAGGTGACAAGAACTACTCAGGCGTCGGTAACCTCGACGGTCAGTGGTATGTTGACTGTTATCTCTACACAGCATCAGGTGCATATATCGGCAAGTGCTACTCCTACGAGCTTCACGATGAAGACTCAGCAATTTGGACTACACTCGCAGCTTACGAGAATCAGAGAGCATACATCTCCTATGAGCATGTAAACGGCGCACGTTACGACGGTGAATGGTACGGTGACTCCGACCTTTCCGTTACTATCAACCTTGCAGTAAATGTTGCACTTATGGGTGCAAACGGCCAGTATGTTATTGACACAGAGGGCAATGTAAACGAGGCTGATTACGGTACAGGTTACATCGAAGCTATCTACCAGAATATGGACGTAACCCGTGGTACTGTAGTTACACTTTCCGCTATGCCTAAAGTTGGCTACAAGTTCGTAGGCTGGTATTCAGCAGACGGCACACTCTTCTCAAATAACACAACAGTTACTGTTACAGCAGCTATCGGTACTACTTACACAGCAGTATTTGAGGCTCTCGCAGAAGGCTCCTTCTATGTAAACCATTACATCTATCAGGGCCTTGGTAACACCAACTATTACATTCCCGATGTACATGGCGGTAACGCAGTTCTCTATGTAGGTATTCAGAACATTACTCAGGGCACAGGAACAACTCTCATAAAGGGTAACTCCGCAAGCCTTGAGGCTACAGAGGGCGACGAGCTCTACATCACTATTGCAACTGATGCAACAGGTGCAGATAAGTTCTATGCTTGGTACACCGATGCTATCGACGGCGACGGCAATCCTACATTCGAAGAGGTAGGCGTTGATTCCGATGATAACCTTTACAACAACAACGGCACAGTAGTTGGACGTAGTGATATCGTTTACTTCCAGTTCAAGCACACAGTAGGCGAGCTCTTCAGCATGAATCTCTATTCCGACCTTATGCCTCAGTCTATTGACGTAACTCTCGTTTATAAATACAATGACCGTTACGACAATATTAAGACCTACAGCGTGCCTTATATTCTCACAGATGAGGAAGTTGACGGCTTCGCAGGTAACAACTTTATGCCTTATACACCTGCATTTATCAGCTCTACTGACGGTTCATGGGTCAACACAGTAATTGCAAATGCTCCTTACGTTGAGGACTACTACAAGGATACAACATGGATCATCAGCAGTGCTATGTATGACACAATGACATTCAACCTCTGGGCAACACAGCCTTACACAATGTACACTGTTACATCCCAGATCGGCTCAGATGTTATCATTAATCAGGTACCTTACAACACAGTTCTTGAGCTTGATGCTATGAAGCTCAGCGCAAATGCTACCCGTGAGGGTTTCTGGTACAACGATGTTGACCACGACGGTAAATATGATGAGACTGTTGATATCATTCTTACATATCGTTCACATTATGGCTATCGTGTAACTCAGGATATGTCCATCAACTACGAGAATAAGTATGATTACAATTACGACTTTGATGTATCTCTCGATGCACCTGTTTACGGTCGTGAGCAGACAACAGATTCCAAGGGTAACATCACATCCGATAAGATCTACGTTGACTACATCATCAACATTCTCACACCTCACTTCTATGGCAGATGGAACGATTACACACCTTACTACAACGGTCAGGTTGTAACCGAGGATTGGCAGGGTAACCACTGCACCATCGAAACACTCCTCAGAGAAGGTGTATATGAGAGTATCTCTTACGGTATAATTCTTGAGCAGGTAACTTCACTTGATATCGCTAATGATTATAACGGTGTTTATAGTGATGCAAAGCTTGAGGCTGAATCCAAGGGATTTGGTACAGCAACAGATGAAGAGACACTTAAGGCATTCGTAGAGGCAGGTAATAACGGTTGGATCATTAATGGTTCAAGATACGGCACTCTCATGGATGCAACAAGTCACAATATTACCAATAAGAACAGAATCCAGTTTGTAGTTGGTTTCAATAACACAGAGAAGAATCAGAACAGATTCTATAATGTATATTCTTATGTAACAGTTACAACAGATGATGGTGTAACATCAACATATATCAGTAATGTACAGACTCTGAACATATATGAAACAGCTGTTAAGGATGCAACTGTAAGTGACAATACCACATTTGCTTAATTGTTGCTTGACAACAATGAATAATTGTGATAAAGTTACTATTGGTATGTAAGGAGGTATTGGTATAATGAAATATGAATCACCTAAAATGGAAATTGTCAGATTCAACCTTCAGTCTGTTATTCTGGCTGCAAGTACATTCATTACCGAGAGCCCCGTGGAAGATAACACTGTTGCTACTCTTCCGGATGAGGAATTTGATCCCTTCAATCCCTGAGTGATCTCGGAGAACAGTTTCCGTAAAACTAATTCAAATAGGGTGGATGCAATAAGCATCCACCCTTTTTTGTGTAAAACCTTACAAATGTTTTAAGCTTTTTCTTGCATTGTTATATATATTTTGATATAATATTATAAATAGTATCAGTAGAAGGAGATGTTCATATGAAGAAAAAAGTATCCTGCTTTTTATTGTGTGTTTTACTTGTTTTACTTTGTATAGCAGGTACAGCTACACCTTCCCTTGCCGCCACCTATATTCAGGATGAAAACTGGAAGTATGAAATAGGTGATGGTGGTACTGAATACTATATTGAATCCTACATTGGAAAAAACTCTAATATTTCCATTCCTTCACTTTTTCAGCAGAATAAAGTAACAAAGATAAATAGTGAAGCTTTTCTCAACAACACAAATATCACCTATGTTAAAATTCCTCAGACCATTGATGAGATCGGTATGAACGCATTTTATGGTGCTACCGGTCTTAAGTCTGTGAATATTCCTTCATCAGTTGAAAAGATAGGTACTAATGCATTCTATGGATGCACCGGCATAACAACTGCCGCTATTGCTGCTGATACTTCACTTAAGGCGATACCCCGTAACTGTTTCAGTGGTTGTACATCCCTTTATTCAGTTAATATTGCTTACGGTGTAGAAAGAATAGAGGAGTACGCTTTCAACAGATGTACATCTCTTTCTGTAGCCATCATTCCTCCTTCAGTAAGCTTTATTGCAGACAACGCTTTTAGCAATACTCAGAAGGTTTCCATTCATGGTTGGAACGATTCCTATGCTCAAATGTATGCCAAGGAGCATAACTTAGGTTTCGTATCCTACGGTGATTATGTGATTCCCACAACCTCCTCATCTTCTGAGACAGTTGAGAGTTCTTCCGAAACTTTCGAAACTACGCCCACAGAGACCTCTGAGGTACCTACCTCAACTGCTGATACTCCTGAGGAAACTATTGATTCAACACCAACCGAAACAGCATCCACAACACCTCCGGAGTCTGCTCCTGATGTAAGTACTACAGGCACCACTCCTTCTGAGATTGAGACAGAATCATCCTCAGAAGAATCCACAACAAAGCCTTCTTACACTCAGCCTCCTCTTAAGAAATATCTTATCGGTGACAGCGATCTTGATAATAAGATCACTGTAAAGGATGCAACTCTTATTCAGAAGTATTCAGCAGGTCTCAGCTTCCTGGACCATATTCAAAAATTCCTTGCAAATTGTGACTCTCAGGGCGATATCAATGTCAAGGATGCCACAATGATACAGAAATATTGTGCCGGTTTTACAGGCATATATTTTGTAGGAAAAGAAGTGGAGTTTTAATCAATGCCTCTATATAAAATTGCTGATATTATTGTAGAAATGCCTCAGCAGTATAAAGAGACAGAATCATGGTACGAGCCTTATCTGTATAACGGGGAAGAAGCTCCGGAATTTCAGATAGAGGTTCCTCAGAGAGAACTCGAGTATTTTGTTAGAGAAGGCGTTGATATAACTCCTCCAATATCTGAGAATATCTGTCTTTGCAACAGGTTTAACCTGCAGCTTATAAAGTACCGTGGAAGCTATATTCACAGCTCAGCTGTTCTTTATAAAGGAAAAGTGTATTTATTCTCAGCCTCTTCAGGTGTGGGAAAATCTACGCTCACGAGTAGAATATGTAGGATTTTCCCTGAAGCTGTGGTTATTAATGACGATAAGCCATCCTTCAGATTAATTGATGGCAAATGTATTGTATATGGAACTCCTTTTGCGGGAGGAACTTCAATACAGACTAACTTAAAGGGTGAGCTTGGAGCTGTAATTTTTGTAGAACGCTCTGATGAGAATAAATTTGTACCCATATCCTCTTCGCAGGCAATAACCTCTCTGCTTCAGCAGGTGAGACTTACCAAGAGAGAAGAAATCGTGGACAGGCTTTTGTCCATGTTTTCAGATATTATTGAGAATTATCCTTTTTATTCTTTTGGCTGTACAAACAGCGACGATGCTGCTTATGAGGTCATTAAGATAATGGATCAGGATCAATAAATTTTAAGGAGAAATTTTTATGAAGATCAAAGAAAATTTTATGCTCAGAAAAGTTGCTGACACATTTGTTGTTGTTCCCATCGGTGATGCTGTAGCAAGCTTCAATGGCATGATCAACCTCAACGAAGCAGGTGCTTTTCTCTGGCAGCAGCTGGAAAAAGACACTACCCCTGAGGATGTTGTAAAGGCAATGCTTGAGCAGTATGATGTTGAAGAAGAACTTGCAAAGTCAGATGTTGATAAGTTTATTGCTGAACTCAGAGCAGCAGATTTACTTGAGTAATATACTCTGCGTCCTTTATAAGGAGATACTGTTTTGAAAAACAATAAATCATTCAAAGAAAAGTTTGCTACACTTACGGATAAAAGAGCTATTGATTGGGTTCTTGCCAACGCCAAACGTCAACGCCTGAATATAATTATTCTTGCAATACTCAATGTTCTTCTTGCAGCCATAGCTGTTGCCAATTCTTATATGCTTCGATTTGTTATCAACTCAGCTACAGGAAGCGGTATTTTCGGCAGTGCAACAGATGAACGACTCAAAGGTATTGTTTTCTTTGGTGTTTTGTTTGCTTCGTTGATTCTCAGCAGAATACTGATGACGATATTCAGTAATCACCTTGTGTTTAAAATCACCGCAAGGCTTACTATTGATATGAAGACAAGCCTGTATGATAAAATTCTCAGAAAGAAATATTCTCAGATTACAACACATCATACCGGCGAGATGCTTAACCGACTTAACAATGATGTTGCGACAATTACCAATGCTATTACAGTATTGATTCCCGGCATAGTTTTCCTTTTGTCCAAGCTTATCGGAATTATGATAGTTCTGTTTTCTATCGATCCGCTTTTTACTCTTTTGTTTCTTGGTGTCGGTGTATTCGTATTTTCGATTTCCTTTATTTTTAAAGGTGTGCTCAAAGATTACCATAAGCAGATTCTTCAAACTGATGGCAAGATCCGTTCCTTTATGCAGGAAACCCTTTCCAGCCTACTTGTTGTCAAGGTTTTTCATTCTGAGGATAAGGTTGTTGATACGGCGTCTGATCTTCAGGAGATAAACTATAAGAGAAAGAGCAAGCGTAATATCATTTCTCTGACCACCCATGCGTGCTTTAATTTAGCATTCAACGCTGCATATCTCTTCGGCCTTTTCTATTGCGGAACAAAGATAGCTGTGGGTGATCCCTTTATTACCTATGGTGTACTTTCTCAGGTGCTTTCTCTTGTTTCCCAGATAAGTGTTCCCATAAACTCCCTTACCAATGTTATTCCTACATATTATGCTGCTCTCGCATCAGCAGAGAGAATTATGGAGTTTGAGGATCTGGATGATGAGGAAGTTATCAACGATGATAACATAAATGCCCAAGAGATTTATAAGAATCTTAAGTCTATTGAATTCTCCGATATTGAATTCAATTACGGCAGAGAGCTTATTTTTGACCACACTTCACTGAGTATCAATAAGGGTGATCTTGTGGTAATGACCGGTATTTCAGGTATCGGAAAGAGTACCCTCACAAAGCTTCTCCTTGGAGTATTTCCCATCTCAGACGGTGAGATCTATCTTCAGATGAATGACGGCTCAAAGCTTACAGTTGACTGTAATATGAGAAAGCTTTTCTCCTATGTGCCTCAGGGCAATTTCCTCCTTTCCGGAACCCTTCGTGAGAATATCACATTTGTAAGAAATGATGCTACCGAAGAGGAGATCTGGAATGCTGTTGACTTTGCCTGTGCTGAGTTTATCAGAGATCTTCCCGAGGGCCTTGAGACTGTTATTGGCGAGAAGGGTCTCGGACTTTCCGAGGGTCAGGTGCAGAGAGTAGCCATTGCCAGAGCTGTTCTTACAGGCGCTCCAATTATTCTTCTCGATGAGGCAACCTCTGCTCTCGATGAAGCCACAGAGCTCAGACTTCTTGAGAATATCAAGAGAATGTCTGACAAGACCTGTATTCTTATTTCACACAAAAAGGCGGCAAATGCCGTATGTAATAAAGAAGTCAGAATTATCGACAGAAAGATTACGGTAATAGAAAATGAAAAGAGCTAAACCTGAGTATAGCGCAAATTTTCCATATTTACTGAAACTCTTATCCTGCGTACTTAATGACACAAAGCCTCCCAAGCCCAATGCAGATACTGATTGGGCTTCGGTTTTTTATATGGCACAGTGTCACAGTATTGCAGGTATGGTTTACTATGCTCTTTTAAAGATGGAGAGCTCAGATAAACCCTCTGAGGATATCCTTAATAAGTTCAGGGAAGCTTACACACTTGATCTGCTCAAGGAGACAAATGTATCTTTTGAGGCCGATGCACTTTTAAAGCTTTTCAGAGAAAAGGGAATAGAGACAGTTCCTGTCAAGGGTTTCTGTATCAAAAAGGATTATCCGGAGAGTGCAATGCGCACTATGACTGATATAGACCTTCTTTGTAAAAGGGAAGACATACCTTCTGTTCTCAGTATTTTTGAACGAAGAGGCTATTCTGTTAGGAACTATAACCTTGAGGAACTTGATGCAACCCTCGAGCCTTTTCACCACTATGAGGTTCATTCCGTTCTTATTAAGAACTATCATACCTATGGCGGATATTTTGATGATTTCTTTTATAGAGCGAAGGCTGAAAACGGGTGTGATTACCTTTCGCTTTCTCCTGATGACAGCTATATTTATCTTCTTGCACACCTTGCAAAGCACCTTGAGTCAGGCGGGGCAGGAATCAGGATGATTATGGATGTCTATGTATTCAATAAAAAGCACAAGGCTGAGCTTAATGATGATTATCTCAGTGCTGAACTTGAGAAAATACGACTTCATAAATTCAGGAATGTTGTTGAGAGCCTGGCAAATAACTGGTTTTCTGGAGAAGAGCCAAAGACAGATACCCTTGTGGCTGACTATATACTCTGCTGTTGTACCTTTGGTACCGGTAAGAATGCAGTTCTTGCTAATGCTCTTTCCTATGAGAAAGAAACAGGAAAGAAGCATACGGGAACAAAGCGAGTTCTCCGAAGCATTTTTCCTTCAGTTAAAGATCTGTCGAAGAAGTACCATAAGCTTGCAAAGTTCAGGATTCTATATCCTTTTTACTGGTGCAGATATTGGTTTGAACGCATTTTTAAGTACAGAAATCTCAATAAAGACAATCTGAAAAACTATTATCGCAGCACCGATTCTGAGGACGGAAGAAAGGTTGCAGCTATGCTTAAGGATATGGGACTTGAGGAAAGATAATAAAGTCAGAGAGGATCAAATGAAAGAATATAAAGTAATAATCTGGGATTTCAACGGAACACTTATTGATGATATTCATGCCGCACTTGCATCGGTTAATGATATGCTCACAAGGAGAAATCAGGATATCATTGATTTCAGCACCTACAGCAAAGCAGTTGATACCCCCATCTGGAAGTTTTATGAAGCTGTTTTTATTAAAGGCAGTATAACTCCCGAGGAGGCAGTAAAGGAGTTCAATGAAGGCTATGACAAGCATCTCAGAGAGAACCCTCTCATGGAAGGTGCAAAGGAAATGCTCTCATATTTTCAGAGCCTTCATAAGCACCAGCTCATAGTTTCCGCATCAAATATATATAAAGTCAGAAAAAGCCTTGAAGCTCTCGGAATCAGCGAGTATTTTACCGAGGTGCTTGCAATGTCTGACTACAACGCAGGGGATAAGACTTTCCTTGCAAGGGAGTATCTTGAGAAAAACAGTATCTCTCCCTCTGATGCTGTCGTGATCGGTGACTGTGTATTTGATTTCAGAATGGCACAGGAGATAGGAGCAGATGCTATCCTTAATACAAGAGGTCACCAGGCAAGAGTTGAACTTTCAGAGACAGGCGCTCCAATTATTGACGATCTCGCAGAACTCAAAGACTTCATAAAATAAAAACAACACCCGAACCTTTGGATAAAACCATTGGCTCGGGTGTTTTGCTTTTATTAATTATTTATCGTTCATAAAATAGGAGAGAGTCATGAGACTTTCGCTCAGATGAACATTTTCAACAACCGTATCAGGATAATGTGCGGCAATATCATAGTGGCTGAAATTTAGGAAGTTGCGAATTCCTGCTCTGTAAAGCTTCTCCACAACCCGCTCTGCGCTGAGAGTAGGAATGCAGAGGAAAGCCACATCAACGGGATTGTTTTCAATGAACTCCACAACTGTCTCATCATCTCTGATTATTTCACCACGGATATCTTCACCTATAAGCTCGGGGTTCTTATCAAAAAGACCGCTCACTTCATATCCCATTTTGCTGAAATCAAAGTGACACATAACAGCCCGGCCAAGGTTGCCGATGCCGTAGATAATAGTCTTTTTCTTTTTATCAAGACCCAGAAGCTCCTCGATTTTTTCCTTCAGAAGGATAACTGAATATCCGCAGCCCTGCTGTCCGAATCCGCCGAAGCAGTTAAGGTCCTGCCTTACCTGAGAGGCGGTTATCTTCAGAAGCTCTGAGAGTGTACGTGATGAAACTTTGTCTATATCATTTTGCGCAAGGTTACACAGACATCTGTAGTATTTGGGTAATCTGCGGATAACGGGTAAAGAAATCTGTCCGTCTGTCTTGTTCATAAACACCCTCCTGAAGTATTTTCGATCACTTAATCAGTTCATGTATGTTGCAAGTCTCTTGCCGATGGCCTTGAGGAAGTCCTGAGTGTTTACCTTCTCCTTGGTCTCAAGAGTAGAGAGGAGATAAAGGTCACCTGTCATTACACCTGACTCGATAGTATCGATAGTAGCTTTCTCAAGCATATCAGCGAACGCCATAAGTTCAGAGTTTTCGTCAAGCTCGCCACGTTTTCTCAAAGCGCCGCTCCATGCAAAGATAGTTGCAACGGAGTTTGTGGAGGTCTCTTCACCTTTAAGGTGCTTGTAATAATGTCTCTGTACTGTACCGTGAGCAGCCTCGTACTCATATACACCGTCGGGAGATACGAGAACGCTTGTCATCATAGCAAGGGAGCCGAAAGCAGTAGCAACCATATCGCTCATAACGTCGCCGTCGTAGTTCTTGCAAGCCCAGATGTAGCCGCCGTTGCTGCGGATAACTCTTGCAACAGCATCGTCAATGAGGGTGTAGAAGTACTCGATGCCTGCAGCTTCGAACTTCTCTTTGTATTCATTATCAAAGATCTCCTGGAAAATATCCTTGAAGTTGTGGTCATAGATCTTGGAAATGGTATCCTTTGAAGAGAACCATACATCCTGCTTTGTATCCAGAGCATAGTTGAAACAGGAGCGGGCAAAGGAAGAGATACTCTTGTCGGTGTTGTGAATACCCTGAATGATACCGTCACCCTTGAAATCCATAATGGTAGCACGGCTCTCGTTGCCGTCCTTATCAGTGATGCAAAGCTCAGCCTTTGCACCTGCAGGAGCCTTCATCTCTGTGTTCTTATATACATCACCGTAAGCATGACGAGCGATAGTGATGGGCTTTGTCCATGTGGGTATAAAGGGAGTAACACCCTTAACAAGGATAGGTGCACGGAAAACTGTACCGTCAAGGATAGCACGGATGGTGCCGTTGGGAGATTTCCACATCTCCTTCAGGTCATACTCTGTCATTCTGGCTGCATTGGGGGTGATGGTAGCACACTTAACTGCAACGCCATATTTCTTTGTAGCCTCAGCGCTGTCGATAGTAACCTGATCGTTGGTCTCGTTTCTATGCTCGAGACCAAGATCGTAATATTCAGACTTCAGGTCAACGAAAGGAAGAATAAGCTCATCCTTGATCATTGCCCAGATAATTCTTGTCATTTCATCTCCGTCCATCTCAACGATGGGGGTAGTCATTTTAATCTTATCCATTGTTTTTCTCCTTAGTGTAGTTTAAGAGACCGCCTGCAAGGATGATCTCCTTCATTCTCTCGGTAAGCTCACACTTAGCTTCGATCTTCTCACCTGTGGTCTTGTTCTCGATAATAACGTTGCCGCCGTTCTGCACAATGCTTCTTACCTTTGGAAGAACGATCTCGTTGCCGAGAGCGAGCTTGTCGTAATCAGCCTCGTTTACGAACTCGAGGGGAAGAATACCTGCGTTGATGAGGTTAGCTCTGTGAATTCTTGCGAAGCTCTTTACAAGTACAGCCTTGACACCGAGATAGAGAGGTGCAAGAGCAGCATGCTCACGGGATGAACCCTGACCGTAGTTTACACCGCCAACGATGATGGAGGAACCCATAGCCTTTGCTCTTTCGGGGAACTCCTTGTCACATACTGTGAAGCAGTGCTGAGAAATTGCGGGAATATTGGAACGCAGGGGAAGGATCTTTGCACCTGCGGGCATAATGTGGTCTGTTGTGATGTTATCCTCAACCTTCAGGGCAACGGATGCCTCAATGGTCTCCTCCATAGGCTTGGTTGTGGGGAAGGGCTTGATGTTGGGACCACGGAGTACCTCAACGCTGTCCATTTCAGCCTCAGCTATAGGCTCAATAATCATGTTGTCATTGATGAGGAACTTCTCGGGAAGCTTGATTTCAACTGCATCGCCCAGAGTTCTGGGGTCTGTGAATACACCTGTAAGTGCAGATGCTGCAGCAGTTTCGGGAGATACAAGGTAGATCTGACCGTCAGCTGTACCGCTTCTGCCTTCGAAGTTTCTGTTGAAGGTTCTCAGGGAAATACCGCCTGAGTTGGGGGACTGACCCATACCGATGCAGGGACCGCAAGCGCATTCGAGAATTCTTGCACCTGCAGCAATAAGATCAGCAAGAGCGCCGTTCTGAGCCAGCATATTGAATACCTGCTTGGAGCCGGGAGCAATGGAAAGAGAAACCTTGGGAGAAACTGTCTTGCCCTTAAGTATTGCGGCTACACGCATAAGGTCAAGGTAAGAGGAGTTTGTGCAGGAGCCGATGCAAACCTGATGTACTTCCTTTTCGCCGATCTCTTCAATAGTCTTGATGTTATCAGGGCTGTGGGGACAAGCTGCCATGGGAACAAGTGCACCAAGGTCAATATCTACTACCTTGTCATACACAGCATCCTCGTCAGCCTTAAGCTCAACCCAGTCCTCAACACGGTTCTGTGCCTCGAGGAAGGACTTTGTGATCTCGTCAGAGGGGAAGATGGATGTAGTAGCACCAAGCTCTGCACCCATGTTTGTAATTGTAGCTCTTTCGGGGACTGTGAGAGTCTTTACACCCTCGCCGCCGTACTCGATGATCTTGCCAACGCCGCCCTTAACGGAAAGCAGACGAAGCACCTCGAGGATAATATCCTTAGCGGATACCCAAGGATTCAGCTTGCCTGTCAGGTTCACTCTTACCATTTCGGGCATAGTGATGTGATAGGCACCGCCGCCCATAGCAACAGCAACGTCAAGACCACCGGCACCGATGGCGAGCATACCGATACCGCCGCCTGTGGGAGTGTGGCTGTCAGAGCCGATGAGGGTCTTTGAGGGCTTTGAGAATCTCTCAAGATGTACCTGGTGGCAGATGCCGTTACCGGGTTTGGAGAAGTAAATGCCGTGCTTCTTACAAACAGACTGAATGAATCTGTGGTCATCAGCATTCTCAAAGCCTGTCTGAAGAGTATTGTGATCTATGTAAGCCACGCTTCTCTCTGTCTTAACACGGGGAACACCCATAGCCTCAAACTCAAGGTATGCCATAGTGCCCGTAGCATCCTGAGTGAGAGTCTGGTCGATCTTAAGGGCGATGTCTGTGCCCTTTATCATCTCGCCTTCCACAAGATGAGCTTTAATGATTTTTTCTGCAATAGTATATCCCATATCGGAATCCTCCTTATTAATTTGCACATATATGAATATTATATATCAATAATGAGAAGATGTAAAGAAAAAATCTCTTAACTCTCTGCTGATATACACCCTCTCAGGTGAGTAATTTTCATATAATATTACCATAGTAATTAAGGATACTATATGTTATAATCTTAAACTGGATATTATTTGGTATTCTATGATAAGGATGATATAAATGGGTAAGAACGAAAACTTAAGAAATGTTGCAATTATAGCTCACGTTGACCATGGAAAGACCACACTGGTTGACCAGCTTTTAAGACAAAGCGGAGTTTTCCGCACAAATGAGGTAGTAGCCGAGAGAGTTATGGACTCAGGTGACCTTGAAAGGGAGAGAGGAATCACAATTCTCTCCAAGAATACAGCAGTAAAATACGGCGATATAAAGATCAATATCGTTGATACCCCCGGACATGCTGATTTCGGCGGTGAGGTTGAGCGTATCCTCATGATGGTTGATGGTGTGCTTCTTCTTGTTGATGCCTTTGAAGGCTGTATGCCTCAGACACGTTTTGTTCTCAAAAAGGCTCTCGGTCTTAAGAAGAAGGTTGTTGTAGTAGTTAATAAGATAGACAGACCCGGTGCCCGTCCTCTTGAGGTTATTGATGAGGTGCTTGACCTCTTTATCGAGCTTGGTGCCGACGATGACCAGCTTGAGTTTCCCGTGGTTTATGCTTCAGCCCGTGAAGGCTTTGCTATGCTCGATCCCGATACTCAGGGCGAGGATATGAAGCCCCTCTTTGAGAAGATTATTGAGGAGATTCCTGCTCCCGAGGGTGACGAAGAGGCACCTCTGCAGCTTCTTCTTTCCAATATCGACTACGATGAATATGTAGGCAGAATCGGTATAGGCAGAGTTGAGAGAGGCTCTCTCAAGTCAGGTCAGCAGGCAACTCTCTGTACTCAGTCAGGCGAGCAGAAAAAGGTTAAGATCTCCAGGCTCTATCAGTTTGAGGGTCTGTCCCGTGTTGAGACAGATTCCGCCACAGTAGGCGATATCGTCTGCGTCAGCGGTATTGGTGATATCAATATCGGCGAGACAATCTGTTCCGTAGATGAGGCAGAGCCCCTGCCTTTTATCAAGATAGACGAGCCTACAGTTTCCATGAACTTTATTGTAAACAACAGCCCCTTTGCAGGCAGAGAGGGTAAGTTCGTAACATCTAGAAATCTTCGTGACAGACTTTTCAGAGAGGTTGAGACCAACGTAGCCCTCAGAGTTGAGGAGACCGACTCCACCGATACCTTCAAGGTTTCAGGCAGAGGAGAGCTTCATCTTTCAATTCTCATTGAGCAGATGCGCCGTCAGGGCTACGAATTCCAGGTTTCCCGTCCTCAGGTAATCACCAAGGTTATCGATGGTGTCACCTGCGAGCCTATTGAGTACCTTATGATAGAGGTTCCCGAAGCTTATGTGGGAGCAGTTATGGAGAAGCTTGGCTCACGTAAGGCTGAGCTTGTGAATATGGGCACTCGTGACAGCTCCATGACTCATATTGAGTTCAGAATTCCTTCCCGTGGTCTTATGGGCTATCGTCCCGAATTCCTCACAGATACCAACGGCAACGGTATTATGAATAGTGTATTTGACTCCTACGAGCCTTTCAAGGGCGAGATCGTTACCCGTCATAAGGGTTCTCTCATTGCACACGAGTCAGGTGAGGCTGTGGCATACGGTCTCTATCAGGCACAGGAGAGAGGCAGACTCTTTATCTCAGCAGGTACTGAGGTCTATGAGGGTATGATCGTAGGCGAAAACCCCAAGTCCGAAGATATGACAGTAAACGTTTGTAAGCGTAAGCACATGTCCAATACCCGTGCCTCAGGCTCTGACGACGCTTTGAAGCTGGTACCTCCCACAATTCTCTCACTGGAGCAGTGCCTTGAGTTTATTGCTGACGATGAGCTTGTGGAGGTTACTCCCGAAAGTGTCAGAATGAGAAAGACCATCCTTTCCAAAGAACTTAGAATGAAGAAGGCATTCAAAAAATGAGTTATGTAATTCTTGATCTTGAGTGGAACTCCGTTTTCTCCAAGAAACAGAAAAAATATATAAACGAAATATTTGAATTCGGCGCAGTTAAAGTATCAGATAACCTTGAGTTTATCGGTGAGTTTTCTCTTTTGGTGAGACCCACTCTTGCAAAGGGTATAAACCCCTTTGTTAAGAAGCTCACGGATATAGATTTCAGCACCCTGCAAAGTGCCGAGGATAACTTTTCCTCCGCTATGAGAAAATTCTCGGAATTTCTCGGTGATGCTACCCTTCTTACATGGAGTACATCTGACCTTCTGGCGCTCCTTGATAATCAGAACTACTTTACAGGGGGCACCAGGATTCCTTTCCTTAAAAAGTACATCAACCTGCAGAGCTACTGCGAGCATTATCTTGGTGTGGGCAGTGCATCCAGACAGCTTGGTCTTTCCACCTGTGCAGAGCTTATGAATATTGTCCCCGAAGGAGATCTCCATAGGGCACTCAATGACGCACAGCTCAGTCTCAGCTGCCTTAAGAAGATTTATAAGCGAGATCTTCTTTCCCAGTTTTCCGAGGTTGCCGATGATGAATTCTACAGAAAGCTTACTTTTAAAGCGAAGAATATCACAGACCTTAAGAATCCTCTTGTTGACCGCTCAAAGATGTTTTTTGACTGTCCCGACTGCTCCGTAAGATGTATCCAGAAAAGTAAGTGGAATGTAAGAAGCCAGAACTTCAAGGCTTTCTTTGTATGTCCCGAGTGCAAAAAGGAATTTGCAGGTCAGGTGAGTGTGAAGCAGAAGTACGAGGGTGTTGTATTTTCAAAGAAGCTTAAAGAAAAGACAGAGCCATCGGGGGAGAATAACTCCCCTCAGACCGAGACTGAGAATAAGGCGCTTTCTTAAAACCTTTTCTTCGACATAAAATGACAAACCGCAAAGGAAAAAACTCCCTTGCGGTTTTAATTTTTTGTATAAATAGAACAAACATTCGAAAAAACTATTGAAATGCCTAAAATTATGTGTTAGTATAAATGTGTGAGGAAAATCTCACGCTCAGATATAACGAATACGGCCCCAATTTGTTATGAGATGAAGTCTATCGAAAGGAATATGAAAAATGGATTATATGAAATGGTCCCTGGAATATGCCGAGGAGGCAAAGAAGGTTCTCAGAAACATCGAAAAACTCAAGAAGATGGAAGCAACCGTCAGAGGAGATGAGCGTCAGACACTTTTAAAGGACATAATCACTCTGAGAGGTATCTATAATGAGCTTATTGAAACCTCAGGATACCTTCATAAGAGAGCCAAGGAGCTCGAGCGAAGTGTCGCGTAAGATCTATTTCTCCGAGGAAAACTTCCTCACTAAAGCGGTATATTCCGAATTTCGCTCAGGCGATACCAACAAGGAGGAGATAGGCAGAATGCGCAGAATACTCAGCAGAGCCATTGCTTCGGAGCTCACGGAGCCTCAGCGGTACTGCCTGACGGAGTATTATTTAAGCGGACGGAAGATGAAGGATATTGCGTCACAGCTTGGTGTCAATCCTTCCACTGTCACAAGGCACATCAGCAAAGCAAAAGAGAAGCTTCAGCGGATTGCCGCATATTACTGAAATAAAAAACAAGCCTTTTCCTATATGGAAAGGGCTTGTTTTGCTGTGATTATTTATTAAGCTTAAAGGGTGAAATCCTCCTGTGAGAAATTCTGAAGCTCCTTTGGGGGAGCTACTTTTCTCATAACAGGATTGTATGTAAATTTTGAGCATTTACCTTTTTTGATAGATTTTTTATATTTGCAGAAATTTTTACCGCTCATGGTAACACAGTTCTGACAGTAATCGCAAGAGGGTATGATATCTGCACCGAGAAGGGGCTTTTTCTTCTTGAACATCTGAAGACCTCCCATAATTATCCTGAAAATTACAAGTAGAATTATATCATAAACATTATTGTCTTGCAAGTATCTTTAGTATATAATAGAGTATATCTCGTTTATTCGGAGGAGAATGTATGACTTTTCACTCAGATGTAATGTCTTTAAAGGGAGATAAGGTGCCTTATCTCACATATAATCGTTTGTCGGTGATACCCTTTATCCGCCACGCTTTTTCAACCCGTCTCGGAGGAGTATCCGAGGGGATTTTTGATTCCATGAACCTTTCCTTCGGCAGAGGGGATCCTGACGAGAATGTGCTTGAGAATTACCGCTTATTATCAGAGAGTGCAGGATTTCCCTTTGAGTCCCTCACAGCATCAAGTCAGGTACACGAAACCGTGGTGAGAACCGTCACAAAGGAGCAAAGAGGAATAGGCATCACAAGACCTAAAGATATGCTCTCTGTGGATGCACTCATAACCTCAGATCCTGAGCTTACTCTTGTGACCTACTATGCTGACTGTACTCCCTTGTTCTTTGTGGATACAAAGACCCACGCCATAGGGCTTGCCCACGCAGGCTGGAGAGGTACTGTGGGTGATATCGCAGGCGAAGTAATAAAGGCTATGAAGAGAGATTTCGGCACAGACCCTGAAAATCTCATTTGCGCTATAGGCCCCAATATAGGGAAATGCTGCTACGAGGTATCAGTGGACTGTGCAGAGCAGTTTATGAAGCTCTTTGATAAGGACAGCGGTGTTTATACTTCCGTTAAGGATTCGGATAAGTATATGATAAATCTTTCCCTTGCCAATAAACTACTCCTCATGCAGGCAGGAGTCAGAGAAGAAAACATTGTTATTTCTGACCTTTGCACAAAATGCAACTGTGACCTTCTCTGGTCTCACAGAGCCACCAACGGACAGAGGGGTACTATGTGTGCTATGATGCAGATAATTGGATAATATTACTTTTAAGCTAAGTGCCATAGGGCGGGGGCTTGCTCCCGCCGTTTTAGTAAATGTTACTCATTATTATTTGATAATTGTTGCAGGGATACTTTCTTGGTTGTCCCATAAATATAGCACGATGTAGGGACCGGCGTCCTCGACGGACCAAAACATATTATAAGTCCGATTTCCGAATCAACTGCAGATTCCTTAAAGCAAAAGCCTCCGAATGTAATCGGAGGCTCATTTTATTTAATATTCAGTTTTCCGTTTTTCATAAAAGGCACATTCTCTGCCTCAAATACTTTTTCGCTTAAATAGGAAAGAGGACTATCCTCGATCTCACCAAAGCTCAGCTTATAGGAGTAAAGCACCTGCCCTAAATTCCCTTTGACCCTGTAGGGCTTTGCGCCGTACTTTGTATCTCCCAGAAGAGGATGTCCCACAGATGCAAGGTGCGCCCTTATCTGATGTGTCCTTCCTGTAATTAGATTTATCTCAAGGAGAGCGTGCTTTGTGTCAGAGTCCAGCACCTTATAAGCGGTTACTATTTCCTTTGTGTCATCCTGTGCTTTCTTTGAAACAGAAACCTTGTTGAGCTTTTCATCCTTTGAAAGATTTCCCCTGAGAGTGTCCTCCTTTTTCTTCGGCACACCCTGACAAACACAGAGATATCTCTTCTCGATGATTCTCTCTTTGATAATCTTGTTAAGCTCTCTGAGAGCCTCGGCATTCTTTGCGGCAACTATAAGTCCTCCTGTATTTCGGTCAAGACGGTTAGCCATCGAGGGGGAGAAGGACTGCTCTGATTTCGGGTCATATTCGCCTTTTTTGTAGAGATAATGCTGCACTCTCGCCACAAGGGAGTCAAAGTGATAATTTTTATCGGGATGAGCAAGTAACCCCTGAGGTTTGTCAATGATAATAAGATTCTCGTCCTCATATACTATGGGAAATCTCGCAGGTGCCTTCATAAATTCGAATTCATCGTATGGGGCCTCAAAGAATTCGTCCTTGATGTAGAAGGTCAGAACATCCCCCTCCGAGAGTATATCCTCAGCGGAACATTTCTTGCCGTTTAATTTTATGTATTTGGTTCTCAGATATCTGAACATCAGGGATTTGGGCATGGTCTTGAATCTTTTCTGGAGAAATTTCTGCATGCTCTGTCCTGCATCGTTTTTGCCAATGTTAAGTGTCCTCATATAAACACCCTTTCTATACAGAGAGATTATATCAATAAATCCTAATGTTTTCAAGAGATAAAAAACGACAATAAATTTTGTACAAATGAGGAATGAGGTATATGTGCAAGGATACAAAAGTGATTTTTTCTATTGTATAAGAAAAAAAGCGGTGCTATTATCATATTAATTTATTTAAAGGAGTGATAAATATGAAAAGAAAAATCAAAAGCTTAAGCATCCTTATGGCGATTCTTATGATCCTCTCGAGCTTTGCTGTCATGTTTTCAACACAGGCAGCGGCAGGAGATACTATCTATTTTGAAAAGCCCGACGACTGGAACGACTCAGTATATATTTACTGGTGGGAGGGCTCAGGTGCTCCCTCATGGCCCGGTAAGAAAATGACTCTTGTTTCAGGAAATATTTATTCCTTTACCTCTACCGCTTCTATCAGTAAATTCAACATTAACGATGGCGGTGCAGAAAACGTCTCTAATCCTCACCAGACTATTGACCTTACTTGGCCCGGTAATAACAAGCAAGGTATTGTGGGTAAATCCGCAGGAAACAACTCCTACGGTAACGAATGCTGGAACCTCTCTTGGACTGATTTCAAGGGCGTGGGTCTTTCTGTAAGCTCTTCTGTAGAGAGTTGTGATTTCCTTTCATCTCTCACAGTTACCCTGAAGGCAAGCTCCGCTACCTCAGCTTCTTACAGCATCAACGGCGCAGAGGCTGTATCCTTTGCTGACGGAGACAAGCTTACTATAGGTACAGACGGAAAGCCCGGAGATGTATTTACCTTAAAACTTTCCGCAACCGATGGAAGTGACACAGTTACAGCTACCTATGAGTATATCAAGACCGACACTCCTGTAGCAGATTCCATAGCATATTTTGATAATTCCAAGTTTAATTTCGAAGAAGTCTATTGCTATGCCTATGGCACTAAAGAAAACGCCGAGTGGCCCGGTGTTCCCATGAATTATGATGAAAAAACAGGCTACTACTACATTACATTCGATTCTGCTTATAAGTCCGAAAGCATCATCTTCAATGACGGTCAGGACAGCAAGGTAAACCCTGAAGCACAGCAGTATCCCAAGGCATCAGGACTTTCCCTTAAATCAGGTCAGTGCAGACTTCTCACGAAGGATCTTCAGTGGATAGACTACGGAAAGCCTGATTCAAAGCCCTACGGCTTCGCTTACACTGCGTCAGGCACAAAGTTTTCTGATGACACCATAAATGTTGATATTGATCTGAAAAATGCAGTTTCAGGTACGTATTCCATTGACGGCGGCTCAGAGATTCCTTACACCGAGCGCACCACCATTACAGTAGGCGAGGGCAAGATCGGCAACAGCGACATCACCCTTACCCTTAAGGCAAAAGCTGAGAACGGTATTGAGACCACAACTACTGTATCACTCACCAAGACCTTCACCAAGACCGAGACTACATTCTCTTCTTCCTCTGATGGTCATACTACTGATGCTCTCACAGGCAAATATGCTACAAACCCTGATATGCAGTTAGGTTCATATAAGAGCGGAATCACAGTGGACGGCAACCCCTCTGACTGGGACAGCTCCATGCTTATCGCTCAGGGTGTTGCAAACGATGACCCCAGAGTATATATGCCCTCCTCAATTCACGAGCGTTCAGTTGATGACTATGCACTCTATGCCGCATGGGATGATACAAATCTCTACTTCATGTGGGAGATGGCAAATGTAAGTGCAGTTCTTGGCGGAAATGATATTTTCTCCGCACAGAAGCCCAACGGCTCTATCTGGAATCCCGGACTTCCTGTTTATCTTGTTTTAAGCGTTGATCCTGAAAAACATGGTGACGGAAAAGCAAGAGAGCTTAATAAAACCACAAATACTTGGGTTGAGTCCTCCAGCGTATGGGAAAGCGGACTTACCTTTGAAACAAACATTGATACATTTATTGCATTCGATTCTGCTAATACCAACGGCGGCGCTGCTATCATTCCTCTTGATGATGAAGGTTTCTTCAATTACTCTGAGTCTATCAATATCGGCAGACCCAACAACTACGCAGGTACACCCAATAATAACAACTTCAAGATCGCATGGGACTACGGTACGCTCTCCAAGGAGATCATCGGTATCAACGGCTTTGGCGGAAGCCGTGAGATAGGCGACACCTATACCGATAATTCAGAGTGGATAGATTTCTTTGATGCAGGCTATAAGAATGATGCAGGCTTCATTTACGAAATTGCAATTCCCATGGAGCATCTCGGAATCGACAAGACCTATATTGAGGAAAACGGCATCGGTGCAATGCTTATTTCCACCTACGGTACTTCTGCAATGAACACTCTTCCTCACGATCCCACAGTTCTTGATAATGCTGATCAGGAGTACAGCTTCGACCCCTCCACCTCTCACGAGAAAGAGGATGCCGACACTATCACAGTTCCCCTCGCAAGAATCGGCGCACTTCTTAAGGACACAGTTATCACCGAAGCTCCCCTTGAGGTTAACTTCGGTACAGATAAGTCAGCTCCTCAGGGTGTAAATTCTCCGATTTCCCTCAGCGCAGAGGCTCATAACGGCACAGCACCCTATACCTACAGCTTCTCTGTAAACGGCAAGACTGTTTCTTCACAGGGTAACACAGCATCATGGACACCTGCTGAAAAGGGCACCTACACTATTTCCGTTAAGGTAACTGACGCAGAGGGCGCAACCGTAGAAAAATCCTCCACATTTACAGTAGGTGAGGCGGTAGAGGTTGTAATTCCTCCCACTGGGCCCGACACTGAGCCTTCAGAGCCCGACAGCAATCCTTCAGAGCCTGATGATAAAAAGCTTATGCTGGGTGATGCAGACCTGAGCATGACAGTAAATGTCAAGGACGCAACCCTTATCCAGAAGCATGTTGCAGGACTCCTTACTATCTCTGATGCAGATGCACTTCTCTGTGCAGATGCAGACAGAAGCTCTGATATCAATGTTAAGGATGCAACAGCAATTCAGAAATTCGTTGCAGGACTTACAGTCAGCACTTCTGTAGGCGAATTTATAAAATAGGATGTCTCTCAACTGCCACTTGATTATTTCAGGTGGCAGTATTTCTTTATAAGAATAATATACTTGTTTAGATCCTTTATAATTAAGTCAAAGGAGATGAGAAAATGCAAAACAAACATTCCATCAATAAAGTTAGTTGTATCATTATTCGTGTAACTATATATCTGATAATTGGTGCAGTTTTTGTAGTTGCTTCCTATTTTGGCGGATTTACTCTTAATAAATGGTATCTTGAGAATAATTTGCAGGATGAACAGATAAAAGGTCCGTATTCAGCGTCAAATATGATTGTTGTAAGTCTCGAGAGTAAGTCAGAGTTCGGTGACTCTGCTGTTGATACGGATGATGATTCTGTTGAAAGTAATTTAGCTGAATCTGTTTCAACGGTATTCTGTTATTCCAAGGAAATTCAGGATGTTGTTCCTGCAGGATATACAGTTAGTATTTCAAGTGTAAATGATTCAAATGTCTTAAAGATAGAAGTGAAAGGAGAAGATCCCTATGTATGTGTAAATACAGTCAACGCCATCCGTAAAATAGCTCCTGAAGTTTTTGAAAGATACTTCCATAATGGAACAGCACTATCATTCGGAGAGGATGCTCGAGAAGCCAATTCTACGCAAAAAAAAGAAACAGTTTCTCCCAATTATTATCCAATATGTTTTTTAGTCGGAGTTGGTATGTGGGTACTTCTTGTTTTTTTAATTGAGATTTATTTATATTTGTCAAATAAAAAGTTTTCTGTAGAATCAGCTTAAGATTTAAATATGTTATTTTCACACATCATACGCATTTGCATAGTATGAAAAAGAGGTGATGCCAATGAGACAGGGAGGATGCCGCTCTGTCCTCTGCTTTGCAGCAGGGCTTCTTGTTGCCAGCTGTCTTCCATACGAATTCACCGTGGTGATAGCGGCAATTACCATAATCATACTGTGCTGTATTTTCAGGAGGCGAATGTGTTGAAGGTAGTAGTTCTTGATAATCCCAAATTTTTATCTTTCTTCTTGAGAAAAATCTACAGAATCAAGAAGCAATCCCAGACAGTTTAAACGAACATATCAAAGATATTGAATCAAAGAAAAATATGGTAGGGCGGGGGCTTGCTCCCGCCGATTTTTTTGCTCAAGCTCAAAAATTATGCTAATGCTTTAGGATTTAATTCAAAAATATTTTGCCACGGCTATAATCGGGTAAGGAGTATGGCAATAAATTGGCTAAAATTATCATTTTACTAAAAATTATCTTGCAACTGTAAGAATATTCTGTTAACATAAAATTATCAAATTATAGGAGGAATAAAAATGAAAAGAACTCATAAGTTAGTTTCTCTTCTGCTTGTATGTATGATGCTTATATCTGCTATCGTTTGCACAGGTATCTTCTCCGTATCAGCAGCAGGCGAGACAGTTTACGTAAAGGTTCCCTCTGGCTACGGCACACCCAACTGCTATATGTGGAACACTGCAGGTGACGAGGACAAGGGCTGGCCCGGAACTGCTATGACAGCAGAGGGCGACGGCATCTATTCCTATACACCCTCAAAGTCTTTTGCTAATGTTATTTTCAATAACGGCAGCGGTCAGACTGGCGATCTTGTATATCCCGGCGCAAACCAGATGTACGATATGGAGTCAAACACATGGGTAGTTTATGATCCCGGTAAGGCAGAGCCCTCCATCACCATCAGCAAGAATGATGGTTCTTCCTTCAAGACAGAGACAGTTACAGTTACTGTTACTGTTAAGAATGCAACTTCCGCTTATTATACAGTTGACGGCGGTTCTCAGGTGAGCTTTACTGACAGCACAGATGTAACTCTCGGTGCAGATACTGCTGTTGGTTCAACTACAACACTCTTTGTTTCCGCTTCAAACGATAACGGCACAGTTACATCTTCCGCTACATATACAAAGAGAGATGCTTCCTCCGGCGGCAACACAACAGGCAATACCTCCGGTCAGCTCGGCGGTTACTTTGCAACCAACCCCAATGGTCAGGTTGGTAAGAAGACAACTATCTCTGTTGACGGTTCTCTCTCTGACTGGGACAGCTCCATGCTTATTGCTCAGGGCGTTGCTAATGACGACCCCCGTGTATATCGTCCCAACTCAATGTACGAGGTAGCAGTTGACCTCTATGCTCTCTATGCAGCATACGACAACAACAACCTCTATCTCATGTGGGAGATGACCAACGTTCAGGACTGCGTAGCTCCCAATGATGACTATCCTCTCTCTCAGGGTACCCTCTGGCAGACTCAGGAGCTTCCCTTCTTTATTGCTATCGACACAGGTGATCCCGACACAGCTATCGGCAACAAGGGTAACCTTACAACAGGCGGTACTATCTGGAATTCAGGTATGACCTTCGAAAACGGCTTCAACAAGCTCATCTCCATCAACACTAAGGGCGGCAATGGTCCTTGGGTATATGGCGGCAACGAGAACGGCCTCAACCCCGTTGAGATGCTGGCTCCCGGCACTTCCAAGGTTACTATGGACTTCGGTTCAGGCATTCTCAGCAAGAATGTTTACGGTATCGACAAGGCATACGGCGAGTACAACAACCGTGTACCCGGTGATGTTCAGGATGATTCCGCAGCATGGATTGATTTCAATGCTGCAGGTCACAACAGCGCAAAGTATGACTTCTTCTATGAGCTGTCCATTCCTTTCTCAGAGCTTGGTATTGATGCTTCCGATGTAGATGCAAACGGCATCGGCGTTATGCTGGTTGCTACAATGGGTATGTCCGCTATGGACTGTCTCCCCGGCGACCTCGTTATGACAGATCAGGCTGACCTCGACGACGCTGCAAACTCTCAGGAGAACAACAGCTTCGAGAAGAGCGATGCTGACAATATCACAGTTCCCTTTGCTCGTGTTGGTAAGCTTTCCTCAGACGGCGGCACAGTTACACCTCCCGTAACAAAGCCCACAGAGCCCGAGTCAAAGCCTACTGAGCCTGGTACCACACCCTCTGAACCCAATACAACTCCTTCAGAGCCTGTTGTTACCCCCTCTATTCCTTCAGTTAATTCCGAGTTCTTCCTCGGTGACTCCGATATGGATGGCAAGGTAAACGTTAAGGATGCTACCAAGATCCAGAAGGTAGTTGCAGGTCTTGAGGCTAAGTTCAGAGGTGACGCAGAGGTTTGTGCAGATGCAAACTGCGATACCGAGATCAACATCAAGGACGCTACAGAAATTCAGAAGTATGCTGCAGGTATGGCAGTTAAAACTCCTATCGGCGAAGGCATCAACATCTGATGATAATTTAGATAAACTTCCACCGTCTTTTCAGGCGGTGGATTTTTTTCGGAATATTCTACCTTTCTCCTTAATAGAATACTGTAGAACACAAAAGGAGAGAAAAATATGGAATATAATCTGAAAGCACAACCTATTCATACCCTGAAGGAGATACTCAGTACCACAGCTCAGCAACCTGTTGATCTGGATTTTACCCTGCCTGATTATTGTGCAGATGTGGAGAGAATCCTCAAATGCTCAGTATCAGTTAAAATTTTCAGCCATAATATTTCAGCAGGTCAGCTTCGAATTGACGGCACAAGCCTTGTAAGGATCATATACACCGATTCAGGCAGGAAACAGCTCAGATCCTGCGAGCAGAATGTTCCTTTCAGTACATCGATAAATGTTCCTGCGGAGCTTTCTGATGTTGTTTTGCGTATATCCGCAAAGGCAGAGTACCTCAACTGCAGAGCTTTGACCCCGAGAAGACTGGTGGTTCATGGTGCTTTGGCACTTTGTATCAGGATATTATCAAAGGAATCCAAATGCCTTTATATCAATGAGGACTGTGAGGATCTTGAGACTTCTGAAACCTCTCTACAGGTATGTAAGCTTTCTCTGCTGTCTCAGGACAGATTCACCCTAAACGAGACAGTTCCCATCAGCACCAAAAAGTCAGTTGAGACCATCGTCAGAAGCGAGCTTATCCCCAAGGTGAATGACTATAAGATATCTTCGGGTCAGCTTACAATCAATGGAGAGCTTATTCTCAGAATGCTCTACATCTGTGACGTCAAAACCTCAGAGCTAGACCGCTTTGTGACAAGCATACCCTTCTCTCAGACGCTGAGAATCCCTGATTTCTCCGACGAGATAACAAAAGTAGATGTGGAGTTAAGCTCCTTTGATGTTACTCTCAAGTCAGAAATAATGCAGGAGGAGCCCTGCCTTTATGTTGAGGCAAACCTTACCGCTACCGTTGAGGGCTTTGAGAGGGAGGAGGTATCCTACATATGCGATGCCTACTCAACTCTCTATGACACGGACCTCACCTCTCAGAAGCTATCTGTAATCACCGATGTAAAGCCCGTTGATTTTATTGCATCGACAAAGGCAGATATAGAGATGGGAGACTGCTCTGTACAGAAGATAATCGATATCTTTGCCGATACTGTCAAAACTTCCTGCGATATCAAGGATGAAATGCTGAGTGTTAATATCCGTGCTGACGTGACAATTCTTGCCATAAGCTCGGATGATGAAATAGTTTGCATTGAGAGGCAGGTAGAGTTTTCTCATGAACACAAGCTTGAAAGTTCTTATTCCTCTGTGGATTCCATAGCCGCTCAGATTGCTTCTCTCAGCTTCAGACTGGGTGACAGCAACGATATGCAGCTGAGAATCGAAGCCTCTGTTTCAGGACTTCTTATAAATACAGAGCATATTTTATGCACCACCGGAGTCACAGTGCTGAAAAGCTTTGACTTGAGCGGCTCGTCTCCACTTAAAATCTACTATGCCGACGAGGGCGAGCGTGTGTGGGATATTGCCAAACATTTCAGAACCTCACTTAAAACCCTGAGAGAGGAAAACTCTCTTGAGTGTGATGTGTTAAGCTCACCGTCAATGCTTATGATAGTTACCTCCTGATAAAGAAAAGCTCCCTTCTTCGGGAGCTTTTTTCCGTATATTGAGTATATGTCAGCTGTCATAAATGAAATAGACAGGACATATATTTTACTATCATAATGAAAAGTGCGGAGGCAAAGTAATGGAACAGAGAAACATCTACCGAGATATAGCAACGAGAACAGGAGGTAACATTTACGTTGGTGTTGTGGGTCCTGTCAGAACAGGTAAATCCACCTTTACCAAGCGTTTTATGGATACTCTTGTCATTCCCAATATTGGCGATACATACCGAAGAGAAAGAGCCCTTGACGAGCTTCCACAGTCTGCAGGTGGCAGAACAATTATGACCACCGAGCCTAAATTTATACCGGAGGATGCGGTAGAAATAGATCTTGGAGATAATGTGAATCTCTCTGTAAGACTTATAGACTGCGTTGGATATATTGTTGACGAAGCTTTGGGTTATATGGAGGAGGACACTCCCAGAATGGTGAAAACACCGTGGTTTCCTCAGGAGATTCCCTTCATAGAGGCGGCAGAATACGGCACTAAAAAGGTGATTACCGACCACAGCACCATAGGTCTTGTGGTAACAACAGACGGCTCAATAGGGGATATCCCCAGAGAAGCATACACCTCGGCAGAGGAGAGGGTTATTTCTGAACTCAAGGAGATTAATAAGCCCTTTGTTATCTTACTTAATACCATAGAGCCTCATAGTGAGGAGGCTGCGGCGCTTTCGTCATCACTTGCCTCAAAATATCAGGTACCCGTTATCCCCATTTCCTGCCTTGAGCTTGATGAAACAGAGATAAAGCGTATCCTTGCACAGATACTCCTTGAATTTCCTATCAGAGAGATCGACGTGGATATCCCCTCGTGGATAGTCGGAATGTCTAAGGACCATTGGTTAAAATCCAGTATTTTTTCTATTATCAGAGAGTCATCATCTAAAGTTTTAAAGCTCAGAGAGGTGCAGAATCTATGTGAGAATATTGCAGAAAATGAGCATATAATCACGACAAAGCTTACAAACATCGACCTTGGAACAGGCAGAGCAGGCATCTATGTTGATATCATGCCCTCCTTGTTCTTTAAGGTCCTCAGCGAAGAGACGGGTCTGGATATCCCTGATGAAAAGGCACTTCTCCATAGTTTTAACGAACTCAGCAAAAAGCAGAGCGAGATAGAGCGCATCACCGAGGCATACAATCAGGTGATGGAAAACGGCTATGGTATTGTTATGCCCACAATGGAAGAATTACAGCTCGATGAGCCAAAGATAATAAAACAAAGCGGAAAATACGGAGTGAAGCTCAGAGCTTCGGCACCCTCTGTCCATATGATGAAAATTGAGACCTACGCCGAGGTAACGCCTATAGTTGGAAGCGAACAGCAGTCCGAGGATTTAGTAAAGTATCTTCTTGATGAGTTTGAGTCTGACCCTGTAAAGATCTGGGATTCGGATATTTTCGGCAAGTCTGTCAGTGACCTTGTTAACGAGGGTCTTCATAATAAACTCTACAGAATGCCCCAGGATGCCAGAAGAAAGCTTACCCAGACTATTGAGAGGATAATAAACGATGGCTGTAACGGTCTTATCTGTATCATTCTTTAACAAAAAGAGGAAGGGCGATTATGGGATCGCCCAAGATGATCCTTAGTCTGTTTTTTCATCATCGTTGGGGAGGGCCTCTGTGTCCTCCCGAAGATAAGCAGTAAAATGTAGGGACCGGCGTTCTCGACGGTCCAAAAATTACATCGTAGGGGAGGGTCTCCGTGCCCTCCCGAATATAAGTAGTAAAAATGTAGGGACCGGCGTCCTCGACGGTCCAAAAAACATAGTAGGAGAGGGTCTCTGTGCCCTCCCGAAGATAAGCAGTAAAAATGTAGGGACCGGCGTCCTCGACGGTCCAAAAAACATAGTAGGAGAGTGTCTCTGTGCCCTCCCGACAAAAATATATAGTTCAAGAGACCGAGAATAATAAATCTGATCACTTTGCACTCTGAAAACGATTAATTTATTGAATAAAACAAAACCGTCGAAAAAAATCGGCGGTTTTTTCTTTTTTTACTTGCATTCTGAGAGAAAAAAGTATAATATATTTATATATGTGTATTAAAGGGTGAAATAGTGCCTTCACTGTGCAATTTATCACCCGCAAAACTATCTACGGAGGCTGATTCGATGATAAATTTCATAACGGCTTCAGCAGAACCTGTAAATCCCTTGGCTGTGTTGGTAACCGGCTTTGTAATTGTTTTTGTGGTTTTGCTTTTGCTTATCGGCATTATCAAGCTCTATTCTTCTATTGTATCAGGTGTGATGGCAAATATTGAGAAGAAAAAAGCTCTTAAGGTTTCAGCTTCTCAAGCTCCCACTGCAGAAGTTTCTCTTGAATCTGAAATAGCAGTTCAGCCTGATAATACCGATGATATGCAGATTGTTGCAGTTATCTCTGCGGCCGTAGCTGCATATTACGGCTCTGATTCAAATGTCCGTGTTCACAGCATCAGAAGATCCAAGCCTTCAAGAAGTGAATGGGCAACAGCCGGTATCAATGAGAATATTATGTCAAGGAGGGGCTTCTGATGGAAATACTTAATGGCTTCCTTGACTCCGTTGTAGGTCTTTACTACGATTCCGGACTTGTTAATCTCACATGGCATAACTATGTAATGGTTGCGATTTCCTGCGTTCTTATGTATCTTGCAATTAAGAAACAGTATGAGCCTCTTTTGCTGCTTCCCATAGCTTTCGGTATGCTTCTTGTAAATATCTATCCTGATATTATGGCGGCTCCCTCTACTCAGCTGGTACCGCTGGAAACCTATTTACAGAATCACGATTCCGTAAACTATCCCATTACGGAAATGCTTAATGAAGCAGGGGACAGTGTCATAAAATATGTAAATGTTCCCACCAACGGCGGACTTCTCTACTACCTCTATCAGGGCGTTAAGCTGGGTATCTATCCTCCTCTTATCTTCCTTGGTATCGGTTGTATGACAGACTTTGGTCCCCTTATCGCAAACCCCAAAAGCTTTATCCTCGGTGCAGCTGCTCAGATCGGTATCTTCATTACCTTTATTGGTGCTAGCCTTATGGGCTTTACTGATACACAGGCGGGTTCTATCGGCATTATCGGTGGTGCGGACGGTCCCACCGCTATCTATGTTACTACAAAGCTTGCACCTGAGCTCTTAGGTCCTATTGCAGTTGCGGCTTATTCTTATATGGCTCTTGTTCCCATTATTCAGCCTCCCATTATGAAGGCTCTCACCACAAAGAAAGAGCGTTCTGTTGTAATGCAGCAGTTAAGACCCGTTACAAAGCTTGAGAAGATTCTCTTCCCCATAATCGTTACAATACTTTGTTCTTTGCTCCTTCCCAGTGCAGCACCCCTTGTAGGTATGCTGATGCTCGGTAACCTCTTTAAGGAAAGCGGAGTGGTTGACAGAATCTTTAAGACTGCACAGAACGAGCTTATGAACATTATTACGATCTTCCTTGGAGTTACAGTAGGTGCTACTGCTTCGGGTGAAGTTTTCCTCACATGGAAAACCATCGGAATCATCGCCCTCGGACTTGCAGCGTTCTGTCTCGGCACATCGTGCGGAGTGCTCTTCGGCAAGCTTATGTATATATTCACCAAGGGTAAGGTTAATCCTCTTATCGGTTCTGCAGGTGTTTCTGCAGTTCCTATGGCAGCCCGTGTTGCAAATAAGGTCGGTCAGCAGGAAAACTCTTCTAACTTCCTTCTTATGCATGCAATGGGACCCAATGTGGCAGGAGTTATCGGTTCCGCAGTTGCTGCCGGTGTTCTGCTGAGTATTCTGTAATGATTAACCCATAAATTTAATATTATTCTATTTTAGAATATATAAATTACTGTTTTGCGATATAATAAACGGATGAATAATCTGTCAGATTATTAAAGGAGATGGTCGGATGAGAGATATTACTATCAATGACATCCTTAAAATGGTACTTGCTCACATCAAGCTTATCGTTATAGTTTCCCTTATAGCATTCCTTGGTGCATATATCTATGCAGATAATTTTATACCCAAGAAGTATTCTGCATCCTCAATGATATGTATCAGATACGATGGCACCATGGATTCTGAGGGTTCGGGCGGTGACGGCACCCAGATGAACTCCGGTGCAGTAACTACTTCCACAAACCTTGCAAATAACTGTGCTGTTATTTTCAGTAACTCAAAAGAGGTTAAGGATATAGTTCCCAATGGCTATACTATTTCTATTGCAAGTGTCAACGAATCCAACATTCTGTCTTTGACAGTTACCGGCAGCGATGGACAGACCTGTGCAAAGACAGCAAACACTATTGCGAATGCATCTCCCGAGATTTTCTCAAAATACTATTACGGAGGAACTGCAATGCCTTTTGGAAACGAGGCAGTTACACCCCCCAGACATTCTTCTCCCAATGAAACTCGTTATGCTATCTTCGGTCTTATCGGCGGCCTTGTAATTTCCATTCTGGTTGCCATTATTATTGAGATCGTTGATACTACCATTAAACCTGACGATGACCTCTATAAGATCTATGAGGTACCTGTTTTTGCTGAGATTATCGACTTTGAAGTGGAAGGCGGTGCAAAAGGCAAATGAAATTAGGTGCAAAGAATAAGAAAGTCAAGTATATTGACAAGTCCCGTAATGTTATCAGCGGTGACAGTAAATTTGCCATCGTTGAGGGATATAAAATTGCAAGAACCAATCTTGTATTCTCCCTTTCCGCTTCAGAGAGCAACATCGTTGTAATCACCAGCTGGTCAAAGGGTGAGGGTAAATCTACGGCTACTGCTAACCTTGCAATTTCCTTCTCCAAAATGGGAAAGAGGATACTTCTTATTGATGCTGACCTCAGACGTCCCAATATCCATAATCTGATGAAGCTTCAGAACACAGCAGGTCTATCAGAGGTTATCGGTAAATTCAAGAGCTTTGACGATGTGTGCAACAAGCAGGTTCTTCCTTGCCTTGATGTTGTAACCGCAGGATCAATTCCTCCAAACCCTTCAGAGCTGCTTGCTTCCTCAAGCTTTGAGTCTCTTCTCAAGGAGCTTCAGTCCCAGTACGATTACATTATCATTGATACTCCTCCCGTTGGTGTTGTTACCGATACACTTCTCTTCAAGGACTATGTAGCAGGCTTTGTTGTTGTAGTCAGAGAAAAGGTCACTACCCACGGCGATATCGAAAAGACCCTGCAGAGTATCCGCCTTGCCGACAGCAAGATCCTTGGTTTCCTCAAGGTAGGCTGTACCGCATCGGAGAAGAAGTACTCTAAAGGTCAATACGGTTATTACAAATATTATTAAAGTTTCTCAGCCCGTTGCTTGCAACGGGTTGATTTAAGGAGAGGGATGCAGGATTTGTTTTCAAAACTTGCAAAAATCTCTTGATATTTTTCTTAAATTTAATCAAATTATACAAATTATGAAATTTTTAAATGGAGTGTGAGCATTAATGCGCTATTCAGAATTAACAAAGGAACAGTTGCTTGCTGAGAAGGAGAACCTTACTCAGCAGTACAATAAATTCTCCGAGATGGGTCTCAAACTTGATATGTCCAGAGGTAAGCCTTGCTCAGAGCAGCTTGATATTTCCGTTCATATGCTTGATATTGTAAATTCAGGTCACGACTGTAAAGCACCCTCAGGTCTTGACTGCAGAAACTACGGTCTCCTCGAGGGCCTCCAGTCCTGCAGAGAGATCTTCGCAAAATGTATGCAGGTAAAACCCGAGCAGGTTATGGTGGGCGGAAACTCTTCACTTAATATGATGTTTGACACTGTATCAATGCTTATGACTCACACCATGGTAGAGGGTGCAACCCCTTGGTTCAATGTACCCGACAGAAAATTCCTCTGTCCCGTACCCGGCTATGACCGCCACTTTGCCATTACAGAATACTTTGATTTCGAGATGATTCCGGTTCCCATGACAGAAGAAGGTCCTGATATGGATGTAGTTGAGAAGCTGGTATCCGAGGATCCTACCATCAAGGGTATCTGGTGTGTTCCCAAGTACTCTAATCCTCAGGGTATCACATATTCTCCCGAGACTGTCCGTCGTTTTGCAAATCTTAAGCCTGCAGCAAATGATTTCCGTATTTTCTGGGACGATGCTTATTGTGTTCATGATCTGGAGGACGAAAGCGACAACCTCATAAGCCTTATGGAAGAGTGTGAGAAGGCAGGAAACCCCGACCTTCCTATCATCTTCTGCTCAACCTCCAAGATCACATTCCCCGGCTCAGGTGTAGCTGCTATGGCTACCTCTGAGGCTAATATGAAGTCCGTAAAGAAGAAGTATTCCCGTCAGACCATCGGTTACGATAAGATCAATATGCTTCGTCATAAGTTATTCTTCGGTGACTTTGAGGGTATCAAGGCTCATATGAACAAGCATAAGGAGATCCTCAAGCCCAGATTTGATGTAGTTGACAAAAAGTTCACTGAGCTTTTAGGAGATCTCGGTATTGCATCATGGCTTAAGCCCCGTGGCGGATACTTTGTTAGCATCGATGTTTTCCCCGGTACAGCCAAGAAAGTAGAGCAGATGTGTAATGCCGCAGGTCTTGTCATCACAGGCGCAGGCGCAACTTATCCCTATGGCAAGGACCCCGAGGACTCAAATATCCGTATTGCACCTTCTTTCCCTCCTGTTGAGGAGCTGAGCGTTGCTATGGATATTTTCTGTCTCTGCGTTAAGATTGCAGCTATTGATAAAATTCTTGAGACAAGATAAAACATTTATGTGACAGTTGTCTGTTATTTTGGTGTTTTTCATTGACTTTTAGCTAAAAAAATCATATAATAACTCTGTTATGTTATGTAAAATATGCAAGTCGTATTTTACCGTAGCAGAGTTATTTTTATTTTTGGAGGTCTGTAACCTATGAAAAGGCTTTCTAAACCCGTTTCAATCGTTATTGCCCTGGTTATCCTTCTTTTTTCAGCAGTTTCCGTTCTCGGCTTCAGCTATTATGAAGGCGACATCAGAAAAGTTGTTGTGAAGGGCTTCGGCGAACTCGATTGGGGTCTTGATGTAAACGGCGGTGAAAAGATCGTTCTTACAGCCGCAACTGTTGATGAGGCTTGTGCTAATGAGTGCATCGATAATCTCTACAAATCAGCAGATATTATTGACAAGAGAATCGCAGCTCTCGGCCTTATTGACTGTAACCTCTATGTAGCAGAGGGCAATCGTCAGATTGTTCTTGAAGTTCCTCACAATAACGGAACCGAGCTTTCAGCCATTGATGTTGCAAAGTATCTTACAGCAAAGGGTGAAGTAACAGTTCGCCTCGGCAGCTCAAACAGCAGCTATGATATCGATTCTTCCTATGGAATCGTTTATAAGGATCCTAAGGATGCAACTGCTTCCACTGTAATACTTTCAGGAGACAGCATCACAAATGCTTATTCCGACAAAGCTACATACACAGCCAATGACACAGGTGAGAACATCGAATACGATTCCATCTATGTTCAGTTTGATCAGAAGGGCGTTGAGACCCTTAACAATGCAACGCTGGGTGAGTATTACGGACAGGATCTTTCCGTCTGGCTTGATAATATAATGCTCACTGCAAGACTTGACGGTGATGCCTCAAACGGCTTCCTTTTCACAGGCGACAACTTCACCGAGAGCAAAGCAAAGCTCTATGCTGCAGTTATTGCAAACGGTAAGCTTCCCTCTGATCTTAAGGTAACCTCCGAGTCCGTTCTTGCTCCCGTAGTTGAGAACAACTCCGCAAAGGTTGTTATCTACACAGGTATTGCTGCTATTGCAGTCATTGCTCTGGTTATGATCCTTAAGTACAGACTTGCAGGTGTTGTAAGCCTCTTTGCTGTTCTTTTCCAGTTCTCTCTTATCCTTGCTATCCTTACAGGCTTCTGCTTCAATAAGGACGGAGGCACATTCCTTATGACACTTCCCGGTGCGGCAGGTCTTATGTGTGCAGTGCTTCTGACAGTTCTCAGCCTTATCATAATCTCAGAAAAGATAAAGGCAAAGCTCAATAACGGAACACTTCCTTCTGAGGCTCTGGCTGTGACAATTAAGAAGAGCGGCAGATTAATTACCGATATAAATATCATCACAGCTATCGTATCTCTTATTGGTATGTTAATGTTCGGCTCAGTTGATTTTGTAGCAGTTATCTTAGGCGGCGGCATTACAGGCGGAATCTTCAGCTTCTGCTATGTTCTCTTCTTAGGCTCTGTAATCAACTTCGTTACCGGATATTTCGTTGCCCAGTTTATGATGAGAAGTCTTGTTGATTTCAAGTGCTTCAATAAGTCAACTGTATTCGGAGGTGCAAAGAAATGAAAAAGTTAATCAAATTTTCAGCCCTCACTAAGTTTATGGCAGTTGCTTCAGCTGTTATTGCTGTAGTAGGCATTGTAATGCTTCTTATCCTAAGCGGTGAGACAACTCCTGAGTTTACCTTTGTAAATCTTGGCTGGGGTCTTGTGCTTCGTACACTTGTAGCAGCTGTTCTCACAGTTGCACTCACAACAGCTTACCTTCTTATCTGCTATGGTAAAAAGGGCTTTACAATGGGTCTTACATCAGCACTTGGTGCTGTTATTTCAGCAGTATGTGCATTCGCATTCTGCGTTATCTGTAGAGCACCTCTTTCAGATTTCACATTCCCCGTAATGCTCCTTGGCGTATTCGTTTCTTATATTTCTTCTGTGATCTTCTTCAGAAGCTTCGGTACAGACAAGCCCAAGGGCAGGCAGTTCAGCGTTGACGTAGCCTTCGAGACAGCAGCAAACAAAGCATTCGTTCCCTTGCTTGTTATGCTTCTCCTTATCACACTTGTTGCAGTAGGTGCATTTGCAGTTGCTCTTTTCCTTAAGAGTTCCGCACTCTGCCTCTATGTGCTTCCGGTAATTCTTACAGCTATCTTCTCTGTACTTGTTACACTTTCCTTTACTTGCAACATTTATGCAAAGAAGGCTTAAACAATAATTACTGATTTAAGTCGGGCGGTCTATCCGCCCGATTTGCCTTTAATTTTAAGGAGGAAGTCTTTTTGGAACTTCTTAATGTTAAAAATTTAAGACTCGGATATGACGGAAAAACTGTTGTAAATGACCTGAGTTTTACCGTTAATGAGGGCGATTATCTCTGTGTAGTGGGAGAGAACGGATCAGGTAAAACTACTCTTATTAAGGGAATTCTCGGGCTTGTGAGCAAATACAGCGGTGAGATTACATACATTCCGCCCTTGCAAAAAAACCACATCGGATATCTTTCCCAGCAGACAAAATATTCCAAGGATGTACCTGCTTCTGTGAAAGAGGTGGTGCTGTCAGGCTTTCTCAACAGAAAAGCCATGCGATTCAGATACAGCCGAAAAGAAAAGGAAGAGGCAATAGGTATTATGAAAAAGGTGGGTATAGCCGACCTTTCAGGCAGAAGCTTTTCCTCCCTTTCGGGAGGTCAGCAGCAGAGAGTTCTCCTTTCAAGAGCCCTTTGTGCCACAGAGAAGCTCATCCTTCTCGATGAACCCACATCCGCCCTTGACCCGCTTGTTACTCAGGAATTCTACAGCATTGTCAGAAGTCTCAATAAAGAGGGAACAGCGGTTATTATGGTTTCTCATGATGTAAATACTGCTGTAAGGAATGCAAGCCATATTCTTCATTTAGGCAGAGATAAATACTTTTTCGGCACTACCCATCAGTATGTACATTCGGAAATGGGCAAGAGCCTCCTTATCTCAGACTGTCCTTGTGACAGCTGTGCACATAAGGGGAAAGGCGGTGTGAGGTAATGCTTCAGATGCTTAATTATTCCTTTATGGTCAATGCCTTAATCGTTGGTGTACTGATTTCCGTGTGCTGTGCACTTCTTGGTGTAGTGCTGGTTTTGAAGCGGTTTTCAATGATCGGTGACGGTCTCTCTCATGTAGGCTTCGGAGCACTTTCTGTAGGCGCTGCACTAAATTTCGGCACACCCATTTACTTTGCAATTCCCGTTGTAATGCTATGTGCCTATCTGCTTCTTAAAATCACCGAAAACAGTAGGATAAATGCAGATGCGGCAATAGCTGTAATCAGTAGTTCTGCTTTAGCTGTAGGTGTTTTTGTGGCAAGTGTCAACGGCACAAATATCAACATCCAGCAGTATATGTTCGGTTCTATCCTTGCTGTTGGCGAGACAGATATGATACTGAGTATAGTGATGTTCACTCTGGTGTGCCTGATGTTTACTCTCTTTTATCATAAGATTTTTGCCATCACCTTTGATGAGAATTTTTCAAAAGCTACGGGTATAAACACAAAGTTTTTCAATACTTTTGTTTCACTTCTCACAGCTGTGACAGTTGTGGTAGGTATGAGGATGCTTGGCACACTACTCATTTCCGCTATGATTATTTTTCCCGTTCTCACTTCAATGAAGGTCTGCAAGAGATTTATCTGTGTCATAATTTCATCGGTCATCATATCTGTGACGAGTACTGTTTCAGGTCTCTGGCTTTCCTTCACGGTTGAGAATATCCCTGTAGGAGCAACCATAGTTATCGTAAATCTTTCAGCATATTTGCTCTTTTCTGCTATATGCTTGATAACTCAGTTTATTCTAAAAAGAGTCAGCCATAAATAAACTTAAGCGACCCGAATCTGAGGGTCGCTTATTTTTTATATAATGTTTTTTGCAAGGGGTTTTTCGCTTTCAAAAAGGGAATACAGCTCCCTTTTTGTTTTTTCGCAGGTCACTGCTGCTTCATCATAGTTTTCCTTCTCAATATGCATCTTTATAGTGCATATATCTTCTCCGATATCATCTACATAATCGTGAAAGAGGAGCATATCGATTCTCCCGGAATCTTTTTGCCAGTCTCTGTCTGACCTCTTCGCAATTTTCAGAGCTTTTTCTGCATCGCCTTCATAGAGAGCCTCCTCGATTCTGCTCAGATCTTCAGAATAATTATCTACCGTATCTTTGACATAGATGTATTCGCCGGCGCATAAAAGTCCTGTCAGAAGAATGAATATTATTGCAAGAGTTATTCTGTTCATCTCAGGTCCTCCTTATGATGTTGTATTCTCTCAGCTTATTCGAGGTCATCATCATCACATCAGATACTTTCAGATTTTCTTCGGCAAGGGTCTGTTCTATCCACTTTTTATCCACTCCGCAAAGGGCCATAGAGCTTCTCAAGAGTTCACCGTCACTGATTATTACCGCCTCAATTCCTGTATCCTTTGTTGCTACACCCAGATCCGAAAGGGAAGGAGCACGTTTTTCGGGCTTTAAGAGAAGGCTGATGTTTCCGTTTGTTTCTATAATACAGTACTGCACATCCTCAATATTGAAAACTCCCTCTTGTCTTAAAAGCACGGATAGATCCTCTGTGGTTAGCCTGAGTTTTCGCAGCATACTTTGATTAAGTCGTCCGTTGTTTATGAGTATCTCAGGTTTACCGCAGACAAAATTTCTGAAGGTAGGTAGTTTCATCATAAGAATACTGATGATTATCTCTGCGGATATCAGCATTAATATCGGCACGATTCCTGACAGCAGAGGCTGTGATGTATTTTGCATGGGAATTGATGCTATATCAGCGATTATCATGGTTATTACAAGCTCTGAGGTCTGCATATCACTGAGCTGTCTTTTTCCCATAATGCGAATTGAAAAAAGAACGAAAGCGTATAGGAGGATTGTTCGTATAACTGAAATAATCATATTTTCACCCTGTGTTAATTTGTCCTATTATTCCATGGATATTCACAATTAAACAGAAGAAATTTCATTTGCTGATTAATGCGAGAATTTTTGCATAATTTTTGCATATATTTCTGAAAAAGACTTTTATTTTTGCGGCGTTTAATGTATAATTACGATGTATATATATTTAAGTAAATAATAACAGATAAATCTTAAACGAACGAAGATATTTTTATTACGAGAGGTGTTAATATGAGTACTGAATTTACCGTTTCACTTGCAAAGATCATAAAAGAAATCGCCCTTGAGCCTTTCTATATGCCTGCTCCTGCTGAGGATATCCAGATATCCTCTATGGATATTGACAGACCCGGACTTGAGCTTACAGGCTTTCTCGACTTTTTCGATCAGAAGAGGATCATTATATTCGGTAATACCGAGTACTCATACTTAGAGCAGTTCAGTGCCGATAAACAGTTTGAGCTTATCAATAACCTCTTCTGTATGAAGCCTCCTGCAATTATCATCGCAAGAGGTCATGCCCCTACGGACGCAATCAAAAAGTCAGCTGAGTTTAATGAGATTCCCATACTGCTCTCAAGTGAGACTACTTCCGCAATGTCCGCATCTCTTATAACCTTCCTCAATGCTGTTCTTGCTCCCAGAATTACCCGCCACGGTGTTCTTGTTGAAGTATATGGCGAAGGTGTTCTTCTTATCGGCGACAGCGGAGTAGGTAAGTCTGAGACTGCCATTGAGCTTATCAAGAGAGGCCACCGACTTATTGCTGACGATGCAGTGGAGATCCGCAGAGTTTCCAATAGAACCCTTGTCGGTTCATCGCCTGAGAATATCCGCCACTTCATTGAGCTTCGTGGTATCGGAATCATCAATGCCAGACGTATCTTCGGTATGGGTGCCGTAAAGCTTACGGAGAAGATCGATATGATAATTAACATGGAGCAGTGGGATACAGGCAAGGTCTATGACCGCATCGGTATGGATAATACCTACACGGAGATCATGGGCATTCAGGTACCTATGATGACCATCCCCGTCAAACCCGGTCGAAACCTCGCAATCATTATCGAGGTTGCTGCCATGAATAACCGTCAGAAGAAGATGGGCTACAACGCCGCCAAGGAGCTTTTACAGAGCCTTGGTATGGATGTTGACGACGAGAGTATTCAGGATAAAAAAGTAGAAACCGGTTGGGATATATAATGAAGATTGTTGCAGATTTACACACACATTCCATAGCATCAGTTCACGCCTATGCCACAGTAACCGAGATGGCACAGGAGGCAGCAGATACAGGTCTTTATGCCTTTGCTCTTACCGATCACGGTATCAGTATGCACGGCACTCCGCATCCTTACTACTTTATGAATCTTGGTGCAGTGCCCAGAGTTTTTAAGGGTGTCAGGATCATAAAGGGAATAGAAGCGAATATCGTTGACTCAAATGGTACTCTCGATGCTGATGAGAGTATTCTTCAGAATCTTGAGTTTGTCATCGCATCCCTTCATATGCCTACCTACAAGGATGAGGTAAGTGTTGATGCCTGTACCGAAGCTTATCTGAGTATGGCAAAGAACCCTTATGTCAATATGATAGCTCATTCAGGCTCGCCTTATTTCAAATATGACTATGAAAGAGTTATTAAAGAATTTGCTCACAGCGGTAAGCTTATTGAGATCAACAACGCCTCCATAAAGCATAAGCCTGATTTTGTTCCCAACTGTACTAAGATCGCCAAGCTCTGCAAAGAATATTCCTGCAGAGTTTCCGTTGATACCGATGCACATTTTACTACACAGCTCGGTAGAGCTGACGAAGCACTCCGTCTCCTTGAGGAAATAGGATTTCCCGAGGAGCTTATAGTGAATTCAAGCGTGGAAAATATGAATAAATATATGAGAGAGGCAAATATCTCTCTAGAGTAACTCACAACTACCAGCCTCAAAAATATTTTTCGGAGGTATTATGAATATAGATAAGATTATAGATTTACTGAATAGAGTCGGCGTTGAGTTCTTAAAGGACGCTCCCATGAAGAATTACACAACCTTCAGAATAGGTGGTCCTGCCGATCTGCTTATTACGGCAAAGACAACCAATGAACTCAGAAAAATCATAGATATCTTAAAGCATGAAAATATGCCCTGGATGCTTCTCGGTAACGGCAGTAACCTGCTTGTTCGTGATGAAGGACTTAAAATGGCAATGATAAGGCTTTCGGGTGATTTCAAGGGCGTTGAGCTTAATGAAAATACAGTTACCTGCGGTGCAGGCGTCACTCTTTCAAAGCTCTGTACCTTTGCACACTCAAATGCACTCTCTGGCCTTGAGTTTGCTTTCGGAATTCCCGGAACGGTAGGCGGTGCTGTTTATATGAACGCAGGAGCCTACGGCGGCGAGATGAAGGATGTTCTTTTGGATGTCACTTATCTTACGGAAAGCGGAGAGATATGCACAAAGTGTGCAGAGGAACTTTCTCTTTCCTACAGACACAGCATTTTCAAGGAGACAGGGGACATTATCCTCTTTGCTTCCTTTAAGCTTTCAAAGGACTGCAAGGAAGACATAAAGGCACGTATGGATGACTTTATGAACCGCAGAGTTACCAAGCAGCCACTTGAGTACCCTTCAGCAGGAAGTGTATTCAAGCGTCCTGAGGGTGCTTTCGCAGGTGCTTTAATTGAGCAATGTAATTTCAAGGGTTACTCTGTGGGCGGCGCACAGGTCAGTGAAAAGCACTCAGGCTTTATCGTAAACAGAGGAGAAGCCACCTGCAGCGATGTACTCTCACTTATATCCGAAATTCAGGAAACTGTCAGGGAAAAGACAGGCTTTGAGCTTGAGAGAGAAATCATCCTCATCTGACACCTTCTTTCAAAGGAGACGATATTATGGAATTTATTATTATTACAGGCCTATCCGGAGCAGGTAAGTCTCATGCACTTCACGCTCTTGAGGATATAGGCTATTACTGCGTAGATAATCTGCCTCCCATGCTTCTTTCAACCTTCTGGGATCTTTGCGATAAATCCTCAGATAACCGTATGAAGCGTGTGGCGGTGGTTGTTGATATCAGAGGCGGAGAGATATTTGATACACTCTTTGCTGAGATGAAAAAGCTCAGCATGGAGGGCAAGAAGTATAAGATCCTTTTCCTTGATGCGAAAAACGATATCCTCCTTATCAGATACAAGGAGACAAGACGCAAGCATCCTCTTGCCGAGAGCTTCACTTCAGGCTCTACCGAAGATGCCGTAAAGCTTGAGAAGGAGCTTATGAAGCCCTTCAAGGCAAGAGCTGACTATATAATCGACACATCCTATATGGAACTCAAACAGCTCAAAGAGAGAGTTACAACTATGTTTTCTGCAGACTCCAGTATGGGATTTCAGGTTACCTGCCTTTCCTTCGGCTTTAAGTACGGAATCCCCCTTGAAGCAGACCTTATCTATGATGTCCGCTGTCTGGCTAATCCCTACTATGTCAAGGAACTCAAAGAGCTTACAGGTCTTGATGAATCTGTCAGAGAATATGTGCTCAAGCCTGAGGAGACTCAGGAGTTTGTGAAAAGGCTCATTGATTTTCTTGATTATTCCTTGCCTCTTTATAAGAGAGAGGGCAAGAGTGAGCTTGTAATTGCAGTAGGCTGTACAGGAGGCAAACACAGAAGTGTTACCTTGGCTCGTCTTCTCAACAGTCATTTCATTGAGCTGGGCGTGAAGTCAAATCTTCATCATAGAGATATCTGGAAAGCATAGGTAAGAATTTTTTTATAGAGGAGGTGAAGGCTGTGTCCTTTGCACATGAAGTTAAAAAGGAGCTCTCAAAATTCGGCGAAACACAGTATTCACGACTTTTATCAGAATGTTATGGTATGCTTCTTTTCTCAAGGAAGTTTTCAGGCACCGAGATCGGACTCAAAACCGAATCTATCTGTGTTGCCGAGAGATATATCGATCTGCTGAGTATCCTCTTTTCACCTGTTATTGAAAAGCAATCTACCCTCAAGGCATCCAAAAGCTTTATTAATCTTCATAATGTGTCCGTGGTGCTTCCCGAGGAGTGCAGTAAGATATATTCCTTCTTCGGCCATCTTGATAAAAGTACGAGCCTTCGTCTCAACCGTGCGAATTTTGAGGATGATATGTGCATCAGCGCATTTCTCAGAGGTGCTTTTCTCTCCTGCGGATACATCAATGATCCCGAGAAAAACTACCATCTTGAGTTCTGTGCGCAGTATAAGAACCTTTGCAATGACCTGTGTACTCTGCTCTCAGAGATAGAGGAGTGCAGGCTTACACCTAAAACAGTGCTTAGGAACGGCTCTTATGTTGTGTATTTCAAGGACAGCGAGCAGATCATGGATCTGCTTACATATATGGGCGCTCCTGTAAGTGCCATGGATGTTATGAACGCCAAAGCATACAAGGAAGTCCGCAATATGACTAACAGAAGAACTAACTCTGAGCTTGCAAATATTGCAAAGACTGCTTCAGCGGCTGCAAAACAGCTTGCAGCTATTGAGAAGCTTGATAATACTATCGGACTTTCATCTCTGCCCGAACAGCTCAGGGAGATAGCCTACATAAGAAGGGACAACCCCGAGCTTTCTCTGAGAGATCTGGGAGAGCTGCTTTCACCGCCTATATCCCGCAGCGGTGTAAACCACAGACTTATGAAGCTCGTCTCTCTTGCAGAGATGGAGAATAAGGAGAATTAATATGGCTATAGATAAAGATAAATTCAAAGATATGGACTACGAAACCGCATACAAGAAGCTTTCAGAGCATATTTCCATTCTCGAGCGTGCAGACAGGGATTTTGACGAGCTTATGGAAATCTATAAGGAAGCCTTTGAATATTATACCTACTGCTCCGAGTATCTCTCACAGGCGGGAGATAAGATCAAGGAACTCAACCGTCAGATTACCGAGATAGCAAATCCTCTGGAGGACTGAAATGAATAGCTTTTGTGAAACAAACCTCAAAGAAATAGCCCTGAAAGCCCAAAACGACGAAGAACTTGTTGAGCTTACCCTTAAGTATCTTCTCAGCCACGACAAAGATCTCTATGATGTTCTATGGGACTCTATGGAATATTCCGTGAGCGCAGGAGGCAAGAGAGTCAGACCCAAGCTCACCATGGAATTTGCAAAGCTTTGCGGCGGAAACAAATCAGCTGCAGCCCTTTTCGGTTGTGCTGTGGAGCTTATCCACACCTATTCACTTATCCACGACGATCTGCCCTGCATGGACAACGACGATATGCGCAGAGGCAAGCCCTCAAACCATATCGCTTTTTCCGAGGATATAGCTCTTCTTGCAGGAGATGCTCTCCAGGCTTTGGCTTTTGAAGCAATGCTCTCTCTGGAAAGCATAGAACTCATAGGTGCAGAGAGAGCCGCAAAGGCAGCATCAACTCTTGCAAGATGTGCAGGTGCTGACGGTATGGTTGGTGGCCAAGTAATAGACCTTGAGTACGAGAATAAGCCTGCAACAGAAGAAGTCATCACAAAAATTCATCGCCTCAAAACAGCGGCGCTCATACGAGCCGCTTGCATGATGGGTTGTCAGATTGCCGGTGCAGATGTAGAGAAGTCTATGGCGGCGTATGAATACGGCGAATGTATCGGACTTACCTTCCAGATCATTGATGATATTCTGGATGTAACCTCTACAAGCGAAGAGCTTGGTAAGCCCGTAAACTCCGACCTTGAGAATAATAAATCCACTCTCGTGTCCATGCTCGGAATCGAGAAGTGCAGAAGAAGAGCAGAGCTTTATACAGAGAGAGCCATAAAGTCTCTTGATTATTTTGACGGAGATACCACATACCTTAAGGAGTTTGCTCTGAAGCTTCTCAACCGTAAAAACTGATACCCACAATTTAAGGGGAAATAATTATGGAAAATAAGCAGAAATTTCCAATGCTTGAAAATATAAAATCACCTGAGGATATAAAGCCTCTGAGCCTTGATGAACTCAAAGCCCTATGTGAAGAAATACGTGAAAAGCTCATTCTCACAGTATCGGAAAACGGCGGTCACCTTGCCTCTAACTTAGGTGTTGTTGAGGCAACTGTTGCTATGCACTATGTTTTCGATACACCTTCTGACAGCATTGTCTGGGATGTAGGACATCAGTGCTATACTCACAAGATGCTCACAGGCAGATTCGACACCATCAATACCATCAGACGCACAGGCGGTCTCTCAGGCTTTCCGAGAAGATACGAAAGTCCCTATGACGTGTTCGGTGCAGGTCACAGCAGTACCTCTATTTCGGCGGCTTACGGTATTGCCAGAGCAAAACAGCTTAAAGGGGATAATAGCCACACAATAGCCTTTATTGGTGACGGCTCCTTTACAGGCGGACTTGCCTTTGAGGGACTCAATAATGTAGGCAGATATAAGAAGAATTTCATCGTTGTCCTCAACGATAATAAGATGTCGATCTCAAAGAACGTAGGTGCTCTTTCAAAGCATCTGACCTCCATCAGAATCAGCTCATGGTACGTAAATGCCAAGGGCGGTCTTGAGAAATTTCTCACAAAGATACCTCTTCTTGGCTGGCCTTTGGTGCGAGGACTTACTGCCTTTAAGAATTGGTTCAAAAAGAAAGTTTATAAGAGCAATTTGTTTGAGGATTTCGGCTTTGTTTATTACGGACCCGTTGATGGACATAACCTTGAAGATCTCATAAATGTTTTTGAAACAGCCAAGAAGATAAATAAACCTGTCCTTATCCATGCAGTTACAACAAAGGGCAAGGGCTACCAGTTTGCAGAGGATGACCCTAAATCCTTCCACGGTATTGGTAAATTCGATGTTGATACAGGTGAACCCCTGAGCCACTCCGATTCCTTCTCTGACCGATTCGGTAAGTGTATGGTGGAGTTAGGCGCTAAGCACAAAAACCTCTGTGCCATTACAGCGGCAATGACTGTAGGCACAGGTCTTACTGAATTCTCCGAAAAATATAAGGACAGATTCTTTGATGTTGGTATTGCCGAGGAGCATGCCGTTACCTTCGGAAGCGGTATGGCGGCAATGGGCATCATCCCTGTGTTTGCTGTGTATTCAAGCTTTCTGCAGAGAGCTTACGACCAGCTTATCCACGATGCCGCAGTTCAGAAGCTTCACCTTGTTTTGGGTGTTGACAGAGCAGGTGTTGTAGGCGAGGATGGTGAGACCCATCAGGGTGTATTTGATGTATCGATCCTCAATTCAATTCCGGATACCACCATTTACTCACCCTGCTATTTTGATGAACTTACAGCATCGCTTACAGAGGCTGTGGAAAAGGACACAGGACTTACCGCTGTCAGATATCCCAGAGGCTCAGAGCCTCAGAGACCTGAGGACTTTACCGAATGCAATATTAACTACAGCGTTTACGGCAATAAGAACGCTTCCCGACTTGTGGTAACTTACGGAAGAATTTTCGCAGAAGCCTGCAAGGCAAAGGACGAGCTTGCCAAATTCGGTATCAAGGTCTGTATCCTTAAGCTCAACCGAATCAAACCCATCGACCCTGCGGCTGTAAAGTTTGCATCCTCCTTCAAGAAGGTTCATTTCTTTGAGGAAGGTATGAGAAGCGGCGGCGTGGCAGAGATATTTGAATCCGAGCTTATGAAGGAGACCTTCAAGGGAACCTTTGGTATTACCGCTATTGAGGATGTGTTCATTCCTCATTCAAAAGATACGGTTGCTCTCAAGGCGCTTGGTCTTGATGCAGATGCTATATATAAAATTATGAGATAATTAAACGGAGCTTTTATGAAGAAACGACTTGATGTTCTGGTGTATGAAAAAGGCTTTGCCGAAAGCCGAGAAAAGGCAAAAGCTATCATAATGTCAGGACTTGTTTATGTAAATAATCAGAAAGCTGATAAATGCGGAAGTACCTATGATGAGGATGCTCCACTTGAGGTCAGAGGCCCTGCACTCCGTTACGTGAGCAGGGGAGGACTGAAGCTTGAAAAGGCACTCAGTGTTTTTCCTCTGAATCTTCAGGGTGCAGTCGCCATTGATATCGGAGCCTCTACAGGCGGCTTTACCGACTGCATGCTTCAAAACGGTGCAAGCAAAGTTTATGCCGTTGATGTAGGCTACGGACAGCTTGCCTGGAAGCTCAGATGCGATGAGCGTGTAGTTAATATGGAACGCACCAATTTCCGCAAGGTTACTAAAGATGATATCCCAGAGGAGATAGACTTCTTCTCTGTAGATGTTTCCTTTATTTCCCTTAAGATTATTCTTCCTGTTGCAAGACTTCTTCTCAAGGAAAAGGGCGAGGGCGTCTGTCTTATCAAGCCCCAGTTTGAAGCAGGCAGAGAGAAGGTAGGCAAAAAGGGCGTAGTCAGAGACAAGAAGGTCCACGCAGAGGTTATTACCACTATCCGTGACTTCTGTCTTGAGTGCGGCTTTGATGTTCTCGGTCTTGATTTTTCACCTGTGAAAGGTCCCGAGGGCAATATTGAATATCTCATCCATATCAGAAGAAGCGAAGATGCAAAGCTTCTTTGTGACATCTCACCCGAAGCTCTTTCTGATCTTTCACATCAGGCTCTCGATAAGGAGGCATGATTTATGAAAACAGCCCTTATTGTCAATACAGAAAAGCTGGCAGCCATAAGCTGTTCAAAGCGTATATCAGAGCATCTTCGTGAGTGGGGAGCAGAAACCCTTATGCTCTCCTCCCAAAGTAGTGTATGCGGTATTTCCAAAGTGCAGAATTATTCTACATACGAAGAGTTATTTGATGCCTGCGATGTTGCAGTTACCGTTGGTGGCGACGGAACCATTATCCATAGTGCAAGATATGCCGCTATCTTTTCCAAGCCTATAGTGGGTGTTAATATGGGAAGGCTCGGCTATGTTGCAGAGCTTGAGGAGTCCGAGCTTTCAATGCTTCATCGTCTTATCACAGGGGACTACACCATTCAGGACAGAATGGTGCTTTCTGTGGAGATCCTCAGAGAAAATAGAGAGAACAGCTCCTATCTTGCTGTAAACGATGTGAATATTTCACGTGGATATTTCTCGGGAATGGTGGAGCTTCAGGTGTCTGCCGATGACGAGAATATAGCTTCCTACAGGGCAGACGGACTGCTTTTCTCGACCCCCACAGGCTCTACCGCCTATGCTCTTTCAGCAGGCGGCCCCGTTATTGACCCCAAGCTCAGTCTAATTGAACTTACTCCCCTTTGTCCTCATTCCCTTACAGCGCGCCCTGTGCTTTTTAACTCTGACACAACTCTCACAGTTTCCTCCAAGTCAGGGGATAAGGTATTCCTTGCCATTGATGGTCAGGTATTTGTAGAGCTTGAAAATACGGACAGAATCAGAGTAAGCGCTTCAGAGTATAAACTCAGTACAATAGTCCTTAAGGACAGAAACTTTTATAAATTAGCAGGAGAAAAGCTAAGAGAAGGTGATTTCAAATGAAAATGGGCAGACATGCAAAGATACTTGAACTTATAAAACAGTTTCCTATTACAACTCAGGAGGAGCTTCTGGAAAAGCTTAAGGATGAGGGATACACAGTTACCCAATCCACAGTCTCCAGAGATATTAAGACCCTGAGACTTCAGAAGACCCATTCGGCAGACGGCTACTACAGATACTGTGCACCTACAGCTTTCTCCCCCGAGATAAAAGCAGGCTTTTCGGGAATACTTACGAACTCGGTTGTTTCCGTTGAGACTGCTCAGAATCTTGTAGTTGTTAAAACTTTCAGCGGCATGGCATCTGCTGCTTGTGCAGCTATCGATTCTATGAATCTTCAGAGTGTTGTAGGCTCCCTTGCAGGTGATGACACTATCTTCATCGCTTGCACCGACAATGACTCAGCTAAAAGTATTGTGGAGACCCTGAAGAAATTCACAGCTTGATTTTAAAATCTTTCATAAGGAGGTGTTCTTGTGCTTTCAAAGCTTTACATTGAGAATATAGCAGTTATCGAAAAGACAGAAATTGATTTCACTAAGGGCTTTAACGTTCTCACAGGTGAAACTGGTGCAGGTAAAAGTATAGTTATAGATGCTATCTCTGCGGTTCTGGGCAGAAGAACCTCCCGTGAGCTTGTCCGCACAGGAGCTGACTCAGCCTTTGTAAGTGCTACCTTTACGGATATCGGAGAAAGTGCAAAGGAGACCCTTTCTTCTTTGGGTATCAGCACTGAAGAGGACGAGCTTATCGTTGAGCGAGAGTTTACACTTTCAGGAAAAAATAACTGCAGAATCTGCGGTCGCCCTGCAACCATCTCCATGCTCAGAGATATTTCAAAGTTCCTCATCAATATCCATGGTCAGCATGAAAGCTACGAGCTTATGTCTCCTGACCTTCATATTGGATATATTGACGCCTACGGCAACCACAAAGAGGAACTGGATAATTACCGAATAGAGTTTGATAAGTACAGAGAGATATGCAGAATCCTCAGTAAGAAGGATTCCGACGAGAGAGACCGCCTCAGACGTGCAGATCTTCTGCGTTTTCAGATAGAGGAGCTTGAAGCGGCAGAAATAACCCCGGGTGAATTCGATTCACTCAGAGAGGAATCCTCTATCCTCAGAAATGCAGGAAAACTCAGAGAATCACTTTCCTGTGCACTTTATCTTCTGCAGGGAGATGATGCAGAGGGAAGAGGTGCTGTCTCTTTAGTATCAGAGGGTGCAGATTCGCTTTCGGGAGTTTCTGCGTATATGACTGAAGTAAACGCCCTTTCCGAGAGACTAAGCAGTGCTTACTATGATCTTGACGATATCAGTAAGGAACTTTCATATCTTGCTGACAGCATAGAGGATGATCCTCATCGCCTTGAGGAAGTTGAGGCGAGAATGGACCTGATCTCAAAAATGATGAAAAAATACGGGGAGAGTGAGGAGGATATCCTCATGTACCTTGAAAACATTAAAGCAGAGCTTGATACCTTGGAGCGTTTTGAAGAGGATAAGGAAAAGCTCATTATTAAACAGCAGAAGCTTTATACTGACTGTATGAGCCATGCAAGGACACTTTCAGAGCACAGAGCCGTTACCTGCGGTAAATTCTCAGAGGAAGTAATGTCTCGTATGAGAAAGCTTAATATGCCCAGCGCTGTGGTTACTGTTTTGCGTGAAGAAACGGACCTTTCTGAAAACGGCATCGATCGTATGGAGTTCCTTGTTTCCACCAATGCAGGCGAACCCGTAAAGCCTATTGCTAAGGTAGCATCAGGCGGTGAGCTTTCCCGAATGATGCTCTCCATCAAGACCGTGCTTTCAGAAGCAGAGCCTACAGACACCCTCATCTTCGACGAGGTAGATAGCGGTATCTCAGGCTCAGCGGCTCTTAGAGTAGGCGAGGCACTTAGAGATGTCTCAAAGAGTGCGCAGGTACTCTGTGTGACACACCTTCCTCAGATAGCCGCCATGGCAGATACTCATTGTTTAATCAGAAAACTCGAGAGAGACTCAAGAACCTTTACTGAAGTCACTCCTCTTGATACAGACGGAAGAATCAGAGAGCTTGCCAGAATCATCACCGGCGAAAATATCACAGAAGCCGCCCTCGACTATGCAAGGGAGCTTTTAGAAGCATAATTATCAAGTACAATTAGCGGAGCAGATTATGAAGAAATGGACAATATCACAACTCAATAAGCAAGAGGCACTGAGAATTTCCGAGAGTATGGGTATCCCTATGCTCCTTTCAGTTCTGCTCAATATCAGAAATATAACCACAGAAGAGGAAATCATAAGATTCCTCGGGGATGAAGCTCAGTTCAGCTCACCTTTCCTTTGTAAGGATATGGAGAAAGCGGCAGATAGAATCAGACAAGCCGTGGAGTCAGGAGAAAAGATATGCGTCTATGGTGACTATGATGCAGACGGAGTTACTGCTACAGCTCTTTTGTTCTCTTATCTTGAATCCATCGGTGCAGATGTTATGTATTACATACCCTCCCGTTCAGGTGAGGGATACGGAATGAACTGCGATGCAGTTGACCATCTTCACAGGGAGAATGTAAACCTTATAGTTACAGTTGATAACGGTGTATCAGCCTATGAGGAGGTCGAGTACGCCAACTCTCTTGGTATTGATACAGTCATTACCGACCATCACTCAGTCCCCGAAGTGCTTCCTCCTGCAGTTGCAGTTGTAGATCTTCACAGAGAGGACTGTGAGAGTACCTTCAAGGCTCTGTCAGGTGTCGGAGTTGCTCTTAAGCTCGTAATGGCTATTGAGGGTGAATACTGCGATGTAGATTCCATTCTGGATGAACTTGCGGAGTTTGCGGCTCTGGGTACCATAGGCGATATCGTAAGCCTCACAGGCGAGAACAGAACTATCGTAAAAAGAGGCATCAGAGCTATTGAAAACAGCGAAAGAATCGGTATCAGAGCTCTTATCGAAAAGGCAGGCGGTGCAGGTAAGCCCGTAACATCGGGAAGTCTTGCCTTTACAGTAGTTCCCAGAATCAATGCAGTTGGCAGACTTGGTCTTTCCACAAGGTCTTTAAGGCTTCTCCTTACAGAGGATGAAGAGGAAGCCTATGCTTTGGCTGAAGAGCTAACAGAGGATAACGCTACCCGACAGCAGATAGAAAAAGAGATACTTTCGGAAATAGACGAACTCATAAAGCGTGACCCGCTTTTAGTCAGACAGAATATTATAGTAATAGCCGGAGAAAACTGGCATCAGGGAGTAATCGGTATCGTGGCGGCTCGTGTTAAGAGTGCCTACGGAAAGCCAACTGTTATTATTTCCAAGGAAGGCGATGTTGCCAGAGCCTCGGGAAGATCAGTAGAAGGTTTTTCTCTCTGTGATGCTATCTTCTCCTGCTCAGAGCTTCTCACACACTACGGCGGACATCCCATGGCAGTCGGTCTTTCGCTTTCCTCAGATAATATAGAGGCGTTCAGAGACGCTCTCTATGAATATACCGACAATATCGAGGATATGCCCCTTCCGGAGCTTAATCTCGATTGTAAACTCAACCCATCTTTACTTGACCTCTCTTTATATGAGAGCATAGAGCAGCTCGAGCCCTTCGGTGCTGATAATCCCGTTCCCGTTTTCGGTCTCTATCAGGTTAAGATAGAGGATATAAAAGAACTTTCAGCGGGTAAGCACAGAAGACTTACCCTCACAAGACCCGATGCAAGATTTACCGCAATGTTTTTCAATACCGACAGATGCGGATTTCCCTACAAAGCAGGCGATGTAGTTGATCTTGCAGTAACCCTTGACCGCAATGAATATGCAGGAAACGTGAGCCTTTCAATTATAATCAGGGAAATGAAGCTTCATGATACAGACAATGTATCAATGCTTCTATCTGAGAGAGCCTACGAGAAGTTTATAACAGGTAAAAGTCTTGATACCTTATCAGCAAAGGGGCTTATGCCTTTGCGTGAGGATTTTGCTCTTGTCTATAGATTCCTCAAGTCAGGCGGAGGATACAAAGGTCAGATTCACGACCTTGCACCACGACTTCCAATGAATCTCGGAAAGCTCCGCATAATCCTCGATGCTATGTGTGAGCTGTCCCTCATTGATATGACTGAGGGAATGTACCTTTCGGAGATAACCCTGAGAGAGGTAAGCACAAAGGTTTCTCTCGATTCAGCACCCATTATTTCTCAACTCAAGGAGATATGTTTATGAGTACTCAGACCAACTGTGTTCAGCAATATAACGACTACAACAGACTTGTGGAGCTTATGAAGCAAAGCGGCTATAAGTTCGATTTTGAGAAGATCCACAAGGCATATCTTTATGCAGAGGCAGCTCACGGGGATCAGAAGAGAATATCAGGTGTACCGTATATTCTTCATCCTACCTCAGTTGCATGTATTCTGGTTGACCTTGGCATGGATACCGACTCCATAATTGCCGCACTCCTTCATGATGTTGTTGAGGATACAGAAGCTACCCTTGATGATATCAAGAAAGATTTCGGTGAAGATATTGCTCTGCTTATAGATGGACTCACAAAACTTAAGAAGATCAAGTACAGTAACCGAGAAGAGCAACAGGCAGAGAATTTAAGAAAAATGCTTATTGCTATGAGTAATGATATCAGAGTTATTATCATCAAGCTTGCTGACAGAACTCATAATATGCGTACCATCGAGTGTATGCGAGAGCAGAAGCAGAGAGATATCGCTCTCGAAACAATGGAGGTTTATGCACCCATTGCACACCGTCTGGGTATCAAAGCTGTAAAGGAAGAGCTTGAAGATCTGTCTCTTCGTTATCTTGACCCTGTAGGCTATGCTGAAATCGAGCGTGAGCTTACTCTCACAGCCAAAGACAGAGGCGAATTTATTTCTGACCTTAAAGCTGAGATAATGGAGAGAGCCAAGGGTATAATCGATGATATTAGCATCAGCGGTCGTGTAAAGAGCGTTCACAGTATCTACCGTAAGACTTATATGCAGGGCAAGACCATAGATCAGATATACGATATTTTTGCTGTGCGTCTTATCGTGGATTCTGTAATTGACTGCTACAATATGCTGGGACTTATCCACGACATGTATAAGCCCATCCCACATAGATTCAAGGACTATATCTCAACCCCCAAGCCCAATATGTATCAGTCCCTTCACACCACTGTTATAAGCCACAGAGGTATTCCTTTCGAGGTTCAGATCAGAACTCACGAAATGCACCACACCGCTGAATACGGAATCGCAGCCCACTGGAAGTATAAGGCAGGCGTTGGCAAAAAGGGCGATTCTCTTGAGGATAGACTCACCTGGATCCGTAAGATGATCGAGATGCAGAACGAATCCGTTGACTCAACCGATATCGTTAATACCATTAAAACAGACCTCAGCCCTAATGAGGTGTTCGTGTTTACTCCCAAGGGCGACGTTGTGAACCTGCCCTATGGTTCTACGGTTATCGACCTTGCTTATGCAATTCACTCTGCTGTAGGTAACAGCATGGTTGGTGCCAAGGTTGACAGAAGGATCGTGCCTATAGACTATCAGCTCAAGACAGGCGAGATCGTAGAGATCCTCACTCAGAAGGAGGCTCAGGGTCCCAGAAGAGACTGGCTGAAGATAGTCAAGACCTCTGAGGCAAAGACCAAGATCCGTACCTGGTTCAAGCGAGAGAAGAGAGATGAAAACATCGTTGAGGGTAAGGCAGAGTTCGACAGAGAGCTTAAGCGAAACGGTGTTCAGATTCCTGAAAATGAGCTTGAAAACTTCCTAAAAGGTGTTAATCTCAAGCTCCAGGTCAATTCTCTTGAGGACTTCTATGCAGCTATTGGTTATGGTGGCATCCAGCTCTGGAAGATCATGCCCAGAGTCCGTGAGCTTTATCAGAAGCTCTATAAAAAGCCTACTGAGGACTTCAGTGTGGTTGATACTCCTCAGAGAAGCCGCAAGGTTAGCTCAGGTGTGTGCATCGAGGGAATCGACGATGTGCTTATTAAATTTTCCCGCTGCTGTAATCCTCTGCCGGGTGACGACATCATAGGTTTTGTAACCCGTGGCTACGGTGTGTCAGTTCATAAACGTGACTGCACCAATGTTCCCAAGGATATCTCCACAGCAGAAGAGCCTGAGCGATGGGTAAGTGCTTATTGGCAGGATGTTGTGAAGGATGTGTTCCAGAGTACCCTTGAGATAATCTGTAACGACCGCACAGGTATGCTTGCTGATGTTTCAAACCAGTTCTCTGCTCTGCACATTATGATAAGAAGCCTTGACTGCAGAAACATTCAGGGCGGAAAGGCCATCATAAATGCCACCATCGAGGTAAACGGTCTTGAACATATCAGATCAGTTATCTCAAGACTTATGACTATAAACGGAGTAATTTCCGTAACAAGAAGATAAATTTAAGGTGATATTATGAAAGCTGTAATTCAGCGTGTTACCCACGCTTCAGTCACAGTTGATAATAATGTAATAGGTAAAATAGGCAATGGCTTTCTTATCCTTCTTGGAGTTGAGAAGGGTGACGATGAAAAAGAGGCAGAGGTACTGTCGTCAAAGATAGCAAACCTTCGTGTTTTCTGCGATGATAATGACAAAATGAACCTTTCTCTCTTTGATATTGACGGTCAGGTGCTGGTTATTTCAAATTTCACCCTCTGCGCTAACTGCCGCCACGGAAGAAGACCTTCCTTTGATAATGCTGCTCCTCCCAAAGAGGCAAACGACCTCTACGAGTATTTCTGTAAGTGTATGGAAACACAAGGAGTATCCTCTGTAGAAAAAGGTGAATTCGGTGCAGATATGAAGGTCGAGCTTTTAAACGACGGTCCCGTAACACTTATTATCGATTCAAGGGAGCTTTCAAGATGATAGATGTAAAGACCTTTCAGGTAGGCTCTCTTGGTACAAACTGCTATGTAGTTACCGACAAAGCTACAGGAGAAGCTCTCGTTGTTGATCCCGGCGGCGTATCGGCAGGGCTTATGACCGCACTTGAGAAGGCAGGGGGGGAGAATATAAAATACATTCTTCTTACTCATGGTCACTATGACCATATCAAATCTGCAAAAGAGCTTTCAGAAAGATTTGATGCCGATATTGTCATCGGTGAGAAGGAGGAGACTTTCCTCTTTGATGAAAATCTGAATTTAGCGCCATTTTTAGGCTGCATAAACTTTACACCCTTTGAAGCGGATATCCGCCTTTCAGAAGGAGACAAGCTCTCCCTCGGAGAAACTGAGTTTACCTTTATAGAAACTCCCGGGCATACTGTTGGAAGCGGTTGCTTTGTTTTCAGCAAAGATAACGTTATTTTCTCAGGTGATACTCTTTTTAGGGAGTCGATGGGCAGAACGGATTTTCCCACAGGAAGTCCCATGGATATGCTCCGTTCCCTTCGAAGACTTAAAGAGCTTCGTGGGGACTATAAGGTTTATCCGGGTCATAACGCATCTACCACTCTTAGCTTCGAGCGTGAGAATAATATGTATATGGTATAAGTCACGTTCACAAATTGTTTTATCTTAATTAACATATTAAATTATCGGTTTTGATATTATGAATCTATACGCAATTAATCACAAATTTCATTATGAGCTTGAGAATCTCACCCGGGCTTTCTTTCCAAATGACAAGATAGCTGTAATCTCAGAGGAAAAGCTTACACAAAATCCCGAGGTTCCCTATATTCTCACAGAGGTTACTAAATCAGAGCTTAAAGCTTCAGTAACCTTTGAGAGCTTCTCTAAGACTCTTACCACAGGCTTTTCTGAGGATAACGAACTTTCGATGGCAACACTTCTTTATGAGCTTTTAAGTGAGTTTTCGGGACTTTCTCTTTCATGGGGACTTCTCACAGGAGTGCGACCCATAAAGCTTCTGCGGAATCTTCGCAAAGAAATGGGGGAGGAAGAGGCCCTTTCTTATTTTAGAGAAAAGCTTCTTGTCTCCAAGGAGAAAGCTTCTCTTGCAAAGACAACTTGTGTAAATGAGGAAAAGGTGCTGAATCTATCAGAGAACAAGTCCTTCAGCCTCTACATTTCAATACCCTTTTGTCCTACAAGATGCTCCTACTGCTCATTTGTCTCCCAGTCTGTGGAAAAGGCAAAGCACCTTATCCCGAAATATGTGGAGCTTCTTTGTAAGGAAATCAAGGAAACTGCAGATATTGCAAGAAATCTGGGTCTGACCCTTGAAACCGTCTATATGGGCGGAGGCACTCCCACAACCCTTGAGGCTGATGATCTGAGAAAGATCCTCACCTCAGTATCTGAAAGTTTTGATATGAGTACCTGCAGAGAATTTACCGTTGAGGCAGGCAGACCTGACACCATCACAGAAGATAAGCTCCTTGCGATTCTTGAGAGTGGCTGTGACCGCCTTAGCGTAAATCCCCAGACCTTAAGTAATTCTGTTCTTGAGTGCATAGGCAGAAAGCATACAGTTGAAGATTTTATGAAGAGCTTTGAGCTTGCAAGAAAAGTGGGCTTCAAGCATATAAATACAGACCTTATCGCAGGACTTCCCTCAGATACCCCCGAAAGCTTCAGAAAAACAATTGACGGCATTATGGCACTTTCTCCCGAGAGCGTCACAGTTCACACCCTCTCCATGAAGCGAAGCTCTAACCTTACTGCGGAGAATATGAAGCTTCTTAAAGAGGATGCCGACAACGTCAGCGAAATGCTGAAGTTTGCTTATTCTTCTCTTGATAGTAACGGGTATCACCCTTATTACCTCTACAGACAGAGCCGTATGGTGGGTAATATGGAGAACACAGGCTGGTCCAAAGATGGCTTTGACGGTCTTTATAATGTGTATATTATGGACGAGACCCATACTATACTTGCCTGCGGTGCAGGGGCTGTTACAAAGCTTAAGGATCCCTTCTCAGGCAACATTGAGCGTATATTTAACTTCAAATACCCATATGAATACAACGAAAGATTCACTCAACTTATTGATAGAAAGAAGGGAATAGAGGAGTTTTACAAGCCTCTTATTTCCAAAATTTCTTGACTTTTTCCACATCTTTGATATTATATCTTCTATGTGCTTTTAAAAGCTTGGAAGTATCACGATGAACTTCTCATCTGAAAAGGAGTTTTTCTATGTCTTCAAAGACTAAAATCAAAGACAACTCACAAAGCTTCCTCAAGGGTGCTTTGGTGCTGTCAATAAGTATGATAGCGGTTAAGATCTGCGGACTTCTTCAGAAGGTCCTGCTTACTAATCTCTATGGTACTCTGGATGAAAACTACGGTGCCTTCGGCTCGGCTCTCTTTGCAAATGCCTACGAGATCTACGTGCCGCTCTTTACTCTTGCAACCGTTGGTTTTCCAATAGCCGTTTCCCGATTGGTATCAGAAAGCTATGCCAAGGAGCGATACAAAGATGTCCGTCAGGTATATAGGGTTGCAAGACCTCTCTTTGTAGTAATGGGACTTGTCTGCTTCCTGCTTATGACTGTGGGCAGCTTCTGGTACGTGGATTTCATAAATTCTCCTTATTCTCTCAAAGCTATGCTGGTGCTTGCTCCCACAATATTCTTCGGGTGCCTTGTGTCAGTGTATCGAGGATATTTTGAGGGAATGCGTAATATGACTCCCACGGCGATTTCAGAGGTTATAGAGGCTGTATCGAAAATCGCAATAGGTGTTGTTCTTTCTTATGTTGTCATCAATGTTGGTAAGAACGAATTTGCAAACAGCGGTACAGTGTTCGGTCAGGCTTTCGGGAATATTGATGATGCCTACCGCACCCTGATATCCTACTCTGTAGCCGCATCTATTTTCGGCATTACCATGGGTAGTGTTCTTTCTTTCCTCTATCTTCGTATCCGTTTTGCTATTCATAAGGGTGATATCCCCGAGGAGTATTATCAGAACTCTCTCGAGGCTATCTCGAAGAAAGCAACCCTTGTTAAAATGATAAAGACCGCTCTGCCTGTTGGCATCGGCGCTCTTGCACTCAGTGTTTCCAGTACCATTGATGCTACCATTATCCAGAACCTGATGTATAATATGGCTATCAATAATACTGATGCACTCCTTGCAGAGTTTAATCATGTTCTTGATAATACCATCAGCTCAAATCCTGGTGAGACCACTATTCATACCTGTATATGGGGCTACTACAGTGCATCTCTCACCCTTATCTCCATTGTTGTGGCTGTAACTCAGGTTTTCGGCACAAGTGCCATGCCCAACGTTACCAATGCCTATACAAAGGGCAATAGGGAAGAGCTTAAGAAATCCATGGAGACCGTGCTTCGTCTCACAACTATCGTTACATTCCCCTGCGGTATCGGACTTTTAGTTCTTGCAAGACCCATACTGTCCCTTGTTTTCTTTACCGACCCCAATATTGCTACATTCGGCTATGAGTCACTGCAGGTTATGGGTATAGCAATTCTCTTTATGGGAACTCTCACACCTATCTGCAGTATGCTTCAGGGCGTTGGCAAGGTAAACCACACCATGTTTATCTACCTTTTCGGTACAGGCATCAAGATTCTTGTATCCTTCCTTTTCGCAAGAATTGTAAGTATCAATATCGTGGGCTCTGCCATCGGTTCGCTGGTTTCATATTTTCTGATGTGCAGCGTTGCCCTTTATATTCTCATTCGACATACCCGTATAGTTCCCAATTTTATCAAATTTTTCTTAAAACCACTTCTATCAGCAGTGATTTGCGGGGCGGCGGCTTATTTTGCTTACTATATTTTAGGACTTAATGTTATTCTGAGCATTGCTTTTGCGGCAGTATTTTATCTTATTGCCCTTATAATCCTCAGAACATTCGATAAATCCGATATTATTGCCCTTCCAAAAGGTAAAAATATTGTAATAATACTTGAAAAACTTCATTTGATAGGTTAATATATTAATATGAGTGGGTTCGGCTCATTTGGAGGAATAATTGTGGATTTTGTGTTTAAGGATAAATACGGCTTTAATGACCTTGTAGAGATTATGAAAATACTCAGAGAACCCGGCGGTTGCCCCTGGGATGCTGAGCAGACTCATGAGAGCATCAGACGTAATTTCCTTGAGGAAACCTACGAAGCTGTAGAGGCTATCGACACAGGCGACTCAGAACTTCTTTGTGAAGAACTGGGCGATGTAATGCTGCAGGTTGTTTTCCACGCACAGATCTCCGAGGACTCAGGTGATTTCACCATTGATGAAGTCTGCGACGGTATCTGCAAAAAGCTCATTATCCGTCATCCTCATGTTTTTGCTGATACTAAGGCAGACACAAGTGAGAAGGTTCTTGAGAATTGGGATAAGATCAAAATGCAGACTAAATCCCAGACAACCTATGCTGAAACCTTAGACAGCGTAAGTCACGCCCTTCCTGCTCTTATCAGAGCCGAGAAGGTTCAGCACAAGGCAAAAAAGTGTGGCTTTGACTGGAATTCCGTTGATGGTGCCCTTGAGAAGCTTTCTGAGGAGATAACAGAGCTCAGAGAAGCGATCAGCTCAGGTAATTCAAATGCTTCCTTTGAGGAGCTTGGTGATGTTCTTTTCTCAGCCGTAAATGTTTCAAGATTCATTGATGTTGACGGTGAGAAGGCACTCAGCGATGCAACAGATAAATTTATTGCTCGTTTTGCAAAGGTTGAAAGCCTTGCAAACGAAAAAGGTATTGATATGAAGAACTCCACTCTTGAGGAGCTTGATGCCCTTTGGGATGAAGTCAAGAAAACCTGACTTCCTAAAATTCGGTATTAATCGGCTCAGCCGAAATATAAATAATTTTAAAAAACACGGAGGTTCATTTATGAACAAGACAGAATTAGTAGCAGCAGTAGCTGCAAAGAGCGGCCTCTCCAAGAAAGATGCAGACAAGGCAGTAGCAGCTATCCTCGATACTATCGTTGATTCTATTGCTGCAGGCGAGAAGATTTCTCTCGTTGGCTTCGGTACTTTTGAGCAGAGAACAAGAAATGCAAGAACAGGTTGTGACCCCAGAACTAACGCTAAGATCGAGATCCCTGCTTCCAAGGTTCCCGCATTCAAGGCTGGTAAGGCTTTCAAGGACGCTGTTAACAAGTAATTAAACTCAGATCAAGGGGCATACTTCTGTATGCCCTTTGTTTTTTATCCTATATTATTTTGGAGGAAATATGAGACTTGATAAATATCTTAAGGTTTCACGACTTATAAAGCGCAGAACAGTTGCAACAGAGGCATGCGCTGCAGGCAAGGTGTCAGTAAACGGCAAGGTTGCAAAGCCCTCTCATGATGTAAAGGTAGGGGATACCCTTGAGATTACCTTCGGTGAGAAGATCATAAAGCTTCAGGTGCTTTCCACTCAGGAATTTGCCAGAAAAGAAGATGCAGATTCCATGTATAAAGCTCTTTAATAATCATAAAAAGCTTTAAGCCTCCGTATATATATATGAATACATATTGCGGAGGTTTATTATGCAGACAGAAACCCCTCAGAAAAAGCATACTCTTTCTCTTGATAACAGAGAATCCCTCATACTCACAGGCGTAGATGATGTCCCTCTTTTTGATGAGCAGACCGTGAGCGTACTTACCTCCTGCGGAAATCTCGTAATCAAAGGCTCTTCTCTTCATATCACCAAGCTCTCTCTCGATATAGGCGAGGTTATGATAGACGGCCAAATTACAGCTATGCAGTATCTTGAGGATACCAAAAGGACAGGTATGCTCAGAAAGCTACTCAGATAATATGGGATTTTCTCTTGCGGAGCAGGGTCTCTGCCTTCTGACGTCCTACTTGCTTGGAGTCATCCTTGGGTTTCTTTATGAGATATTGAGATTTTTCAGAATGATTTTTAAAAAGCCCTTCGGAGTATTTATTCTCGATTTTATATTTATGATGGTGCTTGCCTTTTCCACTCTGTTTCACAGTATGGCTTACTCAGACGGCAGTGTCAGATATTTCACTCTTTTTGGGGAACTGGCAGGTCTTTTATGTGTAAATCTCACTCTCGGAAGGTTCACTCCGGCTATCTTTCGCATAATAATAAAAAACACGGGAAATATTATCAAAATTGTTACCGTATTTTGGGTAAAAATTGCAAAAAAACTATTGCAAGATACGGAGTAGATATTGTATAATAAACGTGAGAAGAAAGAGAGGCAGCCTTAGTCGCTGTCAATATTACAAGAGGTTTACGGTGTCATGGAGCTTAAAGTACTGGATTCAAAGAAGAAGAAACATCCTTTCCGGTATATTGCTCTTGGTGCCGTCTTTTTTATTTTTATTTTCTTTGCTGTCTATTCTATCGGACTTACTTCACAGAAGCGTCAGGAGAAGCAGGCAGAGCTGGATGCTATCAATCGTCAGATCCAGATAGTTGACATCAAAATCGAGAATCTCAAGGATGTCAATAATTACTCTGATGAAGAGTATCTTGAATATGTTATTTCAAAAGCTCATAATGATCTCGACTATGTTCGTAGCGGAGAGATCGTTTATTATATCAAATAATGGCGCAGCCATAATAAAGAAGAGAAAAGGAATAGTATGAAACCGGAAATTGGACAGATTTACGAAGGTAAGATCACAAGCATTACAAATTTCGGAGCGTTTGTTGCGCTTCCCGACGGACCCGACGGTATGGTCCACATCTCAGAGGTGTCAAATGGCTTTGTCAAGGATATCAATGAGATCCTAAAGGTAGGCGAAACCGTTAAGGTTAAGGTTATCACCATTGCCGACAACGGCAAGATAGCTCTTTCCATTAAGCAGGTACAGGAGAAGCCCCGTGAGCCGAAGTTTGAGAAAAAGGATTTTACTCCCAGACCTCAGCCTCAGAAGGCTCAGCGCCCCAAGCCTCAGCCCCAGCAGATTCTTACCCCTGATGGTGTCTGGGAAGAAACCGTATCCTCCGACCCCAATTTCGAGGATATGATGTCAAAGTTCAAGAAATCCAGCCAGGACCGTATGTCTGACCTTAAGCGTGGCGGAGAAAGCCGAGGCTACAGTCGCAGAGGTCATGGCGGTAGAAAATAATTAAAAACTTAATATCCAAGGAGGTCATGAGAATGAAGATTACTTATGTTGCAAGAAAAGTGAATCTCAGAGACAATTTCAAGGAGCGAGTAGAACGCAAACTCCTTAAGTTCGAGAAAGTCTTTTCCGAGGATGCTCAGGCTACTGTAGTCGTAACCCTGGAGAAGAATCGTCAGACCGTTGAAATTACCATTAAGGACAATTCAATGGTATATCGTGCTGAGTCCACCATGCTTGAAATGAACGATGCTCTTGACAAGGTTATCGATATGCTCTCTCGTCAGCTCAGAAAGTATAAGACAAAGCTTTCAAAGAGAATCAAATCCGCTTCTCTTGATGACCTTGTTGTAGAAGATGTAGTTTCAGAAGAAGCACCTGAAGAGGAATCCGATGAGCTCGAGATCGTTCGCAGAAAGCAGATTCCCGTAAAGCCTATCTCTGTTGAGGAAGCCATTCTTCAGATGGAGATGATCGGACATAAATTCTATATGTTCACCAATGCTGACACAGGCGAGATAAACCTTGTCTATACTCGCAACGATGGTGCTTACGGACTTCTTGAGCCTGCTTCAGATGACTGATATTTAAACCAATAACACACAGGCGGGACCAACACTCCCGCCTGTTTTTATGGAGTACATAGCATGGAAAAACTTAAATTCTGCGCCCCTTGTCTTTTCGGTACAGAGGGTATCGTCTCAAACGAGCTTCGCTTTATGGACATAGAATCCGTAACTGCCGAAACAGGAAAGGTATATTTTGAGGGTGACTTCAATACACTTGCAAAATCCCTCATAAGACTTCGCTGTGGTGAGAGAGTTCATATTGTCTTGGGTGAGTTTACGGCCCTTACCTTTACAGAGCTTTTTGATAATGTCTATAAGCTTCCCTTCGAGGAGTTTATTATGAAGGACGAAGCATTCCCCGTAAAGGGTGCCTGCCTCGACTCTCAGCTTATGAGTACCGTTGACTGTCAGAAAATAATAAAAAAAGCAGTAGCAAAGCGTCTCGGTGAAAAATATAATACAGAGTGGCTTTCAGAGACAGGTGCTGTTCACCAGATTCAGTTCCATATCCATAAGGATAAGGTGAGCATCTTTCTTGATACCTGCGGAGAGGGTCTTCATAAAAGAGGATACAGAAAAGAGGCAAACGAAGCTCCCATAAGTGAGACTCTTGCTTCAGTAATGTGTGACCTTATGAGGGTAAGGCAGAATCATTTCGTTGCTGACCCAATGTGCGGAAGCGGTACTATTCTTATCGAAGCAGCTCTCAAAGCACTTAACATAGCTCCCAGTATCAAGAGAAAGTTTACTGTTGAAGACTGGGCTTGTATGGATAATAAGATTTTTACATTAGCTCGTGAAGAGGCGAAAAGCCTTGAGAGACCCGATGCTGATTTCTTTGCGGTTGGCAGCGATATCGACACAGCAGCCCTTGCCGTTGCAAGGCATAACGCCTATCGTGCAGGTGTTGCAGACAGAATAGAGTTTACTCAAAAGGACCTCAGAGATTTCCTTCCCTCAAGAGAAAGAGGAACGGTTATCACAAATCCACCTTATGGCGAGAGACTTCTGAGTGTCAAGGAAGCAGAGGTTCTCTACAAAATTATGGGAGAACGCTTTGAGCGTAAGCCTTCATGGAGCTACGGAATCATCACCCCTGATGATGATTTTGAAAAATGCTTCGGCAGAAGAGCTGATAAAAGACGAAAACTCTACAATGGTATGCTTAAATGCCAGATGTATATGTACTTTAAATGATAATCTTTTGGAGGAATGAAAGTGCTTAGAGGATATAAATATGCTTATAAATCTCTGCTCTCTCTTGTTCTTGCGATAATTATGTGTTTTATGTTTACAGCCTGTGGTGATAAGAAATCGGAAGAAACTGCTGAACCTTCAGTCTCTGAAGAAGAAACAGCTCCTTCCTATGAGTTTACCGTAGCAGTCCTTGAAAGCCTCGATGAGGATGAAAGAGAGAAGGTCTATGAGGGCTTTCTGTCAGCTCTTACGGCATCGGGCTATACAGACGGTGAAAATATTCAGATTCTCAGAAGTACACCCGATGAGGGTGAGAACCTTATTACCTATGCACAGTCTTCGCTTGAAAAGGAAGCAGATGTGATTTTTGCTATAGGTGAGAAGGCTGCAGTAGCCTCTGCTTCTGTGGCTGATACCATTCCTGTTATTTTTGCCTGTGTTGATGATCCTATCGAATCCGGACTTTTATCCTCCTGCGAGGTTCCCGATAAGAACATAACAGGTGTTTCCGACTTTGTGCCTGTGTATCATCAGCTTGAGTTCGTCAGAAAGATTCTGCCCAAGACAAAGAATGTCTCTGTGCTTTACTGCGAAACCGATGCAAATTCTATCCTTATTTCATCTCTGGTTCAGGAGGAGTCAAAGGATTTTGCAATGAATTGTCAGGTCTTTACAGCCTCAACCGAGAGAAATTTCACATCCGCCCTGAGCAATTCTCTGGAGGATGCCGATCTTCTCTATCTTCCCGAGGATACTCTGACAGAAGCAATGTTCAAAAATATTCTCAAAGCCGCCAATGATAAAAAAATTCCCGTGATGTCCTCGGGAGAGAAGCTTGTCTCCAAGGGTGCGTTTCTTACAGTTATCCCCGATTATCAGGAGCTTGGATATACAGCAGGTGAGATGGTGCTGGCTACTCTCAAGGGTCTCAAGACTACAGCTGAGATGCCCGTTATTTATCCTCAGGAGTGCGTTCGCCTTGTGAATCGCACAGCTGCAAAGACTCTTGGAATCGATATCAGCAAACTGAAACCTGATGAAACACTCGTAATAACTAAAACAGAGTGATTCTGTGAACAAAACTTTAATCAGTTCATATAAAATTTAAACTCTCTTACAAAATACACTTGATTTTTTACAGAATATGGTATAGAATATAATTAGCACTCGAAGATGTAGAGTGCTAATTTTTCTAAAAACAATTCTTTAAGGAGGATTTAATATGACTATCAAACCCTTACTCGATAAAGTTGTACTTAAGCTCGAGGAAGCTGTAGAGACTACAAAGAGCGGTATCGTTCTTTCCGCACCTGCACAGGAGAAGCCTCAGTTTGCCAATGTTGTTGCAGTTGGCCCCGGCGGTAAAATCGACGGTGAGGAAGTTACAATGTACGTTAAAGTAGGCGACAAGGTTATCACAAGCAAATACTCAGGCACAGAGGTTAAGCTCGAGGGCGAGGACTATATCATTGTCCGTCAGAGCGATATCCTTGCTGTAATTGAGTAATTACATAGGAGGTATATTATGGCTAAACAGATAGCATATGGCGAAGACGCCAGAAAAGCACTTAAAAGCGGTATCGATCAGCTTGCCGATACTGTAAAGATCACCCTTGGACCCAAGGGCAGAAATGTTGTTCTCGATAAGAAGTATGGCGCACCCCTTATTACAAATGACGGTGTTACCATTGCAAAGGAAATTGAGCTTGAGGATGCGTTCGAGAATATGGGCGCTCAGCTCGTAAAGGAAGTATCCATTAAGACCAACGACGCCGCAGGTGACGGTACAACCACCGCAACTCTTCTTGCTCAGGCACTTATCCGCGAGGGTATGAAGAATGTTACTGCAGGCGCTAATCCCATGATCCTCAAAAAGGGTATCGACAAGGCTGTAAAAGCTGCAACTGATGCAATTATTGCAAACAGTGTTCAGGTTAAAGGCTCTGACGATATTGCAAGAGTAGCAACCATATCTTCAGGCAATGAAGAGATCGGTAAGCTTATTGCAGAGGCAATGGAGAAAATCACTCAGGATGGTGTTATCACCATTGAGGAGTCCAAGACTGCCGAGACATACAGCGAGGTAGTTCGTGGTATGATGTTTGACCGTGGTTACATCGCACCCTACATGGTTACAGATTCCGATAAGATGGAAGCTATCATTGACGATGCTCTTATCCTTATCACAGATAAGAAGATATCCAATACTCAGGAGATTCTGCCATTACTTGAGCAGATCGTTCAGTCAGGCAGAAAGCTTGTTATCATAGCTGAGGATGTTGAGGGCGAGGCTCTCACAACTCTCGTGCTCAATAAGCTCAGAGGTACATTTACCTGCGTAGCTGTCAAGGCTCCCGGCTTTGGTGACAGACGTAAGGAAATGCTTCAGGATATCGCAACCCTCACAGGTGGTACAGTTATCACCTCCGATCTTGGTCTTGAGCTTAAGGATACTACTCTTGATATGCTGGGCCGTGCACATCAGGTCAAGGTTGACAAGGAGACTACCGTTATCGTTGATGGTGCAGGTGACAGCGAGGCTGTAAAGGCTCGTGTTGCTCAGATCCGTCAGCAGATCGAGACAACAACCTCTGATTTCGACAGAGAGAAGCTTCAGGAACGTCTCGCAAAACTTGCAGGCGGTGTTGCTGTTATCAAGGTTGGCGCCGCAACTGAGATCGAGATGAAGGAAAGAAAGCTCCGTGTTGAGGATGCTCTTGCTGCAACAAAGGCTGCAGTAGAGGAAGGCATCGTTGCAGGTGGCGGTATCGCTCTTGTAAATGCTATTCCTGCTGTTGAGGCTATTATTAAGGATGCAGAGGGCGATGAAAAGACAGGTATGCAGATCGTTCTTACCGTTCTTGAGGAGCCTGTTCGTCAGATCGCTGCAAATGCAGGTCTTGAGGGCTCGGTTATCGTTGAGAATATCAAGCGTGAGAACAAGGTAGGCTTCGGCTTTGATGCACTTAACGAGGTTTATACAGATATGATCGAAGCAGGTATTGTTGACCCCACAAAGGTTACAAGAAGCGCTCTTCAGAATGCCGCTTCCGTAGCATCTATGGTACTCACCACAGAGTCTCTCGTTGCTGATATCAAGGAGCCTGCTCCCGTAGCAGCTGCACCTGATATGGGCGGTATGTATTAATTAAAAGGTCTCAATAATACTTAATTTTTAATCCATTGAGGAGCAGATGTAATGTCTGTTCCTCTTTTTTTGTTAAGTTCAACAAAGTTTATTATAAGTTTATATATCTATAACTTTGTTGCAAAAAAATGCAAGAATATTAGTGTGGATTCGTTGACTACAATGTGCTTTTGTGGTAGAATTTACATATAAATTTAATGTTTTTTATTAAACACAATTTTAGGGGGATGCCTATGAAAAATTTTGTTTATAATGCTACAGGAAAGGCTATAAGTGTACTGCTGTGTGTGGTTATGGTTATTTCTACTGTCGCCATGCCTGTCGGTTTTGCTGCAGCAGAATCGACTTTGCTTGCAACCGAAGGCACTTATTTGAACTATGCTTTGTCCAGTGTCGGTACAAGCCTTGATTCAGCAGATGATCTTATTTCCGTAAGCAATGAAACTTCCGTAGATGGGTCTGTACCTGTACAGACTATAACGAAGAGCTACGCTTATATAAAGGACGATGTACCTCGTTACAATGGCAGATATATTATTTATCATGAAGCCACCGGCAACCTGATGTCCTATAAGGCGTATGAGCCCGATATGGGAGCCACCTCCATAATCTACGATCAGAACGGCAATAGTGATAATACATATTACTTTGCAACTGATGCTGAGGGTAATATTGACAAGAATAAACTCTATATTGATCACAGTGATCGTGATGAGGCACTTTGGCTTCTGAGACAGGATATAAACTACAATTATGGCACCGGTGACGAAAATGGTAAGCAGATCATAAAAGATCTGGATGTGCTCTCGCATTGGAGCAATATTCACACAGGTAAAGCTATGGCACCTTTTCTCACACCTGATGCGATAAGATATCATCATGCTTATTTCTTTAAGGGTAACGGACCTACTTGGAATGCAAACGGTACTTACTCTACAGCTAACAATGGTGCGTATTGGTACAGCGTGATCGGTCAGGATGCCGATGAAGCAGGTGTGCAGGAGAGACAGCTTCGTCTTTTTGTTGATGATATGTTCGGCACAAAATCTATAAATACACAGATAGAGCCTCAGGATGACGGAACTTTTATCGTTTTCCGCAGAGACACATCAGTTACTCCTACTCTTTACGATATGCTTTATTGTGACAGCGACGGTAACTGGATCACTAAAGCTGTAACGGATCTTGATGGTAATACAGATGACACCAATCGAGATCAGTATAAGCTCAGCTTTTATAGATATACCTCTGTAGCTGAGAACAAGTATGTAAACTTCAAAGGTTATCAGAACTACGATGTAGTGGCTGGCACCTCAAAAGAACAGGTGATAGAGTCCATTATGGATAATATCACTGTTATGAACACAACAAATAAGAACCTTACCATACCTTGCAGCGGTGACATTGGAAGGGTAGGCTATTATTGGCTTGACTTTACATCAGAATATGATTCTTCTGCAGAAAGAGCCAAGAGTTCATATAACGTTAATATTAAATATCGTAATGACGATGGCTCTGATACAATTGTTGGTGCTGTTTCCGTTGATGTTCACGATGAACTCGCTATTTCAGGTACAAGTTCTATTACCAACTTAACAGGTACAACTCCCCAGAATACAACAGAAGGATATATCGTTCAGAATATCGTTGACGAAAATGTTATGGATTGTGTGTTTACAGTTAATGTACGTACAGCCACCGGTGTAGAGGAGAGGACAGTACCCGTTACTATAGGTATGCTTACAAACAGCAACGGAAGAGCAGTCAGCACAGTTAATAATGGTGTATTTGAGAACCTCACTCTTACTTATATGGGGGAGACCGTTACAGATAACTTTACTCTCGTCGTTGACGATAGTGACGAGGCATTAAATTATCCTGTTTATCCCGAAAAGGGTTCCGTAAATGTTACGAAGACAGGTACTTCTGCAGGAAAATTTAACGAGACCGGTGTTGCAAACATTAATCTGTCAACAACAGGCGTTCCCTTGAATAAGGGTGTTGATATGATTGTTGTAATGGACCTTTCGGGATCTATGAGCTATGGTGTTACAAACACTGTCAGAGTTGATGAAACAAATAGTGAAACATCCCGTCTGTTTGCTCTTCAGGAATCCTTAAAAGCCATGATTACAACACTTAAGGCAAGTGATATTGACTATCGAATTGCCATGAGTGACTTTGGTGATATCGATTCTTATGAGTTTGAGGGTGCTGTTGTTGACAAAACCAATCCCGTAAAGTTCTTCTTTGATGGAGACTCAGATGGTGAATGGGACCAGAAGGGTGCCTGGGCCTATGGTGCAAGAAGAGAATTCTATAATCACCTAAACTATGTATTTGGAACATACGGCGAGGATGTTACAGACTCAGAAGGAAACGTAATTACTGATAATGATAATCAGGCGATGCCTTATAATGTTCATGAGAAAAAGTACGAACAGGCACTTCTTAACTATTCCGGAAAAGTAATCCCCAATATTTACACAGGTAGTCATACTGTTGATGCAGATGCTTTTGTAGATGTTGATACTTTTGACGATGCCACTATTGAAACACTTCTCAACGACGTTGCAATACATCAGAAGAATTCTCTGGGTACAAACTATGACGTTGGTCTTGAATACGCATACCAGCTTGGTCATGCAATTCAGGAGAGAAATATTGCAAATGGTGAAGACCGAGACATAATTTGTATCTTTATGTCCGATGGTGCTGCAATGCAGTATAACTATTTCAGCGGACGAGCAACCGTGCAGGCTTGGGCAGATTGGCTTGAAGGCGATATCGATTACAGCCAGTATCAGCACGATTGTCCCACACAGGCAAGTGATTCCGCAAATCTTACTGCACTTATGACAACCCTTCTTACAGAACTTAAGAAAGGCACGCTTGAGAATCCTAAGTACGGAGTCAGAGAGCATCTTTTCAATGACAGCGGTGTCAGAAATTCTAATAACGCATCCGGACTTCTTGCTCCCAGAGAGGTTTCCGAGACGATAGTTGATGAAACTACAGGAGAGGAAACCGTTAATGTAAAGTATTATTTTGATTTCTCATCAGTAGATGTATCTGATAACGATACTTTCTATTCAGCAATGCAGGAAATTGGCGTTTCCCTTTATTGGGATCTTCTTGATCGAATTGCTAAGGCCAACGGTCTTAAGGGATACGCATGTGCTGCAGATGTTGAAGAAGAGCTTCTTGCACTTGCAAAAGCTAACGAACTTAAGTACCCCACCGATCAGGAGCAGTATTATCCTAAGTACGAAGGTACCAGTGAGGACTTCTTCACAGCAATGAAAGAGCTCGGTATCAACTGTGGCTGGGAACTGTTCGTTCAGATCGCAACTGAAAATGTTGCAGACGGCAGACTCGATGATGTTTATGGAGAACTTACAACTCTGAACGAGGGTATGAACTGGGCAACTCTTAGCCCCTACTATTACTTCTATAATGAAGATGGTAAGAACTGGTTTGCCGAAGCCATTAAGGGTGATAGGAGCGAGCTTTATCCCGTTGTAAATAAGCACGCTTTCAGCAATAATACAGATGCTTCATTTACCTATTACGGTGACGTTCGCAATAACTACAGCACAGACTTGGGCTTATCCCTTGATGGAAAAGATTACATTTCCGGATTTAGAGGACTTGATATTCCTATTTACACAGTAGGTCTTTCCCTTTGTACGGAGGGTTATCTTTCTGAGCAGATTGCAAAGAGTGTTCTTTCAAACATTTCATCAGGTCCCTCATACGCTTTTACAGCTAATAACAAAGAGGAGCTTGTTGACGTATTCAATACTATCAGTACATCCTCATCAGTTGCGGCTACAGGTGCATATTTCACCGATAAAATGGGCCCTGAGTTTGACCTTTATACAAGAAAAACTGTCGTAAACGGCAACGGTGAGACAGTTACAATTAATGTTGAACCTCAGATCAGAGTTCTTGAGTACAAACTTGACTCAAACGGTGAACGTATTGGTTCTCCTATCGTATATGAAACTGTTACCATTTCCGAGGATCAGGATGGAAATCTTTTCGTAACTTCTGATAAAGTCTATGATATCGTAGAAGATTCAAGCGGAAACCTTACCAAGGTATATCCGAATATTATCAGTGATAAAGGAATAATAGAGGCAAAGTATTTCTATTACAATACTAATAAATATGTTGATGAAAGTACCACAGGAACTGTTGGTATTGATCTGACAGGAGATAAAATTGAAGATTGGCAGTTAGAAGCAGAGACCTTCTTCTGGATAATCGGACCTATCAGTAACACAGAAATGGTGCTTGATTATCAGGTTTACCTCACAGGTTCTATGGAGGGTGAGCGTGAGTTAGGCGTTTATGAGACCAACACAAGTGCTACGCTGAGATACGTAAACTACCTTGGTAATAACTGCAGCAAGGATACAGTTTCTCCTGCATTCCCTTGGCCTAATCCTTTCGTTGGCTATTCATTCTATCTTGTTGATGAAAACGGTAATCCCTTGAATTCAAACGGTGACGTATCAACATTTACAGATAGCTTTAAGATCACCGGTCCTCAGTATATTGAAATGCTTCTCAACGGAGCTGCCAATAATATCGTACCTGAAGATATACTCTCAGACGAGCTTGATCTGATGTATGAGATTTATGATCCTGCAGCAGCATATGAGGTGGCTGTGAATTCAGATGACACAGGTTACTGGGATATCTCAAAGACTGATTCTTTCAACAATACAACTTATGTTACAAACTACGGTGGATCACCAACAACCAAAAACAGCAACGAGCTTACATCTGATGTAGCGTATGACCGTACTGTTGTTTGGTTTGCTCTCAAGATCAAGAACATGACAAATCCCGACACTGTAGTAATCGACTATGGTCTGCCCGTCGATGTTGATGTTCTTTCCAACGATGCACTGTTTTCCGGTGATTACAATCTGGATTACATAACTAATGCATCAGATTTTGAAAGTGCACTTGAAAATGCACAGCTTGCAGATAGCAGCACAACACTTGACAAGTATTTAAGCTCTGTTCCTGCTTCTGATACACCTTTATTTACCACCGATGAGATCAGCGGTGCTTATGGAGCGGCTGTTAAGAACGGCAATAACATCACCTACAGTCTTGATACATCAAATGGTATGCAGATGAGTGAGGAAGAGGTGTTTGTTTACGGTGCATCCTACGGCGGTACCGGTACTGCCAAGACAGGAAAGGGCTACTATTACTCAACACTTACCGTGATCCCTGCAACTTCAATTTATTACGAAGATAATTTCGTGAAATTCGAAGCTTTTGATCATGATACAGGTGCGAAGATAACTGAGGATACTCCTCGCTATGAAGATCTCGTTTGGACCGATGCAGGTGAAGTCGCAGATGTAACTCAGGCTCAGGATCGCCCCGGCGATTATCCTCTCAAGGATCTTGATGCCAACAATATCTACGGATATGACGATGCATATCTCTCAATGAATGAATATTCACTCGGTTCTTCCAAATTCATAAACGTAGGTACTCACACATTTGAGGATGGCACAACCGCCAAGAACCGTGCAACAGCAAGCTTTACCTTCCGTGGCACAGGCTTTGATATCATAAGCCTTACAAGCAATACTACCGGTAATATTATTATTCAGGTAGCAGGTAAGGACGATGTGATGAATGTCAACAAGTTCTATATGGTTGATACATATTACGGTTATATGTTCAATGGTGAGGACTGGGTTGTAGATCCTGATGCAGATAGCGCTTTGTATCAGATTCCTGTTATGAAGGTCGAGGATCTTCCTTATGGTAAGTATGATGTTACAGTAACTGTTGCTTATGCAGATCTCTTTGATCATCAGCAGTACGGAGACGCTAAGAATTATGACTTCTACTTTGATGCCGTCCGTATTTATGATCCTGCAAATGATGGTAAGAACAGCGATGTAATCAAGGATGCTTATATTAAGGATAACGAAGGATGGCCTATGTATGAAGAGGTCAGAAACCTTATTCTTAAAGCAGAGTCCTTTGGCGGCATTGAAGATAATCAGGTAGTCAATGGTGCTGTGTTTATTGATAATACCAACGCCGACCCCACAACAGGAGACGGCACACCTACAATGGCAGATTATCATAACTTCGGACCTAACAACGAGCTGTATCTGGCTCCCGGTCAGGCGGTTGCATTCAGACTTGACGGAACTGATATAAATAAGGCTCACCTTGCTCTTAAGAGTGTCACCGGTAAATCAGCATCTGTGAAGATTTTCGATGCTTCTGTAAATCAGGCTGATGCTGAAGTAAGAACCGTTGATACAGCAACAGATCTTTATTACGATATCACTTCTCTTGTTGATAAAGTTATTGTTATCTACAACTGCGCAGACAGCACAGGAGAACTTGTATCTATTACAAATATCAAGGCAACTTATTCGACAGAACCCGTTGATTCTGTAAGTGTAATTGATAATATTAAGATGTCTGTGAGTGATGCACAACTTGCTCTCAACGCCTTTTTACCCAAGCCTGTTGAGGAGACAACAGCACCTTCAGAGATAACTACTACACCGTCAGAAGAGACAACAACCACAACTACTGTTCAGCCCGGAACAGAGAATCCGACTACAACAGAAACAACTGCTTCTACTGAAACTTCTGAAGTTCCCACAGAGAGTAACACTACTGAGATTCCTTCAGAGACAGTAACTGAAACACAGGTAACTGAGACTAAGACAACTGAAACTCAGGAAAAAGAAACAACATCTGAAACACAGACAACCCCTGAAGATGTTATTCTCCTCGGCGATGCAAACCTTGATGAGGTTATCAATATCAAGGATGCAACCGTGATTCAGAAGCATGTAGCATCTCTTATAACCCTCAGTGGCAAAGCTCTTAAAGCTGCTGATTATAATTGTGACACATTAGTTAATGTAAAGGATGCTACCGGAATTCAGAAGCGTATAGCAGGATTATCCTGACATTATAATAGTGAGACTGTGGTGATTCCCACAGCTGAGTTACCACAGCCTCTGTGAAGGTAATGAAATTTGATTCTAAGAATAGTGGTCGGATAGTTCCGATGCATAGGAGGTACGAAATACCATGAAAAAATCATATAGTGCTCCCGACATTGTGTTTGAGAGTTTTTCACTGAGTACAAGTATTGCTGCCTGTGATATTGAAACCAATTTTAACGAAGGTACTTGCGGATATGAGGTTTATCCCGGCTTTGTTATTTTCAAGTATGGAGTTGATGGTTGTTTTAATAAAATCGAAAGCGGAGTTTTTGGAGACAGCCTTTGCTATGATAACCCCAGCGGTTTAACAAACTTGTTCAGTTCTTAATATATTTTATTTAGACCGCACCCTGCTATAGGTATGCGGTCTGAATGTTTTTTAGGTGAAATTATGGAAAATCTAAAATCAAAAAGAAATATACTCCTCGTATCATTAGTTTTAATTGTAGTGATAGGTTTAGTATTGTTTTTTGTTTTCAAAAGTTGTGGCGAGAGTGGTACAGAATCTGCCTCAGGTGATGACAGCACAGGTACTAATCTTAATATTCAAACCTTTGATCCTATAGTTGTATCTGATGGTCTGCAGATTACGCTAATCAGTAATTATTCAGGTGTTTTTCTCGAGGATGGATCAGACGATATTGTCAGCTCCATAATGATGATTAAACTTGAAAACACATCTGAAAAGGACCTGCAACTTGCAAGAATCAACGTAAAGTATGATAACTTTACAGCTGAATATGAAGCGACAAATCTTCCCTCGGGGGAAAGTGTAGTTCTCCTTGAAAAGAACAGAAGAACGTTTACTGAAGAGAAATTCATAAGTATCAGCGCAGAAAATGTTGTGTTTTTTGAGGAAAATATGAGTGTTATGGAAGATGTCTTCGAGACTGCAGGCGGCGAAGGTTTTGTTGAACTAAAAAATATCAGTAACGAAGATGTTGAAGGAACAATATATATTTTCTATAAGAACAAGGTTCAGGATGTTTTCTATGGAGGTATAACCTACAGAGCTACTATAGAGGATAGTATTCTGTCAGGAGAAAGTAAAAGAGTTCTTACTCAGCACTTTACCGATGAAAGAACCGAAATTGTTCAGATTGTGAATGTGGAATAAGTGGACAGATATTATGAAATTGCAGGAGTACGCTATTGTGTTTCGGGAAACCCGGAGGCTATGTGCTGGGATGATGGTGTGCTCGCTGCTTATATAACAGAAAAGAATATAAGTGATAGAAAGCTTATAATTACAATAACTAATGAGCTTTCTGCACCTTATGGCAAGCTCATTTTTAAGGATGCACACAAGCATATTTATTTGTCTGATGATGGTACTTATATCAGATATGAAGGCATTGCATCAGATGATTTGAATTCTGCTTATATGAGGATAAAACGAAAAGGCAATGTGTCTGAAGTTCAGGCTAAACCTTTAAGTGTTGGTGATAAATCAGTACTTATGGCTATGGAACTTGAGCATTCAGTGGTTGAAAAAGATGGTGTTATCATTCACGCTTCCTGTATCAGAGTTCAGGATAAGGCCATCCTTTTTACTGCTCCGTCCGGAACGGGTAAATCTACTCAGGCAGAGCTCTGGTGCAAATACAGAGGAGCAGAGCTTATTAACGGTGACAGATGTGTTCTTAGAAGGATCGATGGTAAGTTTTATATAAGCGGTGTTCCATACTGTGGCAGCTCAGGGGTCAGCAAAAATGTCACATTACCTCTTGAGGCTGTTGTGTATCTTACTCAGGCTCCCTTCACGACCGTTAGTAAATTAAAAGGCATAGAGAGCTTCAGGTGTTTATGGGAAGGCTGCTGTCTTAATACATGGAACACTTCAGATGTTGATAAGTGTCTCAGACTTATTACTGATTTGTCAGAAGAAGCTCTTGTTCTTAAGCTTGATTGTACCCCTGATATCACAGCAGTGGAAAAGCTTGAGGTTGCTTTAAGGAGTTGATAAAAGTGGACAATAGAAGAACTGAACCTTTGATAGCAACTTATCTGCATCGTAAGGGCGGAGCCCTCGGACTCCCTGTCAGCGGTACATTCGAGCTTACAGCCCGCTGTAATTTCAGTTGCCCCATGTGCTATGTTCACCTTTGTAAGGAAGAGATAAAAAAGAGGGGAGAAGAGCTTACAGCACAGCAGTGGATATCCCTTGCGGAAGAGGCTAAAAATGCAGGTATGATGTTTGCTCTTCTTACCGGTGGGGAGCCTTTTGTCAGAAAGGATTTCTTTGAGATCTATAATGCCATGAAGGATATGGGACTTATGATATCCATAAATAGCAATGGTTCATTGATTAAAGGTGAAATCCTTAAAAAGCTTATAGATAACCCCCCGTTTCGAATAAATATTTCTCTCTATGGCTCAAACCGAAATACTTATTTGAATATGTGTGGCGTGGATGCTTTTGAACAGACAGTAAATAATATCAGATCTCTTAAAGAAGCAGGAATAGATGTTCGTCTCAATCTTTCCCTTACACCTGATAATAAAAATGATATTGAAAAGATATATGAGATATCAAAAGAACTGGGTGTACATATTAAGTGCAATACATATATGTATCCTCCTTTGAGAGTGAATGATGATAGAAAAGAATGTACTCAGAGATTCACACCCTCTGAAGCGGCAGAATTCACAATGAAATGGGAAAAGCTCCGTGTGGATGCTGATGAATTCAGAAAGAGAGCCCAAAATATAGTCAATCTATGCTCTTTTGATGAAGATGATTGCACAATAGATACCGATAACGGAGTTCAGTGCAGAGCAGGCCGTTCAAGTTTTTGGCTTACCTGGGATGGCAGACTCCTGCCCTGCGGAATGATGAATTTCCCCGTTGCAGAGCCTCTTAAAGACGGATTTTGTTCAGCATGGGAATCCATTAAAGAACAAAGCAGAAAAATTCGATTACCGGAGAAGTGTCTTACTTGCCCTAAAAGGAAGATCTGTAATCATTGTGCAGCGGTATGTGTCACGGAATCAGGTTCTTTTGACGGTGTACCGGAATATATGTGCAATTATACTGACAGCCTTATTCAGCAGGCTGACGAGTTGTTGAAAACGGAGTGATGATATGAAAATTAAGAAACAACTGATAAAGCGTCAGGTTGGGGGAGACTCGTTTCTGATTCCCTTAGGAACCACCGTTTATGATCACAACGGTATCTTTATTCTGACAGAGCTTGGAGCTTTTATTTGGGATATTCTACCCTCTGTAGATAGCGAGGAAGAGATCCTTACAAAGATTCTAAATGAATATGATGTTGATGAGGATATAGCCAGAAAAGATCTGGAGAAATTTATGCTTAAACTTAAAAGCATGGATATAATTTGATGTGTTTCTTTATTTTAGTATCCTGATTACTGTTAAAAGTTGACAAATTACATTAGTGTGTTAAAATATGTTTGTTGTTTATGACTGATAATTTTTATATCAGAGCTATTTCACCATATTATCTTTTGATTAGGTGAATTTTGAACGGAGGCGGTATTGTGTATATACCTAAAAAGAACTTCTTTAAAAGAACATTGTCTCTGGTACTTTGTGTATGTCTATTAATGTCAGTTTTTTCCGTTACTTTTGTCTTTGCACAGGAGACATCGGAAATCACTGCTCTTTCAGAAAACACATTGTATTTTGATGCAAATTCTGAAGTTTTTACTCTTTACAGCGGTGGCTCACCCTCAACTGTAATGGAATATGACTGTGGTAATGCTGTTAAGAACGATGGCTCCAAATCTTACCTCAGAATTGTTCAGGACACCACAGAAGCAGAGTATCTCAGCTATATTCAGAAACTCAGCAACAAAGGTTTTGAGGATGTAATGTATAACAAAACTGTTGCTGCAGATTCCGGCTATAACAGATTCTCAAGCTTTATCTCTCCTGATGGAAATTACAAGGTATATACCTATTATTTCCCTTACTATAAGGAGACTAGAATTATCGTAGATACAGAATCTGATACTGTTGAAGGCTTCAGATATACATCCGAAACAGGACAGAGCGTTGAACCGCTGATTTGTATGTATGGCCTTTCAATGTCTGAAAACGGCTATGACATAACAACAACCACAGAGTATGCTACAGGCAAAAGAAACTGCGGTGCGTTGATGGTTATCCGTATGCCCGACAACAGCCTGTTTTTCCATGACGGCGGCGACATTGAACAGTGGGACGATCAGGCATGTGATGATTTTCTTAAATTCTGCCGAAATCTTACAGGTATCCCTGAAGGGGAGAAGATGGTTGTAAATGCATGGCATATTTCTCATGCGCACACAGACCATTATCTTGGCTTTCCCAGATTCTTCTCACGTCATCATAATGAATTTGATCTGAAAAATATTATCTATAATATCGATATCGAGCGTACATATACGACTCGTGATATGTATCAAGTCGTTCGTATGGTTTCAAGTTACTATCCTGACGTTAGATACTATAAGCCTCACACCGGAGAATCCTTCAATATTGCCGGTGTAGATTTCGATGTTATTTACGCAGTTGAAGACAGATATCTTCCCAATGAAAACGGTGAGATCATTACAGACTATCCCACAATTAAAGACGGAAAGCCTGTATCTGCTTATGATCTTGGAGGAACATATCGTGAGTTTTGCTATGAGGCTGACGGTAAGAGCGACTTTAATGATACATCCTCTGTTTTCAAGGTAACCTTTACCAAGGGTTCAGAAAAAGTTGACAGTATTCTCTATGCTGATATGAATCTTGCTGAGCAGATACTCTGGGATATTTACCCGGATAGTTATCTTGAAACAGATATGATGATGATTCCTCATCACGGATTCGATTCTCATCCTGAGCTTTGCACAATGTCCAAGGCGGATATATTCTTCTTTACTCAGCACAGAGGCGCCATCTATGGTGCTGACGGAGACCTTTCTACCAAGGATGGGGGCGGTCTTTACCGTCCATCTCTTTATAAGAACTATCTTGAGATGCAAAGCGGTATAGAGACGCCCGGCAGTAAGACTTACTGGCAGGGTAATGAAACTGCTATAGTTTCACCTTTTGGTGTTAAGGTATCCATTCCCGAGACCACAGAGGATACAGAGTGTCCTGAAGGCTATGCTGTATATCTTATGGGTGTCAGAGCTTTTATTTATGAGGGATGGAGTGTTGACGGTAGTGACAATATAATTTCCGGTAGTGACTTTTCCTCAGAAATTAATGCGGTCGAGACCGTTACAAACAACTACGTTTATTCCAGAGTAAACTTCCCTGCGTATAACGGCCGTTATGCAATCGTTCATAATCAGTCAGATAAATTGATGCACTATACAGCTACCACTCCCTGGGAGGAAGCATCATCTTTGAATTATGACCAGAACGGTAATAAGGCAGATGTGTTCCATTATGCACTAAACAGCGACGGTTCTGTCAATAAGGATTATCTCTATTTCGATCACAGTGATCGTGATGGCGCTCTCTGGATAGTTAAACAGAGCAAAAAAGCAAGCTATGGCAATAGTGAAATTGTCGATGGACAGGAGCTTTCATATACCAATAATGATAATCCTGTAACTATTTATCTTGGTGCAGATAAACGATATCACCATTCATATATGTACAAGGGAATTGGACCTGTGTTCAATGAGGATGGCACCATAAATGCTGTTAAGAATGGTGCATACTGGTACTCTCAGGATGGTGCAGATGCGGATGGTGTTCAGGAGAGATACATTAATTTCTTCGAAAACCAAGCAGAAATGTACAGCACTGACTCCACAACAACTCAGTTCGAAAGCTTCAGCGACGGTACATTTGTAATCTATCGTAAGGATGGAGATATCTATCATGTTCTGTGCTGCGATGAGCAGACAGGAAGATGGTACAGCGAGGCACTTTCATTAGATGAAGCCAAAGAAAGACTTGAGTCTCTTAAGGTGAGACTCTATAAGTATGGTGGAGATGAAGGGAATAAGAGCATAACCCTGCAGGGCCCACGGACTTTTAACGTTGTTGAGGGTATTGCAGATATAAATGTTCTCGAGAGAATTCCTCGTGAACTTATTGTAAGCGATGCTACCAATAATCTGATCCATATTCCTTGCAGCGGAACAGAAGGAAAGATCGGATATTATTGGCTTAAATTTGAATCTGCATTTAATTCTTCCGCAAAGAGAACAACCGATGATTATCAGGTGGGCGTTTATTATCGTAACGACAACGCAACTGATACAAAGGTCGGAGAAGTTACAGTTCATGTTCAGAGCGATATTCTGATTCCCGATACTTCAGAAATATCTCTTACAAGTGGCGCAGTTCTTAAGGGTTCTGCCGTTGACTCTGCGGTAATGACAGGAATTAAGGATGATTCAGAGGTTTGCAGCTTCACTGTAGAGGTAAATACCATCAATGGTTTTGTTACCAGAACTATTCCCGTGACCCTTGATATGCTCACTGATGCCCAGGGTAATGCTGTTGATACCTCTAAGCGTGGGGTGTATGAAAATCTCACACTTACCTATGAGGGACAGGTTGTAACATCGGATTTCACTCTCAGAGTATATGAGAAATACACCGTAGTATTTAAAAACTATGACGGTACGGTTCTTTCTTCACAGGTTGTCACAGAGGGTGAAAGCGCAACAGCTCCTCAGCTCCCCGAGCGTCCTGAAGATACAAACTTTGTTTATAGCTTCAAGGAGTGGGATAAAGACTTTACTGAGATCAACCAGGATTCCGTAATTACAGCTGTGTTTACAGAAACACCTCAGGTCTATTATCTCAGAGGTACCTTCAACGGCTGGCAGGCTACTGATGTAATGACAAAGAACGATGATGGCACCTATACCTATGTTGTTACACTTCCTGCAGGAGACTATGAATATAAGGCAGCCAATGAAGGTTATTCAATGGAGTGGCCTTTAGGAAGCAATAATTCCCTTAAGCTTGAAAAGGAAAGCGTTGTTACTTTCACACTTGATACTGTTAATAACACAGTTGAAGCCGATTACGTAACAGTTCAGAAGAGCTATACCGTAACATTTGTTAATTATGATGGTTCTGTGCTTTCCACACAGACCGTATATGAAGGGGAGGGCGCAAAGGCTCCCGATGCCCCCTCAAGACCTGCTGATGTAAACTATGTATATACCTTCAAATCCTGGGATAAGGATTTCTCTGCAGTTACAGAGGATATGGAGGTAACTGCCACATATACAGAAACACCTCAGATTTACTATATCAGGGGCTCTTTCAACGAGTGGCAGGCAAAGGATATAATGACTAAGGAAGAGGATGGTACTTATTCCTTTGTGATTACACTTCCTGCGGGTTATTATGAATACAAGGCTGCTAACAATGATTATTCTATGCAGTGGCCTTTAGGAAATAACAAGTCTCTGACCCTTGAAAAGGAAAGTATAGTTACATTTAAGCTTGATACCGTAAATCATACAATTCTTGCTTATGGCGAGGAAATTATCAGAGAGTACTCTGTAGTGTTCAAGAATTGGGATGGTTGGATTATCAGTAACCAGACTGTCCTTGAAGGCGAGGATGCAGTTCCTCCCGAGAATCCTTCCAAGAATCCTGATGTAAACTATAAATATATATTCGCAGGATGGGACAAAGATTACACTAATATCACAGAGGATACAGTAATTACCGCCACATATACAGAAACTCCTCAGGTTTACTACCTCAGAGGTACCTTCAATGACTGGCAGGCAAAGGATGTAATGACTAAGAATGAGGATGGCACTTATTCCATTACGATTACACTTCCTGCAGGAACTTATGAATATAAGGGTGCCAATGAAGATTACTCTATGGAGTGGCCTTTAGGTGGTAACAAAACTCTTACTCTTGACAAAGAGAGCAAGGTTACATTTACTCTTGATACAGTAAATAACACAATAGAACCTGATGTTGAAGTTATTCTCAAGTATTACACAGTAGTGTTCAAAGACTATGACGGTGCTGTGCTTTCCACTCAGACCATACTTGAGGACGAGGCTGCTACAGCACCCGCTGATCCCTCCAGAGAGGCTGATGCTAAGTATTCTTACACCTTCAGCGGATGGGATAAGAGCTTTGATAAAATTACATCAGATACAGTTGTTACAGCTACCTATGCTGCTGTTCTCAACAAGTACACCGTAAGCTTTGTGGACTTTGATGGAAAGCTTATCAGCACACAGATAGTAGAGTATGGTTCTTCTGCAACTGCACCTGAGAATCCCACTCGTCAGGACGATGAACAGTGCTCATATGAGTTTAAGGGCTGGGATAAGGATTTCAGCTCTATTACAGAAAACCTTACTGTAAAAGCACAGTATAGTGTCACTTATCATAAATACACCGTAACATTCCTTGACTACGATGGTAAGGTGCTCTCTACGCAGAGCGTTGTTTACGGCACCGCAGCTGTTTCTCCCGAGGATCCTGAAAGACCTGAGAGCTATGATTATGTCTATACATTCTCAGGCTGGGACAATGAGTTTAACCATATAACTCAGGACACAACCATAACTGCTACCTATTCTCAGGAGCCTCAGGTCTATTATCTGATGGGAAGCTTCAATAATTGGCTTACCACAGATAAGATGACAAAGGTTGGCGATGGAAAATATACTGTTATACTCTCTCTTGAAGCAGGAGAGCACAGCTATATGGCTTCCAATATTACAGAAACAAAGCAGTGGCCTTCTGATTCTACACAAAGCGTAACACTCGAAAAAGATGGAGTGGTTACATTTGTACTTAATGCCAAGGAAAACACATTGACCGCCACCTTTGAGCTTATCTACAAGGAATTTACAGTTACATTCAAAGACTATGACGGAACAGTTATTGATACACAAACTGTTATAGAGGGAGAAGATGCTGTAGCACCTTTGGATCCTGAAAGAGAAGCAGATGCCCAGTACACATACATCTTTGCTTACTGGGATAATGGTTTTGAGAATATCCATGAAGACACAGTTGTTACTGCAAAATATGTTAAGGTGCTCAACAGCTATATCGTAACTTTTGTGGATGATAATGGTGTCCTGCTGAAAACTCAGTCAGTAAAATATGGCTCATCTGCCACAGCACCTGAAGCTCCCACAAGAGAAGGCTACACCTTCACAGGCTGGGACAAGGAATTCTCAAACATCACAGAAGATACAACCGTAAAAGCACTCTATGAAAAGATAGAAACTGAAGAGCCTGAAAAACCCGATACACCCGTAGCTCCCTCGACAACAGGAAAACTTACAGTTGAGGTAGCAGGCGGAACAGGCTTTAACATCTCAGTAAATAACGGCAGCAGTAAGCCTCAGGGAACATCATATAAGAATACAAAGGCACCCGTAGGTGCAACAGTAACGGTTGTAGCCAAAACAACCAACGGAAATGAGTTCCTTGGCTGGATGAATGGTGAGGGTCTGATTCTTACAACAGACCTTACATACACCTTCACAACAACAGGCAATGATTTCCTCAAGGCGATG
>JAZQAF010000012.1:0-67576 GCA_045545015.1 Ruminococcus sp.
AAAGGATGAGATTTATGAAGAAAATAATATCAACTGTTTTAACTTTGTGTATGCTTTTTGCCTTGAGTACAATAGGAGTAAACGCATCAGAGATAGAAGATACCTTGAAAAAGGCGTTTTGGGACAGAACGGAAGATAAGACTTGGAATGATGTAGAGTACGATCCTGACTATATCGATCTTGTAAACTATAAAGAGTATGAGGATACAGTAGTCTTTTCTGCATTGAATCGCACTCTTGATACAATGCCTGTGGATTGTTCTTATAAGATGTTTGATGAATGGTTAGTGTATAATCCGGGCTATTATCATGGCGGTTATGGATTCTGTCTGAACGTTTATGTCAAGGATGAAGCTAAGATTTATGATATCGTTACGGCATGGAATGAAGGAATCTTTGTGGACTTTGATGAAATAAGAGACTTTGATAAACCTATTGTGATAAACAAGTTAGGTGATACAAATTTTGATGGGGAGATAAACATTAAAGATGCAACTATGATTCAGAAATATATAGCCGGACTTGCAAAACCGGATGATATAGTTGGTTCTGAAGGTTATGATTATTGTGTTTACTTGACTTGTAATTTTGATGGCATAAATGATGTAAACATCAAAGACGCTACCGCTATTCAGAAAGCTGTTGCAGGGCTTGAGTATTAAGATTTTCTGAACATTCTGTGTGACAAACTGCTTTTCTCATTCGTATTTAAGATAAAGGTAACTCTTAATAAAGAAAGGATGAGATTTATGAAGAAAATAATATGCATATCCATTGTACTAGCAATGCTTATGGGGTCAGTTCCTTTAGGTGTCGGTGCAGAAAGTACGGTAGAAAAACCGAACAGTACAACGGGAGCTGAGGCTGTTTCTACCGAAGATGAACAGGAATGGCTATTCTATCAGAATTATCACGATATATATTTTGCTGGTCCATATTACGATCCTAGGTTTGATCGTGTGGAGTTTTACGAAGAGGTCTATTATCACTATAACGACGGCGGAGAGATAGATTGGGCGCTGGTACATGTAAGACAGTATCTACAGGCGCCGTGGGAGGCAAGAGCTTGCGGAATATTCAGAGACAGAGTTATCAGGTGTGACGCGCCGATCAATCAATTCCGTCTTGACTATGCAGTGTATTTCGTTAATGAAAATAGGTTCTTTGGAATAAATGGTAAACAGATATATGAAAGAATCACGGAGGAAGATATTTATAACGCACTGTGTGAAATAAATCTGGGTGAAATCATCGGCGATATAGACAAAGACAGCAAACTTACCGTTAAGGATGCTACCTATATACAGAAATGCGTTGCAGGACTGTTAAACTACCCTGAAGACGATGAGATAAGATACGATGGTCCTGAAGCTCCAGCGTTTCTGATATATATATCCGACTTCAACAGAGATGTTGAGTGCAACGTAAAAGACGCTACCGCTATTCAGAAAGCTGTTGCAGGGCTTGAGTATTAAGATTTTCTGAACATTCTGTGTGACAAACTGCCTTTCTCATTCGTATTTAAGATAAAGGTAACTCTTAATAAAGAAAGGATGAGATTTATGAAGAAAATATTAGTAACAGTTTTACTTTTCTGCACGCTTTTTACTATGAGTTCTGTGGGCATAGGAGCAGAGACAACAGATGATTTTTCAAAGCTGAAGGTTGCACTTGAGGAATATCTTGATGAACTTGCTCCCAATGCTTTTGAATCTGTCGAAGTACTTAAAGTGAGCACTTATGATGAGATAACCGTGTTTATGGCAGATTATGAATTAATACTGAATAATGCTCCGCCCCTTTCTCAGTTGGATGACTCACTGAAAAACTCATTCTATTTTATGGATAACTATTTGATTAGTACTTATAATACCGAAACTAAAAGCAACTGTCCGATATTTGCTTTGGTTCAGGGAGAAATAATGATGTTCAGGGATGCTTATTCAAAGGGATTTGCTACCATCGAGATGCTGGATGACTTTGATCACGTTGAGTGCATCGAAACAGTAAACACAGTAAACGGCGACGGAAAATACGAGGCTGTTTTTGTAGAGAGACTTCATCTGCATTATCTCGGTTCTTCATACGAGGATTATTATTCTTACGAGGAGTTGTATTTTCATTATTCGAATCCAGCCTCCGCTGATGAAACAGAGCCTGAGTTTGCATTAGTTAAAGCCCACGCAATGGGGGTGCTTACCGACTTTCAATGGGTAGATTTAGGTAAGTGGGTGATTTTTGAGACCGCTTACTATTACCCCGAATCATTACCCTATTTCGTGTATGTCCCTGCAGAGGATAAGATCTACACAATAGAAGAAGCATACAATGCTGGAATAAAGGATATTGACGAAGCATTTAGATATTTACAGTATTGCGGACTTCGTGGTGATGTTGACGGAAACTACGTTATCAATGTGAAGGATGCAACAGAGATTCAAAAGTACCTCGCAGGACTTGATAGTGCTGTTACAAACTCTAATGTAATAAGTGCACGCTTAATGAGTATGGTTATGGACTTTAATCGCAGCGGCGGACGCAACTGTGTCGATATAAAAGACGCTACCGCTATTCAGAAACACATTGCAGGGCTGGAGTATTAAGATTTTCTGAAAATTCTGTGTGACAAACTGCCTTTCTCATTCGTATTTAAGATAAAGGTAACTCTTAATAAAGAAAGGATGAGATTTATGAAGAAAATAATTGCTTTTACCCTGACACTTATACTGGTACTTTCTGTGTTTATACCAGTATCTGCAGAGGAAAAATCCCTTGAGGACAGATTCCTGCAGTATTGTGCCGAGGTTATGCCCGAAGAGCAGAAGCCCGGTGCTGAGGATAAAGTGATGATTGAAGAGGTGCAGGAGATAGAAGGTCTCACCTACTTTATTGCACGTCCTGAGTGGATCGAACCGATTTACGAAAATGTTGTTAAGAAGTTTGGAGACTGGACACTCAAATCCAATATCATCACCTATCCCTACGACCTTGGAATGTACGTTGCTGACGAGGAGCGAATCTACACACTCGAGGAAGCGATCGATGAAGGTATATGTGCAGATTTCAGCCTTCTGAGACCTTACTATCAGCTTTGGCTTGGATTCTTCCCCAAACACATAAGCGATCCTGAGGACAAGTACGAAGATGCGGTTTTCGAGAAGCATCTCGGACTTGGGAGCGATGAATACGACAAGGTTTATTACTTTGAAGGATATGAGCATTATTCCTCGGAGGATGAAAAAGTCCCCGAATTTGTAGTAATTACTCTCTACAGGGGCATGGCAGGTGAGGCTTTTGTTGCTGAAGTGTTCGGAGATTATGTAATTCATGATAATTGCTGGCGCTCTCCTTACAAGTTTGGCAAAGCCATATACTTCCCAAAGGAGGACAGACTTGTATCCCTTGAGGAAGCATATAAGGAAAATCCCGAGCTTATTATGAATGCTTTCACCGAAGGCGGTCTGGGCAAACTTATAGGTGATATGGATAATGACCGAAAGCTTACCGTTAAAGATGCTACATATATTCAGAAGTGTATTGCAGGAATTGAGGCGTTTTCGGTGTACGATGAAATAGTTGCGTTCACATACAGCGAAAGAGTGGATGTTCCCGGTTATGTGTCAGACTTTAACCGAGATGAAAAACGAGATATAAAGGATGCTACCGCTATCCAGAAAGCTGTCGCAGGACTGGAGTAATAAATCTGACGTAATAGACGTAATAATGAGATAAAGCATAGAAAAAGGAGCTGTGAGAAATCACAGCTCCTTTGTTTTGTATCGTAAGTATTGTAAATAAATTTATCTGATTATCTTGCCGCCGCAGAGCACTTCGTCGCCTCTATAGACCACAAGGGACTGACCTGCTGTCACAGCTCTCTGAGGACTTTCAAAGGTTACTCTAAGCCTGCCGTCAGGAAGAATCTCAGCCTTTGCTTTCTGCTCGGTCATATTGTATCTCACACGTGCCATCACAGATATAGGCTCTTTTATTTCTTTTATGGAAACGAAATTCACATCCGAAGCGAAAACTTCACTTTCAAAAAGATCCTCATTAAAGCCTAAGGTAACGGTGTTTTTCTCCATATCCTTGGAGATAACGTACATAGGCTCGGGGAGTGCAAGTCCCAAGCCTTTTCGCTGACCTCTTGTGTAGCAGAGAGCGCCCTTGTGTCTGCCGAGAACCTTTCCATCTTTGGTGATGAAATCCCCTGCTTCAAGCACAACTGAGCAGTTATCCTTAAGATAGTCATAGTAATTGCCCTCTACAAAGCAGATATCCTGACTATCCTTCTTGTCGGCATTTATAAAGCCGTTCTCTTCGGCGATTTTCCGCACCTCGTCCTTTGACATCTCCCCTATGGGAAGAAGAAGCCTTGAGAGATACTCCTGACTGAGGTTATAGAGGACATAGCTCTGGTCCTTCTTTGTATCAAGACCCTTGAGGAGCTTGTATCTTGCAGAATTTTCATCAAAAACAGTTCTTGCATAGTGACCCGTCGAGACAAAGTCGAAGCCCTTTTCCTCTGCATATTTAAACACAAGAGGAAGCTTCACATAGCGGTTGCAGTCAACACAGGGGTTCGGAGTTTTTCCCTCCATATATTCCCTTGCAAAGCGGTCAATGACCTGCTCTCTGAAATACTCTCTGTAATCGGGATAGTGAAGATCAATTTGGAGCTTTTCGCAAAGAGCCTTTGCATCAAGATAGTCTTTGGATTCGGTTTTATCATAGAGCCTGAGCATAATGCCGCTGACATCATATCCTCTCTCTTTGAGGACGTAAGCGCAAACTGCGCTGTCAACGCCGCCGCTCAAGGCAATAAGGACTCGCTTTTTCATATAACGCTTCCTTTATTTTTAAAATCAGATCTTGGGAGTGTTCTTGAGAGCCTTCTCAATTTCCTCATCAGTGGGGATGTAGTCGTCCATTTCACCATTGTGGAACTTCTCATAAGCATACATATCGAAGTAGCCTGTACCGGTCAGACCGAATACGATGGTCTTCTCCTCGCCTGTCTCCTTGCACTTGAGAGCCTCGTCAATAGCTACCTTGATAGCGTGGCTTGACTCGGGAGCAGGAAGAATACCCTCAACACGGGCGAACTGCTCTGCTGCTGCGAAAACCTCTGTCTGCTTAACGGAAACAGCTTCCATAATACCCTGATCGTAAAGCTCGGAAAGAACGGAGCTCATACCATGATATCTGAGACCGCCTGCATGGCTTGCAGAAGGAATGTAGCCGCTGCCGAGAGTGTACATCTTGGAAAGAGGACAAACTCTGCCTGTATCGCAGTAGTCATATACATAGGAGCCTCTTGTAAGTGAGGGACAGGAAGAAGGCTCAACTGCGATGAACTTATACTTACCTTCGCCTCTGAGCTGTGCGCCAACGAAGGGAGCAATAAGGCCGCCGAGGTTGGAGCCGCCGCCTGCACAGCCTATGATGATATCGGGAGTGATGTTATACTTATCAAGAGCAGCCTTTGTCTCAAGGCCGATTACTGTCTGATGGAGAAGTACCATATTGAGCACAGAGCCCAGAACATAGCGGTAGCCCTCGGAGGTAGTTGCCTTCTCAACAGCCTCGGAGATAGCACAACCGAGAGAACCTGTGGTACCGGGATGCTCCTCAAGAATCTTTCTGCCTACCGCTGTCTCGGTAGAAGGAGAAGGAGTAACGGATGCGCCGTAAACCTTCATAACCTCACGTCTGAAGGGCTTCTGCTCGTAGGAGCATTTTACCATATAAACCTTACAGTCAAGGTCGAAATATGAGCAAGCCATGGAAAGAGCTGTACCCCACTGACCTGCGCCTGTCTCTGTGGTTACACCCTTGAGACCCTCTTTCTTTGCATAGTAAGCCTGAGCAATGGCAGAGTTGAGCTTATGTGAGCCAGAGGTGTTGCCGCCCTCGTATTTGTAGTAGATCTTTGCAGGTGTCTGAAGCTTCTCCTCAAGGCAGTATGCACGAACTAAAGGAGAAGGTCTGAACATACGGTAGAAGGAGCGGATCTCCTCGGGGATCTCGATGTAAGCATCAGTTGTGTTGAGCTCCTGCTCAGCAAGCTCCTTACAGAACACCTTGGAAAGCTCCTCTAAAGTTGCCTCCTCGTGGGTAACGGGGTTAAGAAGAGGAGCAGGCTTTTTCTTCATATCGGCACGGACATTGTACCATGCCTTGGGCATCTCTGATTCTTCAAGATAGATTTTGTAGGGAATTTTCTGTTCTGACATAATACCATTTCCTTTCGTCTTTGCCTTTAGTCAGATATAAGGCAAAGGATGATTTTTTGTAGGGATAAAAACAAAAGCTCCTGTCCCTAATTTTTGCAGGGACAAGAGCGATAATTACTCCTGCGGTGCCACCCGGCTTGGTGCATTCGCACCCACTTAAGCGTACCTATATACGCCGACTCCCATAACGGAGAGTCACCCGTCTCACCTACTCTCGCAAAAGGATTTCAGCTCGCCCTCAAAAGACCATTCACTAAAGCATTTCGCACCGTCTCGCACCCACCGACGGCTCTCTGTGCCGAAAGAACAAAAGCTACTTACTCTTTCTCATTGGTTTAAAACTTATATTAGCACAGTAAAGGGGCATTGTCAAGGCTTTTGTGACAGAATCCTTTGATGAAAAAAGCGAAAGAACCGAAGCCGAAAGAGCAGAAAACACGACATACTCACCTTGACAAAAGGGCTGTTTTAATATAGAATAGTGGGGTGCTTTTAAAGCACCTTTAATTCTCAAACAACCGAAATATGTCTTCGTAGCTCAGCAGGATAGAGCGTTCGCCTCCTAAGCGAAAGGCCGTGGGTTCGAATCCCGCCGAGGACGCCAAAAATCCTGATTGCTTTTGCAGTCGGGATTTTTACTTTTATATTGAATATTCTCGAAAACTATGATAAACTGATAGTGCCAAACTAACTGAATATATGTGAAATTGGGTGTATTTTTCTTTTTAGGAATAAATGCGCTTATTTCTGCGTACACAAATAATGTGAATTTGATAAAAATGCAGATTCCATCATTGTTTGTGTGTGCAAGTGCACCCATTTCACATTGAGTTAGTTTGGCGACTATCGGAGTTTGCGTTTTTTGTGCGGCTGCTTCGGTAGCCGCACTTTTTATTTTAAGAGGAAAAATAAAAAGAATAATATGAAAGGGGTAAAATATATAATCCTCGAAATATCAACAAGGAGAATAACAATATGACACTCAGCAACTTATTAGACAGTGAAGTATTTATACCGGCAACACTTGTTATATTTGTGCTTGTTTTGATTTTCGCCGTACCCGCAGGAATTGCCATGAGCAAGAAAACAAACAATAGTATTTACGGAGATAATAAAAGCGGTGCAATAAAAGAAGAAAGAAATGTAAAAATCGTTGCAAAGCGTACAACTCCTCATCCGTTAAATCAGACAACTGTAATATATATGGTTGTGTTTGAATTAACAAATGGTAGCCGTGTAGAATTAGCAATAAGAGATTCAAATACATACGGCACTATGCTCGTGGGCGACCATGGAATTCTCAGATATCAAGGTAATAAATTTATCAATTTTGAAAGGAAGTGACCAATATGAAACGCAAAGTATTTCTTTTAATCATGTTATTATGCTGTGTTTGTTTAATGTTTACCGGATGTGCAAAGCAACCAAGAAAAGCAACAAAAGCCTGCGCAAAATGTGGCGGTAAAGCAACCACGACGGTATCAGGGCCTGCTGATACTATGAGGAAATATGGTATCTCATTAAACGACTGTGAACTGATAACATCAAATATTTACACAGCACCTATATGTGATAACTGTCTCGGTCCTGTAGTAGAATTTTCTCCTCAGATGTAACTAAACTAATACTAAATTGTTATTTGAAAAAAATGTATCAGGTTCGAAAACATAACCTAAAAAAATCACCTTAACAATCCCCTATTCTCAGGGGATTGTTTTTCTTTTCTCAATTTGCTATAATAGCAATATTCTACTGCACAGAGGAAATGTGATTATTATGCCCAAGGCTATACTTTTTGATTTGGACGGAACTCTGCTTCCCCTTGATAACGACACTTTCACAAAGGTTTATTTTAATGAGCTTGCAAAGACTGCATACACCTGGGGCTATACTGACCCTGACGCCCTTATTAAGGGTGTGTGGTACGGTGTAAAGTGTATGTATAAAAACGATGGCACTCTCAAAAACGAAGAGGTTTTCTGGAAAAGCTTCTCTGAAGCTATGGGTCGTGACTGCTCAGAGGACCAAAAACGCTTTGACAGCTTCTACAGAAAAGAGTTCTCAATGGTCTCTGCGGCAACCCTGCCTACACCCCTTGCAAGGGAAGTCATAAAAACTGCCCACGAAAAGGCAAAGAAGGTCATCCTTGCCACCAACCCCATCTTCCCCAAGGAAGCTTATGAGGAGAGGCTTTCATGGATAGGTCTCGAGGCATCTGATTTTGATATGATAACAGACTACTCCATCTCCCACTTTACAAAGCCGAGCCCTCTCTACTATAGGGAAATTATGAGGCACTTTGACCTCTCCCCCGAGGAGGTTCTGATGTTCGGAAACGATGTGAGAGAGGATATGATTCCCGCCCTCTCCCTTGGCATGAAATTCTTCCTTCAGAACGAGTATGTACTCAATAAGGATGAGGCAGAGATCACCACTCCTCAGGGAAATTATGAGGAAATGCTTCAGTTTCTTAAAAATCTCCCCTGATTACCCTCTGTGATTTATTGACAACTTGTGATATAAATGGTATAATTTTTGAGGATTTTTTCGAAATCTTCAAGTGAATACCCGAAAATGCAGTGACCGGAAAGAAGTAAGCGTTCTTTTCCCCTTTCAGAGAGTGGGCGGCTGGTGTGAGCCCACAGAGGATCTTCGCCCAATACATTCCGAGAGCAGCGCACCGAACATTTGTAAAAAGTTAGTAGGCTGCGACGGCGCCGTCCGTTATACGGTGAGAAGTCCCTGTGACTTCCCTGAGGTCTCAAGGTTTCCCCTTGAGATAAACTGAGGTGGTACCACGATCTATTCGTCCTCAAGAGCTTTTTATACGCTCTTGGGGATTTTTATTTTTGGAGGAATTATTATGACTATTATTGATATGCTGGAGAGAAACGCAAGGGAGTTTCCCTCTGACACAGCTCTGGTTGAGATCAACCCCGGTCAGCCCGAGACAAGGAGACTTACATGGAGAGATTTTGACCTTGTTCAGGGTACTGAGAAAAAGCATTTCCGCAGAGAGATCTCCTGGAGTGTTTTCAACGAAAAAGCCAACCGCTTTGCGAATGCCCTGAAGTCCCGAGGAATCAAGAAGGGCGACAAGGTTGCCATCCTTCTGATGAACTGCATCGAGTGGCTTCCCATTTACTTCGGAATTCTCAAGACAGGCGCTCTTGCAGTTCCCCTTAACTTCCGTTATTCAAGTGATGAGATAGACTACTGTCTCACCCTAGCTGAATGTGATGCACTTGTTTTCGGCCCTGAATTCATCAGCCGTGTTGAGGACATTGTGGAGACCATCAGCAAAAACAGACTTCTCATCTACACAGGTGTTTCAGGCTGTCCCATTTTCGCTGAGGACTACAATGATATGACCTTAGAGTGCTCCTCTCAGTTTGAGAGCATCGGTCTTACAGAGGAGGACTATGCCGCTATCTACTTCTCCTCAGGCACCACAGGCTTTCCAAAGGCTATCCTTCACAAGCATCAGAGCCTGACCCACTCAGCAAAAGTTGAGCAGAACCACCACGGTCAGACCAAGGATGACGTATTCCTCTGCATCCCTCCCCTCTACCACACAGGTGCAAAGATGCACTGGTTCGGAAGCCTTATCTCAGGCGGAAAGGCAGTTCTTCTCAAGGGTACAAAGCCCGAATATGTTCTTGATGCCGCTTCAAAAGAGGGCTGTACCATTGTGTGGCTCCTTGTTCCCTGGACACAGGATATTCTCAATGCCATTGACAGCGGTGCAATAAATCTTGATGACTATAAGCTCGACCAATTAAGACTTATGCACATTGGCGCTCAGCCTGTTCCCAGAAGCTTAGTTCGCCGCTGGAAGGAATACTTCCCCACTCATCAGTACGATACAAACTACGGTCTCTCCGAGTCCATCGGCCCCGGCTGTGTTCATCTTGGCGTTGAAAACATCCACAAGGTTGGCGCTATCGGTAAAGCAGGCTTCGGCTGGGAGGTCAAGATCGTAGGCGACGACGGCGAGACTGTAGAGAGAGGCGAAGTAGGCGAGCTTCTTGTTAAAGGCCCAGGTGTTATGACCTGCTACTACAACGATGAAAAGGCTACAGAGGCAACTCTCAAGGACGGCTGGCTCCTCACTGGCGATATGGCAAAAGAGGACGAGGACGGCTTCATCTTCCTGGTTGACAGAAAGAAGGACGTTATCATCTCAGGCGGTGAGAACCTCTACCCCGTTCAGATCGAAGACTTCCTCAGAGGCTTTGGTGCCATCCACGACGTGGCCGTTATCGGTCTTCCTGATGAGCGTCTGGGTGAGATTGCAACTGCAATTATCCAGCTCAAAGAGGGTATGACTGCCACAGAAGAGGACATCAACGACTTCTGCAAGGGTATGCCCAGATACAAGCGTCCCCACAAGATCATCTTCGCAGATGTTCCCAGAAACCCCACAGGCAAGATCGAAAAGCCCAAGCTCAGAGAGCTTTACGGTGCCGCAGGTCTTGTTGACGCACAGAACAAATCTTAATAGACAAAACAATAATACCTATAATAAACCTGAGGAGACAGCTCGTTTCCTCAGGTTTTATTTATAATATCACAAAATATGTAATACAGGAATGATCTTAAGTTCGGAATTACTCCTTGCTTTCCTCTGCACAGTTCTTGATCGCAATATTTGCCAGAACGTCGGAATTATAAACGACCGTGCTCTTTGTGTAATATACAAGAGCAATAAGCTTGTAGATACAGAAGAAAATGAAAGCAGTAATAGAACACAGGGCTAATGCTCCTAAAACAAAGAGCCAGCTGGTTATCGGATTAAGCATTCCCTGCTCTGTCAAAAAAGCTCCTACAAAGATAATACCCACCAAAGAACCCAAGAGCATTAAGAGCATAACAATACTGCCGATTATTTCAACTGTTGTGCCCATTGCCCACCATCTTTTGGGTATCGGCTGTGGCTCAATACAAGCTTTTAAATTCTCAGGTATTTTTTTCTCTTTCATAATAAATCCCTACCCTTTTACAAGTTTTAACTGTTTTCTCAGTTTATTGACATTATATAACTATTTTTGACTTGTGTCAACCACATTACGCTATTTACACAAGGTTTATTATCTCTTTAGGACACCTTAATATATAGGTAGAGGTGATTATATGAAAGCCGAGTATAAATACTTATATGAAAAGTTCGGACTCAATGTGGTGTACTACAGAAAGCGAAAGAAGCTTACACAGCTTCAGCTCGCTGAGCTTGTTGACATCGACAGAAGCCACATAAGCGCCATCGAGCTGGGAAACGTCGGCGTATCTTTTGATGTTGTTTTTAAACTCTGTGAGGTACTGGAGATCACCCCGAAACAGCTTTTTGATTTCAGAGAATAAAATATAAAGCAGAACGGCACCTGAAGCATAATGCACAGGTGCCGTTCTATGTATGAATTATTTATTTTTAAGATAGTAAAGAGCTTCCTTGTAGCCCTCAAAGCCTTTGCCTTTGATGACCTTTTCGGCATAGAGAGAAACGAAGGAGAACTTTCTGAACTCTTCACGTGAATCTACATCAGAGAGGTGAACCTCTACTGTGGGGAGAGACACAGCCTTCAGAGCGTCAAGAATAGCCACGCTTGTGTGAGTATAAGCCGCAGGGTTTATTACGATGCCGTCAAATTCTCCCAGACAATTCTGTATCTCGGTGACGATATCACCCTCGTGATTACTCTGATAAATGGAGATCTCCACACCCATTTCCTTTGCTGATTCCTCGAGAAAATCCACAAGGTCGGCATAGGTGCTTTTGCCGTAGATATCAGGCTCACGAATACCCAGCATATTGAGGTTGGGGCCGTTAATAACTTTTATTTTCACTTAAATTCCTCCTCAAAAGCCGAAAGAACTCTCTCTGCCACTACTTCAGCCGAGGCATTGCCGTCAACTGTTCTGTCAGAGAACTTATTGTAAAGAGGCAGGCGCTTCTCATAAAGCTCAGTAAGATTTACGGAGAGGGGTCTGTCGTCCTTTGCAAGGACATCAATATCCCTCTCGATAAAGATTATCCTGCCGTTCTGTCTGAGGATGTCAAGATTATCGTGGATGGTAACCACACCGCCCCCTGTTGCAATAACAGAGGAGCTTTGCTTGCACATTCCCTTGAGGGTCTCGGTCTCTACCATACGGAAAGCTCTCTCGCCGTCAGAATTAATGATCTCAGAGGGCTTTCTGCCTGAGGAGAGGGTTATCTCCTCATCGCCGTCAACAAACTTTCTGTTCATTTTTTCAGAGAGGAGCTTACCTATGGTTGTCTTGCCGCATCCGGGCATTCCTACGAGGATGAGATTCTCAGTCTCTGAGGCTACCTTTTTGCGGATCTTCTCTATTACAGCATCATCAAGCTCACTATCTGTGAAAAGCTCAGCGGCTCTTTTTGCCTGAGCAACCAGCATTGAAAGTCCGTTGACTGTGGGGATTTTCATGCTCTCTGCCTGCAGAAGAAGTGCAGTTCTTGCAGGGTTGTAGATAAGGTCAGCCACGCCCTTGCACTCTGTAAAGATACTTAAATCAACCAGAGACTGTCCTGTGTTGGGATACATTCCCACAGGGGTTGCATTCACCACTAAGGTTGCATCGGCATGGTGATTTACGGTGGAATAAGTATTCTCGCCCACAAGATCAAAGACAACTACCTCTGCGCCCTGCTCTTTGAGCACCGCCTGAACGGTTTTTGATGCACCGCCGTTTCCGAGGATTATTGCCTTCTTGCCTTTAATATCAACCCCAAGGCAGGAGAGCATATATTTAAAGCCGTAGTAGTCGGTATTGTCACCGAGAAGTCTGCCGTCTGGCTTTCTCACAACTGTATTTACAGCACCGATGCTCTCTGCAGCAGGTGATAATTCATCAAGATACTTCATTATCTCCTGCTTGTAGGGGATGGTCACGTTATAGCCCGAAAGTGAGTTTCCTTTCACCCACTCCCCTAAAGCTTCTCTCTCCACCTCATAAAGCTCATAGGGGTAATCCGCCATCTCACGGTGAATCTGAGGGGAGAAGCTGTGGGAAAGATGCTCGCCCAGAAGTCCGTACTGCTTATTTTCAAAGCCTTTTATATAGTCCATAGTCATCACACAATCTCGCTGTAGGAGCCAAGATACTCGAAGTCCTCTACATCTGCCTGAAGCTCACAGAGAAGTGAGGAGAGAACGGGAGAATATACTGACTCGGAAACATCGAAGTAGAACATGAACTCGAAATCGGAACCGGGAAGGGGTCGGCTCTCAAGCTTTACAAGGTTGATGCCCGAAGCATAGAATCTGGAAAGAATATGATAAAGTGAACCGGGTCTGTGAGGCAGAGTAAGCTTGATGCTTGTTCTGTCTGCGCCGGGATATACCTCAAGGTTCTTGGAAATGCAGATGAAGCGTGTGTCATTTGCGGCATTGTCCTTGATGTTACGCTTGAGCACCTTGAGACCATAGAGGTTAGCACATTCGGGAGAAGCAATAACAGCCACGTCCTCTCTGCCCTCTTTTGAAATCATCTTTGCAGCGGTTGCTGTGTTCTCCATGGGAAGAACCTTGATATCCTTATGCTCTGAGAGGAAGTCGGAACACTGAGCTATTGCCTGCTCGTGTGACCAGATTTCCTTGATCTTACTCATATCTGAGGTTTTTGCAAGAAGTGCGTGGTTGATTCTGCATCTTACACTTCTGACAATGTAGAAGTTATATTTACTCATCAGGTCATAGACCATATTAACGGAGCCTGCTGTGGAGTTCTCAAGAGGGAGAATACCGTACTTGCAAAGGCCTGAATCAACAGCCTTGAAAACAGACTCAAAGTTACCCATATACATGATCTGGGGAAGCTTGAAGAGTTTTTCACATGCCTGCTGGGAGTAAGCACCCTCTGTGCCCTGACAAGCAACCATTGCTCTCTCGGGGAAGAGCTTCTCTGTGGAGCAGAGAGCCTTCTCAATAGTCTCAGAGAGAGTCTTGTCGCCGTTTAAGAAGCGGCTCTGATATGCACGGCTTAAGTTGGTAAGGGTTGAGAAGAGAACTCTTGTGTAAAGCTCTGTTTCCTCATTTGAACGTTCAGCGGCTTTGCCGATAAGCTCACGCTCACGCTGTGCATCGTAGAGAACAGTACCTGTTTCCTTTTTATAATCAGCAACCTTCTTAACGGTTTCCATACGCTGATTAAAAAGTTTTACAAGCTCCTCGTCGATTCTGTCGATTTCATTTCTTAAGTTTTCAATACTCATCTTAATCACTCCTGTAACAATACTCAGATATTATAAATTAAAGCCGTCTGCATTAATAAGTGCCAGTGCCAGAGATGCTTCAACCACAGCCGAGGCTCTGGGAACAATGCAGGGGTCGTGTCTGCCTTTTATGGTAAATTCTGTCTCTTCCATAGTCTCAAGATCAACGCTCCTCTGAGGTGCGCCTATGGAGGGGGTAGGCTTGAAGGCTACTCTGAAGGTAAGGGGCATTCCCGAGGATATACCGCCGAGGATTCCGCCGCAGTTATTGGTAAGGGTCTTTACCTCTCTGTTTTCGTTTACGAAGAAGCCGTCATTAGCCTCAGTTCCGCACATCTTTGCAAATTCAAAGCCTTTTCCGAACTCGAGACCCTTCACAGCAGGGATGGAGAAAACAGTTCTTGCGATAAGCGCTTCAAGACCGCCGAAAAAGTCAGAGCCAAGCCCCACGGGAAGATTATATACAGCACACTCTATCTCGCCGCCTACGGAGTCAAGGTGAGCCTTCCGCTCAAGGATGGCCTCGGTCATCTTCTCCTTTGCCGCCTCGTCAATTACGGGGAAAGAATCGGACTTGAGCTTTTCACTCAGCTTTTTGTCCTCTTTCATAGGGTCAAGAGGTTTATCCTCAACACTTCCGATTCGGGACACATGGGAAACTACTGATATTCCCTTTTCTCTCAGGATCTCAAGGGCAATGAAGCCTGCGGCACAGGTTGCCGCTGTGAGCCTTCCCGAAAACTGTCCGCCGCCTCTGAAATCATAAGCATCCTCATATTTCATAAAAGCCGCAAAGTCTGCGTGGGAGGGTCTGGGAATCTTTGCGATATTTCCGTAGTCCTGAGAACGGGTATCCTTGTTCTTTATGATAAGTCGGATGTCTCCCCCTGTGGTGACACCATCTTCCACGCCTGAGAGGAAAATAACCTTGTCCTCTTCGTGTCTTTTGGTGGCAAGGTCTCCCGAAGCTCTGCGCCTCTCCATAAACCGTGAAAGCCTCTCCTCGTCGATGACTTTGCCCTCGGAAATCCCCGAAAGCACAGCGCCTATCTCAGCGGCGTGAGACCTGCCGAATATGGTAACTTTAACTTTTTCGCCGAATGTAGCGGACATTTTTATTCCTCCAGCTCTACATCTGCACCTAAGTGCTTCATATCTTCAAAGAATTTTGGGTAGGACTTATTTACCGCCTGAGCCCCTTTTATGATCACAGCTCCTTCCGAAACTGTGGAGGCTATGGCGGCTGACATTGCGATTCTGTGGTCATTCATTGCATCCACCACACCGCCTTTGAGAGCTTTTACACCCTCTATAATGAGGCTTTGTTCCTCAATTCTTGCTCTGCCGCCCAGAGCATTTATCATATCTCTGACAGTTACGAGCCTGTCGCTCTCTTTAAGTCTCAACCTGCCAGCATTGATGATTCTGCTCTCGCCCTCTGAGACGGAAGCCACCACCGCAAGCACGGGAACCAAATCAGGGATATTACCCACATCAACTGTAAAGGCCTTGAGTTTTTTTGCCTCTACGGATACTGTTCTGTCCGATATTTTACATTCAGCGCCGAAGCTCTCAAGCACTGAGAGTATCTCTTTATCGCCCTGTGAGGAATCCATTCTCAGATTCTCCACCTTCACCGAGCTTCCCAAAGCAGAGGCACAGAGGAAGAAGGAAGCATTTGACCAGTCGCCCTCCACAGCTTCTTTCTTCAGGTCATATTTACCTGAAACGCTGTAGATGTTGTCATCTTCTTCTGCCACAAGACCTGAAAGGGTCATCGCCTCGCAGGTGAGGGTCACATAGGGCTTTGACTGAAAGTCCCCTGTCACCTTAACTCTCTTGCCTTTGCAGAGAGGAAGCATCATCAGAAGACCGCTTATGTACTGTGAGCTTACGTCTCCCCTGATCTCATAGTCTTCACCGAAAGCCTTACCGCTCTGGATAATGCGGTTTCTCTCGTCACGGCTGATGACAACTCCATGGTCACGGAGAACATCTATAAGAGGATCAAGAGGTCTCTCAAAAAGTCTGTCACAGCCGTCAAAGTGAGCTCTCAGCCCCAGTCCTGCGGCAATACACATCATAAATCTGAGGGTCGTTCCGCTTTCATTACAATTAAATTTTATAAGGTCACAGGCGCCCGCCTTTATCTTCGGCACAAGGAAGCTGTCACCGATCCGAAGCACCCTGCTTCCCATTGCACGCAGGCAGGCAACCGTAGCCTCAATATCCTCAGAGGTCTCGGGACACTTGAGGGTGGTCGTGCCCTCTGAAAGTGCGGCACAGATAAGAAGTCTGTGAGCCATGGATTTAGAGGGAATCGCCACAGCATTTCCGCTGAGCTTTGCGGGGTTTAGCTTTGCTGTCATAGGATTACTCCATTCCGAGGGAAAGGATGTTCTTCATAAAGTCTGTAGTCTCCTTGTGGAGGAAACACTCCCCTGCCCTCTTTATCATTACATAGGTGAGATTCTCTCCCTCACGCTTTTTGTCGGCCATTGCATTCTCAAAAAGTGTCTTCGGGGATATCTCACAGCTTATGGGAAGATCATATTTTTTAACAAGCTCTTCTGTGAGCTTTACTGTGTCTTTATCTGTAAAGGAAAGCTTCTCAGAGGCTCTTGCAACGATGCACATACCCATAGCCACGGCACTTCCGTGGGGGATCTCAAGGTTACTGCTTCGCTCTATGGCGTGACCTACTGTGTGACCGAGGTTCAGAAACTGTCTCTGACCTTTGTCGAACTCGTCCTCACAGACATAGTCTCTCTTTATCTTTACACACTCTTCAATAAGCTCATCCATAAGAGGCTCTATGTTGTCCCCTTTAATGATTTCTAAAACTCTATCTCCTCTGAGGAGTGCGTACTTAATTACCTCTGCCATGCCGTTTGCAAATTCGCAGGCAGGAAGAGTTTTCAGCACATCAGGGTCGCAGATAACCGCAAAGGGCTGATAGAACACACCGAACATATTCTTGCCGCTTTCAAGGTTAACGGCGGTCTTGCCTCCGACGGAGGAATCCGTCATGGAAAGAAGTGATGTGGGAATCTGGAGCAGTGCCACTCCTCGCTGATACATAGCCGCCAGAAGCCCGCCGAGGTCAGTGATAACTCCGCCTCCCAGCGCTACAACAAGGTCGCTTCTTGTAAGCCCCGTCTCAATACAGAGGTTCGCCGCCTCAATAAGATTCTGAGGATTTTTTGAGCTTTCTCCTGCCTCAACTACAAAACTGCTGACCTGAAAGCCATCTCCCTCAAGGGAAGCTTTAACTCTGTCCATATAAAGAGGAGCTACGTTGCTGTCAGAGATGATAAAAGCTTTTCTTCCCTTGGAGATTTCTCTTGCAATTTCTCCGCATTTATCGATCAGACCCTTTTCAATATATACGTTATACTCCCTTGAAGCAGGGATTTTTACTGTCTGCACTTTTCGCTTTCCTCCTTAGCCTCTCTTCCCTCTCTGAGAAGGTCTCTGAGGGTTTCCTCATCCTTTCTCTCAAGGGCATCACGATAGGCTTTCAGATTATCAATAAGGATGTCAATTTCATGGATCAGGTTGTCACTGTTTGCAAGGAACAGCTCTGTCCACATATTTTCATTGAGGTGAGCCACACGGGTGAGGTCTCTGAAGCTTCCTGCAGAAATACCCTTGTGAGAGAGAGCCGCAGGGCTTTTGATGAAGGCATTTGACACCACGTGGGCAAGCTGTGAAGTAAAGGCTATAAGCTCATCGTGACGCTCAGGTGTCATAACGCTGACCCTTGAAAATCCGAGGGCTACTACAAGCTCACGAGCCTTGGAGAGGACATATACATCCTCTGAAGGCTTGGGAACAAGAACAAAGCACGCATTATAGAAAAGAGTGTCCTTTGAATTCTTGATACCGCTATACTGAGTTCCTGCCATGGGATGGCCTCCGATAAAATCGAAGCCGCTTTCCTTTGCTATCTCAAACGCCTCGTTACATATAATGCGCTTTACACCGCCGCAGTCGAGGACAATGGTACCCTTCTTTATGTTATCCTTGTTGTCACGAAGCCATGAAAGGGTCGCCTCGGGATATACACTCAGAATAATTGCGTCGCACTCTTTGATATTCTCAGAGGTCAGCTCTCTGTCAATTATTCCTGAAAGGAGAGCATACTCGGTAACGCTCTTATCGATATCACAGCCAAGAACCTCGAAGTCTCCTTTTTTCTTTGCTGCCTTTGCAAGAGAGCCTCCGATAAGTCCAAGTCCTACAATGCCTATACTTTGCACTTTGGTCACTTCCTGTATATAAATAGGTATAGAATTAGAATTTATCTTGTGATAACCTGACGGATCTCACGAACCTTCTTTGAAACCTCGTCATACTGCTCAAATGTAAGGGACTGTGCGCCGTCACAGAGAGCATTCTTGGGATCGTTGTGAACCTCGATGATAAGGCCGTCAACACCTACAGCAGTAGCTGCATAGGAAAGCGAGGGTACCATTCTTGAGTGTCCGCAGGCATGAGAGGGGTCAATGATGATGGGCAGGTGTGTCATCTCACGAAGAGAAGGAACAGCGGAAACATCAAGAGTGTTTCTTGTGTATGTCTCGAAGGTACGGATACCTCTCTCGCAGAGGATAACGTTTTCGTTACCGCCTGCCATAATGTACTCTGCGCTCATAAGCAGCTCCTTGAGAGTATTGGCAAGGCCACGCTTTAAAAGAATGGGTTTGTTTGTTTTGCCAAGCTCCTTTAAGAGCTCAAAGTTCTGCATATTACGGGCACCCACCTGAATCAGGTCAACCTCCTCAAAGAGGGGCAGATGGTTAGCGTTCATGATCTCGCTGACAATGGGAAGACCTGTCTCTCTCTTAGCCTCAAGAAGAAGCTCGATGCCGTCAGCCTTAAGTCCCTGGAAATCGTAGGGTGAGGTTCTGGGCTTGAAGGTACCGCCTCTGAGCATATTGGCACCTGCTGCCTTAACTCTCTTTGCAACCTCGATGATCTGCTCCTCGCTCTCGACGGAGCAGGGGCCTGCTATCATAACGAAATTGCCCTTACCGATCTTAACGCCTGAAACGTCAACAACCGTGTCGTCGGGGAAAAACTTTCTGTTTGCCTTCTTATAGGGCTCAGTAATTCTGCGGCAGCTGTCAACGATATCCAGTCCGTCAAGAAGATCCATATCCACACGGCTGGTGTCTCCGATAAGACCGAGGACGGTCTGGAATTCACCCTCGGAAATGTGAACCTTAAGTCCCATTCCCTCAAGCCATGCAATAAGGTTTTCTCTCTGTGCCTGAGGCACTCCGGGTTTAAGTACTGCAATCATAAATAAAGCCTCCATCTGAGTGGCATCCGAATAAAAACAAGAAACGCCGCAGTGATTATCCACTGCGGCGAAACCGTCATATAAAAATTCAAAACCTGAATTTTTGCAGCTCAAATCACTTCTACTATTTTAGTCCTGGCTAAAAAAGTAAAAGTAATAAAAGTATGTAGCTGCAAATGTTCCGGTCATACGAATGTCTCCTCTAAAAATTTGAAATTATATTATCACACTAAAGTGCTGATGTCAATAGAAAACTGACATTTTTTGTAAAAATTCACTGTTGAAGCCGGTTTTCAAAAAATGAAAAAAATATTTTAAATTTTCTTAAAATAATGCTTGACAAACCCATACCCCGATGATATAATATGCGAGTACGAAAAAACAAAACACAAATTTGCGAGTGTGCTGGAATAGGCAGACAGGCACGTTTGAGGGGCGTGTGTGGAGACGCGTACGGGTTCAAGTCCCGTCACTCGCACCATAGGAATAAGGGATACCATTTGGTATCCCTTTTTTCTATACCTTCGTGAGTGCGGCGGGACTTGAAGGCGACTGTGCCAAGGCGCAGGTGGAACACCGAGCCGCAGGTAAAAATGCTCCTGTGGAGCGTTTTTAAGGAGAGCGTTGATGTTGTTTTGACTATAAGCACACCGCAACATACGAGGTATCTGTTTTCGTTTATATTAAACCACTGTCACTCGCACCAAGTAAAAGAGACATCCATTTGGATGTCTTTTTTGCTTTATATGAATAATACGGGACTTGAAGGAGATCGTTTATGATACTTTTCATCCCCTGCACACCGCAACATGCGAGGTAACTGTTTTCGTTTATATTAAACCACCGTCACTCCCAAGTTATTTATTTTCACTTTAATTTGTTTAGTATAAAAACGCACATAACTCTCTGTAATAATTATTGACACGATTTACTTTGGCACATATACTTAAATCATAAAGAATCAATCAATATGAGGTGATACTATGGGCAAAGCTCTCGGATCGTGGAGTGGAATGCGAAAGTACTTAGAACAAGAAATGCTGGCTCCTGTTTTGTATGGACGTATCCGCTATGCTTGTAGAACCTATCATTTTAATCTGTTTGAAGTTTACATCGATTCAAAGCCTGTAAAACAGTTTTCCTGGGAAACCGCACAATCATATATACGCAAAGGAAGATTCGAAGGAAATAAAGAACTATATGACAATACAGACCAATGGGGCGGTTTTTTTAATATACCAATAACAGAACGCACAGAGTATTCCGAGGAGGAATTCTGTGACGCTCTCAAAGCATACCGTTCACAAGACATTCGGCATAGCATCAATTCACAAAACCCCATAATCAGAATGTTTGCTGTGTTGGACAGAAGACTTGGAAAGAGAACTTTATTAAAGCTTAAAGAGGATATATCAAATCAGCCTGTGTGGTTGCAACAATTCTACTCTTTGAGAATTGATGCGGAACTTTAATCTTAGCACTATCTCTTAATATAGAACATTGAACCGACTCTTCATGGGTCGGTTTTTCTTTTACCATTAAATATATAAAGTTGTAAAGCATCTTCAAAAATGCTATATTATTGTTGAATCTCTTGACTTTTACCCTACGTTAAAATGTAGAATCACGGTGAAAAGGAGGAATCTTATGAAAATCAAATCTGTTTGCGAACTTACAGGTCTCTCTGATCGCACCATACGCTACTACATCGAGCAAGAGCTGATCTCTCCTCAATATACAGAAAACTATCTCGGCAGAAAAACTTTTGAGTTTTCCTCAGAAGACATCCATAAGCTCAATGACATTGCCACTCTCAGGAAATTTGATTTTACCATTCAGGAGATACGGGATATTATTATCTCCCCCGATAACAGCAAAAAAATAATTTTCAATATAAAAAACCGCATTAAGAAAACAATAACGGAAAATGACGACAAGCTTTCCGTTTTAGTTTTGCTGGATTCATGGAAGGCATACACCATCTCTGAGCTTGCCGAAGAACTGAACGATCCTTCTTCCCCCCTTCCTGTACCTGACGAAGAAAGCAAAAGAAGCGTCAAAGAAACATTACTCTCAACATTAAAAACGGTTATTACCTTTCTGATTGTATGGTCTCCCATATTTCTGAGTATCTCAATATTTATCATGCAACTCAGAAGATATGAATACCCACGCTTTACCACCGATCCGTCTGTCTATATACTCATTTTCCTCTCACTGTTGCCCTCCATATCCGCGCTGATAATATCCAAGCTGAACTTTTCCCGTAAGAAGAGTGCAAAGAGACGAGCCCTTGTGTTCTGTGTTCTAAGTCTTCCGTTCTGCTTTCTTTTGCCTATAGGAACAATTTCTCATTCCGAAACAACAGATTTCAGAAATTACAGAGAATTTGATGCTGAATGCCCTGTAAGCAACAGCTCGTTCTTTCAAGATTTTTTCCCTTTGCATCCTCGTACTGCTAAAGATATCAAGCAACCCGACGGAAGCCTCAAAACAATACACCTGGACGCTCATTATTACTATCGATTCATAGATATAGTAGATTACACATACGATGTTTATGCAGAATGGCCTCTTGAAAAAGATGAATTCGAACAAGAGGTCTCCCGAGTTAAAGAATTATTTGAAGAAAACAAACCATCGGAAGACAGTTCATCCAAGTACGAAGTAATAGAAAAGGGCAACTACACTTGTCTGATGCTATATACTTCATGGGGTGAGGATAAACCATTTGAAAGCGCCACTGATAACTACTATTACGATATTTTTGCTTATGACCGGGAAAGCTTAAAAGTCCGCTATATCCGTTGTGTCAGTATGGAAAACGGTGCAGATCAACCATATTATCTTAAGCTTGAGTGGTAGAAGCTGAGCTTTTAAGAAATACAGGCGATAGCAATGTTCACAACCATTATTGGTTTATAATCATAATAGTAGTAACGATAGGTGCAGTTCTTCTGGGTAAACTTGACATTATCATCAGAATCGGATATATTATCGTTGAAGGCAACCTTATATCCACGGTGAGTAGCAGTCTTTGCTACTAGGGATGTGTTGGTTGCTTTCTTTTTTCACAGCAGTTTACCAACATTTGCATTTGCAAAACGGTTACAGATTTGTTACAATTTGATTGTCCTCGAGAGACAAAAACTTATTCAGGAGGTCAATTTAATATGTGTAACTACATTTGGCAGATTTTCTGCAATTTCTTCGGCTTCGGCTGCTAAAATTTATAAACTAAACGTATTAAGGCGGATCCGCATGTGCAGGTCCGCCTTGCTATATATTATTAATTCTGATTTTGCCTTGCCGAACAACCGTATAATTCCCACACATATTCATACTTCTGGGATAATGAAAACAACCTTTTCACATCACAGCAAAGTAAAGCTGTTCTTATTAAACTCTATAAGACCCTCGTCACGCATCTTTGAGAGTTCGTTTGACATGGCACTTCTGTCAACTGAGAGAAAATCCGCAAGCTGCTGGCGGTTAAAGGGAATCGAGAAGCTTGAAGCATTCTGCCTTTTTGCTTCTTCAGATAGGTAAGAGATCAGCTTTTCTCTGGTAGTGCGCTTAGACATATGCCCAAGTTTTTGCACAAGCTTTCTGTTTTTCTCGGATATGGCAAAGAACATATTCTGCACAACAGCTCTATGAAATCTGCAACCGGAGGAGCATGTTGTGATTACTCTGTTCACATTGAAGAAAATAACCACGCTATCCTCCACAGCGACCACGTCATTAAGGAGTGCGCCGCTGTCGGGGGATACATACGCCTCACCGAACATTTCTCCAACTCCAACATATCCGAGAATGCTCCTGTTTCCCCAAAAATCATCCTTCTGAATGTGAAGAGCGCCCTCAACAAGCACAGTAATGTCGCTCAGATGCTCTCCTTGTCTAAGCACATATTCTCCCTTCTTGTACTCAGAAAGCCTTGCGCCCAGACAGGAAAGCATAGGGACTATCTCATCCTCACTGACCCCTGCAAACATCTTTGTTCTCTTGAGAACAGGAATATATTTCTTCATAAAACACCTTCTTTATGTTGTAAATACAACAGACTTGTTTTAATTATTGTATTATAATAAGGTTGCAAAATCAAGAGAGGAGCAATAAATATGATAAGAAAAATAATAAAAATAGACGAAGAAAAATGTAACGGCTGCGGTGCTTGTGCCAAGGCTTGCCACGAGGGTGCTATCGAAATGATAAACGGCAAGGCAAAGCTCACCCGAGAAGATTACTGTGACGGTCTCGGGGACTGTCTCCCTGCCTGTCCTGTGGATGCAATTTCCTTTGAGGAAAGAGAGGCACCTGCCTATGATGAAGCCGCTGTGCTGGCGGCAAAGAGCAAGAAGGCAAATTCACCTCTTCCCTGCGGCTGTCCAGGCACTCAGTCAAAGGCTATCAGAAGAGAGGCTGAGGATGTAAGTGTCCCCTCTGCACCTATGGGCAGCAAGCTTTCCCAGTGGCCTGTGCAGATAAAGCTGGTCCCCGTGAATGCCCCTTACTTTGACGGTGCAAATCTTCTGGTTGCCGCTGACTGCACAGCCTATGCCTACGGAAATTTCCACAGCGAATTTATGAGAAATCACATTACACTCATCGGCTGTCCCAAGCTTGATATGATCGATTACACAGAAAAGCTCACCGCAATTATAGAAAACAATAATATCAAGAGTGTCACCTGTGTGAGAATGGAAGTCCCCTGCTGCAAAGGTATAGAGAATGCCGTGAAGAAGGCTCTTATGGCAAGCGGAAAGTTCATTCCCTGGAGAGTTGTTACCATCTCTACCGACGGCAGAATAGTGGAGTGATTCCTATTAACAAAAAAGCCTACTCCAATATCGAAGAAAAATATAGTTCATGCATTTAAGCACAAAGGCTGCAGAAAACTGCAGCCTTTTCTTTTTAAATTCTTCTTGATACAGAATAGCATTTAATATATAATGAGACAAAAGGAGGTTATTATTATGTTTTGTCCCCATTGCGGTAATGAAATTAAAAATCCCGATACAAAATTCTGCGGTAAATGTGGCAAGGCTATCATAAACCACACCACACCTACCCCAACGCCTCAGAATGCTCAGATGCCACAGGCAGCAACTTCCCCTGCAAAGTCTCCTGCACAGCAGAGCACTTCAGTTCCCTATACCCCTCCACAGAGGGTAGCGCCTGTAGTTCACAAGACAGCAAAAGTTCATGTCCCCTCAAAGCCTCTTATTGGCAGAGAGAGCCTGATAAGCTTCGGACTCCACTCCTTGCTTTGTCTTCTTTTTGCAGGTATCTCCGTGCTTATGATTCTTCTTCTGAATTTTGAGGACACAGTAAAGCTTCATACCCTTTCAGGCGAAGGTGACGCAGGTCTTTTCAGTATTGGCGAACTGCTTGGCACGATGATAAACGGCAACGAGATATTTAACCCAACCACCCTCAGCACAGCTCTGGCTATGCTCACATATCTCCTTGTTTTCTCCATGCCTGCCTTTGCACTAATTTCCTTTGTAGGTTCACTGACCTCGAAAAAGCCAGCTCCCTTTTATGTTTTGTTTTTCATTATGGCTTTTCTGAGTGTTATATACATATCTGCCCTGATTCCTCTGTCTGACCTCCTTGTTCCCGAGTTCAGACAAGCCGCCGCACTGGACGGCTCTGTTATCCTGGCGGATGCAGGAAATCTTACTGCAGGTAAAATTTTCATATTCACTTCTATAGCAGCAGTGCTTACACTTGCTTCCATTGTGGTTACTGTTATCATCGGAAAGAGGAGGAACAAAAAATGAAAAATTCAGATCATATCTTGAATAAGGTCCGAATGATCCTTAAAACCATTCTGATCTTCACCCTGATTCTGGGTATTTTATCCTCCGCCTTCGGTATTGGTGCGGTAGCGCTCAAAAAGCAGCCCGACAGCGCAACAGACGAGCCTTCCACTCCCACAGCTGAGGGCTTGGAAAAGGTAGAGGATGATAACTTTAGGGCTCCTACCGAGGATTATTCCTACCTCAAGAACGAAGCCACTCTCAAAGAGGATATTACCATACTCAAGGAATGGGAATCTGATATAATCAATTACTCCATTCAGAATGTTGAAACCAGAAGCTCCTATTCACAGGGCGAATACTCAAGGCTCACTCTGGACTCAGAGGATCTTGAATTCCTTGAGCCTCTTGAAAATGGAGATGTATTCTTTCTTGACGGCAATGAAGATGAGGAAGACTTTGTTTTCAACACAGACCGATTCTTCGAAGTGGTAAGCAAATACAAAAGCGGCGACAACATCATTTTAGAGGTTAAAGAGCCTGCTTTTGACAAAATATTTGAGAGCATAGAGGTAGCCGCTACAGATTATCTTAACGAAGATTCTCTGGTAAGCTCATATTTTGCTCCCGGAGTTTCCGCACACTTCGGTGATATTGAAACCGAAATGAAGGGTGTTGCCTCCTCAGGTGATATTTCCGAAGAACTTGCATCAGATACGGGTAGCTTTTCCACCCCCTCTGTGGAAGCTATGGGCACAAGCTCAGCTTCAGCGCAGGTAACTAACACCACCCTTTCGAAAACTCCTGAAATAACCCAAACTGCTAACGATACTACCGCAAAGTATGGCGACCTCATAGTAGATATAGATGTTGATTTCTCTCAGTTTACAGACAAGAAAAACGAGAAAAATGAAGAAGACAAAGCTGTGGAGACCTCTTTCGGAATCAGGGGCAAATTCGGTGTAAGAGACATTGCCAGCCACCTTGTTTTTGATATGCCCTCTGTCACCAACATAAAGGAGCTCTACTTTGGTCTCAGCGGTGAGAAGTTCAAGTCACTCCACCCCTACGGAAAAATAAGTGCCGAGGCAGAGCCTGAGGCAACAAAGAAGGAATGGAAATTCCTCAGCCTTGAGGGACTTAACGAGAAGCGCTTTATGTGGGCAGTTTTCCAGTTCAAGGGCAAAACCCCTATCTATATCTCCCACAAGGATTTTGAAGAGAAAAAGAAGGCTGTTATCCCCTCAATGTACCTCGTTCTCTATTCTGACTGGGAAGGCAACATTGAGCTTGAACTCAGCGGCGACTTTGAGGCTGTTCACAGCTTCAATAACGGACTTCGTGTTGTAAAGGATTCAAAGCCCTGCCTGTCTTTTGAAAACTATCCATACACCTCAACAAACAACATAAATAACGAAGAGAGTTTCAAGTGGGGCATTGACCTTTCTCTTGAAGCAAAGGCAGATGTGACTGTATTCGGCGGCTCTGTGCTTTTCTACATCGCAGGTGTAAACATCGGTGAAATAGGTATTGCCAGACTGGGCTTTGAGGCAGAATGCGACGTTGAGGGACTTAAATTCGGCTCGGGAGAAAAGACCCCTCTTGTAGATGAGGATGCAGAGATGTATCTGCGAGGGTACCTGAAGATCATAGAAATCAATGTCAAACTTAAAATGGACGGAGAATCCTTCCTCAGCGCTCTTGAGGCAGACATAGAAGGTCATTTTGCTCTCATTGACATCACCCTCTTTGAGCTTGGTAAACGAACGGACAGATTCCTTACACAGATGCCGGTATCATCTATGACGCCACCGTCAAAATTTACATCGGTAATTGCACTTGTCTCTGATGTGTCAGGTTCCATGGACGACAAAATAGATACAGGTGAAACGAAGCTGGAGGCTTCAAAGAAGGCCGCCGGGATGATAGTTGACAGCACAGAGCAGTGGTACAACAAATATACTGAAAACTACGGTATCAGCATCGTTCAGTTTGCAAGCAATGCAAAGACCGTAGCAGTACCCCATATTGATTACGCCTACTTAAAACAGTGTATTGACTTTATGGGCGATGGCGGCGGCACCAACATCAAGGCAGGAATTGAAAACGGTATTGCTCAGCTTGACAGCGTAGAATCAGATAACAAAATCATCATCCTGATGACCGACGGCGAAGAGACCACAGGCAACGCAATTGATGCCGCTGAGGTTGCCAAAGAGAAGGGCATCAAGATATACACCGTAGGCTTCGGCAGAGGCGCAGATGAAAACCTGCTCAAGGAAATTGCCGAAATGACAGGCGGTGAATATCAGTACGCAGGTACAGATAACATTATGGGTATCATCGGAAGCTTCCTCTTTGCACAACAGTCCAGTGACTCCAAGATAATCGCTCAGGCAAATGGCACTGTAGCCGAGGGTGAAACCTCTGAGGAAACCACGTTCCAGGTAGATGACACAAGCGGTGACCTGATGGTAACGACCGCATGGCCCGGCTCCTTCCTAGACACAATTCTCGTTGACCCCAACGGCAGGGTTGTGGATGAAGACTACCCCGGCGCAGTAACAGATGAAAGCAGGATTCCCTCCACGATTTCCGTTTCAAATCCCATCAAAGGTGAGTGGAAGCTTTCTGTAAAAGGAATTGAGACCTCCTATGAGCAGGAGCCTTTCTACACCATTGTGGCATTCAAGGAAAAGGAATCCTCTTATATCAACGATCCTATGTCAACCTTGGAGAACGTTGCCGCTTACTGTATTCCCATAGGACTTTTCCTCACAGCTATGAGCATCGTCCTCCTCCCCTGTGTGAGTAAGAATAAAAAGGATAAAAGCTCTTTAGAAAATAAAGACAAATAACATAAGACAAAAGACCGCATTCTCACTGAGGCTGCGGTCTTTTTTTTACGGCATTTTCAAACTGAGCGCCGAAAATTATTGTTGATATCTCAACAAGTTTGTGTTATAATGTCTGTAAGTGCACCAGAGGTTTTTATCCTCTAAAGCACCCTTTGAAACTATGGTTTTAATATACCCTGAATATAAATACAGAAAGGAAGCATTTCCATGAACAAAACAGACCCTAAGTACAGTTCTTTGTTTACCCCTTGGAAGATCCGTGATGTAGAGATCAAAAACCGCATTGTTATGTGTCCCATGGGCGGCACCTCCCTCTTCGGCTGGTTTGAGCTTACAGGCTGTCATTTTGACAAGGAAGCCGCAAAGCTTTTTCTGGAGAGAGCCAATAACAACGTAGGTCTCATCATCCCCGGTATCGCACCTCTCAAAGATACCTTCTGGGGCAAGTGGCTCTATCAGAACCCCAAGATGTTTGAGGAGCTCAAGGAATTTATGGAGGAGATCCACAAGACAGGAGCCAAGCTCTTTATCCAGCTTACAGCAGGTATGGGACGCTCCTGGGCGATTACCGAGCTTGTGGCACCTCTTCACAAGAACAAGTTCACCCGAGCTCTCATAAAGCCTATTATCGATACAAACCACGAGCTTGCCTCTCCCTCTCCCCAGAAGTCCCGCTGGGCTCACGACATTGAGTGTCCCGAGATGACAAAGGAACAGATCTACGAGATCATCGAGGCTTTTGCAAAGACCGCAAAGCTCTGCAAGGAAGCAGGAGTTGACGGCGTAGAGGTTCACGCTGTTCATGAGGGCTATCTCCTTGACCAGTTCGCCATTGAATTCTTCAATAAACGAACAGACGAATACGGCGGAAGCTTTGAGAACCGCTATCGCTTTGCCGCTGAGGTTGTAAAGGCTATCAAAGAGGCTTGCGGCGAGGATTTCCCCGTATCCCTCAGATATTCCGTAGAATCCAAGATGAAGGGCTTCTGCGAGGGTGCAATGCCCGGTGAAGACTACACCGAGGTAGGCAGAAACATGGAGGAATCCGAAAAGGCAGCAAAGTTCCTTGAGGAGGCAGGCTACGATATGCTCAATGCCGACAACGGCACCTACGACTCCTGGTACTGGGCTCATCCACCTATGTATATGCCCCAGAACTGCAACCTTGAGGATGTAGCTCACATCAAGAAGTTTGTGAACATCCCCGTTGTGTGTGCAGGCCGTATGGAAATGGATGCAGGCGCCAAGGCTGTAGAAGAGGGAAAAATCGATGCAGTGGGCGTTGCAAGACAGTTCCTCACAGACCCTGAGTGGGTAACAAAGCTTATAGAGGATAGACTTGAGGACATCAAGCCCTGCATCTGCTGTCACGCAGGATGCTTTAACTTCTCCTCCTCAAAGGGTCACGCAAATACTCAGGACCTTACCGACACCATGGGTCTTTCCCGTTGCGCTCTCAATCCCCTTACAATGCAGTCAAAGAAATACCGCATTGAGCCTGCAAAGAAGGCAAAGAAGATAGCCGTTATCGGCGGCGGTATCGGCGGTATGGAGGCGGGTATCCTCTGCGCAAAAAGAGGCCACAGTGTTACACTCTATGAAAAGAGCGGAAAACTCGGCGGTGTGTTTATTGCCGCTGCTGCTCCCTCCTTCAAGGAGAAGGACAAGGACCTTATCAAGTGGTATATCCGTGAAGTAAATAAGCTTCCCATTGAAGTTAAGATGAACACAGAGATCAAGGATGTAAAGAGCCTTGATGCTGATGAAATAATCGTTGCAACAGGTGCTACTGCAAAGAAGATTCCCATAAAGGGTGCAGAGAGCGCTGTGGAGGCGGTTGAATATCTCCTCGGCGAGAAGCAGGTAGGCGAAAATGTTGTGGTTATCGGCGGCGGTCTTACAGGCTGTGAGATAGCTTACGACCTTTATCTCAGGGGCAAGAAGCCCACTATCGTTGAGATGCAGGATGACCTTATCACCACAAAGGGTGTGTGCCTTGCAAACACCAGCTACCTCCGTGATTTCTTCAAGACAAACAAGGTGCCTGTATATCTTGAGACTTCCCTTTCCGAAATCAAAAAGGGTGCAGTAACTCTCAAGGATAAGGACGGCAAGACCTTCGATGTAAGTGCTGATTCCGTTATCCTTTCCGTAGGCTACAACAGCGCACCTATCTCTAAAAAATCAAGACACGTTCACATTATCGGTGATGCCAAGAATGTAGGCAACCTGCGCACAGTTATCTGGGGCGCATGGGACACTTGCATGAAGCTCTGATAATTTCAAAAAGGAGAGACACATTATGATACTGACAAAAGAACAGCAGGCTATACTCCGGGGCGAAAAGGGCGAGACCTTAGCCAAGGTAATGAAAACTCTCGTTATGTACGGCGAGGCTTTCGGCGCCGAGAAGCTCGTGCCTGTTACCTCTAAATACAACCACCTTGTTACCTCCTTCGGTCTCAAGGTCATGTCCCCTGTTTATGACCTGATGCAGCAGCTTCTCAACGAGGGTGTAAAGTCCTCTCAGAAGTTCTCTGTTGACCCCAGACCCCTTGACAAGAATGTTCCTGCAAACTTCCTGCAGAAGCTTGTTTTCAACAAGTTCATGTACACCAAGCAGGATTTCTATGAGGAACAGCTCAAAGAGCTGGGTCTTATGAGCGAGGATGCCTTCACCTGCACCTGCTATATGGATGAAATGGGCAATAAGCCCCAGCGTGGAGACGTACTCTCTTGGGCAGAATCCAGCGCAGTTGTATATGCCAACTCCGTTCTGGGAGCAAGATGTAACCGCAACTCCGGCATCATCGATATTATGGGCTCTATCGTAGGCTTTGTCCCCTACTTCGGACTTCTCACCGACGAGGGCAGAAAGGCTACATGGGTGGTTAAAGTAGAGACCACCAAAAAGCCCGAGGCTCAGCTTCTGGGCTCTGCTATCGGTATGAAGGTCATGGAGGATGTCCCCTATGTAGTGGGTCTTGACAAGTGGATAGGCAGTGACCTCAATGATGCCGCTTGCGCATATCTCAAGGACTTCGGTGCCGCCACCGCTTCAAACGGTGCAGTAGGTCTCTATCACATTGATAACCTCACCCCCGAAGCCAAGGATTTCGGCAAAGACCTTATCGTCGAGGGTGCTCGTGAATACATCATTGATGACAAGGAGCTCGAAAGAGTTCAGAAGAACTATCCCGTTATCTGGAAAAATCCCGATGCAAAGCCCAAGCTCTGCTTTGTGGGCTGTCCCCACCTCTCTTTAGAGCAGTTAAAGGAATGGACAGAGATTATCGAGAAGAAGCTCTCTGAAAAATCCCTTAAGAAGGTTACTGTTCCCACAGTATTCACCGCCGCTCCCAAGGTGCTTGAAGCATTCTCAAAGACAGAGTACGCAGAAAGGCTCAAGAAGACAGGTGTTATCACATCCTACATCTGTCCCCTTATGTATATGAACAACCCCCTCTGCAAGAAGATGCCCGTTATCACATCTTCCAATAAGCTCCGCACATACACAAGTGCAAGATACTACACAGATGCAGAGATTCAGGAGATCATCACAGGAGGTAAGAAATAATGAAACAGTTTAAAGGAAGAGTTATCACCCCCGGCGAAGTTTCAGCCGAGGCTCTTGTGACAAGAGAGGGCTTTAACACCCTCGCATCCTTCCAGACCGCTTTACAGTTCGGTGACAAGGAAGTAAAATGCTCCGATCAGAACAACAAGGATCTTCACGGAAAATCAATGCTCGGCAGAGCCCTTTGCCTGCCTCAGACTATCGGCTCCACCACAGGCGGTCTGGTGCTTTACTGTGCTTGTGCTATGGGTAAAAATCCCGCATGTATGCTTTTCTCAAACCCCATCGATTCCCTTGCCGCTGCAGGTGCGGTGCTTTCTGATGTCTGGGTTGAGGGTGTATCCATGCCCGTTGTTGACTCTCTGGGTGATGAGTTCCTACAGTATGTGAAGGACGGCATGAAGATCACCGTCAAGGCAGACGGCGTGGTAGAAGTTGAGTAAAGGAAACCGTAAAACAAGACGCTGACCCTTAAAGTCGGCGTCTTTTTGCTTTCTGTCATTTTGACAGAAAACCGCCTATATACATCACTCAGTTTTTTGCAGAATAAACCTTGACAACATACCGCAAATATATTATAATTTAACACAAATTTGAAAACGCTGAGATACGGAATAGTACGCAAAAGCTTTCGCCCCAAAGAGAGATGTCGGACGGTGCGAGACATCGGGAGAGCCTTGCAGAACTCACCGTGGAGCGGCTGCTGTGAAGTTTTATGTAGTGGCAGACGGGAACTCCCGTAACAGAGTTAAGATGTGTTGGCATCTAAGGTGCATTCCTTTTGGAATGAAGAAGAGTGGTACCGCGGAAACGATTTTGACGTTTTCGTCTCTTTGAAGTTTAAGGAGACGAAAGCGTTTTTTTTGTTCCGAAACTTTTAAAACCATATCAAAAAGCATTTTATATCCTGAAAGGAGTTTTATATTATGAAAAAAATCAACATTACAGACATTACGCTCAAGAAGCTTTCCGAGAGAAGAGACCTTTCTCTGCTATTTCGTGAAAAGACTGCCATTGCACTATGTGCCGATGCTCTTGGTGCCGATGCTGTAGAGCTTGCTCCCATAAAGAATCTCCGTGAGGATACTATTATTTACAAGACTATCGCAAAGAACATAAAGAATGCAACTCTCACCATTCCCGCAGGCTTTACCGAAGAGGATGTAAAGAACGCGTTTGAGTGCATCAAGGAAGCAAAGAAGCCCCGTCTGCAGATCGAGGTTCCCACCTCCACAGTTCAGATGGAATATACATATCACTTAAAGAGTGACAAGATGAAGGATAAGATCATCTCCCTTATAAAGACCGCTAAGGAGCTTTGCGAGGATGTTGAGTTCTCCGCTCTTGACGCTACCCGTGCTGACGAGGATTTCCTCATTTCCGCTATGAAGGAAGCGGAGTGTGCAGGCGCTACAATTATCACCATCTGCGACGATGCAGGCATCTCTCTCCCCGAGGAGATCGCCGCACTTACAGAGAAGGTATCTTCCGCAGTAAGCATTCCCGTATATGTTCAGGTTTCCGATAAGATCAGCATGGCTGTTGCCGCAGCTCTCAGCGCTGTAAAGGCAGGCGCACAGGGTCTTAAGTGTGCAATGACAGGAGAGGATATTCTCCTCACAGGGGAGATCTGCGACGCCGTAAGCGTTTGTGAGGGAAGACTTGAGGCTCAGACAAACCTTGACAAGACAAAGATTCACGCAAGCATTGACGATATGCTCAGATCCATCAGCCACGAGACCTACGAGAGCGACGAGGAGATCTCAGGGAAGAAGAAGATCCTCCTTGACGGTGACACCACCATCAAGCAGGTGGCTCAGGCTGCTGAAGCCTTAGGCTACGACCTTTCCGATTCAGACTGCGGTAATGTTCACAAGGCACTTCTTCACATCTGCGAGAAGAAGGAGGCAGTTGGCGCTCGTGAGCTGGAGGCTCTTATTGCAAGCTACGCTATGCAGGCTCCCTCCACCTACCACCTTGAGAGCTACACCACAACCACCTCCAACATCGCAGGAGCTATGACTCAGGTAACTCTCAAAAACGGCGATGACGTCATCAGCGGTGTCTCCACCGGTGACGGCCCCATCGACTCCGCATTCCGTGCCATTGAGCAGTGCATCGGCTTCCACTATGAGCTGGATGATTTTCAGGTTATGGCTGTGACCGAGGGCAAAGAGGCTTTAGGCTCTGCAGTTGTGAAGCTTCGTGAGGGCGGCAAGCTCTACTCAGGCAACGGCATTTCTTCCGATATAGTTGCCGCAAGCATCCGTGCATACTTAAACGCTCTCAACAAGATCGTCTTTGAGGAGGAATAAGATGAAGATCGTTTTCTCAACGAAGAACGTTAAACGCTCTTCTTTTCTCGATATCTGCCGTTTCGCCTATGACTACGGCTATGACGGCTTTGAAATCTATGATGCTATAAAGGAGAGAAGCTCACACCACGACAGTATTCTCCGCCGTGACCGTGTGGCAGACTCCAAAAGAAAGCTTATTAACAGAGGTCTCTCTGTTTCCGCTCTGAGATTCCCCTACCCTGTGGAAAGTGAAGACACCACCGCCGAGGCACTCACAAAGTATATGGATATGGCGGCAACAGCAGGAATAGACAGCGTTATCCTCACCATCGAAAAAGAAACCTCCTTTGAGGTGCTCCAGGAAAAAATGCAGGATGCTGTGAAGAAGGGCGAGAAAACAGGAATTTCCATCCTGCTTGAGACTGTAGGCTACCTTGCAAACACAGAGAAGGTAATTGATATCATCAATTACTTCTCCTCCTCCGCCATCGGTGTTTCATGGAATGTAAGAGGCACCTACTTCGGTGCAGGCGAGACCACAGAGACTACCATCAAGACCCTTGGCGCATACATCAAGTATGTCCGTCTGGGCGATATGAAGGATGGTAAGACCGTTCTCATCGGCGAGGGTGAGCTTCCTGTTGAGAAGCTGCTCCTTTCCCTCTCCTCTCTGAACTTTGAGGGCTTTATCTGTGTTGCATGGAATGAGGAAATCTCTGATGCAGACATTGTTCTCACCCACTTCACAAACTACATTTCCTCTCTCAGCCGTGAGAAGAAATCCTCTTCTAAGCATTACTATAATCGTGACAAATCAGGTACCTTCGTCTGGAAGAAGTACGACGTTATCGACGCCACCTTCTCCGATGTGCTTGACACGATGGTACAGAATTACCCCGACCAGTACGCTTTCAAATATCCCACTCTGGACTACACCAGAACCTACAAGCAGTTCAGACGTGATGTAGATGAATGTGCCGCTGCTCTCATCTCTCTGGGTGTTAAAGCAGGCGACCACGTGGCTGTATGGGCTACAAACGTTCCCCAGTGGTACATCACCTTCTGGGCAACCACCAAGATCGGCGCTGTTCTGGTTACGGTAAACACAGCTTACAAAATCCACGAGATCGAGTATCTCCTCAAGCAGTCCGACACTCACACCCTTGTGATGATCGAGGACTGCAAGGATATCAACTATAAAGAGATCATCGCAGAGCTCTGTCCCGAGCTTGAAGACCTTACCCCCGGTGACCCCCTCTACTCAAAGAACCTGCCCTTCCTCAGAAATGTTGTAACAGTAGGCTTTGATATGAAGGGCTGTCTCAACTGGGAGCAGATGCTCCAAAGAGCATCAATGGTTCCCCGTGAGGAAGTAAGACGCAGAGCCTCTCTCGTCAGACCCGATGACGTGTGCAATATGCAATATACATCAGGCACCACGGGCTTTCCAAAGGGCGTAATGCTCACCCACAGAAACATTGTGAATAACGGCAAGACCATCGGCGACAGAATGGACCTTTCCACCGCTGACCGTATGATGATCCAGGTGCCTATGTTCCACTGCTTCGGTATGGTGCTTTCCATGACCTCTATGATGACCCACGGCGGCACACTCTGCCCCATTCCCTACTTCTCACCCAAGTCATCCCTTGCCTGCGTAAACGATGAGAGAATTACCTGCTTCAACGGTGTTCCCACAATGTTTATCGCAATGTTCAACCACCCTGACTTCGCAAAGACCGATTTCTCCTATATGAGAACAGGTATCATGGCAGGTGCAAACTGTCCTGCTGACCTGATGCGCAGAGCAGCTGACGAAATGAATATGAGAGAAATAATCTCCGTTTACGGCCAGACCGAGGCTTCTCCCGGATGTACCATGGGCGAGGTAAACGAGGATATCGACCACAGAGTTGAGACCGTAGGAAGCCCCTTCCCCGGCGTTGAGTGTAAAATAATCGACCCCGAAACAGGCGAAGAACTGCCCCCGGGCGTTAGCGGTGAGTTCGTAGCAAGAGGCTTCAACATTATGAAGGGCTACTACAAGATGCCCGAGGCAACCGCTCAGGCCATTGACAAGGACGGATGGCTCCATTCAGGCGACATCTGCTGCCGCACCGAGGACGGCTACTTCAAGGTAACAGGCCGTCTCAAGGATATGATTATCCGAGGAGGAGAAAACCTCTATCCCAGAGAGATCGAGGAGTTCTACCTCACACATCCCAAGGTAAAGGACGTTCAGGTCGTAGGTGTTCCCGACGAGAGATACGGCGAGGAATGCTGTGCATGGATAATTCTCCACAAGGGCGAGGAAGCAGATGAGGCTGAGATGAGAGAATTCGGCAATGCCTACATAGCACGCCACAAGGTTCCCAGATACTTCCTCTTCGTAAAGGAGTTCCCCATGAATGCCGCAGGCAAGATCCTCAAGTACAAGATGCGTGACGAATCCGCCGAGATCTTAGGACTTAAAAAGTAATAACGGCATAAAAATGACCCCCGAGTAAAATCGGGGGTTTTGTTTTATATAGACAAAAAGATTATTTAGCCCTCTCTCTTTGGTTTATTGAGAAGACAAGAGATACCTGCCGTTACACATCCTGAAGCAAGGATTATGAGAATATCAGCAAGGGAAAGCACTATCAGGGGTATGCTCACAAAAAGGAAGCCTTCCCCTAAAATATACAGATGCCCGTTTAAAAGAATCATCTCACCGATATACATCAGAAGTGTCATAGAAGAAGAAACTATTGCAGGAATATAAAGGGATAAGAGCCTTCTCTTTCCCAACATAAATGAACCTGTAAAGAGACCTGCCGTTACACCCATCAGAATGAAGAATAGTGCCATAAGAATTGCGGACAGAGGTGAGACCTCTATACTTCCGTCTCTCCAGAAAGCTGTAAAGCAGGCAAGGATACAGAGAGAAAGGAAAGAAAGTGTACACAGGGACTGAACTATAAGAGATTTAAGTCTCTTCTTATTCTTATTCATCACTATCTGACCAAAGCCGTATATACAGCCCAGCACCGCCAGAATCAGCAAAACAGCTATAACATAAAAATGAAGCTTGAAGGCAGGACTGTATTCACCCATAAGTATCTCAACAGCCGTCTTTTGATCGTATCTGGTTACAGGTTCGCTCCATACCGGAGCTCGGCACAAATACATCTGCCAATCATCAAGTCTGGTGTAAAAAGTCTCGGAGGATTCCACGATTATCTTCTCTTCAAGAAAGAGCTCCAGGGAGAAGAACACTCCCATGGACAAAAGAACTCCCGAAAGCAGAGAAAACTTCTTAAAAAGCTTTACACACAGAGGCATCACGAGAACTCCGAAAATAATAGCCACGCATATTGGTGTATAGGGAATCACGTACTTTGGATAGTCCTCCTTACTTACAGCTCCCTTGGTTATCATATCAAAGATGACCCGAAAGCCCATGGAAAGCGGATAGTAGGACGCCGCCAGCACACCGAACAAGGTGATAAAATAATACCTCATATATCTTATATTTTTCATACCGTTCTCTCCTTTCAGCCTGCATTTGTCAGCAGTATATATGATATTAAAGTAATCAGAGCCGTGAAAACCAAAGAGGAAAACCAGGTCATTCTTCTGAAGGACATAATGTTCTCAATGCGTTTTCGGATTTTTGCTCCTCCGAAGGAAGAAGCCAGAACCGTGGCACTCTCCTTTTCCTCAACCAGGGACAAAGCATAGTCCTTTCTGCGGTCTGCACCCAACTTTGAGAGTACACACTCATCACAGGCAAGCTCCATATCCTCAAGAAGCCTTCTCAGGAATACCCAGCAAAGAGGATTGAACCAATGTGCAGACACTATCAGAGTTGCCATTAGCCGAAAGAAATTATCCCCACGGCGGATGTGCATTTTCTCATGTACTATAATCATCTCGATATTCTTGTTTTCATAGGACAAGGGCAGAACGATTCTGGGCTTTATGATGCCGTAAACCGCAGGTGTTGAAACCTTTTGAGACAAGTAAATATTATCACGAAGATGCACCGCACCTTTAAGCTCCCTGAGTGTACCGAGATACACGAAAATAATCATCAGCAGAATAAGAACAAATCCCACAAGCCAGATTACAGAAGCCACTCTGAACACATCCTGAAGGACATTCACCTTATAGGTTACGGGAAAATATCTGTCCGCAAGACCTACACTGTTCATCATGGAAAAATCCCTGTCAACGCCAATAAACTGCACAGGCACAAATTTCGGCACAGTCTTGGTTGAGAGCTTAGAAAGCAATGTCATAATGCTGTGAGGGCTGTTCATCCCGAGGGGTATTGTCATCCTGAGAAAGGGTATTGCCCAGAGGACAACCGCCACTCTCCTCGGCACCTTCTTAATAAGGCCAAGGGAAAGTACCAGAAGACCTGTTACCGCAGAGGTGATGCTCATATTGAATACCCAATAGAAAATCTCCGAAAGCATACTCTCACCCTTTGTCTATAAGCCTGCGAAGCTCATTGAGTTCTTCCTCGGACAGAGGCTCATCCTCAAGAAGAGAGGAAAAAAGAGCCTTTCGTGAACCACCGAAAATTTTATCCACAAGGGACCTCGTCTCCGCCTTCTGCATTGAGCTTCTGGAAACAAGAGGGGTGCAGATAAACCCCGGATCATCACGGCGGATAAAACCTTTTGCCTCCAGTTTCTTGATAACCGTATATGTGGTGTTCTTGTTCCAGCCTATGGACTCGGTTGCCAGAAGGCTTATCTCCTTGGCTGAAATAGGGCTTTTTTCCCAGATAATATCCATTATCTTGGCTTCGCTGTCAAAAAGCTTCTCCTGCATACAAATTCCTCCTCAGACTATCTCTATAGTCTAGACTATCACAATAGTCTCGATTTGTCAACAAAAATTTCTAAAATCAGAAAGACACCTCACACCTGCACAGTCCGTAAAAAAACTAAAGGCTTCCTCGGAAATTCGGGAAGCCTTTGCTTTTACATATTAAGTTTACATTTTACCTTATGGGTATATTTCACTTGAGACAGAATTTACTTCTTTCGCTCCTTACCAATGGGGTAGCCTGTCTCAAGCCCTGCTGAAAATTTCTGTATTGCGGTTGCGTCCTTTATGTTCACCTTTTCGTCAAGGTTTGCATCTGCAGAAAGATTTTCCTCCTCTGTAAGGCTTATAAGTCCTGCCACCGACTTCTGGATAATGGTGGCATCCTTTACATTCACCTTGCCGTCTAAGTTTACATCGCCGAGGAGGTATGTTTCCTCGGGGTCTGTGGAATTTTCAGGCTGAGGCTCAGAGGGTATATCGGAAGGATTTTCAGGCTCAGTCTCTGTGGGTCTCTCAGGCTCTGAGGGGATTTCGGGCTCTGTGGGAATCTCAGGGAGCTTCTCCTTTGTCAGCAGATAGAGGCTGAAATGCTCTGTGGTGAACACCATAAAGCCATCCTCAAACCGAGCGTTCATATCGGTGAGACTTCCGTCCTCCTCTATCCTATAGACCCTGAAGCTTCCGTCCTCTGCAGGAATCTTTACAGAAGCCTCAATATGAGGCTGTACTGCGGTTTCATCCTTCATCAGAGTGATATCAAAGGCCCGCACAATTTCCTCGCCCTCAAGGATAAAATTCATATCGGCAATTTCATCTGCAGAAGCCTCCAGAACCCGAAGCTCTGCGTCAGCAATAGTTCTCACAAGGATGCCTGTAGCGTAGTCGGTAAACCTTGTGCTTGTCTTTTTATAGTGGATATCTGCACCTGTGAAGGTCTCGTTATTCTTCTCGCTGACAGCAATTTCTGCCCAATGCACATCACAGCAGCCGTAGTAAACATCAGAAAGCGCATCGCAGCCGTAAAAGGCGGAATCATCTATAGCCTTAAGCTCTGCAGGTACGGTTATTTCCGCAAAGCTACCGCAATGGTCAAAGGCTGTCTTTCCTATGCGGCTCACACCCTCAGGCACAGTCACAGACTCCAGTACGGTACAGTATGCAAAGGCATTGTCACCAATAAGTCGGGTACCCTCCCTGATGCTGTAATGTCCCTTCATAAGTTTCGAAGCTTCAAGAATCACTCCGTCAAGATAAAGCACTCCGTCCTCGTCCCAGTTAGTGCTGTTATTATAGTAAGCGGTGTTCCAGAAAGCGTTCATTCCCACACGCTCAACGCTCTTCGGGATATTAACGGAAGAAAGACCGACACAGCCGTAAAAGGCGTGCTCATCTATAAGAGCAAGTCCTTCGGGAAGACTTACAGAAACAAGATAAGGCCATGAGGCGAAGGCATTAAATGAGATACTTTTTACGGGGAGTGAGTTGATTTCTGCAGGAATCTCCACCTCATCGCAGGTCTCCATAATACCTGAAATTTCGATTTCGGAGGAATCATTCACTCTATATACAAGACCGTTTTCTTGAATTCTGCTGTCAAAAAACAGCTTCTGAATCCTTATGGGATGGTCATCCTCCACACCTGTGTTATTGATGCCTCTGAGCACCTCGCCGAACCACTGATTCTTTGAGCCTTCAAAGAACACGTGCTTTAGGGCGGTACATCCATCGAAGGCATAGTCCCCTATGCTCTTAACACTCAGAGGGATGTAAATTGCAGAAAGTCTTTTGCAGTCTCTGAAGGTGTTGTTTCCGATAGAGGTCAGGCTCTCGGGTATTCTCAGAGCCACAATACTTTCACAGCTTTTAAAAGCACCGTTTCCGATTTTCTCTATAGTCTCGGGGAATGTCAGATTCTGAAGGCATGTGCAGAGATTAAATGCCTCCACGCCCACACTCTCAAGCCCCTGGGGAAGCACTGCTGTCTCAAGGCTTTCGCAGTATGAAAAAGCATAGTCGCCTATAGTCACAAGTCCCTGATTAAATGTGATATCCTTAAGCTCCTTGCAGGAGTAGAATGCCCAGTCGCCTATCTCCTTCACACTCTTCGGGATGTTTACTAACTGAAGATTTGCACAGGTATTGAAGGCTCTGTCCCCGATATATTCAACACTTTCCGGGATATAAATTTCCTTAAGGCTTCTGCATATTGAGAAGGCGCTATTACCTATCCTTGTGACAGTCCGGGGAATCAGAGTATTCTTACAGCCTGCCACAAGTGTATTTGTCTTTGTCTCGATAATGGCATTTGAATTATCTCGGCTGTCATAGACCTCGTTATCCTCATGAACAGTAATGCTCTCCACAAACCATGTACCCTCAAAGGCACCTTCCCCTATCGTTTCAAGGCTTTTGGGGATACTGAGAGAGGTCAGGCTTCTGCAGTAGGAAAAAGCATTTTTCCCAAGGCTTTTTACACCCTCGGGGATAACTATTGAGGGCAGTATCTCACATTCGGAGAAGGCTCTTTCTCCCACCGCCTCAAGGGTAGAGGGCAGAGTAAGGGATGTAAGCTTTCTGCAGGCTCTGAAGGCATGAGCCTCTACCGTTTTTACTCCCTCAGGAATGGTAACAGAGGTAAGGTTTGTCTTATTGTAAAAGGCGTAGCTTCTGATGCTCCTGACGGGAACCCCTTCGATCTCGCTCGGTATGACGATCTCCGTAAAGCTTCCGCTGTAGGATGTTATCACAGCCTCACCTTCGGTTATTTCATAGCCGAAGCCATCAGCTGTAACGCTCTCTGCAGATGCACTCATAAGGGGTACTGCAGAAAGGAGCATAATCAGCACAAGAACCAAAGCCTCTATTCTTTTTAAACTGTTTTTCATATCCCCGCCTCCTCATTTCTCTATATATCAATACTACACCCAAAATCTGACTTCGTCAACAAAAAGTAAAGGCTTCCCAATAATTATCGGGAAGCCTTTTTATATTTTCACTTTAATAATCAGCCCTGAACCTTCTCAAGATCCTTCTTTCTGATCTCTACACGTCTTACCTTGCCGCTGATGGTCTTGGGCAGTTCATCTACAAACTCAACGATTCTGGGGTATTTATAGGGAGCTGTGTGAGTTTTAACATACTCCTGAATCTCCTTCTTGAGTTCATCAGTACCCACAGTGCCCTTTGTAAGCACGATGGTAGCCTTGACTATCTGACCTCTTACCTCATCGGGAACAGGCGTGATGGCACACTCAAGAACATAGGGAAGCTCCATGATGACACTCTCGATCTCGAAGGGTCCGATGCGGTAGCCTGAGGACTTGATAACATCATCGATACGTCCAACGTACCAGAGGTAGCCGTCCTCGTCCATGGTAGCCTGGTCACCTGTGTGATAGTAGCCGTCGTACCAAACCTCCTTGGTCTTTTCCTCATCCAGATAGTAGCCGATGAAGAGACCGCAGGGGTTACCGTCCTTTGTACGGATACAGATCTCGCCTGTGTCACCCGTCTTACACTCGTTGCCGTCGGGATCAAGGATAACAACATCGTAGAGGGGGCTGGGACGACCCATTGAGCCGATCTTGGGAGTTGAATGCTTGAAGTTTGCAATGGAAAGTGTGGTCTCTGTCTGACCGAAGCCCTCCATGATAGTAAGGCCGGTGGCCTTCTTGAACTGATTGAACACCTCGGGGTTCAGTGCCTCGCCTGCAGTTGTTGCATACTTGATGCTGGAGAGATCGTACTTGGAGAGATCCTCCTTGATGAAGAAGCGGTACATTGTGGGAGGCGCACAGAAGGTGGTGATATTGTACTTTTTAAAGAGGGGCAGGATATCATCGGGATGGAAGCGGTCGAAGTCGTAGGTAAATACACCTGCCTCGCAGAGCCACTGTCCGTAGAGCTTACCCCAGAGAGCCTTACCCCAGCCTGTGTCGGAAATTGTGAAGTGGAGACCGTCTCTCTTTACGTTGTGCCAGAATCTTGCTGTGGGATAGTGACCCAGAGCGTACTTATAGGAATGGGTTGCAATTCTGGGATAGCCTGTGGTGCCTGATGTAAAGAGCATCAGCATGGGATCGTCACCGCAGGGAGAATTCTCATTTCTGAAGTAATGAGTGGAGAAGCGCTCCATCTCAACATTAAAGTTATTCCAGCCCTCACGCTCACCGTGAACAAGGATCTTCACCATATCGGGGAAGCTCTTTGCTGCCTTTTCTGCCTCTGCGGCTACCTCGCCGTCAGCGGTGCAGACAATAGCCTTTACCTTGGCTGCCTTGTATCTGTACTCGAAGTCATGCTCAACAAGCTGGTTTGTAGCAGGAATTGCAATAGCGCCGATCTTGTGAAGAGCAAGCATACAGAACCAGAACTCGTAGTGACGCTTTAAAACCAGCATTACAGTGTCGCCTCTCTTAATACCCAGAGACTCAAAGTAGTTGGCGGTTTTTGCGGAATATTTCTTCATATCGGAGAAGGTGAATCTCTTCTCGCTCTTATCGTTTCCGACCCACATCATAGCAAGCTTTTCGGGGTCTTTCTTGGCAATGGCATCAACACAGTCAAAGGCAAAGTTGAACTTATCCTCGTTCTTGAACTTGATGCCGTTAAATACTCTGTTTTCGTCACGGGTACACTCGATGAAGTCGTCAGCAACTGTTCTTCTGTTCTTCTCCTCGGGAGCTTCTTCCTCTTCCTTAACGTAGGGAACCTCGGGATAAGCCTCTGAAACCTCGCCGTTCTGGGGATTGAGAACAACTGCGTGGAACTCACATCCACCCTCGCTTACAGCGATCATTCCGTGAGGAATAAGGGAGTTGTAGAAGATGGAGTCGCCCTCGTTGAGAACTTCAATGTGGTTACCAACCTGAACCTTAAGAGAACCCTTGACGATTACGTCAAACTCCTGACCGTTGTGAGAAGAAAGCTTAATGGGAGCATCCTGCTCTTCAGGAAGATAAGGGAACTTTACAAGGAAAGGCTCAGCAAGCTTATCCTTGAATTTAGGTGCAAGGTTGTTATATACAAAACCTTTCTTTTTAACGATTTTAAGTCCTTCGCCCTTTCTTGTAATGGCAAAGGATGTAAGGGTTGAGCTTCTTCCTTCCAGAAGGTCAACTACCTCAACGCCGCAGGCCTTGGCACACTTGTAAATAAATGTGAAGCTGAAGTCTGTCTCGCCTTCCTCGAGAACCCTGTAGTCCTCTGCGGTAACACCCGTGAGGGCGGCAAGCTCCTCAACAGTAAAGCCTTTTGCTTCTCGCAGGTCTTTGATTCTGCCTGCGACTTCCTTAAGATTATAATCCATAAGTTTTACTCCTTTCATATGAGAGCATATGCTCTCGAAGACTTTGAATAAAACAAAAAAACCCGTCTCAAAAGATAAACTTTGAGACGAGTTATTAAACCCGCGGTACCACTCAAATTGCGAAAATTTTACTCTTCGCCACTTTCCGGGCTCTAACAAGCCCTTTGCCTTTACGCAGCATTACGGAAGGAGCCTACTCAAAAAAATCTTTCGGTCCTCCGACTCGGAAGTGATGGGTCATTGGAAATCCCCGCCATTGGCTCGCAGCAACCGCCAACTCTCTCAAGGCATCAAAATCCGACCGTCTTCGTCATAGTCTTTTTTTGTGATATTCAAATTTGTTTGCATTATACTCCCATAATTTCTCAATGTCAATAGTTTTTTTAAAATTTTTATCACAGCTTAAAACCTGATAAATCAGCCTGATGCTTCTCTCTTTCTTCTCAGCACACAACTCTGTTTATGTAACATATCGTCACTTTTTGCCATTTTATTCTATTGTAAAATGTTAGAGTGAAACTCACAAAATACATATTCAGGAAAGAGGTTATTCCATGAACAAAAAGCAGTTTCTCCAGACTGCGGCTTCCGAAGCCACAAAGAAGAACGCAATGCTCTCTATGATTCTTACAGTAGTTCTCATTGCAACTATGTTCTTGAGCTACATCACTGTGCTTAACACATCTATCGAGAACATTCCTTTCATCAAGCTGGCTATGAACAGTGCTTCAGACGATACTGAGAAAGAGTTCAAAGAGCTTAAGGATGAACTTGAGGATGCTCTGGATGATGCAGAGGATCAGTATGATGAAATCGAGGACGATTTATCAAAGAAAGAGCAGAAGCTCGTTAAGAAGCTCTTCAAGGTAGCTAAAAAGACTTCCAAGAGCATCTCTATCAACAACACAAAGAAGCTTGCTGACATTATGGAAGACATCGCTAAAGAGGGCGGTGCTGCAGAGGATGCCGACTTCTTCGGCACATCAATCAGCGATATGAAAGAGGCTAAGGAGGTTCTCTCCCTTGCTTCCACAGCAGTTCTCATCTGCATGCTGTTTGCACTTTTATTCTCCGCTCTGGGCGGCTTCCTCAAGAAGAAGGCTCTCGTAATTGTTGGTCTTATCTTCTCCGTTATCTACTCACTCATTTTCTGCGGATTCCTTATGCTTCTCCTCATTGCAGCTGTTCACGTTGCACTCTTCATCTTCCTCAAGAAGGTTGATGATGACTACAAGGCATACAATACACAGTATATGTATCAGGGTAATGTCCAGTTTGTTCCCAATCAGTACGGTGCTCCCCAGTATGATCCCAACCAGTACGGCACTCAGTACGATCCCAACCAATATGACCCCAATCAGTATCCTCCTCAGAACTGATTTAAAACATAGTAAACAGTAATCACACACAGCGGTGCACTTAAAAAGTGTGCCGCTTTTTGTCAGTTTTCCGAGTTTTCAACATAGATGTATAACCCCTATAGTTTAATATCCACGGTGGGGTTGCTTTAGTTATCTTATATTGTATTGTATTCACTTGTATTCTGTTTAGTTTAGTTAAATTAACTTTAATTTACTTAAATTAAGTTAAATTAAATTGTGTCGGAATTTTTCCGGCATTTTTCCGGAATCGTAATTGAAATTCAAAAAACCAAATCCCATTAGACTGCGGCTTTTGCTATGGACTTATCCGTTTTTGGGTGATATAATGATTTCGGTTTTAAATGCAAAGTGAGCAAAAGTACATTGGTTTTGGTTCAGCTTTGCTCAGATTTGCTTTGGTTTTGCTTTGATTATGCTCAGAACTTACACAAAACTCATACAGAATTCATATAAAAATAATGCTTCGGAGGCAGCTTATGAAATGGTTTATTGCATCAGATATTCACGGCTCGGCTTACTACTGCAAGCTGATGCTTGAAAAGTTCAGAGAGGAAAAAGCAGATAGACTTCTCCTTCTCGGAGATATCCTCTACCACGGTCCCAGAAACGACCTTCCCCGTGACTACAACCCCAAAGAGGTTATTAAAATGCTCAACGAGGTGAAGGAGAATATCCTCTGTGTCAGAGGCAACTGCGACACTGAGGTTGACCAGATGGTACTGGAGTTTCCCGTGCTTGCAGACTATGCTGTGGTGGATCTGGGTGAAAGACTTGTGTACTGCACCCATGGTCACAAGTTCATAAAGGACAATTCCTTAAAGCTTAAAAAGGGAGATATCGTCTTATCGGGACACACCCATATTCCTCTCTGCGAAGAGAGAGATGGTATCCTCTACCTAAACCCCGGCTCTGTCTCTATTCCCAAGGAGAACTCTCAGCACGGATATATGATTTTGCATTACGGCACAATTACATGGCACGATCTTGAAGATAACGACATGGATGATGAGGGCTTTCCCGACAATATACTGAATTGGATTAACATTTAATCCCCTTTTCTTTACCGATAATCCTATTATTGACAATAAACGTGACACTTGTTATTATTGTTATAAATAAAGTGTATTGGAGGAAAAACTATGTTTTGCAAAAATTGCGGTGCTTCACTTCTTGAAGGCAGTTACAGTTGTCCTTACTGTGGCTCCCAGGTTACAGAAAGCACCCCTGCTTCAGGCTCTCAGCCCTATCAGCAGGCTCCTCAGCAACCCTATCAGCAGGCTCCTCAGCAGCCCTATCAGCAGGTTCCCCAGCAGCCCTATCAGCAGTCTCCTCAGCAACCCTATCAGCAGGCTCCCCAGCAGCCTTATCAGCAGCCCTATCAGCAACCCTATCAGCAGCCTATGTATCCGCCCTACCCCCAGCCCAATGCTTATATGCTGCCTATGAAATGGTTCAAATTCCTGATCTATTTTTCACTTTGGGCAGGTGCAGTTCTCAACCTTATTAACGGAGTTATGCTCCTTACAGGCGGTGTTTACGATGGACAGGCTGATTTTGTTTATGACACCTTGGACGGAATTCAGACTATCGATATGATTGTAGGTTTCCTCAGCATTGCACTTGCTGTTTTCGGAATATACACCAGATTCCGTCTCGCAGGATATTACAAGAACGGTCCCTCTTCCCTTACAATTCTCTATGTCGGTTCAATTATTGTAAACCTTGTTTACATAATAGGTGTTTACAGCATTCTTGCAGGATACGACCTTTCCGAGATTATTGATGTTTCATCCTTTATCTCAGGCAGTGTGATGAGTGCTGTGATGATATTCGCAAACATCTCCTACTTCAACAAGCGCAAGCACCTCTTTGTAAACTAAAACTTAATTTAACTCAACCTGCCGATTCAGGAGCCTCCTGAGTCGGCGGTTTTTTTGCTTTTTTCGGGTGCCTTTTGTGCTTTTGGGGTAGATTTTGCTCCCTATATATGTTATAATAACAAAATATGCGACATTATACGAATATTTCAGAAGAGAGTTTTCTATGAAGTACAAGAGTATCACCGAGGGGACTTTCATAAACCGCCCCAACCGCTTCATCGCAAATGTCCTCATTGAGGGTAAAGAAGAGGTCGCCCATGTGAAGAACACAGGCAGATGCAAGGAGCTTCTTCGTGAGGGCTTCAAGGTTTATCTTGAGATATCCCCAAACCCTCAGAGAAAAACCAAATACGACCTTGTGGCAGCCCTTAAGGAGCGAGAGGGGCTTCCCCCCCTGCTCATAAATCTTGACTCACAGATCCCGAACTCTGCCGCAGAGGAGTGGCTCAGAGCAGGAAACATTTTCGAAAAGGGTGCAAAGATCAGACGTGAGGTCACCTACAAGAACTCCAGATTTGATTTCCTCATTGAAGAAACAAACGGCAGAAAAAGCTTTTTAGAGGTCAAGGGTGTCACTCAGGAAATTGAGGGCAGGGTGCTTTTCCCCGATGCTCCCACAGAGCGTGGAGTAAAGCATATAGAAGAACTGATAAAAGCCAGGGAAGAGGGCTTCGGTGCCTACATCCTCTTTGTGATTCAGATGAAGGGTATAGGTAGCCTCTCCCCCAACGATGAGACCCACAAAGCTTTCGGAGATGCTCTGAGAAAGGCCCGTGATAAGGGTGTCACCATCCTTGCCGCCGACTGCGTGGTAACTCCCGACAGTATGGAGCTTGACGAGTTTGTGCCCGTTGTGCTGTAAACATGTGGAAATCCCCTGTATTTTGCATAAATAATCCCCTATCCTCTCTTCTCTTTTGTTGAGAACAGATAAGATTACAAAACACTTTCGGGAAGTCTTGACTTTAGCACAATAAAGTGATAAAATTTCATCCATATTCCCATAATCAAAATATTCACCCCAAGGAGGGTTTTTGCTATGAGCAAACGCAGAAACAATGAGACCGATATGCTTTTTGAAGCTATCCTTTCCCTTAATTCAATAGATGAATGCTACCTCTTCTTTGAGGATGCCTGCACCATAAAGGAGCTTAAGGAAATTGCCCAGAGATTCTATGTGGCAAGGCTTCTCGATTCAGGCTCAAACTATCAGGAGGTAAATCAGGAGACAGGTGTCTCTACCGCTACCATCTCCAGAGTAAGCAAATGCCTCAACTACGGAGACGGCGGCTACAGCACAGCTATTGAGAGACTCAAGAAGGAGGGCAAGATCTGATGCAGAGCGATAATATTATCAAAAGCGACGAGCGTGCAATTTTTGCTCTTAGAAGTCTTTACAAAAGATACGGCTACAGTCAGTACAAGATGAGCCGTTTCGAGGAATACGACCTTTATGTGAGAAACAAGGACTTCCTTGTCTCTGACGAGGTAATCACCTTTACAGACAGGAAGGGAAGACTTCTTGCCTTAAAGCCTGACGTTACCCTTTCCATCATCAAGAACACCACAGGTTCAGAGGGTGTCAGCAAGTTCTACTACAACGAAAATGTCTATCGTGTATCTCAGGGCACAAACAACTTCAAGGAAATTATGCAGGCAGGTCTTGAGTGTATCGGAGACCTCACCCCTTATGAGATCAGCGAGGTAGTTCTCCTCTCGGCAAAGAGCCTCGAGCTTATCTCCCCCGACTGGGTCCTTGATATCTCCCACATGGGACTTATCGTTTCCATGCTTGAGAGTGCGAACCTTTCCCACTCAGGCAAGAAGGAAGCATTTACATACCTTAATCAGAAGAACGGACATCAGCTGAGAGACCTTTGCGAGAGAGAGGGTGTCTCAGAGGAAAACACCGAGAAGCTTCTTCTGCTCACCACCCTTTCGGGCAAGAGCGAGGAGGTTCTCTCGAAGCTGGAGCCTCTGATGCAGAGCGAGGAGGAGATCGCATATTACAGTGAATTTTCCGCACTCTTTGATGTTATCCGAAGCTTCGGCCTTGAGGATAAGGTGAAGATCGACTTCTCCGTAGGCAACAATATGAAATACTACAGCGGTGTTGTTTTAAACGGCTATATAAGCGGTATCCCCTCCTGTGTGCTTTCAGGCGGACAGTATGACCGTCTCCTTCAGAAGATGAAGAAGTCAGAGAAGGCCATCGGCTTTGCAATTTACCTTGACCTTCTGGAGAGATTTGAGGAGGAAAAGGAGCTTTTCGATGTGGATATCCTGCTCCTTTCCGAGGGTGCTGATACCCTCACCCTTCTCAAAACAGCAGAGAAGCTCTCCAAGGACACAAGTGTTCTTGTATCAAAGGAAATTCCTCAGGATATCAAATACCGCAGACTTATGAAAATCACAGAGGGCGAGGTGAATCTCCTTGAAGAAAATGGTTAATGTTGCTCTTCCCAAGGGAAGACTTGGCGAAAAGGTATATAAGCTCTTCAAGGAAGCAGGCTTTGAGTGTCCCTCCATTGAGGAAGAAAGCAGAAAGCTTATATTCGAAAACGAAGAAAAGGGTGTACGCTATTTCTGGGTAAAGCCCTCCGATGTTGCAATTTACGTAGAGAGAGGTGCGGCGGATATCGGCGTAGCAGGCAAGGATATTCTCCTTGAATACACCCCCGATGTTTATGAGCTGCTTGACCTCGATATGGGCAAATGCCGTATGGCGGTTGCCGCAAAGAAGGACTTCAGGGACTGTGAGTCAAAGACCCTGCGTGTTGCTACAAAATTCCCCCATATCGCAGAAACCTTTTACAGCAAGAAATCAAGAGATATTGATATCATAAAGCTCAACGGCTCCATTGAGATCGCTCCCATTCTGGGGCTTTCCGATGTTATCGTTGATATCGTTGAGACAGGTACCACCCTTAAGGAGAATAACCTTGAGGTGTTTGAGACCATCGTTCCCATCAGCGCCCGTCTTATCGCAAACAAATCGGGCTTTAAATTCAAGAATCAGGAGATTATGGCTATCAGCCAAGGGCTTAAAGAGCAGGTGACAAACAAATGATAAAGATTATGAAATACGGCGAGATATCCAAGGAGGAGATCTTCGCAAGACAGGAAAACACCGTAGATGTTACCGCCATTGTCAAGGACATCATAAAGAATGTCAGAGAGAATGGCGACAAGGCACTCCTTGAATACTCAAAGAAGTTTGATAAAGCGGAGCTTGAGAGCCTTGAGGTAACAGAGGCTGAAATCGAGGAGGCTCTCTCCCTTGTGGAGCCAGAGTTTCTCGAGATCCTCAGAAAAGCCAAGGATAACATCACGGATTTCCACAAAAGACAGGTAAGAGAAGGCTTTATCTCCACTCCCAGAAACGGAGTTGTAACAGGTCAGATGGTGACCCCCATTGAGAAGGTGGGTCTCTATGTACCCGGCGGCACTGCCGCTTATCCCTCTACGGTTCTCATGGACAGCATCCCTGCAAAGATCGCAGGCTGTGAGGAGATAGTTATGGTCACTCCTCCGAACTCAGAGGGTAAGGTAAACCCCGTAATTCTTGCCGCCGCAAAAATCGCAGGTGTCACAAGAATTTTCAAGGTAGGCGGAGCTCAGGCTGTTGCCGCTTTAGCTTACGGTACAGAATCCGTTCCCAAAGTATATAAGATAGTAGGTCCCGGTAACGCCTTTGTTGCCGAGGCAAAGCGTCAGGTATATGGCGAGGTCTCCATTGATATGATAGCAGGCCCCAGCGAGATTCTGGTTATTGCCGACAAGAACAGCAACCCCGCTCACGCCGCCGCTGATCTTCTGTCTCAGGCAGAGCATGATAAGCTTGCAAGTGCAGTTCTCGTTACCGACAGCGAGGACTTCGCAAAGAAGGTCTCTGAAGAGCTTGAGCGTCAGATTCCCCTCCTCCCCCGTGAGGAGATAGCCAGAACCTCCATTGACCGAAACGGCAAGATCATCGTTGCAGACAATCTGGATGACGTTATTGATATTTCCAACGAAATTGCACCCGAGCACCTGGAGCTTATGGTGGATAACCCCTTCGATATCCTGAGCAAGGTAAAGAATGCAGGCTCCGTATTTATGGGCAGATACTGCCCCGAGGCTCTGGGCGATTACTATGCAGGTGCTAATCACACCCTGCCCACCAGCGGTACAGCAAAATTCTCAAGTCCTCTCTCAGTTGATGACTTCGTAAAGAAGATCCAATATACCTACTACACAGAGGATGCCCTGAGAGCAGTTGCAAAGGACGTAGAGTTCTTTGCAAGAAAAGAGGGTCTTGATGCCCACGCAGAGAGTGCAATTATCAGAACAAAGGACTGAAATTAATGAGTCGTTTTCTAAAAGAACATTTTGACAAGCTCACCGCCTATACTCCCGGCGAACAGCCCAAGGACGGCGAGTACATAAAGCTTAACACAAATGAATCCCCCTTTCCTCCTGCCCCAGAGGTAGTGAAGGCAATAGGCAAGATTCAGATAGAGAGCCTCAGGCTCTACCCCGACCCCACCTGTGCGGTCTTAAAAGATAAGATCGCAAGGCTCTACGAAGTAAACAAGGAATGCGTTTTCCTTGCCAACGGCTCTGACGATATCCTGAACTTCGCCTTCATGGCATTCAGCGAGAGAGGTGCCGCCTTTGCGGACATCACCTACGGCTTTTATAAGGTGTTTGCAGACCTTCACGGCGTACCCTATGAAGAGATTCCCTTAAAGGACGATTTCTCCATTGACCCTCTTGATTATGTGGGCAAAAATAAGCTCATTGCTCTTGCAAACCCCAACGCTCCCTCAGGCAAGGCTCTCACCCTCGAGGAGATAGAAACTGTCCTCAAGGGAAACCTTGACTCCGTGGTGCTTGTGGATGAGGCTTATGTTGACTTCGGCGCAGAGAGCGCTCTGCCCCTTCTTCGCAAATACGACAACCTCCTTGTGGTGAGGACATTCTCAAAGAGCCGCTGTCTTGCAGGCGGAAGACTGGGCTATGCTTTTGCTTCAAGAGAGATAATTGAAGATCTTGAGAAGATCAAGTATTCCACCAACCCCTACCTCATCAACACCCTCACACAGAAGGCAGGCATTGCCACCATTGAGGCTCAGAGCTACTATGAGGAAAAGTGCAAAGAGATTATGAGTGTCAGGGAATACACCACAGAAAAGCTTGAGGAGCTGGGCTTCGAGGTCGTACCCTCAAGCACCAACTTCATCTTTGCAAAGCATCCCCGTATCGGCGGCGAGGAGCTTTACTTAAAACTTAAAGCAAGACGCATCCTTGTGAGACACTTCTCAGGGGAGCGCATCAAGGAATATAACCGAATCACCATCGGTACAAAGGAGCAGATGGACAAGCTCCTTGAGATCACAGAGGAAATTCTGGGAGGTGTCAGAGAATGAGAACAGCGCAGATAAACCGCAAAACTGCAGAAACTGATATAAAGCTGAGCCTTACCCTTGACGGCACAGGCAAAAGCACTATTAACACAGGTATGGGCTTTATGGACCATATGCTCACACTCTTTGCTTCTCACGGAAGATTTGACCTTGAGGTTTCCTGCAAGGGTGACCTTCGGGTTGACTGTCACCACTCTGCAGAGGATATTGGAATTTGCCTCGGCAAGGCTTTCGAGGAAGCTCTCGGAGACAAAAAGGGTATCCGCAGATACGGTCACATGATTCTACCCATGGATGAGACTCTCATTCTCTCTGCCGCTGATATCTCAGGCAGAAGCTCCTTAAACTTCGACCTTACCTTCCCCACAGAGAAGATAGGCGACTTTGACTCGGAGCTTTGTGAAGAATTCTTCATCTCCTTTGTGAGAAACTGCCCCATGAGCCTCCACATCAAGAAGCTCGCAGGCACTAACTCTCACCACATTGCAGAGGGTGCTTTCAAGTCTGTTGCAAGAACACTGCGCACTGCAGTTTCCATCGACCCCGAGTTTAAAAACGAAATTCCTTCAACTAAAGGTGTTATCTGATGATTGGTATTATTGATTACGGTGTGGGAAATCTCTTTTCCCTCAGATCCTCCTTTGAGGCTATAGGCGAAGAGGTCTTTGTCTCAGGCGACAAGGAGGAGCTTAAAAAGGCATCGGGGCTTATCCTCCCCGGTGTAGGCGCATTTGAGGATGCAGCAAAGAAGCTCAAAGAATCCTCTCTTGCAGATTTTGTGAAGGAGGAGGCAAAGAACGGAAAACCCCTGATGGGTATCTGTCTCGGTATGCAGCTCCTCTTTGAGAAAAGCTATGAATACGGCGAGCATGAGGGTCTTTCTCTTCTCAAGGGTCAGGTGGTTCCCATGCAGGGAAAACTCCCCGAGGACCTCAAAATCCCTCATATCGGCTGGAATGCGCTGAAATTCACAAAGGAAAACTCTCCTCTTTTTAAACACATCAAAGAGGGCGACTGTGTCTATTTTGTACATTCCTACTACGCTGAAAACTGCGAGGACTCCCTCATAGCCACCACAGAGTACGGTGAGACTCTCACAGCCGCAGTATGCAGCGGTAACGTTATGGGCTGTCAGTTCCATCCCGAGAAAAGCGGCAGTGTGGGACTTTCAATTCTCAGAGCCTTCTCTGAGCTTTGCAGATAAACTAATAAACTTAAAAGCGAGGATCATATGAACATTTTTCCTGCTATTGATCTATACGATAAAAAAGCGGTCAGGCTCTACAAGGGCGACTACAACGAAATGACCGTCTATAGCCACAACCCTCCCGAAATTGCAAAAAAATTCAAGGATGCAGGGGCAACACACATCCATCTTGTTGACCTTGAGGGTGCAAAAAACGGCTACCCAGGCAACCTTGATATCATCAAGGAAATTGTGGAAAGCACCGACCTTTTCACCGAGGTGGGAGGCGGTATCCGCAACATCGAGGTGGCAAAGGCTTACATCGACTGCGGTGTTGACAGAATCATCTTAGGCACCGCCGCCGTTGAGGATGAAACTTTCCTTAAAGAAGCTCTCTCCCTTTTCGGCGAGAAGGTTGCAGTTGGTGTTGACCTTAAGGACGGCTTTGTAGCCATTAAGGGCTGGACAGAAAAGTCTTCTCTCTCTGCCTTTGACTTTATGGCGAAGATGGAGGACCTTGGTGTTACCACCGTTATCTGCACGGATATTTCCCGTGACGGCGCCATGCAGGGCAGTAACAACGCCCTCTATAAGGAGCTTTCCGAGAAGTTCAACATCGACCTTGTGGCATCAGGGGGAGTAAGCTCCATCGAGGACATAAAAGCCCTCAGGGAAATGAACCTCTACGGTGCAATTATCGGCAAGGCTTACTACATCGGGGCTATAAACCTCGAGGAAGCAATAGAGGTGGCAAGATGATTACAAAGAGAATTATCCCCTGCCTCGATGTTAAAAACGGCAGGGTTGTAAAGGGTGTAAACTTTCAGGGACTTTCCGATGTTTCCTCTCCCGTAGAGCTTGGCAAATATTACAGCGACTGCGGTGCAGATGAGCTTGTATTCTACGATATCACCGCCTCCGCCGAAGGCAGAGCCCTCTTTACCGACATTTTAAGAGAGGTTGCAAAGACCATCTTCATCCCTCTCACTGTAGGCGGCGGAATCAACACTCTGGAGGATTTCGACAGAGTTCTCAAGTGCGGTGCAGACAAGGTCTCCGTAAACTCAGGTGCTATAAGAAACCCCGAGCTTATCAGGGAGGCTGCAAGGAAATACGGCGACCAGTGCGTTGTTATCTCCGCTGATGTAAAGCGAGTTGACGGAGTTTTCCGTGTCTTTGCAAAGGGCGGCAGAGAAAACACGGGTATGGAGGCAATCAGCTGGATAAAGTCCTGCGTAGAGAAAGGTGCAGGCGAGGTTGTGCTTAACTCCATCGACACCGACGGTGTCAAGGGAGGCTTTGACCTTGAGATGCTTGAGGCTGTGTGCAGTGCGGTAAACGTTCCCGTTATTGCATCAGGCGGAGCAGGCTGTGCCGAGGACTTTATAAAGCTCTTCAATACTCTCCCCAAGGTAGATGCAGGTCTTGCGGCTTCCATCTTCCACTTCGGCGAGGTAAAAATTCCGGAGCTTAAGAAGGTCTTAAGAGAAAACAACATCAATGTGAGGTTATAATTATGATAGATATCAGTACACTTAAATTCGACGAAAAGGGTCTTATCCCCGCCATTGTTCAGGATGCTGACACAGGCAAGGTGCTGACCTTGGCATATATGAACGAGGAGAGCCTCAGAATCTCCATGGAGAAGGAGCTTACCTGCTTTTTCAGCCGTTCCAGACAGGAGCTGTGGCTCAAGGGCGAGACAAGCGGAAACTTCCAGCACATTGTTTCCATCACCGCAGACTGTGACAGCGATGCTCTGGTTGTGAAGGTGAGAAAGGACGGTCCTGCCTGCCACGAAGGCACAGACTCATGTTTTACAAAGCTCCTCTTCGAGGGAGAGACACCTGACGGTTTCAAGCTTGAGAGCCTCTACTGTCTCCTCCTTGACAGAAAAGCAAAGCTCCCCGAGGGCTCCTACACCACCTATCTCTTTGAGAAAGGCATTGACAAGATCTTAAAGAAGGTGGGCGAGGAATGCACCGAGGTTATCATCGGCGGCAAAGCAGGAGACAAAGCAGAGACTGTCTATGAGATAGCAGACCTTGCTTACCACGTAATGGTGCTTATGGTCGAGATGGGCATTACCGTTGAGGATATCAGAAAAGAACTGGCATCCCGTCACGTTATCGACCACAAGGTAAAGCAGGAAAAAATGGTATGATACCGAGAAACTACCACACCCACACCACCTACTGCGACGGCAGGGACACCCCCGAGGAAATGATCCTTGCCGCTATTGATATGGGCTTTGAAACTCTTGGCTTTTCAGGTCACTCTCCCCTCTTTTCCGAGGACTGGTGTATGACTAATGAGAGTGTCGGAGAATACTACGATGAGCTTAATTTTCTTAAAGAGAAATATAAAGATAAAATCGAGATCCTCATAGGTCTTGAGCAGGATATCCTAAGCGATGAGCCCACACTTTCATTTGACTACATCATAGGCTCGGTGCACGCTCTGCCCACAGAGGACGGACTTCTCCCTGTGGATGAATCCCTTGAAATGCTGGAGGATGGCATCATGAGGCACTTCGGCGGTGACTCACTACTCTTTGCAGAGAAGTATTTCGAGAGGGTCTCTGAGATTTTTGACAGAACAGGCTGTCAGATAGTGGGCCACCTTGACCTTCTGACAAAATTTCAGGACAGAAAAAAACTTTTCGACACCTCTCACCCGAGATATCTCTCCTGTGCAGAGAAGGCTATAGAGAAGCTTTCTTCACAAGGGGTCATATTTGAGGTAAATACAGGGGCAATCTCAAGAGGGTATCGCACTACCCCCTACCCTGAAAAACCCCTCCTTGAGCTTATAAAGGCAAAAGGCGGCAGGGTAATGCTCAGTTCTGACTGTCACGATAAGAATTTCCTCACCTGTGGCTTTGAGGAGGCTCTTTCTCTTCTCAGAGAATGCGGCTTTGAAGAGATTTCATACCTAAGCGGCGGCAAGATACTTTCTGAAAAAATCGGATAAAATAAAAAACATCCCGAGAACTTAAGTTCTCGGGATTTTCTTTATCCTCTATTACTTTTTGGAATTGATAGCATCAATAGCCTGCTGATTCTTCTCGAAGTTCTTTTCTACGTCCTCATCAGACATACCAACGAATTCGATCTTGTCGTATGTACCCTCGGGGAAGTTGCCGCCCTCAACGGTGAAGTCCTTCATGAATTTGTAGCACTTCTCGCCGCCGTCCATCTGAACGTATCTGTAGAAGTCAGCAGACTTGGAGAGGTCATCACCCACTACAAAATAGTTATCTCCACGCTCATCTGTATAGAACCAGATGCAGGGACCCGAAGCCTCTTCTGAGGACTTTGAGGTAATCATAAGCTTTGTGCTGTCATCGCTGAACTTAAGGCTTGCTGTAGCATAGTCAAAGCCGCTTATCTCCATCCAGTAGATCTCGCTGTCGAACTCGTCGGAGTAAACGGTCACAAGCTCAGGCTTGTTGTCACCTGTAAAATCAATGATTCTTATAACTGCGAGACCTGTGAGCTTATTCTGTGAAGCCTCGTTCTTTTCAGCCTTACCTTCACCTGCATATGCTACGATCTCATCAATACTGCTGGAGAAGACCTCTGCAGTCTCCTTATCTGCTACAGAAGCACCATTTGTCTCAGCAGTGGGTGCAGCAGTGCCTTTCTTTGAGCAAGCTGTAATAGAAACAGCAAACATTAAAACCAGTACAAATGATAATATTCTTTTCATATACGATATCTCCTGACATCAAAATTCTTTTATCATTTTACAATAATCTGTGAAATTTTGCAATAGTATTTGTGAATATAAAAGAATAAAGGACAGCCTTTACTAAGAAAGACTGCCCTTTTTATTATATGGCGGAAAAATTAAGCTTTTTGTCCTCTGCATCGGCTATAATCTTTTTCTTTCCCGAAAACTCACCTGCAATGAGCTTCTCGGAAAGGATATCCTCCACCTTGGAGGTAATGGCTCTGCGCAGAGGTCTTGCTCCGTAGGTCTCGTCAAAGCCTGCCTCAGAGAGAAGCTCTACTGCCTCGTCGGTTATCTCAAATTCATATCCCAGCTTCTCAAGTCTTGAAGAGAGGTCTCTGAGCATTATCTTTGCTATCTCCCTGATATCGGATGAGGTAAGCTTGGAGAATACGATAATATCATCCACACGGTTTAAGAACTCGGGTCTGAATACAGTTTTCAGCTCACGGAGCACCATATCACGGATGTTGCTCTCGTCGCTCTTTTCCTCAGTACCGAAGCCCAGAGCCTTCTGCTCATTCACAATAAGCCTTGCGCCTACGTTTGAGGTCATAATGATGATGGTATTGCTGAAGCTCACTGTCCTGCCCTGAGAATCGGTTAGTCTGCCGTCCTCGAGTATCTGCAGGAGCATATTGAAAACATCGGGGTGAGCCTTCTCTATCTCGTCAAAGAGGATAACGCTGTAGGGCTTTCTCCTCACCTGCTCGGTGAGCTGTCCGCCCTCGTCAAAGCCCACATATCCGGGAGGTGAACCGATGAGCTTGGAGACGGTGTGCTTCTCCATATACTCACTCATATCAAGTCTCAGCATAGCGTTCTCATCAGAGAACATAGCCTCAGCCAGAGCCTTTGCAAGCTCGGTCTTACCCACACCGGTGGGGCCTGAGAAGATGAACGAGCCTATGGGTCTGCGGGGATCTTTAAGTCCCGAACGACTTCTTCTCACGGCTCTGGAGACAGCCTTTACTGCGTCAGACTGACCCACTACCCTTCTGTGAAGCTCCTCTTCGAGATTTAAAAGTCTCTCTGATTCCTCCTTGGTCACTTCCTCAACGGGGATTCCCGACCACTCGGAAACCACGTTCACAACAGCTTCTGTAGTGAGCTTCAGGTGAGAGCTTTCCTCCTTGTCCTGCCACTGCTTCTTAAGCTCCGAGAGCTTTTCCTTAAGCTCCTTCTGCTTGTCACGGATATCAGCGGCAGCCTCGAAATTCTGAGAATTTACCGCCTCGCTCTTCTCGTTTTCAAGATTCTTTATATCCTCCTCAAGGGTTTTAAGCTCCTCGGGTGCTGTGAGGCTCTCAAGGCGTATCTTGGAGGCCGCCTCGTCTATCAGGTCTATTGCCTTATCGGGCAGGAATCTGTCGGGAATGTATCGTACCGACAGCTCAACTGCTGTCTTTATTGCCTCATCGGAAATACTCACCTTATGGTGGGCTTCGTATCTGTCACGAAGTCCCTTGAGTATCTCCACAGACTCCTCCTCGGAGGGCTCCAGCACCTTCACGGGCTGAAAACGTCTCTCGAGTGCTGAATCCTTTTCAATATATTTTCTGTATTCCTCCAGAGTTGTGGCACCGATAACCTGAATCTCGCCCTTTGCAAGGGAGGGCTTTAAAATGTTTGCGGCATCGGCAGAGCCCTCTGCAGAGCCTGCGCCCACAATGGTGTGCAGCTCGTCTATGAAGAGGATTATTTTATCATCAGCTCTCAGCTCATCAATTACGCCCTTTATCCTCTCCTCAAAGTCACCCCTGTACTTGGTGCCTGCTATCATATCCGTAAGGCTGAGGCTTAAGATCCTCTTGTCTTTCAGGATCTCGGGAACATTGCCCTCGGTTATTCGAAGCGCCAGACCCTCGGCAACGGCGGTCTTTCCCACACCGGGCTCACCAATAAGCACAGGGTTATTCTTGGTGCGTCTGGAGAGTATCTGGATAACTCTGCTGATCTCCTTTTCCCTGCCGATAACAGGGTCGATTCCCCCGTTTCTTGCGGCTTCGCAAAGGTCTCTGGAGAATTTACCCAGAACACCCTTTGAGGAGCCTTCCTTAGAGGGTGAAAAACCTCCTGTCTCAGAAGCCTCCTGAGGAATGTTATCTGCAGAAAAGCTTGACTTGAGCGTGCTGAGAAGTGAAGAGACATTCACTCCCTCTTCCTCTAAAAACTTCACTGCATAGCTGTCTCTCTCTGCAAGAATCGCAAGGAGCAGATGCTCTGTTCCCACAAAATTGTGTCCCATATTTGAGGAGATGAGAAGTGCCTTCTGCATCACCCTCTTTGTTCTGGGGGTAAAGTCATCGGGAGAGAGGAAAATACTCTGACCCTTTCCAACGGTGCTGCCTATCTTCTTTCTTAAGGTATCCGCATCAAGGGAAAACTCCTTGAGTACCGTTGCAGCAACTCCTGTGTCCTCACAAAGAAGTCCCAGAAGAAGATGCTCTGTGCCGATATAGGTATGACCCATTGCAGATGCCTCATTTATAGCCAGATTGAGGGCATCGTTCGCTTTGCCTGTAAAACCTTTGAAATTATACATAAACTTCATCCCTCTCTATTTTTCATAAAGTATATTAATAGTCCTTCCAAAATATATATGATAAATTACCTTCCAAATAACTTATCTGAGAGCCTTCTTTATAAGCTCTGCACGTGCTTTGTCCCTCTCCTGAGGAGTAAGCTTCTTGCCCTCTCTCTCCATAAGGCTCGCAGGCTGGATCTCTAAGATCAGCTTATCCACCACATCGGTAGTAACATTATCTATGAGACCCTCGCAGATACCGAGACGGACATTTGAGAGAAGTCTTATTGCCTCATTGTGGGAAATAAGTCTTGCCGTAAGGAGGATTCCCATGCTTCGGCTTATCTTGTCCTGATACTCCATGCTCTCTAAGAGAGTCTCTCTGGTGTGATTTTCTGTCTCAGAGAGTTTGGAGGCGATGCTCACGATATTCTCTATGGCGGTCTCCTCGGAGATGCCCAGAGTTACCTGATTGCTGAGCTGATAGAGTGCCGAGGGGGCATCAGAGCCCTCTCCGAAGGTGCCTCGGATCACAAAGCCCAGCTTTGAGAGGTTAGAGGCGATTCTCGCCACAGCCCTTGTCTCTGCCATAGCGCAGAGGTGCATCATCACCGATGCTCTCATACCTGTTCCCAGATTTGTAGGACACTGGGTAAGGTATCCAAGCTTATCTGAGAAGGCAAAGGAGAGCTTCTGTGAGAGCTTTGTCTCAATGCGGTTTGCGATGCTGTAAGCCTCCTCCAGAGAAAGTCCCGGCAGAATCACCTGTATTCTTAAGTGATCCTCCTCGCCTATCATAATACTGATACTCTCGTCTTTTGATACAGCAAGGGCTCTCTCTCTGCTTCTGTCGGCAAATTCGGGGCTTATGAGATGCCTTTCCACCATTGCCACTATCTGTGTATCGGAAAGCTCCTGAAGATTCACAAACATTAAACCCTCGTCGAGCTCCTCTATAGCCGTCTTTACCTTTCCTATCATCTCAGAGCGTTCTGTGTCACTCATTCTTGAGGGGAATGGATAGTTCCTGAGATTTCTCGCAAGCCTTACACGGGATGAAATATATACGCTGTCACTCATTTTCATTTCCCTCCAGTTCATTGATCTTGTCACGAAGCACCACAGCCTCTTCAAAGTTCTGAGCCTCTATAGCCGCCTGAAGCTTCTCCTTAAGCTCCTTTATCATATCCTCCTTGGAATATTCAAGGGTCTGAGGCTTATCCTGAGCCTTCTCGCTCTCCTCATACACATCCTCGGGAGTTTTTCCGCAGTGGGTGGTATTTGAGTGGATTCTTCTGATAGAGGGCATCAGCTGTGAATCAAATATCTCGTAGCATTTTGCACAGCCCACCTTGCCCGTGTTCTGAATATCTCCGAAGGTAACTCCGCAGAGAGGACATCTGGTTGCAGAGGTTCTCTCGGGAAGGGCGCCGAAAAGGCTCTTCATAAGCCCTCCGAACATATCGGGAAGCTCCATATCAAACACATTTGAAAATCCCATTTCGTGGGCGCAGTCAGAGCAGAGCATATACTCCTGATACTCTCCGTTTACGATTCTTTTTACTCTTGTTGTTGCGTTTTTTTCCTTACATTTACTGCATTTCATATCATTACCTCCTATGAGCCAGATTTAAAAACATATTCTTGAACATGGATGCACGAACTTTGTCACGAAGACTTACGGGAACATACAAGAAACTCCTGTCAGAGGCTGCCGCCATCATAAGATCACCTTCATCTTCAGTTATTATTGACGAAGCAACAAGGTTTCTAATCATTATGTGAGCGGTTAAATTGTCAAGTTCCTGACCTATAGAGTTAATTATATGCATAAGAGCGTCGCCCTTATCCGTAATGATACGGCTGATGCGGACATATCCGCCGCCACCCCTTCTGGATTCAACGATGTAGCCCTGCTCGGGGGTAAAACGTGACATAAGCACATAGTTTATCTGACTCGGCACACAGCCGAACTGATCCGCAAGCTCGTTTCGTCTGAACACAACGTCTTCCTCGGTTTCGAGAATTTTCATAATATGCTCAGTAAGTAAATCACTTATTCTCATATTCTCACCTCTTGGGTTATTTTTATTTATGTCAAAGGTTTTTGACCTTTTCTGACCTTGACTATATTCTAAAGCATAAGTCAGAGAAAGTCAAAGTCAGAGAAAGTCAAACTAAGTCTGATTATTATAATTAATTATCTGTAAGCTCTCATTTGCTTCATTTTTCTTTAATTTTCTCGATTTTTCGCATTTTGACTATGTTATGTTTTTATGCACATTTGTTTTCCGGCTGTTCGAAAATTTGTAGGAATGATTGTTGCGGGCGGCCCATGACCGCCCCTACAGTTTTATTGAAACTTTTCCACTCTCCGTAGGGGGCGGTGCCCTCAACGCCCCGCAAAAGGTCCTTTCTTGCTATGGTGGGCGCCAACCCCTACAATTCAGATCTGACCTTTCCTCGCACCGTAGGGCGGGGGCTCGACTCCCGCCGCAAAACACATCAAAAGGAAATGTGACGGGCGGCCCATGACCGCCCCTACAGACCTTTCATTGTAGCCGTATGAAGAATATCCACCGCACGTCTCTCCACCTCATCCGCTTCCCATTCGCTCAGCACCTTTTCCTTGCAGGAACGGCAACCCTTTTGTCGGCTTTGCCGACATTTCCCCTGACAGGGGAATTTCCTCGAGGGGAAGGCTTTCGGGCTTTGGTGGGCGCCAACCCCTACAATTCAGATCTGACCTTTCCTCACACCGTAGGGCGGGGGCTCCACTCCCGCCGCAAAACATATCAAAAGGAAATGCGACGGGCGACCAATGACCGCCCCTACAGTTTTATTGAAGCCTTTCCACTCTCCGTAGGGGGCGGTGCCCTCAACGCCCCGCCGCATCGTTTCCCCTAAAATAACCTTTCTTCTCATCTTAGGGGCGAACTGTGTTCGCCCGTGGACCGTCGGGAGTGCTGAATCCCTACAGAATCATCCCCGATTTGCACCTCTGTATGCTCACAAAAAAAGAGCTGTGATTCCTCACAGCTCCTGATTTTTACACTATATTGTTTTACTCAAGTCCGGCAATATGCTTCTGAATGGCAGTGGCATCTTTGACATTGATTTTATTATCCTCATTGAAATCATAAATAACTCCGAAGCCACAGTCCTCAGGAAGAATATCAAGCTCTGCCAGATGCTTCTGAAGAGCGGTTGCATCCTTTACATCTATCTTCCTGTCTCTGTTGACATCACCAATTCTTGTCACATAAATAGGCTCGGAAAAATACTCAACCTCTGACAGGTCTGTGATAATTCCATTTTCCCATGCCTCTTTTATGTAGTAGAACTTCTCTCCGTCATAGGCGTAAAGACAAAGTCCGTCTCCATATACATAGTATCCGTAATTGTTTACCACCCAGTCACCCAGAACCTCTACACATCCATCCATGGGTGCCTGACTGTCCTCTGTGAGATCTCCTGAAAAAATCAGGATATCCCCTATCATCTTTGCGTCCCAGATCTCCACCTTGTCGAGAGAATAATCCTGAGAAGTTAAGAAGAAGCTCATGAACTTCTTCTTAAACTCATCTGTTTCATAGAACTCTTCATCAGGAGACGCTATGGAGGGCTCCGTTGAAGGCTCCGTTGAAGGCTCTGTGGGAAGCACCTCAGGCAGCTCGGGTGTAGGCTCTGTGGGAAGCACCTCAGGCTGCTCGGGCGTAGGCTCTGTGGGAAGTATAGGAGGAAGCACTTCAGGCATCTCACCATCATAATCTACTGATGGCTCTTCATCACTGTAGTAGTCAATTCCGGAAATCTCCGGGTGCTCTGCTATCAGAAGCACCTTGTAAGCAGGCACATAGAGAATGGCAGATGGTGTAAGCGAGCTTACAAAGTCACGCTCAGAATCCTGAATCTCAAGCTCCGAAAGAACCCTTTCGTTATTGGTATCATAAAACTCAGCGGCTACCTCTAATCTTGCTTTTCTCCATCTATTAACCTTTTCGCTCTCATTTCCGCCTTCTAATATTGCAATCTCGGGTCCGTACTTTTCTATGGTAAGCCTGTCTATCTCACCACCGCTGAGGCCATAGGTAAACCATACCCAGATACCTACGATATCCTCCTCGGACATTTCTTCGAGTTTAAGTTTAAGGTCGCTACCCAGCTTTGCACTGCTGTCTTTTTGAGGAATCTCCACCGCACTCGCAAAGGGAATGGCGGTAAGCATCATAACTACTGCCAACATAAAGGTAAGTATCTTCTTCATAAATCTCATCCTTTCGTGTCAAATCAGGATTTAAAAGTTCCCTCTGATACTAATACAAATGAGAAGGGTGATTTGTCACAGAATTTCAGAACTATTTCAAAAAAATCCCTACACCGACGGCATAGGGATAATTTTTCATATTACTTTACACGCTCTTCGCAGTATTTGCAGCGGAGGATGTTCTTCTTTTCATCCATAAGCCTGAATGCCTGAGGAAGCTCCTGCTCTGTTCTTGTGATGCACTTGGGGTTCTTGCACACATGCTGACCCTTTGCATCATCGGTAAGAGATGTGGGTCTTACAGCGTCTGCTGAAACACCCTGCTTTGCACCCTCAAGGAGCCTCAGAATAAGAGCCATTCGCATATACTTGCCGTTTAAAACCTGCTTGAAGTAGCAGGCACGACTGTCATAATCCACCTCAACGGAGATCTCGTTTACTCTGGGAAGGGGATGCAGGATAATCATATCCTCCTTAGCGCTCTCGAGCTTATCCGCTGTGAGGATATAGCTGTCCTTGAGTCTCTCATACTCTGCCTTGTCCTCGAATCTCTCGCCCTGAACACGGGTCATATAGAGGATATCAAGCTCGGGCATTGCCTCCTCGAGGGAGTCAACCTCCACATACTCCACTCCTGCCTTCTCAATTACCTCGTAAATGAGATAGCTGGGGATTTTTAATTCCTTGGGAGAAATAAACACAAACTTTACGCCCTTGTAGCGTGAAAGAGCTGTGCAGAGGGAGTGAACTGTTCTGCCGTATTTAAGGTCTCCGCAGAAGCCTACGGTGAGACCCTCAAAATGACCCTTCTCTCTTCTGATGGTGAGAAGGTCAGCCAAAGTCTGTGTGGGATGGTTGTGTCCGCCGTCGCCTGCGTTGATTACGGGAACAACACAGTTTCTGTCAGCCACAAAGGGTGCGCCCTCAATGAAGTGACGCATTGCAATAATATCAGCATAGCAGCCTACAACTCTTGCGGTATCTGCCACACTCTCGCCCTTGACAGCGGAGGAATTATCACCGTCTGAAAAGCCGATAACCGAGCCGCCGAGTTCCAGCATTGCCGCCTCAAAGGAAAGTCTTGTTCTGGTGGATGGCTCAAAGAACAGAGTTGCAAGCTTCTTTCCCTTGCAGACCTCGCTGTACTTCTTGGGGTCAGCGATAATATCCTCAGCCACATCCATAAGCGAATCAAGCTCCTCTATGGAGAGATTCGCAATATCAATAAGTCCTCTCATATCTTCACCACCTTAATGGTAAACAAAATTACTGAGCGGTAATCCAGCTCTCGTCAGAGGGATTGTCTCTGAACTTCTTAAGTCTTACTACGTCCTCTTCCTTGATGTAACCGCTCTCTGCAGCTTCTTCTGCAACTGCATCAAGGTTTGTAAGGCTTACATTCTTAACATCAGCAGCTGCAAGTCTGTCAAGACCCTTCTGCATGCCGTATGTGAAGATGCTGACGATACCGAGAACATCTGCACCTGCCTCGCGGAGAGCCTCTGCAACTTCGATGGCGCTGCCTGCTGTGGAGATGAGGTCCTCGATGATAACGACCTTCTGACCTGCTTCCAGCTTACCCTCGATACGGTTCTGTCTGCCGTGGTCCTTATTGCCGCTTCTTACATAGCCCATGGGCATGCCGAGAATGTGGCCTGCGATAGCTGCGTGTGCGATACCTGCTGTGCTTGTGCCCATGAGAACCTCGCACTCGGGATACTCTGTCTTGACTGTCTCTGCGATTGCGTTTTCAACTACATCGCGAACCTCGGGAGCTGTGAGGATAAGTCTGTTATCGCAGTATACGGGGCTCTTGATGCCGCTTGCCCATGTAAAGGGCTCATCGGGACGGAAGAATACTGCGCCAATGGATAAAAGGCCTTCTGCAACTTTCTTTTTCATGTTCAAAATCTCCTTTTTAACCTACGAATTCTGCCACGCAGCGGCGGTATGCTGCCACGGGATCTTCTGCCTTTGTTATGGGACGGCCCACAACGATGTAGTCAGAGCCGATCTCTTTTGCCTTTGCGGGTGTTGTGATTCTTACCTGATCATCTGCTGCGGAATCTGCAAAGCGGATGCCGGGAGTGATTGTAAAGAACTCCTTGCCGCAGGTTTCGTGAACGATGCCGGCCTCTAAAGGTGAGCATACGATGCCGTCCAGACCTGCGTCGCGGGTATTTTTAGCGTAGTGAAGAACTGTTTCAGCCAGAGGTGCGTTAATGAGAAGCTCTTCCTGCATGCGTTCTTCGGATGTGGATGTAAGCTGAGTTACGGCAATGAGCATGGGACGTGTGCCGTCAGGTCTTGTGAGACCCTCGAGAGCTGCTTCCATCATTGCCTTTGTTCCTGCTGCGTGTACGTTTACCATGTCAATGTCCAGAGCGGACAGAACGGACATTGCCTTTTTAACTGTGTTGGGGATATCGTGGAGCTTAAGGTCGAGGAATATCTTGTGTCCTCTTGCCTTTACCTCTCTTACGATGTCGGGACCTGCGGCGTAGAAAAGCTCCATGCCGATCTTGAGGAAGGGCTTTTCCTCGGTGAAATTATCAAGAAACTTCAAGAGTGCCTCGCGGCCGTCAAAGTCGCAGGCTACGATTACGTCTTTACCCATCAGTGACTACCTCCTATAATGTCTGTAAGATTTTCGATTCCGTATTTTTCCATAACGCGGGGGAGATCCTCGATGATCTTCTTGCAGGCGAAGGGGTCTACAAGGTTAGCTGCACCAACCTGTACGGCTGTTGCGCCTGCCAGCATCATCTCTATTACATCT
>JAZQAF010000013.1:0-33013 GCA_045545015.1 Ruminococcus sp.
TAGATCCCCTGCGACAAATCGCAGGGGATCACCCCGCCAGCCCAGCCATGAAAAACGACAAGTTTCGACAGAAACTTGTCGTTTTTCAATGATATCCGTTCTTCCGAGAACGGATGATATATCTTCGATATGATATCCACCCTCAGTGGTCGATATATGCCTGCGACATATGAAGGAACGGATATTATATCATACTTGCGAAGCAAGTATATCACACGGCAACGCCGTATATCATATCGCGCAAGCGATATATCATTATTTATGCAAGAGTTCGAATTCATACGCAAAACGGAAAAATTATCTTTTTGTAGCCCATATGCATTAAACAAAGGGTACCTTTTGAGGTACCCTTTATTTTCTTCCTCACAAGATTCGAAGATGCTGTGCCAAAGTTTGATCCTAAGCCGTATTTAAATTATTCATCACGCTATCTGTGTAATAACGAGATGCGCAGAAACAGGTCTCGTTCCTCCTGCAAGGGGAGTTACCGTCAATGCAGCCGCATTTCCTGCGGGATTTCTGACAGTCAGGACAGAATCGACTGCGGTAGTCTGCACTATTGCCATACCCACGATCTGCGACACACCTGTGGCTCTGCCGAACACGGCATACTCTAAGTCTGCTCCGTTCAGTGTCAGCAATAACTGTCCTGCCTCATCCACACTGACTTCAAACAGCACCTGATAAGTTCCGATCTGTGCCAGATTAAAGGAATCCGCTGTAAGTCGGGAAATATCAGCTCCGCTGCTCGGTCCGTCCTGAGGAAAGCTGACGTCCGTTCCGGGTGCCACTGATGCCGAATTGTCAGGGGGCATCAACGCATAAAAATCCGCATAGTTAAGCACACCGCCTGCAGGACCCTGAGGACCTGCGGGACCTGTCTCACCTATGGGGCCCTGAGGACCGACGGGACCTGTCTCACCTATAGGACCCTGGGGACCGACGGGACCTGTCTCACCTACTGGACCCTGAGGACCTGCGGGACCTGTCTCGCCTACTGGACCCTGAGGACCGACGGGACCTGTCTCACCAATGGGACCCTGAGGACCGACGGGACCTGTCTCACCTATGGGACCCTGAGGACCGATAGGACCTGTCTCACCTATGGGACCCTGAGGACCTGCGGGACCTGTCTCACCTATAGGTCCCTGGGGACCGACGGGACCTGTAGCTCCTTGCGCACCCATAAAGCCTCTGGGACCCTGAGGGCCTTGGGGACCTGCAGGACCCTGCTCACCCTGAGGTCCCTGAGGGCCGGGAGTACAGCAGCAGTTACAGGAGCAATTATTTCCCATATCATTATTCGAACAGTTATTTTTATCAATTTCATAGCAGTTGTTGTTACTGCAATTCCATATTTTCATTTTTTCACCTCCTATAGGTCTATTTCATAATATTCTGTCTTGTATTAAATGGTCACGAATTTACTTTTCCTGTTTTCTTTAACTGCATTGCAGCACCACTGTATCTGTTGAAAAATTAGGGATTTTGTATTATACTGAGTTTCATAAAAATCTAAAGGGGCAAACATTATGCAAAATTTCGGAATGTCCATGCTGTGGTTCTGGATCTCTTATGCTATAGTAACTCTTATTGGAATACTGCACACTATTTTCAACATATACGTACTGCACATGAAGCCAATGGACAGCGAAAGCATGGGAGAAGGATATGAAAAAACGAAGCCGTGGCATCCTTTATACAATATCATACTATTTTCTGTTTTCGGTTATTTATATATGAGCGGTCTCTCTGCACCTACACTGACCGAAGCAATAATAACAGGCGCAATATGGTCAGGGATCTGCATCATTTTTGACGTGTTCGGCTGGGTCATTATCAAGCACCCCTGGAGCTTGACCTTCAAGGGTTTTTACGTCGATTATCAGCCCTGGATAACACTTATTTATATAGCCATATTCTTAGGCCCCGTGGTGGGATTCTGTCTGATATGATGCGCTATAATTGAAAGGTATGATAATATGGATTTTAAAGAACTGATAAAAGAACGGTATTCTGTAAGAAGCTTTAGGCCCGAGCATCTCCCTCAGGAGATAATTCTCAGAATTCTCGAGGCGGGGCACCTTGCCCCCACCGGCTGTAACTATCAGCCCCAGAGGATTCTGGTACTCAACACGGACGAATCTATAAAGAAGCTTCGGCTCTGCACCAAGTGCCATTTCGATGCCCCCACGGCTATGCTTATCTGCCACAATAGGGATGAGAGCTGGAAGAGACCCTACGACGGTGCTTTGTCCTCTCCTGTGGATGCGGTTATAGTCACTACTCACATGATGCTTCAGGCTCAGGATCTGGGGGTCGCAACCTGCTGGGTGATGCACTTTGACCCCTCTATGATGAGAGATGCCTTCAACATTCCCGAATACATTGAACCCACAGCACTTCTTGTTATGGGCTATCCTGCAGAGGATGCAAAGCCCCTTGAGCTGCACTTTAAGCAGAGACCCTTGGATGAGGTCGTGTGCTACGACAGCTTCTGAAAGCCCTCAAAGTAAAAAGCATTCCCCATTGACAAACCCTTTTTAGAGTTTTAAAATACTCTGTGGAGTTGATAGTATGTACTTTGAAGATATAGTATTGAACACAGAAATAGACATTGCACCTGCTGTTATCGAGAAGGACAGGATGATGGATTTTGCAAGGCTCTATGATAACATCCCCCTGCACACAGACGAGGAATATGCAAAGAAATCCCCCTTCGGAAAGCTCATTGCCCCGGGAGTTATGTCCTTTATGGCTGTGTGGGCAAAGTACCTCGAAGTGGATCTCTTCGGCGAGGAGCTTCTTGCAGGCAAATCCACAAAGATAGAGTGGCTTCGCCCCGTATTTGCTGATGATATCCTCACAGGCAAAGCGGTGGTGACAAGAAAAGCTCAGAGAAGCAAGAGAAACGGACTTGTGGAGATATCCATCGAAGCCTTTAATCAGAAGGGCGAGCTGGTGCTTACGGATGTCACAGAAGCTATAGTCAAGTGCAGACCCGAAGAATAAAATAAACACTTAAAAAGGCGTCGCTTTAACTGCGACGCCTTACTTTGTTTATGAGGGTATTGTGTTTATTTCATAAGCTCTTCTGAGAGGCGAAGGATCTCTGATGCTACCTTCCCCCTCTCCTTTCTGAGGGTGCGGTTATAGAGAGGATATGCAAGGCTTAAAAGGACGATTCCCAGAACACCAACGAGAATTCCTACAAAGCTACCAAGGCTTTTCTCAATGCCGAGGATATCCCCTATATCTGTCATCACAAGGCTCATGCCCGACCCCATAATAAGCGCACCTACAATGCCGATCACAAGGGACACTACGGTTGCCTTTTCCGTGACGGAAGCATCCAGACGGCGAAGTCTCTGCATCTTGTCCTCCTGCACCTCCTGAGGCTGGTATTTACTTCTTATCCTCTTTATCTCCTCCTGCTCCTTGGCAGAGTAGGTGTAGTTGAAGGTTTCTTTATTTTCCATTTCTTTGCTCCTTTTAAGGGTTCACTAATCTTAGCTTTTTTGTACCGCTCACTATCATATAAATCGCCATCACGATGATGAAAACCGAAATCGCACCGCCTGATAACCCAAGGAATAATCTGCGGCTGAAAAGATCCATTGTGCCTCCGAAGGTAGTGAGCATTGTAGATTCAAGAGTAAGCATGGAAACACATGCCGAGGCAAGGCTTATGGCCTTTGATGCCAAGTAAACGGGGCTGTTGTACTTCTTGTATCTGAACACATTGATTATAGCCATGGTAAGTGTGGTAAATGTAAACGCCGCCAGAGCTATGGTGGTTATCTCGTGATGAATGAAGGTTCTGCTGTGGTAGATCATAAAGAAGATGATAACCGTGAGAGCCAGATTCATAAGGAGGAATACCGCTCCGCAGAAAATGTACCTTTTAAGCTCCGCTCTCATATTCTCTCCTGCCTTGTGTCTGCTGGTGTGGCGCACAAGGAAAAAGCGCATCGCACCCAGCATCATGTAGTAGCCAAAGAGAGAATAAAACCAGAATGTGTGATGCCAAATACCGAGACACAGCTGCATCACAGCATAAGCGACATTCCAGAGGAGTGTGCCGTAGAGGGAAACATTCACTCTGAGCCTTGCATCATTTCGCCATATTCTTGCATATTTATTCTCTTCCTTAAAGGTTTTGAAAAAGTGTATGAGCTTCGGAAGCTTTATACACCACACCGAAAGAGTGTAAAAGGAAAGCACATAGGACACAATGGAAATAAGAGACTCCGTACCCAGAAAGGCCATTGAATACACAAGGAACACTACAGAAACAGGGATGAGGAGAATCATAACCGCTATGTGAGGAAAGAGAAGCGCCTTCCCGAGTTTTTTAAAGTTCATATTAACACCGACCTATTTTAACGGTAAACTCCGTGCCAACACCCACAGCGCTCTCAACGCTTATCTCGCCCTGCATAATATCCACAACACGCTTTACAAGGGAAAGTCCCAGACCGTTGCCCTGAGAGGAATGTGAGGTGTCGCCCTGATAAAATTTTTCGAAGATATGTGAGCCTACCTCGGCGGTCATACCCACGCCTGTGTCCTTAACCCTCACAACTGCGTGATGCTCATCGGCAGTAAGACTTATGCTCACCATTCCCCCTGCTTCTGTAAACTTGAAGGCATTTGAGAAGAGGTTGTTCCAAACAAGGGAGAGAAGCTCCGAATCTGCCTTAACCTTTACATCCTCCAAAATATCCGTCTCGATTTCGATATTCTTTTTCTCCCAGACACTTTCAAACTGCAGAAGGCACTCGCAGAGCTGTTCGCTCAAATCAAACTCCGAAGCCTTGGGGTATATCTGCTGATTCTCAAGGCGGTTGAGCTTTAGGATATTGGTCATCATCTCAGCGAGACGCCTTGCTCCCTCGGTGACACCCTTTGCATACTCCATCCGCTTTTCCTCGGATAGGTCGGGTGCCTGCAGAAGAGTTCCGTAGTTCTGCATTACTGCAAGAGGGGTCTTCATTTCGTGGGAAACATTTGCGATGAAATCCGTTCTGAGGGTCTCCACCCCTGAAAGCTCCTCTGCCATTTTATTGAAGCACTCGATAACCTTGTTGAAGTTATCGTCTGTGGTGAACTTATTCTGAGGCTTAATACGAACAGAAAAGTCACCTCTTACTATCTTCTCTGCCGCTGTGATTATCTCCTTTACGGGTCGCTCAACAGTAAGCTTTCTGCGAAAAGAATCGATTATTGTGAAAATAAGGCTCAGAAGTGCCACATTGAGGAATGTAAGCTTTGCGGCTGTGCCGATATTTTCATCTGTAAAGACAATGCCGATGCTTTCCCTGAGAGTTGAGACAAAGAGCAAGGTACAGCAGGTGATGACAAAGGCGACCAACACAAAGAAAATAAGGAAATGATTTACTGCCCTGAGTATGTTCTTAAATCTCACATTGCCTTTCACTTTACCACCGCCTTGTAGCCAAGACCATGAACGGTCTTTATCTCAAAATCCTCACACTCTGAGAGCTTTGCACGGAGCTTTGTCATATACACATCCACAGCTCTGGGGGCGGTTTCCGTATCTGCATCCCAGAATTCATCCATAAGCTGTGTTCTGGTAAAGGTCCTCTTGGGATAGCTCAGAAGCTTATAGAGGATGCTGAATTCACGGTTTGTCAGGGAGATCTCTTTCTCACCAAGATAGGCGGTATGCTCGTCTGCATCCATCTGAAAGCTTCCTATCTCTAGCTTTCTGCTTGCGGCTATCTTTGCTCTTCGAAGGAGGGCACCTATCCGCAGGAACAGCTCGTCCAGGTCAATGGGCTTTACCATATAGTCATCAACGCCGATGCGAAAGCCCCTCTGCTTGGAGGCAATGTCATCCCTTGCTGTCATAAAGAGGATGGGGATATCCTTATTGAGCGCTCTCACATTGCTTGCAAATTCAAAGCCGTCGATCTGAGGCATCATGATATCGGAGACAATAAGGTCATAGATATTCTCATAGAGAGCATCGTAAGCCTCTGTTGCACCAAGGCACCCCTTGGCCTCATATCCGCTGTGATTAAGAAAGGAGCAGACGGTGGAATTCAATTCCTTGTCGTCCTCCACAACCAGAATCCTGAACATAATGATACCTCCGCTTTTACTTTATTCTATTATACAGTATAACACCCAAATGTTAAAGTTTTGTTTACGTTTTGGATTCTGAGAAAAAAAGCGGAATGCTTTCACATCCCGCTTTCAGCTTTCCGTTATTTCTTGGCTTCTTCGTAGCGCTCATTTGCCTTTTCGATTCTCTCTTTTGCCTCTCTTATCTGAGCTTCACGCTCTGCCTGCATTTTCTCTGTCCTCTCAGAGGGGCTCATGTGAGCATCGTCCCAGCTCCTCTTTGCGTCCTCTTTTGCCTTCCTAAAGGTATTGCGACCTCTGTTCTCCTCAAAGTTTGCACGGCTCTCTGCCTTTACAGCCTCGAAGTTTGCCTTATTAGCCTCGTGCTGAGCCTTAGCATTTGCCTTCATATCCTCAAATGCTTTCTTAAAGAAGTTTGCCATAGCGTTTTCTTTAGCCCTTCATAATCTTATTGCTGAGAGCAACGATTTTATCTGCGTACTTCTTGCGGCGTGAGGAAAGGATAGCCTTATATGCAGGGTAGTTGAGAATTGCCATAAGCATACCAACCACACCGATTACGATACCGCAGACCATGGGATTCTCTATACCCACAATATCTGCAATATCGGTCATCACAAGGCTCATACCTGACCCCATGATGATGGCGCTGAGGCTTCCGAAGATGTATGCAAAGATGTTTGCGGGACGCTTTACCTTGCTGTCCAGAGCCTTGAGCTCGTCAAGACCTGTCTGCTCCTTTTCTGTGTACTGTGAGCGGATCTTCTGCACCAGATATTCTTTGTCGTTTTTCATCATAATCTTTACCTCTTTCTTTATTTTATGTTTTGATTTTAGCGGGTGAATGTTTTTGAAATTTTTGAGAAATGTTTAAGTTTTATTAAAAATAAACGCCCTGCTGACTTCTGAGCCTGCAGGGCATTAAATCTTCTGTTATTCGGTTTTGTTTATGTAATTTCTCTCAAATTCCCGGAATTTCTCGATGTAGCCTTCCTTATCAATAAGGTAGCTCAGCCCATGGTCGGCACCCTTTACGGTAAAGAGGAGCTTGTCCGAAGCACAGGCATCATAGAGCCTTCTGCTCATATCGCAGGGGACGAAGTTATCATCCTCGCCATGGATGAAAAGTACGGGCAGAGTGAACTTTTTGACCGCCTCAATAGGTGAGGTCTCCTCAAGATCAAACCTGCCGAAGAGCCTTGCAGAGAGCTTTACGAAAGGATAGAAAAATTTTCCGCTGACGCCCATATCCTCGTTTATGACCTTGATTATTATTTCTTTTGCAGAAGAATAACCGCAGTCTGCAATTACTCCCACCACATTTTCGCAGAGAGGATTTGCGGCGGCACAGAGAACGGTGGCAGCACCCATGGAGATACCCGTGATGATTATTTTTCTCTCAGGAAACTTTTGAGACACAAAATCCACCCATCTCAGGCAGTCCTTGCTCTCGTTGATTCCGAAGGAGATAACATTTCCGTCGCTTCGGGTACTGGCTCGCTGATCCACAATAAAAGCGCTGTGTCCGAGGCGTCTGCATCTCTGCACAGCACCGCAGAGGTCACGCTCCGAGGTGCCTCTGTATCCGTGAAACATAAGCTCTATTGCGCCATCCTCACAGAGGTCATAGAACTTGCCCCAAAGGGTCAGGTTATCAAAGGACTTTATGCTGTAGTCCTCATGAGGGAGCTTTCTCGTCTCCTTCATCCTCGCTATCATATATTCACGGAAGGGCTCGTAGCACTCTCCCTCGGCTATCTCATACTCGTCCTCCTTGAGCATCTTCTTTTCCCTTACATAAAAGCATCGGTCAAAGCAGTAGAGAAGAAGCGCAAAAAATCCTGCAAAGAGGAAAAGCAGGACACCGATAATAATAAACCATACCATAATACCATCTCCGAATCGTCGTGGTTACATTGTAGCACCAAGAAAGAAATTCTTCAAGTTTGCTTTTAAAGTTATGAAAACCATACTTATATCAATGAAGTTGATTCTACTTTTAAAAAAAACTTTTAAAAGTTTTCTGAAAGTTGCATTAAAGTATGCAATTTTCCCCTATTTTCTCCCCATTAGTAGAAGGGTAAATTTATTTTTAAAACAAAAAGGAGAGAAAACCATGGCAAAACGACGCTGTATTTCAATCGATTTTTATGAAAGTGAAAATTTTCTTGAGATGAGTGACAAGCTGAAAATGCTTTACACAATGCTTCTTCTGCACTGCGATGACGAGGGTATAATCGTGAATCCCATGATGGTGACAAAGATTATGAAGGCATCTAAAAGGCATCTTCAGGAGCTTATTGACAGAGGCTTCATCCTCAGTGTTGATGGGGTTTACGTCCTCAGGCACTGGTTCTGGCACAACCATGTTCAGCCATCAAAAAAGAATATGTCCGTCTATGTGACGGTGCTTGACAAGCTCAGGGTAAACAAGCTCAAAGAATACGAAGTTGTTTCCGGAAAAAATCCGGAAGAAATCCGGAACAATTTAACTAAAGTTAATTCAAGTCAATTTAATACAACTGAACTTAACTCAACTGAAGATAACATGAACTTAAGAGAAGAGAACCAAAGCTCCCTTGGGTCGGCAACGAGAAGTGAAATTCTCAGTATGAGTGCCGAGGAAATTGCAAGGCACTTTGAGAGCAGAAAATAAAAAGCACCGCAAGGAGCCTTGCAGTGCTTAAGGTGTGTATGAGAATTTTCTGTGTGAGTGAGAGATTTCATCCTGCACCTATCGGTGTGAAAAGCGGTCCTTATGTATAAACTCATAGGACGAATAAATCTGAGTTTATACCATGACCTTCTCAAAAGCCGTAAAGGTAAGGTGAAAAATCAATTACTCAGACTTATTGTAGAAAAGCTTAAGGACAAGGTCCTCTGTCTTTTCCTCATCGGCATAGAATTCCATAAAGCGCTCACCTGCTACGGAATCGCCCTCAAGGGTGTAGATATCTGTGTGGGTGTAGCTTGAGACCTTCTCGCCGATATACTGAAGTCTGTCAACGGTGCAGTCTGTGACAATGTACTTCTTGCTTGAATCAGCCATAGTTGTGGCAGCATTTAGAATAAAGCTGTCGTCACTTTCAACGCATTCCATTGTCTTGTGATAGAGAGCATCCATGAACTGCTGCTGACGCTCCATTCTGCGGACATTGGTGCTGTCCTCCATACCCTGACGGGATCTGATGTAGTTAAGTACATTGTGGCTGCCGAGGGTGACTGTCTCGCCCTTTACGAGGGTATCGTCAATTCCTGTGAAGTCATCAAGTACCTCAAGGGTAACACCGCCCACCAGGTCGTTATAGGCGGATACAGCATCCATGGTCATGGAAATGTAGTGGTCAACGTTCACATTAAGAAGAGCGGTGACCGCATCAGCCACATTGCGGCAGCTTACCATTCTGCCGTTGCCGTAGGTATGAGCAAGAGCTATCTGCTCTGTGTTTGTGTCGATGACATCACCTGCAACACCAAGGACATTTACCTCTGTCATGGTGTCACGGTTTATCTGAATTGCAGACCAGGTCTCAGCCTCATTGTCAATTACCAGAAGCAGGACAAAGTCAGCCTGTCTGTCGTTGTTGAAGGATTCGGAGTACTCATCTGAGGAATACTTATCGAGACCTAAGAACATTACGGTCTCGACGTCATCCTTGATGGTATAGGTTACTCCATTCTTCTCAATAACGTCTCTTCCCTCTGATAAATTTACAGTGGGAACTTCTTCACGGGAGCATTTATCTGTAACACTTACAATGAGCAGTCCCGTTGTAACGAGGAAAACAATCAAGAGAATTACCGCAGCAACTTTAAGCGGGGATATCTTTTGGTCTCTTCTGTCGTTCATATATTTTTTCCTTTAACAGTCAAACTGTTACTTATTTCTTACTTTGCTTTCTTTCTGAGCTTGAAGAGAACTACACCGAGACCTGCTGCAGAAGCAAGGGAAAGAACAAGGAGAATGTTCATTGCTGTGCCGCCTGTTACGGGGAAGTCGCCCTCGGGATCACTCTCGGGAAGATTCATTCCCTGAGTATTTACAACGATAGCGTAGGTGGAGAGATCGTCTGTCTCGAATGTGAGGTATTCGCCCTCGAGCTTAGCGGAGTCAACAACTACCCATGTGTCGCCTACTCTCTGCATGAGAGCGATGTACTTCTCAAGGGTCTCTGCTGTGAGCTTGATGCTGAACTTGCCGTGATTCTCGTGGTCCTCGCAGCTTAAGTAGTCAATATCGAAAAGATCGCTTACTGCCAGATCTGTGGATGCGATGCCGTTGGTTGCAGCGATGTTGTGAAGCTCAGCGCAAAGGTCGCCGAGGTCAGAGCATCCTGCGATGGAGGAGTATGCCTCTTCCATAAGAACTCTTGATGCGTCATCAAGGTTGTGTCTGTCTGCAAAAGCTGTGATGAAAAGATTTGCAAAGCAGTCGTGTGAGGTGTTTGTGAACTCAACAAGGATAGGAGCCTTGTTTCTGGAGGGGCTCTGTAAAAATACGCCGGGTGCAGCATAAACTGAAATTGCTGCAGAGAGGATCAGTACCAGAGAGATGATAAGTGCCAATGTCTTTTTCATAGTGAATTCGTCCTTTCAAATGAAATATTTCGTAATGCGGATAACCGCTTAGTTACTGAGTAATTTCTCGCCGAAGCGATTGAATCTTGTGAGGAAGCCCTTGGAAAACTTAAGTGAGATGACCTCTGCGGCCTCTCCAAGTCTCGGCGGGCGGTGCTGTGTATTGTGGCAGTCCGAACCGAGAACGTGTATCTCGCCCTTCTTTATCTTTTTGAGAGCTTTTCTGCGGGTCTTGCGGAAATTGAAATACGAGGCGTTTGCCTGCATTATGATTCCCATCTCAATAAGCTCTGAGACCGTCGCCTTTTTCTGATAAGGGATACATCTCTCGATGTGAGCGATTATTATCCTCAGTCCCCGGTTGAGAGCCAGATTCATAAGCTCTCTTCTTATGAACTCCGTCCAGTAAGCCTCAGGCATTTCAAGGAGGAGAAGGTTTGTACCCTCAATGCACAGGCTCTCAATATTCTCCATATTGCTGATGCCTGTGAAATATGCCACCTCTGCGCCTAAGAGAAGCCTCGGGAAATCCTCGCCCCTTATGTCGTTTATGAGGGTTCTGTAGGAATTGTCCCTCTCTTTTAAAAACTCCTCAAGAGGCTGTCGGGAAGGATAGAAGTGAGGAGTAAGCACCACGGTGTCAACCCCCTGAGCCTTCTCGAGAGTAAGCAGCTTTCTGCTTTCCTCAAGGCTTTTGCTTCCGTCGTCCAGAGCGGGAAGTATATGACTGTGAAAATCAATCATCCTGTGTTTCCTCAGCTCTTGTAGTACTTGTAGCTCTTGTAGTACTTTCTGTACTTGCCGTATGCACCCTTGGGACCCTTTGAAACGTTCATAACGGTTCCGAGAACCTTGACGTTTGAAAGTCTGAGCTGACGGATACATTCCTCGAATGCCTTCTTCTCTGTGTAGTCCTCTCTGACCACAAGCACAAGACCTGTGATGAGATGAGCTATAGCCAGTGCATCGGATACGATATTTACGGGAGGAAGGTCAAAGACGATGTAATCAAATTTATCTGAGAGAATTGAGAGAAGCTTCTCCATCTTGGTGGAGCCTAAAAGCTCTGAGGGGTTGGGAGGAAGCTCTCCTGAAGGAATGATGTACCAGTTTTCGAGAATATCGGACTTGAAAACTCCCAGCTGCTGATTCTCAAAGCCTAAGAGCAGGTCTGTAAGACCGGGGTTACTCTTAATCTCCATCTTCTTGGCAACGCTGGGGATTCTCAGGTCACCGTCAATGAGGAGGACCTTCTTGCCCTTTTCAGCCAGAACGTATGAGAGGTTGATGGCTGTTGTACTCTTGCCTTCACCACGGATGGAGCTTGTAACACCAATAATGGGACACTTCACATCCTCGGGAAGAGTAAAGGAGATGTTTGTTCTGAGCAGCTTATACTGCTCGTTTGCTGTAAACTCCAGATTTTTATGAAGGGTTTTCTTCACATCGGAGGCAGTAAAATTTGATTTCTTTTTATTTCTCATAGCACTCACCTACCCGATTCTTTCTTGGAGCTGTGATAGTAGTAATCCTTTCCTGAGCTGTGTTCAAACAGATCAGGCACCTTGGCAAGGATGGGATAGTCGTAATTCCTGAGCAGATACTCCTCATCGTGGATGGTATCGTCAAGAATTGCGAGGACTATAAGCACAACCAGAGTTACAAAAGCACCTGCGGCAAAGCCTACTGCTGTGTAATTTGTAACGCTGGGAGAAACCTTCTTGGGGTTGGGGTCAGCGCTGTCGATAACCTCAACGGTGCTGCCCACGATGATCTCACCGATTCGCTTGGGAAGGATCTCTGCGATTCTGTTGGCGATCCTTACTGCCTCCTCGGGATTTTCTGAGATAACCTCTACGGACATAACCTCTGTTTCGTTTTCTGCGTAGGTTCTGAGCATACGTGAAAGCTCTGTGTAGGTGTAGTTAAGGTTTTCTGCCTTGATAACCTTCTCGAGGGTCGTTCTGTTGTCAAGGATTCTGCCGTAGGTCTTGATAAGGCTCTGTGCCGCTGTGATCTCAGAGGATGAAATACTGAAATTACCAACGGAGATATCAGAGTTGTTGACATACATCATAACCTTTGCCATATACTTGGGAGGCACCACGAACCTTGCAACGGAAAAGCCAATACCTGCGCCGATAACTCCCACAAGGACTATTGCCCAGAGTCTTCTCCACACGCATTTGAAAATATGCTGTATATCTATTACATAAAAATCTTTTGTATTGTTTGTATCTTTATTCATAGACAAAATCTACCCCCGATTATGAAGCTATGTATCAAATCAAAGAAATGTATCTTTTACTGTCTGCCGTGAAAGGTCTTTATCTGTTTTTGGACGCAGTTATACACGGACACATTTTTACTCGTTATCATTATACTACCAAGAAAAACAAAAATCAATGTTTTTATGCCGTTACGGGAGTATTTTTTAAAATATTTTTAAGCTCATTTTTCCCCTTGGGAATGATCCCCTCACCTGCCCCGATCAATACAGGAAAAATCAGGGTTTCAGAGGTGCGATAAAAGAAAAAAGCACAGAGCGAAAAAACTCTGTGCCGAAGCTTAAAGTATTACTTCCATCCCCGTCTTCTGGGCTTTAAATCCCTTTGAGAGATAAAATTTCAGGGCGCTGTCGTTGCCCTCCCATACATTGAGGGTCACATTGTAGCAGCCGATGCTCCTTGCAAAGTCCAAGGTGAAATCATAGAGAGCACTCCCCACTCCCTTGCCCCTTGCATCTTCATGGATGCAGAGATCGTCGATGTAGAGACTCTTCATATCCTCAAGAGAGGAGTGACCCTTTACCTCGTTTATCTGAGTAAAGCAGTGGCCCAGCACCATATCCCCCTCTACCGCTATGAAAAGGGGCTTTGTGTCGTCTCCGATAATGCCGAGAAGCTCCTCGTCCCTGTACTTTTTGCCCTCTGCCTTAAAAATATCGGGACGCACTACATGGTGGACATAGAGCACCTGTCTGAGAAGCTCATTGATGCCCTCTATATCCTTTTCCTCTGCTCTTCTTATTATCATTTAGCTGCCTCATTTCGGTAAGATATTCAGATTATACTCCTCTGTATTCCGAATTGCAATAAAAAATCAGAGCGTTGAGAATTCTTCTTCCACTTTGCGGATCCTGACCCCTATGGTCACAACGACAACTATTACTATACTTATCAACTGCGAGGTTGAAAGTCCCCAAAAAGCACCTCTCTCAAGATCTCCCCTAATAAACTCAAGGATGAATCTCATGATGGCATAAGAGTAAAGATAAACCGCAGTGGCAAGTCCCACCTTCTGCGTTTTAAGAAAAAGCACCAGCAGAACAACGAATAGCACAAAGAGGAACACAGCCTCCAAAAGCTGTACGGGAAAAAGGTGGGTATTAAGAGGCGTGTTTCCCATAGTCTCAGTATATGTAACGCTCATAAAGCCTTCGTAGGGAACACCATAGCAGCATCCTGCAAAATGGCATCCTATTCGTCCGCAAGCGTGGCCCAGTGGCAACACAACAGCCAAAATATCCGCAATGGGAAGTGCCTTCATACTAAACATTTTGGTATATACGAGAAGTCCTGCCATACCACCTATAAGCCCGCCGTAAAAAACGAAACCGCCTTTTAAGACAGCCTCAAAGGGCACATTATTTTCAATTATGGTTTTGAGAGAAACTGCGATGAATAAAAGCTTTGAGCCCAGAAGTCCGCCTATCACGGAAAACACGGAGGCATACACAACATCGTATCTTTTAAGGGTGGTCTTTTCTATGATAAGCATAGCCACAACTGCACTCAGCGCTATTCCCAATATCCAGCACACGCCATAGACAGGTATCTGCCTTCCTAAAATTTCCATGGTATTATTCATAAATACCTCCACAAATTAATAATATATAAAATAAAAAACCCGCACTGTGCAGGAATCAAACCTTCTTACAGTTTCGGGCTTTCTATTGCTTGATTATTAGAGAGATAATAAAGAAGCTTCTGCACCTGTTGCACAGATAACACAGAGACCGCATGTGAAGAATGCGATAGCTGTGAATACTACAGCAATGATGCCGAGAACAAGACCTGCAGTTGCCATGCCGGAAGGCTGACCTGCCTCCTTAAGCTTCTTGCCGCCGATGCAAGAGAGCACAAGACCGGTGATTGCAACAGGCAGACCGAATACGGATAACCAACCGGGAATAACTGCAAACACGATGCCGATAATTCCCATAACAAAGCCGGCAACAGTCTGACCCTTACCCATTTCTGTTTCCTCCTTCCTCAGATATTGCGCATAGTTTCCTTGCGCATTTTGTATTTCTGCCTCTTTCTGAGAAATACAGTTACTGAGGTTGCAGTAATCAATGCGGAAACGATTGACAAAATAATTGCTTTAGTTGTTTTTTTCACCGATATCCTCCTCAAAAAGACAGAATGTAACAATTCGTTACACAGATAATGTAACATATTGTTACATATTTGTCAATAGAAAATTAACAATTATTCAGGAAATATACGCCTCTCCAAACAATTCAAACTATTTTTATTTACCCTGTAACGCTGATCTGATTCTATTGAATATTTCGACACAATTTGCCTAAAACAGACAAGAGTAACAAATCGTCACGACAAAACAGTAACATATTGTTACAATTAAGTTGTATAACAAATATAAAGGAAGTTACGCTATGGAGATGATCGGTCTCAGAGAAATCAGAAAGAAAAAAGGATTCAGTCAGCTCAAGGTCTCCCTTGATCTGAACATTTCGAGAGAGGCTCTCTCCTACTACGAAAACGGTAAGCGAAACCCTGACCTTGAGATGCTTCTGCGCCTTTCGGACTACTATAATAAATCCGTCCACTATCTGATCACGGGAGAGGACTTTGAGGAAAAGAAAAGCGGCACCACCTGATTCTTTCGGGCGGTGCCTTTTTTATTTATGCGTTAACAGTTTTACAGATAACAGCGGATCTCGTCTGTGAGATCCTTCTCAAGATTTATGAGACGCTTTGCAACGTCCTTTACATACTCCTCTGCCGCCTCGTACTGATTAAGGTAGCGGCTCAAGGACTTTACTCCCATATTACAGCCGTCGGTCATCAGGTCTGCAACGGTCTTGTCCGTATCCTGAAGTCCCAGCTTCACGTTGGTTTTCATCCATGACATTCCCTTGGCAATGGGGTTGGGCTCCTTGCCCTCGTCACGGTATTTTGTGAGAAGCTTCTCAACCTCAAGACGGAGCTTTTCATGCTCGTCCTTGCACTTTACAAGGCACTCCCTGAACCTCTCATTCTTCACGTGGGGAAGCACGTCGTCAATGGAGGTGACACCCATACGGATGCCTGCATCGCACTCACGAAGGAGCTTTATGGTGTCCTGCTCGATCATTTTCATCATCCTTTCGGTTTTTATGTAGTGTTCCCCGAAAGGGTGGATTTTAATACGTTGTTTTGTTTTTGAGCTTCAATGTTTTTTGGAGATGAAAAATTGCCTTGGTTTTTATTGGAAGTTTGGGCATAGCGGGCGGCCAATGACCGCCCCTACAATTTAAAATTATACCTTTCATTTTCCCCGTAGGGGCAATTCACGAATTGCCCGTGGACCGTCGTGAGTGTTGAGTCCCTACAATTTAAAATTATACCTTTTATTTTTACCGTAGGGGGCGGTGCCCTCAACGCCCCGCAAAACGTGCTTTCGGGCTACGATAGGCACCAACCCCTACAATTTAAAATTATACCTTTCATTTTCCACGTAGGGGCAATTCACGAATTGCCCGTGGACCGTCGGGGACGCCGGTCCCTACATATTTTATAACAAATCTTTCCTTTTGTCGTAGGGCGGGGGCTCGCTCCCGCCGTATCGTTTCCTCCGTAAATAACCCTTTCCTTTCTCCGTAGGGGGCGGTGCCCTCAACGCCCCGCAAAAGGTCCTTTCGGGCTTTGATATGCGCCAACCCCTATAGTTTTTACTTAAAGCTTTAATTATCTGTACCTCCACGCTGTGCAAAAAAGGCAGACATCCGAAGATATCTGCCTTACTCTGGGTTATTTATTTTACTGATGATCCTTTATCATAATGCCTGTGTGAATTGTGGCGGCACCGTTGACACCGGGTGCAAAGGTGTAGCAGGGATAGGTAAGCACTATCTCCCCCTCCTCAACATAGAAGAGATAATCGGAAAGCTGAAGGCTCTCAAGGACCTCCCTCGCATCATCATAGAGAGCATCGTACTGGATCTGATTCCAGGTGATATCCACGAAGGACTGACGAAGCTCCTCGTCCTCCATATCAGTAAGCTCTGAAAGAGTAAGAGCCTTACCTGTGGAGGTATCAAAGGTCATACCGTAGGAATTGATGGTGGCTACTCCGCCGAAATATGAATCAACTATCATTCTGATGCTGAAAATGTTGTATTTATTGTGGGTAACTGCGGCACTGTAGGTGAAAAGGAAAGGATGCTCGGTGTCGCCGTAAAGAGGATGGGTGGAAAAATTCTCCTCAAACTGAGCCACGCCGTTATCATAGAAATACTTCTCATAGTCCGCATCAATAAGGGCATTTATAGCCTTTATCCCCTCAGAATCTCCCTGAAGGACGACCTTATCGTAGTAGGTCTCGATAACGGGAAGTTGTGCATCAAGATCAAGAGTGGAGTGATTTATGTTCTCAACTGTATATGTTGCTGCCTCGGGGTCGTATTGGGGATATGTATAGGTGGGCTTCTCCTTTTCCTCTTTCTCAGAGTCGCCGCAGGCGGTAAGGGAAAGCACCATCATTAAAGCCATTAAAAGAGCTAAAAATTTCTTCATCATAATCATCCTTTCGTTTTCTGATTATATCACAATAAAAGGGATTTTTCCAGTATTTATGCAAGAAAAACAAACTTTGCCGCAAGGGTCATTATCACAAGGAAGATAACGTTTACAAGGGTGAAGAGCAAGAAGTATTTCTTGCCGTCATTGGGATAAAGAAGCCTGAATTCGCTGAAGGTTATAAGGCTTGCAAGGGAGGCAATAAGAGTGCCTGTGCCGCCGATATTCACACCCAGAAGCAGAGCCTCGAAATCAGAAGTAAACCTTGAGAGGAGAATTGCCGAGGGAACATTGCTGATAAACTGGCAGGAAGCGGTGGAGACAAGGAGGGTATCCTTCTCAAGCAGTGATGAAACAAAGCTGTTGACCGCCTCGATACGTGCCATATTTCCTGCGAAAATGAAGAAAAAGAAGAAGGTACCCAAAAGAGCATAATCTACCATAAGGAAGGCTTCTCTGTCTAAAAAGAGCATTAGAGCCGAGATGAGAACAAGTCCCCAGATATAGGGTACAACTCTGAAAACTATAAGAAGTGAAAGTGCAAACAGCGCCATATAGACGGCTGTCCTTTTTCTGTTGAGGCTCTCTCCGAACTCCTCTTTTATGGAGAGCTTTTTAGGTTTTACAAAGAGGGTGCAGACCATAAGAAGTGCTATTGCCAGCACAAAAGGCGGCAGCATTATCCTTGTAAATTCCAGAGTGGGAATGCTGAAATAAGAGTAGAGATACAGGTTCTGAGGGTTTCCGAAGGGAGTGAGCATTCCGCCTAAGTTTGCGGAAATATTCTGAAGCACAAAGAGGTAAGCCATATACTTTTCCTCTTTGGAAACAGACAGCGCAAAGTAGCCCAGAGGCAGGAAAGTAATCAGCGCCATATCGTTGGCAATGAGCATGGAGCCTACAAAGGTAATGACAATGAGCATTATGAAAAGCCCCCTGAGGTTCCCTGAGAGAAGCACCAGCTTCCTTGCCACAATGGTGAAGAATTTGATGTTTCTCAGAGCGCAGACCACAAGAAGAGTGAGGAAAAGACAGGCAAGGGTGCGGAAATCGAAATAGGAGATGTACTCCTTATCCACCGGCACGAAAAAGCTTGTGATGAGTGCCGCCGCCATTGCCACAAAAAACACGATATTCTTCTTTATGAATCTGAGGATCTTCCGCTTTGTCCTCTCTCGTTTTGCTCTGATTTTAAGCGCATCTGTCATAATTTCCCCTCGCAATCTCTCCCATTATAGAACAATTTTTTTATTGGTGCAAGACTTTTTGAGAAGCAGCAGAAAAAACTGCGGGACGCATAAATTTTTACATTTCAAGTTGGGTGATTATTGCGGGCGGCCGATGACCGCCCCTACAATTTAAAATTATACCTTTTTTTCACCGTATGGGGCGGTGCCCTCAACGCCCCGCAAAAGGTCCTTTCGGGCTATGATAGGCGCCAACCCTTACAGTTTTTACTTAAAGCTTTCATTGTAGCCGCAGGGAGAATATCCGCCGCACATATCTCCACCTCATCCGCTTCGCATTCGCTCAGCACCTTTTCCTTGCAGGAACGGCAACCCTTTTGTCGGCTTTGCCGACATTTCCCCTGACAGGGGAATTTCCTCAAGGGGAAGGCTTTCTGGCTACAATAGGCGCCAAACCCTACAATTTAAAATTATACCTTTTATTTTCACCGTAGGGGGCAATTCACGAATTGCCCGTGGACCGTCGGGGACGTCGGTCCCTACAATTTAAAATTATACCTTTCTTTTTCACCGTAGGGGCAATTCACGAATTGCCGTGGACCGTCGTGAGTGTTGAGTCCCTACATATTTTATAACAAATCTTTCCTTTTGTCGTAGGGCGGGGGCTCGCTCCCGCCGTATCGTTTCCTCCGTAAATAACCCTTTCCTTTCTCCGTAGGGGGCGGTGCCCTCAACGCCCCGCAAAAGGTCATTTCGGGCTACAATAGGCGCCAGCCCCTACAATTCAAAAAAGGCTGTGCCCATAAAGACACAGCCAAAATCACATCTAAAAAATGCAGTGTTACTCACCCAAGAATGCGGAATATGTATCTATCTCCTCGGTGTTCTCCCGAAGGAACTTCATGCACGCCTCATCACGGGCAAGGAGCTTTCCCACCTTTCTGAGAGCCTTTAAAAATTTCTTATCAAAGAGAACTTCTTCAGAGTGCTCCACCAGAGGACACAGCCTTTTTGCCCTCATATCAAGCTCAACAAAGACCCGTCCTTTCTCATCCACCGTGGGAAAGAAGGGGAAAATCCTGCAGGAAAGGGGTCTCTCCTCCCTCTTGCAGGTACCGTCACATACTGCAAGTCGCACTCCGTTTTCAAGCTTTTTCACAGAAAGCATTGTCTCCTCAAAGGGGAAAAGTCTCATTCCCAGATTCTCGTCTCCCTTACAGCAGGCGAAGTCACAGAGCTTTCCGCAGTCTGCAGCAAGAGGTGTCCTCTCCCCTAAAATTCTGAATATTTTACTATAAAGCTTCTTGTAATCCGTATTCATCCGTCGCTCCTTAATGCACTCAAATCTATCAGTCCTCATCGGGCTGCTGACCGTTGTGAGGAAGCCATTTGCACTCTGACAATGGTTTTCACCTCATAGATCACGGGAGGAACTGTGTAGTAGATGATCTGTCCCGCAATCAGATTGCCCAGGGATTTTCTCATATCCTTCAGCGCATCCTTTCCTACCTTGCTGTACTTTGTGTTCTTCATAAGGCATAAGGAATTTTCACTTACGCACCGCCAAAAGTCTGAAGCTACAATATCCTTCTTTATCGGGATGCCATTGATTAAAATACCGCATTTTCACATCAAATAGATTATAGCATCTGTAAATCGGTATTTCAACGGAATGTTTCAGTAAAAGACACTTTATCTCTCAACGAAACTCCGCAATAGCATAAAAAAAGAGACAACCCGAGGAAGGCTGTCTCTCAAAAAAGGCTATTGCAATAATATACGATCTAAGCTTTTCTGACCGATAAACCGAAGGCTCAGAGCCTTGTAGATAAATAAAAGAGCTAAGCTTATGAGTATTCCCCCTACGATATCGGAGAACCAATGCACCCCTGAAATAAGCCTTGCCGCCACCATAAAAGCGGTAAAGACATTCATTGAAGCCGAGAGAATTATTCTTTGTGTGCGGCACTTTATATAAGCTTTGATATTCATCACCGCAGTGGGCATTACGCACAGCACGAGCATGGTTGTAGATGAAGGGTAAGAGGCCTCCGGCACCCCGTCTATAAGCACAGGTCTGTAGTTTATGACCACCATCTCAAAGAGGAGAAAAATCCCCATCACAAGGAGATAGAATCCTCCGAGAACAAGAATATCGGGGTCAACCTTTTTAAGGCTTTTTCTCTTTATAAGCTCTAAAAAACCCTTAATACCAAAGCCCGCCACAATGCCCAGAGGAACAATGCTCAGTAGATCTGTAAGCTCATAGAGGAACATATTGCTTCCTGTAAGGCTGTGAACAAATCCGTTGATTTCTGCAAATCCCACAGAGGAATCAAGGGGGCCTATTGCCCTGACATCAACAGTTATTACTGCCACAGTCCACAGCACAAATGCCGCAAGGACACCCAAGCCAATGCACAGATATTTCTGACTTTCTCTTTTCATTCTGAATCATCCTACCTTATCATGTATTCGGCTTTCGCCTGAACACATTTTAAGGAAAGAGGATGATTTCTCACAAGAATCGGGCCGTCACACAGGCGATACTTTTCGTGTCACGGCTTTTTTATGCACATCAGCACCTTAATCATCAGGAAAATAAAGATGAACGCCGCCGCATAGGGCTGTGAGCTTAAGATGAAGAGAAGTGTGCCGATGATACTCAGCAGAAGAGACACTTTGCACCTTACCCGAAGCAGAAGTGAAACATTGATACTCTGCATGGAGAGTGTAAATACACCCCACAACGCTGTTATGATTACAAAGGCAAAGTAAAGAACTCTGAGCCACAACGATATTTCCACAAGAGAAATAAGAGAGACTTCCTCTATAATTTCCTGAGACTGCTGACCGAAAAGGGGCAGGAAGAGAAACATCAGGACACTTATGTCAAAGAGAGAGAACACAAGCTCCCTGATACGGCTTTCCTTTTGCCTGGAGTCCTCTTCGGCAAGAATAAGCACCTCCTCCGAGGAGAGAAGCTCATCCACGGTCACCGAGAAGAATCTTGCTATTTCCTTGAGGGACTGGATATTGGGATAGCCTCTTCCCGATTCCCACTTGGAAACCGCAGTCCGGGACACAAAGAGAGCCTCTGAAAGCTCCTCCTGAGTAAGTCCTCGCCTCTTTCTGAGGGTCTGTAATTTTTCACCAAATTCCATAGTAGCACCTCTTTTGTGAAGGAAAGGTTATTCTGTCAGATTTGAGATTCTGCGGATATTATAACACATTTTATGAAATATTGCTACAGAGCAGGAAATAACCCTCGAAATATCAAGCTCTTACATATCGAAAAAGAGACACCTGAAAAGATGTCTCTCATAAGCATATCATAAATCAACTTTCAACGCCGACAGAAAGTGCTTTAAGCAGAGCCTCAGTCAGTGTCTGGTCTGCCTCGAATTCAAAGGACAAAGAGTGTGCAGAAAAGGAAGCTCCAAGCCGACCTTTCACGGACAGGCGACCCCTGCTCATATTGAAATCCAGATATCCGTCAGTGTCACATCCATTATCTTCAACACGAAAACTGCCGCTCAGAGTGTCTCTTAAACTTCTGAGCTTATTGACTGTATCAACATAGAAGTGATCGAATAATGTAAAAATATCAAAGCCTTTGAAACTCTCGTTTTCGTAAGAAATCCCGAAGGTAACAGAGGGTATTCCGTCAATGTATTTATACTCCTGCTCCGGTGAAACAGGGCATATCGATAGCTTATCTTTTCCGTTATCCCAAAGAACAACCAGCCTGTCAACTGTCATTTCACATTCTCCTTTGCGGTTTTACAAGATGCAATCAAAAGTCTTCGTATATTACCACATAGTTTCTCTGCATATTGATAAGTTTGTGCATCTATCCTCTTGGTTTCAAACAACAGCTTCAGCCAATAACTTGTTTCATTAGCTTCTTTCAATGCAATTTCCAGCTTAGCTACAAAATCTTTCTTACTATGAGCATATTGTGCTTCGTGAATATTTGCCCCAACGGATGTGCCTGCTCTTGCAAGTTGATCGATCATATAAGAGCTTTTCGGAACGGTTACACCGTCAACAAGATTAACAATAGCAACAGCAAATTCAAAAGATAAGTTAAGTAATTTGTTTTCGGACATAAATGCACCTTCTCTCATCAAGAATATATCATAAAAAGTTATGTTTTTCAATGATATATCGCTGACTCGATATGATATACGGCATTTGCCGTATGATATATTTGCGCCCACAAATATGATATAATATCTGTCCCTTCATATGCCGAAGGCATATATCATCGCTCGTAGAGCGATATCATATCGAAGATATATCATCTGTTCTGCAAGGAACAGATATCATTGAAAAAAGGACTTCGAAAGAAGTCCTTTTTTCATGCGAAAGACTGACCAAAAGTAGCGTAAATAGGGGTAAGAAAGACTAAAATATTATACGGTTGTTATTTTACAGCCAAAATAGATTAAGTTGGTCTTTTTATCCATATTCCAAGGATATGTTGTAAAATTAAGCAAATGGCTTGTAGGCGGTGAAACGATATTTTTCTTAAATTTTCTAGCCTTTTTCCAAAACTCATCTATGGTAAATTGGGCAGGCAGTTTCTCGATGATTGCTTGTAGCTCGACAACCTCGCTTTCCGTGAGGTTTATCCAACAATTTGTGATCATTGGTCGTAGTTTGATTTCTGCATTTTCAAATTTATATTTATAGTCAGGGTTTTCTGTGAAGTAAGCTTGTATTCCTGTTAATACATCCTGAGAAAGCGGCTTTATCCACGAAGCATCAACATAAGAAAAATCAATTCGTGGTTTCATCTTCGGTGTAAACGCCTTCTTCAAAATGACCCACTGACCAATAACATCGCCTTTTTTCCATTTTACGGTGCCGCAAGAATAATCTTCATCTGCTATCTTGGGTTTAATATCAATCAATTGCCAATATCCTGCTTCGCAGGATGTAACGAAATCCCCAATTTTAATCGCCATCAAAATCACCTCTTTATGCTGATTATATCACAAAAACAACATACTTTTCAATGATATATCGCTGACGCGATATGATATACGGCATTTGCCGTATGATATATTTGCGCCCGCAAATATGATATAATATCTGTCCCTTCATATGCCGAAGGCATATATCATCGCTCGTAGAGCGATATCATATCGAAGATATATCATCTGTTCTGCAAGGAACAGATATCATTGAAAAAAGGACTTCTTTCGAAGTCCTTTTTTCATGGCCCGCCCGAAGGGATTCGAACCCCCGATCTTCAGAATCGGAATCTGCTGCGTTATCCAGCTGCGCCACGGGCGGATATTAAAGGGACAGTCGATTTCTCGCTGTCCCTTTAGCTTTAAAAATATAATCAGATAAGCTCGATAATTGCCATCTCTGCTGCGTCACCACGACGAGGACCGATCTTTGTGATACGAGTGTATCCGCCGTTTCTGTCCTTGTACTTGGGAGCGATCTCTGCAAAAAGCTTTGTTGCTACATCCTCTTTTGTTACGAAGGACATAACAAGACGCTTGTTGTGGAGGCTATTCTCCTTAGCGATGGTGATCATCTTCTCTGCCATGGAGGAAACCTCCTTAGCACGAGTGACAGTTGTCTCTATCTTACCGTTTTCGAAAAGGAAGGTTACCATTGCTCTGAGCATTGCTGTTCTGTGAGCTGTAGCTCTTCCGAGTTTTCTTGTACCGGGCATTTCATTCACTCCTTTGTCATTTATAAAAAGGGATTAGTCGTCCTCGCTGCGAAGACTGAATCCGAGGCTGGAAATCTTCTGAATAACTTCTTCGAGAGACTTTCTGCCTAAGTTACGAACCTTCATCATTTCCTCTTCGGACATACCGATGAGATCCTCAACGGTATGGATGTTAGCACGCTTTAAGCAGTTGAAGGAACGAACGGAAAGGTCCAGCTCCTCGATCTGCATCTCGAGAACCTTCTCCTTGCTACTGTCCTCTTTCACAACCATGATCTCCTGTGAGCCTCTGTCAGAGAGGTCAACGAAGAGATTAAGGTGCTCGGTGAGAACCTTTGCTGCAAGGGATACAGCCTCCTGTGCGTTAATAACGCCGTTTGTCCATACATCAAGTGTCAGCTTATCGTAGTCGGTAATCTGACCAACACGGGTGTTGTCAACTGTGTAGTTGACCTTGAGCACGGGTGTATAAATGGAGTCAACCGGAAGGACACCGATTACATTGTTGCCTGCAAGAGCCTTGTTCTTCTCTGCAGGAATGTAGCCTCTGCCTCTGTCCAGTGTAATTTCCATGTTGAGTTTTGCGTCTTCACCCAGAGTTGCGATGTGAAGATCGGGAGTGAGGATCTCAACCTCGCTGTCACACTTGATCATATCAGCTGTAACTGCGCAGGGGCCCTCAGCAGCAATCTCTACGACCTTGGGGCCGTTGCTGTGAAGCTTTGCTACCAGGCTCTTCATATTGAGAACGATCTCTGTAACGTCCTCTTTAACTCCCTCAATAGTTGAAAACTCGTGGAGAACACCGTCGATCTTGATAGATGTTACAGCGCAGCCCTCAAGAGATGACAGCAGAACACGTCTTAAGCTGTTGCCGAGGGTGTTGCCGAAGCCTCTCTCAAGAGGCTCAACTACAAAACGACCGTATTTTCCGTCGGAAGATAAATCTTCAACACTGATTCTGGGCTTTTCAATTTCTATCATGCGAATCCTCCTTAACATTATTCAGCATCTGCTGAGATGTCCGTAAACTACCTAAGTTTTACGTGGGATTACTTGGAGTACAACTCAACGATGAGGGTCTCGTCAACGTCCAGGTCGATCTCGTCACGCTGTGCAACTGCAACAACCTTGCCCTCGAAAGCGTCTCTGTTGAGCTCGAGGTACTTGGGAACGGGTCTGGAAGCGCAAGCCTCAATAACTACCTTGAACTTGCCGTTCTGACGGCTGTTCTCTGCGATAGCGATTACATCGCCGGGCTTTGTGAGGTAAGAAGGAATATCAACCTTCTTGCCGTTAACTGTGAAATGACCGTGGTTTACAAGCTGTCTAGCCTCAGCGTGGGAGGAAGCCCAACCGAGTCTGTAAACTGTATTGTCAAGACGGCTCTCGAGGATAGCGAGGAGTGCCTCACCTGTCTTACCCTCTTTCTTCTCAGCCAGTGCATAGTACTTTCTGAACTGACCTTCAAGAACGCCGTAGTAACGTCTTGTCATCTGCTTAGCTCTGAGCTGAACACCGTACTCAGAAACCTTCTTTCTGCCCTGGCCGTGCTGACCGGGTGCATACTCTCTGCGTGCGATTGCGCACTTGCCTGTATAGCAACGCTCGCCCTTGAGGAAAAGCTTCTTGCCCTCTCTACGGCACTGTCTGCATACAGCATCTGTGTATCTTGCCATAATTCGTTACCTCCTTTTATACGCGTCTTCTCTTGGGAGGACGGCAACCGTTGTGAGGAATGGGAGTTACGTCCTTGATCATTGTAACCTCCAGACCTGCTGTCTGTAATGCTCTGATTGCTGCCTCACGTCCCTGGCCGGGTCCCTTAACGTAAACGTCAACGGACTTGAGACCGTGCTCCATAGCTGCCTTAGCTGCTGTCTCTGCAGCAGACTGAGCTGCGAAGGGAGTAGATTTTCTGCTGCCACGGAAACCGAGTTCGCCGGCGGAAGCCCAAGAAATTGCGTTACCCTGAACGTCGGAAATGGTAACAATTGTATTGTTGAAAGTTGACTGAATGTGTGCTGCGCCACGCTCGATATTCTTCTTCTCGCGGCGGCGACGAACAGTCTTCTTAGCTGCTTTTACTGCCATGTCGTGTTACCTCCTTACTTCTTCTTGTTTGCCATTGTCTTACGGGGACCCTTACGAGTACGAGCGTTAGTCTTACTGCGCTGTCCTCTTACGGGGAGACCCTTTCTGTGACGAACGCCACGATAGCAACCAATTTCGATAAGTCTCTTGATATCAAATGCAATGTCACGACGGAGGTCACCCTCTACGCGATAGTTGCCGTCAATATAGTCTCTGAGTTTTGAAATATCATCTTCTGTAAGATCTCTGACACGAGTGTCGGGATCAATACCTGTTGCAGCAATAATGTCTGTTGCAGTTTTTCTACCGATACCATAGATATATGTGAGACCGATCTCGATTCTCTTATCTCTGGGAAGGTCAACGCCTGCTATACGAGCCATATTTGTGCACCTCCATATAAAATTTAAGTAATTTATAAGTTACAAGGTCTTGCCTTGCTGTGTAAAGTGGAAATCCCTTTAGGATTAGCCCTGTCTCTGCTTGTGCTTGGGGTTCTCGCAGATTACCATAACTTTGCCTTTTCTCTTGATAACCTTGCACTTATCGCAAATTTTCTTTACTGAAGGTCTGACTTTCATTAATAATCATTCCTTTCTTAAAATGTCAGTGAATTTTGAGAATCACTTACTTCTCCAAGTGATTCGTCCTCTTGTCAGGTCATAGGGAGACATCTCCACAGTAACCTTGTCTCCGGGAAGAATTCTGATGAAGTTCATACGGAGCTTTCCGGAAATTACAGCCAGAATCTTGTGGCCGTTGGGGAGCTCTACCGTAAATTGTGCGTTGGGAAGAGCATCTGTTACGATACCTTCAATTTCGATAACGTCCTGTTTTGACATAATAAATACCCTCCTTAAGGTGTTTTCTGAGCATAGTCGCTCAGGAACTTTCTTATCTTGCGGTCAGTATCCATTGAATCATCTGCAATGGTGTTTGTAAGTTCCAGATGAATTAAATTCTTCTTTTTGGGATTCTCCAGTTTGCGGCGTTTGCCGTCGCAGATATAGGCAAAACCCTCTGAAACCTTGATAACAAGGAAAAACTTATCCTTGTCCCGTCCTGCCTTTGCCCTGACTACAGAGCCCTTCTCGAGCATCATAAGCTCACCTCGTCGTCCGGAACCGTAAGAATCTTCGGTCCGTCGGGGGTGATGCAGATGGTATGCTCAAAATGAGCTGAAAGGCTTCCGTCCACGGTAACTGTTGTCCAGTCATCATCGAGGACCTTTACTTTATAATCGCCCATATTTATCATGGGCTCGATGGCAATGGTCATACCGGGGACAAGTCGAACACCTCTGCCCGGAGTGCCGAAATTAGGTACACTGGGTTCTTCGTGTAACTTCGCACCTACGCCGTGGCCGACAAAATCTCGTACCACCGAGTAACTGCGAGCTTCGACATAGCTCTGAACTGCGTGGCCTATGTCGCCTACACGGTTACCTGCCTGTGCTGCCCTTATACCCTCGTAGAGAGATTCTCTGGTTGCATCCAGCAGAGCTTTTGCTTCCTTAGAAATATCTCCGCAGGGGAAGGTGAAGGCATTGTCGCCGTGATAACCCTCAAAGAATGCGCCAACATCTATGGAGACGATGTCGCCCTCCTTGAGAATGCAGTTCTTGTTAGGTATGCCATGGATAACCACATTGTTTACTGAAATACATGAACTCTTGGGAAAACCGCCGTACCCGAGAAAGGAGGCGCGGGCGCCTTCTTTCTCGATGTACTTGTGGATAAGAGTATCAATTTCAAGTGTTGAAACACCCGGCTCAACTGCTTTTCCTGCAAGCTTTAAAGCATTTGCGGAAATTTTGCACGCACGCTGCATACAGCTGATCTCCCGGGGCGACTTGATAACTACCATTCTCTTTAAGCCTCAAGTGCCTTGAGTGTCAGAGCAGTTGTATCAGAGACTGTGTTCTGTCCCTCAATAACTGCAAGCTTACCCTGAGCCTTATAGTAATCAATAAGGGGCTCAGTCTCAGCATGGTAGATTTCAAGACGTGCTTTCACTGTATCAATGTGATCGTCCTTGCGCTGAATAAGGGCGCCTGTGCAGTCGTCGCAAACACCTTCAACCCTGGGCTTTAAATCCACAAGGTGATAAGGTCTGCCACACTTCTCACAAACGCGGCGTCCGGACAGTCTTGTAACGATTACCTCGTCAGGTACTTCGATATCGATTACCTTGTCGATGGTAACGCCCATCTTGTCCAGAGCCTCGGCCTGAGGAATCGTTCTGGGGAAACCGTCAAGAATGAAACCGTTTTTGCAGTCGTCATTCTGAAGTCTCTCCTCAATGATACCGATAACAACCTCGTCGGGTACAAGCTTGCCGGCTTCAATAAAAGCCTTTGCCTTGAGACCCATCTCTGTGCCGGTTCTCAGCGCCTCTCTGATAATATTACCAGTAGAGATAGTGGGGATCTGGAGGTGCTCGCAGATAACTGCAGCCTGTGTGCCTTTACCGGCACCGGGAGCACCTAAGAGAATAATATTCATAATCCTTCTCCTTTAACTTAGATTAGTCCAGGAAGCCCTTATAATGACGCATCATCATCTGAGATTCCATCTGCTTAACTGTCTCGAGAGCAACACCAACTACAATGATGATGGAAGTACCACCCATTGAAAGGCCCTGAAGCTTTGTAAGTGAGGTGTAGATCGAGGGAACAAGTGCGATGAAAGCGAGGAAGAGTGCGCCGATAAGAGTGATTCTGGAGAGAATCTTCTTGATAAAGTCGGCAGTGGGGGTACCGGGGCGGATGCCGGGGATGGTACCGTTATTCTGCTTGAGATTGTTAGCCATCTCAATAGGATTATACTGAATAGTTGTGTAGAAATATGCAAAAGCAAGGATGAGGAGGAAGTACAGTGTGAGGTACAGCCAACCGTCCATTGCGAAAGCCTGGAAGAACTTCTCCCAGAAGGAGCCTGCCTTAACCTTTACAAACATCTGGATAGTACCGGGGATGGAAAGGATAGAGGAAGCGAAGATAACGGGCATAACGCCGCCGAGAGCAACCTTGATGGGAAGGTGGCTGGACTGGCCGCCGTACATCTTTCTGCCTACAACTCTCTTTGCATACTGAACAGGGATTCTTCTCTCTGCATCCTGCATGTAAGTGATGATCCAGATTACAACGAGGAAGAGAAGGATGAAGAATGCTGTTGTGAAGTAGTAGTGAACGCCAAGGACCTTAGCGTTTGTGAAGTAAGAAATGATCTGTGTAACAGTGAGGGGCAGACGAGCTACGATACCTGCAAACAGAAGAATGGAGATACCGTTACCGATGCCGTGGTTGTTAACCTGCTCACCGAGCCACATCATAAGTGCAGTACCTGCTGTGAAGGTAAGGATGATAACTGCTGCTGCAAACCAGAGGTCGAAGCCCTTGTTTACTGTGAGCAGCCAGGAACCCTTGAGGTAGAAGAAGTAAGCTGTACCCTGGATAAGACCGAGGATAACGGTCAGGTAACGGGTCATAGTAGCGATCTTCTTTCTGCCGTCTTCGCCCTCTTTTGAGAGTCTCTCAAGAGCGGGGATAGCTACGCAGAGGAGCTGCATGATAATGGAGCTGTTGATGTAGGGTGTAATACCCATTGCAAAAATTGTTGCGTTACCGAAAGCACCACCGGAAAGGGTGTTGAGGTAAGCAAAGATGGTGTTGCCACCGTCGAGACCGCCCATCTGAAGATTGAGCATCTCAATGTTTACAAAAGGAACAGGGATTACGCAACCGATTCTATAAACGATAATAACCATCAGTGTGAAGAACAGCTTCTTTCTGATATCGGGAATCGCGAATGCGTTTCTGATTGTCTTAAACAATTAGATCACCTCTGCCTTTCCGCCTGCAGCTTCTATCTTAGCCTTAGCAGACTCGGAAAAAGCAGTAACCTTAACGGTGAGCTTCTTTGTGAGGTTGCCGTTGCCGAGAACCTTTACACCGTCAAAGGAATTCTTAACGATGCCTGCGTCGATGAGAGCCTGTGTATCAACAACTGCACCGTTCTCGAACTTCTCGAGGGTACCAACGTTTACGGAAACAATGTTCTTAGCGAAGATGTTGTTGAAACCACGCTTGGGAAGACGTCTCTGAAGGGGCATCTGACCACCTTCGAAGCCGATTCTCATACCGCGGCCTGCTCTTGCCTTCTGACCCTTGTGGCCCTTACCGGCAGTTTTGCCCTGGCCTGAGCCGTGACCTCTGCCGATTCTCTTAGCCTCACGCTTGGAGCCTTCTACGGGGGATAATTCATGTAATTTCATTATGTTGCACCTCCCTATTAAGCTTCAACCTGAATGAGGTGTACGATCTTTGCGATCTTGCCCTTTGTAGCTGCGTTGTCGGGCTGCTCTGTAGCGTCACCGATCTTCTTGAGACCGAGAGCGTGAGCTGTAGCAATCTGATCCTTCTTGCAGCCGATAAGGCTCTTTACTAATGTAATTTTCATCTCGCACACCCTCCTTACAGAATTTCCTTAACGGACTTGCCTCTTACAGCAGCAACTTCCTCTGCTGTACGGAGAAGCTTAAGTCCCTGGAAAGTAGCACGAACTACGTTGCAGGGGTTGTTGGAGCGGAGAGCCTTAGTTCTGATATCCTTGATACCAGCAACCTCGAGCACTGCACGAACAGGGCCGCCTGCGATTACACCGGTACCGGGAGCAGCGGGCTTGAGAAGCACCTTACCTGCGCCGTACTCACCGATGATTTCGTGAGGGATAGTTGTTCCTCTGAGGGAAACCTTAACAAGATTCTTCTTAGCATCCTCGATTCCCTTGCGGATTGCATCGGGAACTTCAGCTGCCTTACCAAGGCCGAAGCCTACGTGACCATTTCCGTCGCCTACTACCATGATAGCTGCAAAACGAGCGATTCTACCGCCCTTTACGGTCTTGGAAACACGGTTTAATACTACAAGCTGTTCCTGAAGATCAAGCTCAGCTGCATTAATTTTAGTTGCCATGTTAAACTCCTTATAGAATGTTTCTTTGTGTCGAAACAGTGTACAAACCGGCGATTAGAACTTGAGGCCGCCCTCGCGAGCGCCTTCAGCTAATTCCGATACACGTCCGTGATAAATGTAGCCACCGCGGCCAAATACTACTGCGGAAATGCCCTTCTCAAGTGCACGCTCTGCAAGAGTGGCACCAACCTTACGAGCTGCTTCCTTGTTGGAGCCGATGCCCTCAAAGGATGCCTCGTAGGTGCTTGCACTGGCAAGTGTTACACCTGCTACGTCGTCGATAATCTGAGCAGAGATATGAGCGTTGGAACGGTAAACAGCGAGACGGGGTCTCTCTGCAGTGCCGGAAATCTTGCCGCGTACTCTCTTATGTCTCTTAAGACGCTGTGCATTACTGTCGATTCTCTTAACCATCTTTCAAATCTCCTTTCATTATTTACCGGTCTTACCAGCCTTACGGCGGATATACTCACCAGAGTACTTAATACCCTTACCAAGGTAGGGCTCAGGAGGTCTCTTGGATCTGATAACGGCTGCCATCTGACCAACTGCCTGCTTGTCAATACCCTTAACAATGATAGTGGTCTGGTCGGGACAGGTGAATGTCACGCCGTTAGTTTCCTCAAATACTACGGGGTGAGAGTAGCCAAGGCCAAGAACGATCTTGCCTGCCTGCTTCTCAACTCTGTAACCTACACCAACGATCTCAAGCTTCTTCTCGAAGCCCTTAGTAACACCAACAATCATATTGTTGAGAAGTGTTCTGGTGAGACCGTGAAGAGAGCGGTTCTCCTTCTCGTCGTTAGGACGGGAAACAAGGATCTTGTCACCTTCCTGGGTAATGGTAAGCTGACTTGCGAAAGTCTGATTGAGTTCGCCGAGGGGGCCCTTTACGGTAACAACGTTGCCAGCAGCAACGGTTACGGTTACGCCTGCGGGAACGGTAATAGGTTCTCTACCAATTCTTGACATAACTTACAAACCTCCCTTTCTTACCATACGAAGGCGAGGATCTCGCCGCCTACGTTAGCCTGTCTTGCCTTCTTATCGGTCATAACACCCTTGGAGGTGGAAACGATCGCGATACCGAGACCGTTCATTACCTTGGGCATATCCTCACAGTTGGAGTAGATACGAAGACCGGGCTTGGAAACCCTCTTAAGACCGTGAATAACCTTCTGCTTGCCGGGAGCGTACTTGAGGGTAACACGGATGATGCCCTGCTTGCCGTCCTCGACGATCTGATAATTCTTAATGTAACCTTCCTTGAGAAGAATCTGAGCGATTGCCTTCTTAAGGTTGGATGCGGGAATGTCTACAGACTCGTGCTTTGCATCATTAGCATTTCTAATTCTGGTGAGCATGTCTGCAATAACGTCTGAAATTTGCATTTTAATTTCCTCCTATATGCAAGTTTGTTTTTCTTGCTGCCACTCTCGGTGGCGGCGTATCGGGGGTTAAAGCCCAAGGTACGGTCTAAAATATTGACCGCCCTTTTGGAGCTTTCCTACCGAATGCTTGGAGATGCGAGGCATCTCGAAATTAATTACCAGGATGCCTTTCT
>JAZQAF010000014.1:0-50753 GCA_045545015.1 Ruminococcus sp.
ACAAGAAAATCCTGTAGCAAGCTACAATCAAATCAGCGTCTTACTCCGTTCGACTTGCATGTGTTAGGCACGCCGCCAGCGTTCGTCCTGAGCCAGGATCAAACTCTCTAAAATTTGTATGTTAACACCCGAAGGTGTTAAGATCAATTTCAGAGCTTTTGTGTCTGCTCATTAAAACACTTGCGTGTTTACTTGATGTTTGTTGTGTCATCTTCACTGTAATTTATGAGTACTTATTTTCCTCAAAAAAATTACGGGTTCTCTTTGTCTTTGTTGTTCAATTTTCAATGTCCTTGCACTCTCAAAAGGGTTACAAGTTTGTAAGCTTTCTCTCTCGAGCGCAAGAGTTATTTTATATCAAGTGAGTCAAAATGTCAAGCGTTTTTTTAAAATTTTTTTAAGATTTTTTTCAAACGCTCCAAAAACCGCATAAACACTGACTTTTCTCGCTTAAGTTTTTTCATGTTTCTGATTGTTCATTCTGTCTGACATTATTTTGACTCCCTTTACATATACATATTATATTATAATATTTTCACACATTTAAATACCTCAAATTGGACAGTTTAACAAAATTCACAGTTTTTGACAAAAAACTAGTGATTTTTTATCAATTATATGATACTATATTTTCAGATTATTTTCTTCCGGGAGGTAGTACAGTGTCAAACAAATTCATAATTACAATCGCCAGACAGTTTGGAAGCGGCGGTCGAGAAATAGGAAAAGCTCTTTCCGAGAAGCTACAGATTCCCTTTTATGATAAGGAACTCATCTCTCTTGCTGCAAAAGAGAGCGGTATAGACTCGGAGGTTTTTGAGAATGTTGACGAAAGAGCTACAAACAGTCTCCTCTACTCTCTCTCCATGGGTCTTTACAGTTTCGGCACCGGATACTCAGCTATGGGTGACCTTCCTGTAAACGACAGGCTCTACATTCTTCAGCATAAGATCATAAAGAGGCTTGCAGAGCAGGGTCCATGCGTAATTGTTGGCAGATGTGCTGATTACATTCTCAAAGACAGAGATGATTGTGTCCGTTTGTTTATTCACGCCGATATGGAGTACCGCAAAGAGCGTGCCATCCGCCTCAGGGGTGTTGACAAAGCCCGTGCTGAGCAGGTTGTAAACAAGACAGACAAGGTGAGAGCTAACTACTACAGCTTTTACTCGGGACAGAAGTGGGGCTATTCCCAGAACTATGATCTGTGTATAGACAGTACAAAGCTTTCCACCGAGCAAATAGTTGATGTTATCATTTCCTATCTCGATATCAAGGGCAAGGATGCCTAATTTATACTTCGGATTTCCAGAGCAACCCTCGCAAGGCGGTTGCTCTTTTTTTGACACAATCATTTAGCTATAGACTTTTTTCTGAATATACTGTATTATTAATTTGTATCACTCTGAAGGAGATTTTGTTATGACCAATATCAACTCCCCTCTGATTTCTGTCATTATTGCTGTCTATAATCCCGGAAAGTACCTGAGACCCTGTCTTGACAGCATCGTTAACCAGACATATAAGAATCTTGAGATCATACTTGTAGATGACGGCTCCACTGATGAAAGCCTTGCAGTATGTAAAGAATATGCAGAAAAAGACAACAGAGTTATCGTACATCACAAGGAGAACTCAGGCGTTTCCGCAACCCGCAACAAAGGCATCGATCTTTCCCACGGGGACTATTACAGCTTTATTGACAGTGATGACTATCTTGAGCCTGACACCTACCAGTATCTCATTGACATTATTAATAAACATAATGTTGATGCTGTTAATTTCGAACACTTTATTACATATCCAAGTAAAGAAACTATTCATAAAACTTCCGACGATCAATACGGACTTTATAACAAGGCTGATTCCATGAAACGCCTCGTTAAAAGTTTCCCCTTCGCCTGGAATAAACTTTTTTCAAAAAAGATCATAGACGGAATCAGATTCAACGAGCAGATAGCCAGAGGTGAGGACGGCTTGTTTGCCCGACAGGCTTTTGACAAAGCCGAGTCCGCTTACTTCACCTCAAAACCTCTCTACCATTATGTTCAGAGCGAAGAGAGTGCCGTGAGAGGAAAGTTCAGAAAAAGTCAGCTCACAGCAATAAAGCTCATAGATATTTATGATTCATTTTTTATGGATAAATATCCTGATCTTCACAGCACGGTTATGTGTCAGCTTATGAATCTGCTTACCATGCTTTATGTAGATATGAGATCTGACGACTGCGACTATAGATCCGAGCAAAAAGCAGTGGTTAAGGAATTCAGAAAAATTTATTCAAGAACAAAACTCACAAACCTCGGAGCAAAGCAAAAATTCCTATTGAGAGTTTTCAGGATTTCTCCAACTGTTTTTTATCTTATCAAAAAGCTTCGGTAACATTTCCTGATATCACCGAAGTTATGAAACGGAAGTGTATTTAATTGAAACACACTTACAGCGGTGAATATAAAGACATTAAGCTTGTACCTCTTGAAGAAGAACATATAGAAAATCTGAGGCTTCTCAGAAATAAACACAGGCATCGTTTTGTTTACTCAGGACTTATTTCGGAAGAAGCTCAGAAAAAATGGTACCAAAACTATCTGAACAAAGAAAACGATTATTCCTTTTCTGTTCTTTATGACGATATCTGGATAGGCAGTGTTTCCATTTACGGTATTGAAGGCACAACTGCCGAATTCGGCAGACTGCTCATCGACAGCGAAAAGGCAAACAGACACGGTCTGGGTACTGACACCACAATATGCGCTTGTAATATTGCTTTTGAAATGATGGGCATTAAGACGATCATACTTGAGGTTTATGAGGATAATCCGGCAGCATACAAAACCTATATCAAATCAGGATTTAGTGAAACCGGAGTTTCATACGACAAGGAAGGCAAAAAACTTATAAATATGACTATAGAGAAGAAGTAAAAAACGGCTGTGGAGAAAGATTTCCACAGCCGTCTTTTTTTGCCCCTAAAACGAAACGGGGGCATGAAGAAGCGCCGAGGCACGGAGCCTTTAAAAATCAAGGTCGAGCTTGAATTCACCGAATAATTCGGATTTGATTCTCCAAAAATCCGAATAGGTGAATTAAAGGAGACAGTGGATTTTTAAAGAGATGCGTAGTGCACACGAGGCGTGACAAAGAAGCGCCGAGTGCCGTAGCCCTCGCTATTCTCAAATCAAAATAATGTCATTACTATGCTACTGATTACTGGAAATCACGGTAAGAGGATCGATATTCCTATCCCCTACCTGCACCTCAATGTGAAGATGCGTCTCATCCTTTGCCTCAGAAGGGATATTTCCTACCTTGGCAATAACATCTCCCCTTGTAATCTCACTACCCTCTTCACAGCACATTTCATCCTCGACACCGCAGTATTTCACACAGAAGGTGCCGTTTCTCACCACAATGACATTTCCCAGCATATCATCATAGTATATGCGCTCAACTACACCGTCAGACATAGCTGAGACACTTTCGCCCGGTTCCGCCTCAAAGTCAACTCCGTTGTGAACACGATAGTCACCCATGGTATTGCTGAAAACGGCTTCTTCGCTGTACTGCTTGAGAATCTTTCCGTCTCTTGTGGGATATTCAAGGCTCGGCGACACCTGAAGAATGGTCTGGAGCGCCTCGCTGTCTCCTGTATAAGGCTCAGGATTTGTCTGTGTTTCGGTGTAAACCTCCGTCACTTCCTCCGTTTCTTTAGTCTCGATTATCAAAGGAAGAGTTTCGGTAACTCCCGTTACCTCGTTTACAACCGCCTGTGTCTCTTTGGGATAAGTCGAAATATATGTCTTTTCCTTTACCTCGTCGATATCACTAATGCTCAGATAGGTTGACCAAAGAGCGAGACCTATTGCCACTATGCAAACTGAAAAAGCCGTAATGAATCCAACCTTTTCCCTGCGGCTTTTCTGATTTCTTCCGTATGTGTATCTTTTCATAACAAAAAGCACCTCCGACTCTATTATGGTCAGAGGTGCTTTCGCTTATTCATATATGAAAACCTATGTATTCAGTCTGTTTCTTTTTTGAGAATTTTCTTGATTTTAATTTTGCCAAGCATCTCGAAGGGCCAATAGAAAGGATACTGTGACAGCAGAAGAGTAAGTAAAAAAGCTGCAGGAATCATAATAATTCTCAGCACAAAAATATTCTTCCAGCCAAGCCACTCGTACTTAAACCAGTCATAGGTTGCCCAAGCAAATTTATCTGATCTGTACAAGAAGATAATAAGCATATGGAGAATGTAGGGCCCGAGAGTACGGGCGCCGAGTTTTGTGAAGAAGGTTTTCTTTCTAGGAACCCATGCAAGGAACGAAAAGCCCAAACCTACGGCGCAGAGATAAAACCATACTCTGGGCAGGAACCAGAATACAGGACTGATGCCTTTATTCTTGAAAACTTTGAAATACGATTTGTCGCAAGAAATAATCCAGTTAATATTGAAGTCGAAAGGACCTGAACTTCTGAAAAGAAACATAATGACAACAATGGAGCCAACACTCAGAAGAAGCACGGGGAGAGATAAAATCTTTGCTTTCTTTGTAAGCACAAACTGCATCTTCTCACTTGAAATATAGTATCCCATAAGGAAGAAAGGGAAATGTGTCATCATTCTGGAAAAGGCAAGGAAATTGCTGATCTGTGAATCGTATCCGATGAAAACACCCACCACCACGGCAATGGTCAGCATATATTTCGGTTCAATCTTATTAATAGCAGGCAGAAGCAGATACCACCATGCAAGACACATAAGGAACCACAAAGCAGAGCGAGGCTGAAGAATGGACTTGGTGATCTCCACACCCAGCACATAAACCTCGAGGGCACCGAAAACTATTTCTGCCACGAGATAATAAACCATGTAGGTAAAAGGTCTCTGTACATTAAAGGACCCATCAGGACGGATATATTTTTTTGCGAAGAAGCCTGAAATAAAAATCATTGCAGGCATATGGAGGGTATTTATTATTCTCCATGCAAAGAGAAACATTGCGCTCCCCTGTCCCGAAGTTCTGAAAGGTTCTATCAAATGTCCGAGAACCACGAGAAAAATAAGTATAAACTTAGCATTATCATAAAAAAACAGTCTGCCCTTTTCATCTGCATATGCTCTGTCAAGAGGCTGTCCTGTGCCTAGTGGCTTTGCTTTTCCGGAAACCAAAAGACTTCACACTCCTAATTCGTATTATATTCCAGATTTTATCAAATCGCAAAAAAGATGTCAACTGCACGTATCTGTTATGTAAAAAAAGATCGGACAGAAAACTAAAAAACTGTTTTCTGCCCGCCGGATATAATTTTATGCGTTTATTCCCATAATTTCCTTAATTTTCTCAACGATTTCCTTTGAAGCCGTTCCCTTCTCATAGCAACCTCTCGCCTCAAGGAATCTGTCAATCTCAGGCTGATATTTTTCCTCATCAAAGGAAATAACAGCCTCTTTAAGCTCCTTATTGTCATGAACAATGGGGAATGGAGTTTCTTCAAGAGGATAATAAAGACCTCTGCCCTTCTTATATTTCTCTACATCGGGAGCATAAAGAATCATGGGACGTCGTGTAAGAACATAGTCGTAAGCCCAGCTTGAATAGTCAGTTATACCAAAATCGCAAACCGAAATAAGCTTCTGCATATCAGGATAATCTCCTGCATCCTTGAGCCATTCGTTGGGAGTGAAAGCTGCTGCACCTGTGCGGTTTTTATAGTGCATACGCACGAGGATGAGCCACTCACCGCCATACTTTTCTTCAAGTGCTTTCTTGAGATTCTCATAGTTTATGTTGTAACAGGAAACATCTCCCGAATCTCTGAAAGTGGGAGCATAGAGCAGAAGCTTCTTATCTGTATCAACACCAAAAAACTCACATACTTCCTCTCTGAGACTCTCTATTCTTTCCTTCTCAAAGAGAATATCATTACGAGCGTGACCCAGCTTCCAGATGGGTGTCTGAGGCCAGAAGGTTGTACGATACACATCTTCCTCAAAGGTGCTGTTCGCTACCATATAGTCAGTTGTTTTCTTGCTCTTTGCGGCAATTTCCATCCACTCAGGTGAGCCCTGCAGCTTCTTTATGCCCATACTGCCGTGCCAGGTATTGATATATATCTGATTCTTCTTCTTGGGCATATCGTACCACAGACAGCTGAGAGCATTGTCCAGCCAGACCTTTGCAGTTGCCTGCTCATCAAACATATCTGCAGACTTGCGTCTTACCACTCTTACCTCAGGAGGGAACTCTCCTGTCTTCATTGTGTTCTTGTCACCCGCCCACACAATATCAATAGGGAGCTTCTGACGGATTATCTCATCAACAATATATCTTGCGTTACAGTTATACTGATTGTCAAATGTCATGACAAACAACTTATTATTCTGAACCTTTCCGCGAGAATAATAGAGTTTTCGGGAAACCTTGCCCAGAATGGAATCAATCTTTTTTCTTATTGTCAAGAAAAAAGTACCTTCTACTAATGCGGTTTTAAAACCTGAAGCCATACCTATCTCCTGCTTTCTTGTGGTTTTACGTGCTTATTTTAACTACATCCCCCCAAAAAGTCAAGCATCAGTTCAAAGCTTTTTGCTTAATTTTTTCATTGACTTATGTATCTCAAAAAGATACAATATCATATGTACGGGATTTATATTACTGATAATTTTCTAAGGACAGGAGTTGATTCCGTGTCTCAAAGCAATGAGAATACTCTCCTGAGAAAGCTTCAGCTTGAAGAGCTTGAGATTCTTAAGGAATTGGACAAAATCTGCCGCAAGCACAACCTCCGATACTACATTGTAGGCGGTACACTCATAGGAGCCGTAAGGCACAAGGGCTTCATCCCCTGGGATGACGACATCGATGTCTCGATGCCTCGTGAGGATTTCAATAAATTCATTAAAATAGCAAAAGAGGAGCTTCCCTCCGATCTTTTTCTGCAGAATCAGAAAACCGAGAAGAAGTGCTATTTCTACTATGCAAAGCTCAGAAAAACAGGCACCTATTTCCCCGAGGATAAGTTTGAGCATACACCTATTCACAAGGGTATCTTTATTGACATTTTTCCCTTGGACTTTGCCCCCTCGAACTCTCTTCTCCAAAAACTTCTCTTCAAGGGAATGAGTATGCTCACAGGCTTTATCTGCTCCAAGGAAAAGACAACGGAATTTCTCTATAAGAATATGAGTCTTCCTTTCATTGTGAGCATGAGACTTGTCCAGTGCATTCTCCCCAAGTTTTTCCTGATGTGGATGAGAAATGTGTTGGGAAAAATCTCAAACCTGATATCTGATAAGAAGCAGGTGGCATCTCTCAGCGGTTTCCACGGATATCCTCAGGAGATTGCTCCTATTGAATTCTGGGGTGACGGTACAGATATTGAATTTGAAGGCTTTACCGCAAAAGCCCCCTCACAGTACGAAAAGCTCCTCACCCATATGTTCGGCGACTATATGACCCTTCCTCCCGAGGAGGATAGAGTCAACCACAATATCGATTTTGATAAGGTTATTTTTGAGGGTTGCACCCTCGATGACTATAAACCAAAGTTCAGAAGAAAGAGAAGTCACCGCTACTACAGCTGTGATTATGACATTCTTCCAAACAAAAATTAAAAAAGGCTGTCGGAATCCTTTGTGATTTACCGACAGCCTTTATTTTATTTTGCAGCAGGAGCCTCCGTGCTTACTGCAGGGAAAAAGATTTCACCTTTATTGAAGGCATACCGTCTGTATGCATGCATATTGGTGAAGTGATACCGCTCCTTATATCCCCAACCTATAAGCTTCTGGGCTGCAGGGGTATAGTCGATGGTCTCGCTGATAATAACAAAGGGTTTTTGAAGCTTCCCCTTTATTTTCTTCGGTGAAAAAACAGGCTTTCCAAGGCATTGTGTGCCGTGAAGCTCCTCGTCATCACTTATAAAAAACTCCACATTGTCCTCAAAGAACTTGTGATTCAACCTCTCTGATTCAAGGTTTGGAAGTCCATACCAGACCATCTTCACCTTACTTAGATCTCTCCTGCGGGAATCAAGAAACTCTTTTGAGAATTCCTTCATATACTCACTGACACTGTCATATGCAGAAGCTTTCTCTCTTTTGATAATATCAGCATTTACACCCTCAGCCATAGCCTGAATAAAGGTACTTATTATGAAGTCGGTATCCTTGAGCTTATGATACTCAATAAACCGCTGAGGATAATCAATACTTTCTCCGAAGAATCTCAGCTTATCGTTCCAGATAAGTCCTACTGAGGGTATCCCGAGAGAAAAAGCTATGATATTTGCATGCATACGAAGGGCAATTATTCCTTTGAACTTTGAAATATTCTCCACAAGTTCACGGGAGGTCTCAGGTGCAGGCACTGAAAACTCCTCTCTCTTGTCAGAGAGAGACAGTCTCTCCAGAAGCTCCGTGAGAAAATCCTCATCCTTCTTGAGTCCGTTGGTGAAAAGCTTCCACTTGATGCCTCTTTTATCAAGCTCGGCGATAATATTCTCCCATACAGAAAGCATTTCTTCCCCTGTTACGGGAATTCCGTAGGCCTCAAACAGCTTGGCTCTTCCTACTCCCAAGCCAACATATTCTGCATTCTCTTCTCTGCTTATACCGTAAACCTCTTCAGACCACACAGCCGGATCTGCTACTCGTTTCGACTTGAGATGGGCATCTTCGAGGTAAGTTTCATTGAGAAAATCGGAGTAATCTCTTGAAGTGATGTATCTGGTAGAAAAGCTTCTGAGCATTTCCTGAATTCTGAGACAGCCTTCGTTCTCACTGTCATAATCCTCAACCCCCATTGCATTGTACATAACGGGGATTCCGTAATGCTCCGCACGCTCTGTGACTCTACCAAGCTCCTTGGGAAAATTCTCCTGCTTATACTTAATGAAGCCGCCGCCGGGAAACACCACAAGGTCGGAATTTCTGACTCTGTTGAGATTCTTCTTATCCTTTTCCACTCTCAGATCAAGGTGGGAAAGCTTCAGTTTCTTTATACCGTTCTCTTTTGCAGATTTCCTGAGAAGATACGAGGTACAGTCAGAAATAACCACATCACCCAGATTCTTGCACTGAGTAAGTCCTGCAACTAAAATCTTGGCATGAGGATGGATTTTTCTCTGCTTTTCCCTCTTTTTATAAGAAGGGGAAAGCTTCACTATTCTTCTTTTAACTTTTCTGAGCAGCTTCACAAAACCCCTCCTTTTGCTTTACTTACGTCAATAATCAGTCAAAGCTTATAACAGTCTTCTTAAGTCCGTCTAAAAGCTTTATCTCAGGCTTCCAGCCCAGAGCCTCAAGCTTAGAAGTATCAAGTCCCACACGGGTATAGTTACAGTAACCTGAGGTATCTCTCGAAATCTCAAAAACAACTTCGATATTTCTCTCAGGGAATAATTTTGAAAGTGAAAGTGCCACATCACGGATAGGTGTAGGCTCTGTTTCGTTTGCAAGGTTATACGCCTCACCGCACTCGCCCTTGAGCATAACGAGGAAGATTGCGGCTACAGCATCGGTAACATAGCAGAAAGCTCTCTCAGCCAGACCTTCACTTTTAAGTACAATATTTCTGGAGTTTACAGCATCGCTTATAAAGTCAGCCATAACTCTGCCGTCGTTGTTGATTATCATACCGGGGCCAAAGGAGTGGGCAATTCTCAGCACAGTAAAGGGTACGCCGTACTGGACATAGTAGCTCTTGAGAATAGTCTCTGCAATTCTCTTGCTTTCAGGGTAGCAGGAACGGGCATCAAGAGGATCAAAGACACCCATATCTGTCTCTTTGATAAACTGCACACCCTCAACCTTGCCGTAGATCTCACGGGTTGAAGGATACACAACGTTTGTCACCTTCTTATCTTTGGCAAGCTTTAAAACATTCACAGTACCCTCTGTGTTGGCGGCAATAATGCCGGTGGGGTCGTTCTTTATAAAGTAGGGGCTCGCAGCGCCTGCAGCATGGAAAATGTAATCTACATTGCCCTCAACGGAGATCTCATCGCAAACGTCCTGAGCCAGAATCTCAAAGCGACTGTCACTGAGGAAGCCCTCAAACTTTTTCTCTGCCTTTTCTCTGTTTCTTACCAGAGCGATAACCCTGATATCATAATCTTTCTCCAAGTTCAGGTACATAAGCGCCATGGTAAAATAGTATGCAAGCATACCTGTAGCACCTGTCACAAGAACAGTCTTTGAGCGAAGCTCCTCAAAGGGGATATAGCTTCTCTCTGTAAGCTCTTTTAAGTCCTCACGGACAACATCTTTATTATAAAGAAACATACGATTACATCCTTTCTTTGCAATACATATTGATACTATCTCAGTATATCACGAAAACTATGAAGTTTCAACACCATGTTATTAACATTTAATTTACATTTCAGAGGTATTGCACTAACAATTACTTGTATGATATAATTATTGTGTGTTTTATCCCCAAATTAAAGGAGGAAACAAAAATGAAAAAACTACTCAGCGTAATTCTCACCCTGCTGATGATCGCAAGTGCAGGCACCATGGGCTTTTCAGCCTCTGCAGAGGAGGCCGTGACCCTTCCCTCTTACATCAAGGCAGATATGCTCTATGTCCATGCGGTAGAGGACACAGAGGAAACCGAAAGCTGGCACCATTGGCAGCATGCCGACAGCTACATCGGCTATGACGAGGACGATATGGAGGAGCTTGGCCTTGTAAAGGGCGAAGGTCTCTCAGAGGAAAAGTACTTCTTCCTTCCCTCCGGTGCAGATGAAAAAACCGTCACCCTCCTCAACACCTACAGCGAGGATCTGAAAATCGGTGACACAGTTATTCCCGCAAACAGCACCGCATCTTTTGATTACAAAGAGGGTCGCAACTACACAGTAACCATCGGTGAAGAAACTGAAACCCTCATATTTATGCACTCTACCGCCGAAGCCGCCATCTTCGTTAACAATCCCGATGCAGACGGCAACGGCACAGACCTTTTCTCTTATCTCTCTGAAGATAAGGAGAACGATGCAAAGGCAACAGGCGCTATCATTGATGACGAGGGCAATGTTGACAACACTCCCATCAAGAAGATAAAGGGCAGAGGAAACACTACCTGGCTCAAAACCAAAAAGCCCTTTAACATTACTTATGACAGTGCTGTTTCTGTTGACGGAATGGTAAAGACAAAGAAGCTTTCTCTCCTTGCAAACTATCAGGACAGCGCACTTATCAGAAACCGCTTCCTTCAGGATCTCTCAGACTTCGTTGGTATGCCCTACGCCTCTGATTCAAGATTTGTTGACCTCTATATGAACGGCACGTATCTTGGTTCATACCAGCTCACCCAAAAGGTAGATATCGGTAAGAACAACCTTGTTCCCGAAATTGACGACGACACACACTTAAACGAAGACGGTACCCTCAAGGAGGAGTTCCCCTTCATCTGTGAGGTTGATGCTTCCGCAAACAAAGATGCAGGTGACTATTTCGTTCAGACCACTTCTGCACGCTGCAAGCTCACCCTCAAGGGACCCGAAATCGACGAGGGCGACCCCTACTACAGTGAAGTTCTGGAAATAGCAAAAACAAAGTTTGATTCTATGTACAACGCAGTCCGCACCAACTCCGCCAACATGGCTGAGCTTGTGGATATCGATTCCCTTACAAAGATCATGCTCATCAACGAGCTGGGCAAGAACTGGGACGTTGGTGTTTCCTCTCTCTACTTTGTCTATAAGCAGGCAGAGGACGGAACCTGGAAGTTCTTTGCGTCTCCCGTCTGGGATTATGACAACTCTCTGGGTAATGCTACGGGTGTTGTATGGGATCTCAGAAACATGGGTGTTACCGACTACGAAGAGCCTACCGGCTGGTGGGTTCAGTACAAGCCCGGCGCCGCACCCAATAAGAAATCCTCAAAATACACCATCCTCGGTTATGCCGCAAGAAATGCAACGATTATGGAGTACGCCGCAGAAGTATGGTTTGAGGAGTTTCTCCCTGCTATTGAGAAGTTTAACCTTCGCAATATAAATGAAGGTGAATTTCATTCAAAGGATGTATATTACAGCTTCCTTGAAGGTACCGCCGCAATGAACTACAAAATGGGCTGGCAGCTCACCACAGGCGACTGGATCTGTGACCACTCCGAGCTTCTCCTCGGCACCTTCGACTATGCAACAGGTACATTCACACAGGACAGCACAGTCACAAAGTACAACATCGACACCTTCAAGGGTCAGTATGACTATACCATCGACTGGCTCAACACCCGTGCAGCATGGCTGAGTGCTCAGTTCTACAGCGCCTACGACGGCACCGTTACAGAGCCCGAAAAGCCCAAGTATCTGGGAGATGCTGACTGTGACTACTATGTAAATGTCAAGGATGCTACCACCATCCAGAAGTCAGCCGCAGGTCTTCTTACTCTTACAGAGAGAGACTCTGCCTGCGCCGATGTCAACGCCGACAATGATGTAGATGTCAAGGATGCCACAGCAATCCAGAAATATGCCGCAGGTCTTGAGAACCCCTATGAAATCGGAAAACTGATCTGATTTAATACGTTAAAAAGTTACTAATAACATAACAGCCGTCATTCCCGACGGCTGTTTTCTTTTCCTCAGAAATATTGATTTCTGAGAATCTTTGTGATACAATTAAGGTTAGGTTATTAGGCGGTGATTCTATGGAAAACACTTCACCAATTAAATACGGACAGTATATGACAAGCCTTATTGCCTCTGTCATTAACGATACTGCACCCCCTCTTCCCTTTGAGGAGATGAACTGGCAGACCCTTTATCAGCTTTCATTACTTCACAATGTGGCAGTTATGATCTATCCTGCCGTAAAAAAGCTTGATCCCCCTGCCGATATTCTCAAAAAATTTGAGTACAACCACTTCCGTATGGTATCACGCACCGCAAGGCAGGATATTGAGGCACAAAGAATTTTTGATATCATTGAGAAAATGGAGATTCCTTACATCAAGCTCAAGGGTATTTATCTTAAAACTCTATACCCCGCTCCCTTTATGCGCACTCATGCAGACATTGATATCTGCACAAGTCATGAAAACAGAGTACGTCTTTTCAGCGTGATGGAGGAAGAGGGATACACCCTTGACATGGCACTTGAGTACCACGATGAGTTTATTAAAGATAAGTTCTATATCTATGAGATCCATTCCGATCTTCTCGACAGCAGATCCGAGTTCTATGATATTTTCAAGGATCCCTTCTCAAAGTCAAAGCCGGAAAAACGGAGTGGATTTTCCTACATACTGAAAGATGAGTATTTCTATCTCCACCTGCTTCTTCATCTTCATAAACACTTTGTCTCCGAGGGTTGCGGTGTTCGCCTTTTTGCAGACCTTTATGTCTTCAGAAAGAGCCACCCCGAAATGGACGAGGAGTTTATCAGAAGCATCGTTTCCGAATATGAACTTACGGAGTTCGAGCATCATATAAATGAGCTTATCAAGTGTTTCTTTGAAGGTCAGGAATTTTCTGACAGATATGAAACTCTCGCTGAATTTATCCTCACGAGTGGAGAATACGGTCACGCAGACCTGAAACACATCCCGTGGATAAGCTCCAAACGAACTGCCGATATCAGCACAAAGGATAAAATAAGATACTTTATGGGCAACTGGTTCCCCGGCACAAAAATGCTGTGCCACACCTACCCTGTCCTCAAGAAAGCGCCGTATCTTCTCCCTGTCTGCTGGGTAAGAAGAGCTTTCCGTACAGTTTTCTTCAAGAGAAGCGCCATTAAGAAGCAGTATGAGGAAATCAAAAAGCTAAACTCCCAAAAGTTCAGGGATGTAAAGACCATTCATAAACTCGCAGGAATAAAATAACACAAATATTAAAGGGCGGTACCCGAGAATTCTCCGTTTACGGTTAACTCACGGGTGTCGCCCTGTTTGCTTCCTCTGAAAGCTTTTTCACATCAATTTTTCCAAGCTTTGTCAGAGGGAGCTTTTCTTTTAGTTCTATATCCTTTACCACTGAGTACCTTGCTACTCTGTCTTTCTGAAAGTCAATTATGCTTTTCTTGAATTCCTCTGCATCCGAAACCTCGCCTTTTGGTACAATAAAAGCCTTTGGACGCTCCATTCTGTAGGGATCCCTTACCCCCACAACTGCACACTGAGAAACCCTCTTATGCTCCGAGATGATACCCTCAAGATTCAGAGGATAAATATTATATCCACTGGTCACAATGATACGCTTCATTCTGCCTTTAAAGTATAGATATCCATCTTCATCCACATATCCCACATCTCCCGTATGAAGCCAGAGTTTCCCGTCAGGATGAAGCCTCAGAGCCTCTTCATCAGAGTTTTTGTAGCCTTTCATCACTGTAGGGCCAAATATACATATCTCTCCCTCTGCAAGTACCTCCGCCTCATCAGTCGTTCCCCTTTTGCAGATCTTTATCTCAGTAGAGTTAAGTGCAAGCCCAACACTTCCCTTTTTCTCAAAGCCCAAAGGCGTAAGAGTAACTGCGCTTACGCACTCTGTAAGTCCGTAGCCTTCCCGGATTTTTATGGATGAATTATGTTTTCTGAGAAACTCCTCGAAATTTGATTTAAGCTCCGGTCTCAGTACATCTCCCCCCGAGAATGCCCCAAGAAGAAAACTGAGGTCTGCTTTCTCAAGATAGGGATTTGTCCTCAAAGCCTCAAAAAAAGTAGGCACACCTGAAATAAACTCAGGCTTTTCTCGGAGGATTATCCTTGCAAGCATAGATTTTTTGAAGTGAGGCACAAGCACACTTTTAGCTCCGAAGGAAAGGGCTGTGTGAATTCCCACACCAAGTCCGAAGCCGTGAAAGACGGGCATAGCCGCCAGAATGGCTCTCCCCTCAAGAGAGTATCCGCAGGCAGAACCAATACTAAAAGCGGTAGCATTGAGATTGCGATTTGACAGCAGAACCGCCTTTGCTTCTCCCGTAGTACCGCCTGAAAAGAGCATTACCGCCGTATCCTCCGCAGAAATATCCTCAGCCTTAAAGCTCTCGTCCTTACACTTGAGAAGCTGGGAGAACTTCAGCACATTTTCCGAAGAGGGAAGCTTCTTTCCTTTAATACTTTCAGAAATTTTAAGGAGCTGTTTTTTCAAAAATGAAAGCTCCGTCTCTCCTCCTGTATAGATTAAAAGAGGCTTTTCCTTATCCTCAAAGGCTTGCTCAAGTCTCTCAGAAAGAGCCGAGTATGCCACAATAGCCACAGCCTCTGACTTTTTATAATAATCGTAAAGCTCCGAGGGTGAGGAAAGAGGATGAGTAAAGCACACCACAGCCCCCAGAGAATTTAGAGAATAAAGGGTATATACCGCCTCGGGGATATTGGGAAGACAAGCCATCACCACGTCTCCCTTTTTTATTCCGAGAGACATAAAGCCCGTCCTGAGCTTTCTCACTTTTTCTGCACACTGAGAGTAGGAGATACTCCTTCCCATAAACCTTACGGAAGGGGCATGGGGATATTTCTTTGCAGCAGAAAACAGCAGGTCCGACATTGATCCCTCAGGATAACCGCACCCACATATCTTTTCACTGTAAAAATTATTCTTCTGAGGTTTTTTCTCCATAATACCCCTCTTTTTTCAAGCTACACTTATTATAATAAATCCTCGGGAGCCTATCAAGTTATTTTTGTCGATAGTCCTCAAAAAGTCACCACGGAGGCATTTATGAAAAAAATCAGCACCTTTCATTCCCCAAGTATATGTTATGAAATCATTGAGGAGGATTCCTTCTTTCATATAAAAACCTATCTTAAAAACTCAGAAGATCCTCATAATCCAAACCACGTGTCTCTAATTAAGAATTTCAGCAAAAGCCTTGAGACCGCAGAGCTTTTTACAAAAGCTGTATCCTCTGCGGCTGCACTTCCCATTCATATGGAGGAGCTTGCAGAGGCTTTTCTTTCAGACTGATTCGAGGATAGTTGTATTTTTTTCAGAATGTGGTATTATAAGAGAGAAAACTAAACTCTACGGAGTGTACATATATGAAAAAAATACTTTTGATCTTACTCGTTCTCTTAACGGCTCTGCTCACTCTCCCTGCCTGCAAACAAAATGAGGAAAGCACAGACGGAAAACTTAAAATAGTGGCATCCATATTCCCGCAGTATGACTTCTCCCGTGAGCTTACAAAGGGTACGGCAGATATTTCAATGCTCGTTACCCCGGGTGCAGAAACCCACGGCTTTGAGCCTACTGTCTCCCATATGAAGGCCATTGCTGACTGCGATATTTTCATTTACACAGGCGGAGAATCTGACGCTTGGATAGATTCTCTCCTCCATAGTGTTGATAATCCCGATATGACAATTATCTCCCTTGTGGATATCGTAAAAGATGGAGAGGACCATGACACACACAACCACAGTCACGACGGACACAGCCACTTCGATGAGCATGTCTGGACTTCCCCAGAAAACTCCATAGAGATATGCAAGGAAATAGCAAGGGTACTTAAGGAAAAAGACCCTGAAAATGCAGATTTCTATGAGGAAAACCTCAGAAACTACATTGAGGAGCTAAATGCCCTTGACGAGAGCTTCAGAGAAATAACGGAAAACGCAAAGAGGAACACCCTGGTCTTTGCTGACAGATTCCCCCTCACCCACTTTGCACATCACTATCACCTTGAACATTTTGCCGCTTTTCCAGGCTGTTCAGATGACACCGAGCCCTCCGCTTCCACGGTGGCAAACCTCATAGATAAAGTAAATTCAGAACACATCCCCGTTATTTTCAAAATAGAGCTCAGCTCCGACTCCATAGCCAAAACCGTTGCAAATGAAACCGGCGCAGAAATTCTCACCTTCTACTCCTGCCACAACATATCAAAAGAGGATTTTGAAAATGGAGAAACCTATCTCTCCCTTATGAATAAAAATACAGAGAGTCTGAGATCTGCTCTGAGCTAAAAAGTAAGGCTGCCTCCCGAGGGAGACAGCCTGTTTTTATTTATTACTCTGTCATAAAGAGAATACCTAAGCATCCGGGACCACAATGGCTTGAGATAGTTCCGCTTGCTGTTGTGATGAAGATCTCCTTGAAGATACCCTTCTCCTTGATATAGTCACGAACTTTCTCGTGAAGGTTGTTCTCTGTGGTGGAGTAGGTAACGAAGATTCTGTCCGTACGGATATTATCATAGCTTGCAAGGGTCTCATCTACATACTCGAAGATGACCTTCTCAAACTTGCCTCTGTACTTCTTATGCACAGCCATTGCACCGTTCTGCTCATTGTAAACCTTAATGCAAGGCTTGATGCCCAGAAGGTTTGCGCCCAGTGCTGTGGCAGCGGAGCATCTGCCGCCTGCCTTCATAAACTCAAGAGTATCAAGAACGAAGGAAGCATGGTTCTTCTGATTCAGAGCCTTTACCTCTTCTGCTACATCCTTTGCAGACATACCCTTAGCGATGCGCTCAGCTGCCTCAATAGCCAGCAGACCTGCACCTGAGGAAAGTGAGCAGGAATCGATGGGATAAACCTTCCCCTCCAGCTCATCCGCAGCAAGAGTGCTGTTTCTGAAGCTGCTGGAAAGAGCAGAGCCAAGGCTGATATATACGATCTCGTAACCCTCATCAACACGGGGCTTGAGGGCTCTGTAAATATCATCAAAGTTGATGGCAGCAGTCTTGGGAAGCTGCTTTGTCTTGTAGTAATTATCGAAAATCTCCTGACTTGTAATGTCAACGCCGTCCTCATAGGTCTGGTCATTGAGAATTACATGAATGGGAAGAGTGTTGATATTATATCTCTCCCTGAGTTCAGGTGAAAGGTCAATGGAGCTGTCAGCATATAAAAGCACTTTATTTTCCATAATAATCCCCTTTTCTCAGATGAATAATTCTTGTATTACACACCTGATTATGATATAATTTTAACAATATATTTATTATATATTAAATTTATGAACATTTCAAGACAGGTGAGTTAATATGATAAAAAAATATGTTTTCGGCAAGCCTTTTAACACAGAAGCAGTAGTAAAGGACATCCCCTGCGAGTCTTCACCTCTGCCCTATTTTGAAGTGAATGAAAAAGAGGATCTTGAGTTCACTCTTGCGCTTCTTTGTGACGATGCAGTCTATGGTCTGGGCGAAGCAAACAGAGGAATCAACAAGAGAGGATATATCTATGATTCCTACTGCTCTGATGACCCCAACCACACGGAAGCTACCCGCTCCCTATACGGTGCACACAGCTTCATTATTATTGAGAGCAAGAAGAACACCTTCGGCGTATTCTTTGACTGTCCCTCAAAGATCACCTTTGATATTGGATTTACCGAAAGAGATGTTCTCAGAATCTATACTGATAATAAAAACATCAAGGTTTATATTATAGAAAACGACAGCCTCTACTCCATCGTCAAGGATTTCCGTCAGGCAATAGGACAGAGCTTCATTCCTCCCCTTTGGGCATTCGGCTACACTCAGAGCCGCTGGAGCTACCTTACAAAGGATGAGATAAGAGAGGTTGTAAAGAAGCACAGAGATGCAGGAATTCCTCTGGACGGCGTGTATCTCGATATCGACTACATGGAGAGATACAAGGACTTCACCGTTGGTGAAAACTTCGAAGACCTCCCCGAATTCGTCAAGGAAATGAAAGCGGAAGGCGTACGCCTTGTTCCCATTATCGATGCAGGTGTTAAGATCGAAGAGGGCTACGACGTCTATGAGGAAGGCGTTAAAAACGGCTACTTCTGCAAGGATGAAAACGGTGACCCCTATGCTGTTGCAGTATGGCCGGGACTTACCCACTTCCCCGATTTCCTCAACCCCGATGCAAGAAAATGGTTCGGCCATAAGTATAAGATCCTCACCGATATGGGTATTGAGGGCTTCTGGAATGATATGAACGAGCCTGCTATTTTCTGGTCCGAGAGAAAGCTTCAGGAAATCTACAAAGAGATCAGAAATTTCCCTGAGGAAGACCCCGACAACTCCCATTATCACAAGCTCAAGGATATGATGAACTCCGTTCAGAATTCCCAGGATGACTATAACGCATTCTATCACGATACTCCCGAAGGTAAGTTCCGTCACAATGATCTTCATAACCTCTACGGCTACAATATGACAAGAAGCGCATCTGAAGCACTGAGCGAAATTAACCCTCAGAAGAGAACTCTCCTCTTTTCCCGTGCTTCCTACATCGGAATGCACCGCTACAGCGGAATCTGGACAGGCGATAACCACTCCTGGTGGTCACACATTCTCCTGCTCCTTAAGCAGCTCCCCTCCCTCAATATGTGCGGCTTCCTATATGTAGGCGCAGACCTTGGCGGCTTTGGCTGTGAGACAAGCCGTGACCTGCTGCTTCGATTCCTTTCCCTTGGAATTTTCACCCCCCTTATGCGTAACCACTCTGCTGCTGGCACCCGCTATCAGGAGTGCTACCGCTTTGAGGATACCGACGACTTTATGCACATCATTGAGCTTCGTTACCGCCTCATACCCTACCTTTACAGCGAATATATGAAGGCGGCTCTCTCTGACGAGATGTTCTTCAAGCCCCTTGCTTTTGAGTATCCCGAGGACAATGTGGCACGCCACACCGAGGATCAGCTCCTTATCGGCAACGAGGTTATGATCGCACCTGTATATACTCAGAATGCTCTGGGCAGATATGTTTATCTCCCCGAGGATATGACCCTTGTCAGAATGCACGAGGGCGAGATCACCGAAACTCCCCTTAATAAGGGACACCACTTCATCGAAGTACCCGAGAAGGATATCGTGTTCTTTATCAGAAGCGGAAGAGCTATTCCCCTCTGCAAGAGTGCAAAATCCACTATGGAGCTTGAGAGAGACGAGCTTACCCTCATCGGTGACGGTGACGGCTATCTCCTCTACACCGATGACGGAGAAAGCAAGAACTACTCAAATCCCGATAACTTCAGACATATCACAAGATAATCTGCAAACAAAAAAGAGCAGACCCTGAAAAGTCTGCTCTTTTATCTGAAATATTAAAGCTTTATCAGAGAATGATCTCGCCGTCAACTGTGCCGGAAAGACCTGCTGCATTTGACTCGTCTGTGTCAATGTGCATTGCAGGGAAGAACTTATCGGAAACTCTTACAACAACGTCGCCGAAGGTTGTCTCTCTGTCACCTGCGTTTCCTACCTTAACGGAAACGATCTGCTTGTCCTCAACACCGAACTCAGCAGCTGCCTCAGGTGTGAGATGGATGTGACGCTTTGCAACGATAACGCAGTCACTTGCCTCAACCTCACCCTTGGGTCCTCTGAGGATACAGCCGGGAGCGCCCTTAACATCGCCCGACTCACGAACAGGAGGAGCGATACCCAGCTTTCTTGCATCTGTGAATGCGATCTCTACCTGATTTGCAGGACGAACAGGACCGAGAATGGACATTGTAAGCTCACCCTTGGGGCCTACAACAGTAACCTTCTCTGCACAAGCGAACTGGCCGGGCTGAGAAAGATCCTTTTTATTTGTAAGAGTAGCACCCTCGCCGAAGAGAACCTCGAGAGTCTCCTGAGTGATGTGCATATGACGTGCGGATGTTTCAACCATTACTTTCATAATTTTAAACCACCTATCTTTAATTATCTTTTCATATTTTACAACCAAAAAGAAGAAATTTCAACTGTTTTCGGAAGATATTTACTTTTTGTATAAAACTCTCTCAAAGGAGGCACACAAAGATGTATGAAACATGGGATAAATTCGAGGAAGAATGCCTTTGCTGCAGAAAGTGCGAGCTTTCGAAAGATCGCACAAATGTGGTAATCGGCACAGGTGCCAAGGATGCCGAGGTTATGTTTATCGGCGAAGGTCCCGGAGAAAACGAGGATATTCAGGGAAAGCCCTTTGTAGGCAGAGCAGGACAGCTCCTTGATAAGATGCTCCTCGCCGTTGACCTTGACCGCAACAAAAATATCTATATTGCAAATATGGTGAAGTGCAGACCTCCCAAAAACCGTGACCCCAAGCCCGAAGAGGTAGGGTGCTGTATGGAGTGGCTCAGAACTCAGGTAAGACTTATGAGGCCCAAGATCATTGTGTGTCTGGGAAGAATTGCCGCCGCAAAACTTATCAAAGAGGACATCAAGATCACCAAGGAGCATGGAATGTTCTTCGAGAAAAACGGCGTTCTGATGATGCCCATGCTCCATCCTGCCGCAATTCTCCGTGATCCCAGAAGAAAGCCGGAGGCATTTAATGATTTCCTGATCCTCAGAGAAAAGATAGAGGAGATCTGCGACCATACATATTAACGAGGTAAGGTGCTTTCAAAAAAACAGACATCTTTTTTATTGGCGATAAAAGAGGAAATGTTACGGGCGGCTGATAGCCGCCACTACAATAAAAAATAAGTCAATCCTCTCCGTAGGGGCGGATATTATCCGCCCGAAAACTACACTCTGCCACACGATATAATAAACACATTCTCCTAATATATCAAAACAAAATAACACAAAAAATTAGCCTCCCGATCAACACTCGGGAGGCTTTAAAATTCTGGTGTTACCATTGGAATCACATCTCCATAATTATTTAAAGTTTTTAGTAACTATTTTATTAAATTTTCGGCTTCACATTTATATTAATTTATATGTACATATGGTATCTGACCTACTCTGCAATTCATCCTTTCAAACCCTAAGTTAGTGGTTAACCGATTTTACGGCTTTTCGCAGTGGTGAAACTTCTTCCTCGCTATCGGCTCACTCAGTAATTTATTTTTCTCTATACGGTTAAGTCCGCTCAACTGTTTACTTTTGAGTTTCAAGGGATTACATTTTCACCCTCTGCAGTATTCTGCAGTTTTTCTGGGAAAAAGGGTTTCAGATTAGTTGGGAAATCTATTGACTTCCTTATTGCTCTTTCGGATTATCTCTGACAGATCGGCTACCATAAACAAACCTTAATCTGTCGAAAATTTAATTGTACATCGGTCTGTCCTCCTGTTTATTATTTGCTTTGAGTTGATTTAGTATCTCCTCTCTGCATCTAAATATTAACATATTTTTTTAACATTTGCAATAGTTTTTGTATATATTTTATATCTGCAGAATTAACAAGATTTGTGGATTTAAATAGTTTAACCTGCACAAAAAGAGCGTTCAGAACTCTGATATGGAATTCCTTTGGGTCTCACCACCCTGTTACCTTATCAAATGATTATGAGGATTAGTGGCGGGCGGCCGATGACCGCCCCTACAAATGATAAAGGATCCATCCTGCAATCAATAGCCCTCCTACCCCGAAATTCATCGGGAGTAAAGGTAACGGATTGTCGTAGGCGCCAACCCCTACAATTATTATCAATCGCAGTTTTTTCATTTACATTTATTTCATGCGTTTAGGGTTCGTTTACTGTTTTTGAATCGTTTTACCATTTCCGTAGGGGGCGATGCCCTCAGCGCCCCGAAAAATCATTGGAAGGAACATTACGGGTTGTCGTGGGCGCCAACCCCTACGATTTCTATGTTCACCACTTCAGTCGGGGTAATTCACGAGTCGCTCAATAACCATTTCTTTATAATTCATCCCGAAACAGGGCAAAACAAAAAGCCTCCCGAGTAATCGGGAGGCTGAATGTGTTTAATTAAGCGTCTAGCTCAATAATGATTAGCCGTTAACCTTCTTGCGAGCAACAAGGATAACACCTGCAGCTGCGATCATTGTTGCAAGAGCAATGAATACAACTGTCATTTCCTGACCTGAGGAAACAGCACCGCCGTTGCCGGGCTTGATAGCCTGCTCCTTCTCGGGAGCCTTGGACTCTTCCATCTTCCAATCGATTGTAAGTTCAGAAGCATCGATGAGCTCCTTAACCTGTGCCTGGGAGAGACCGAGAGCTGTTGCCATATCGTCGATGATCTCCTGGTCACCGGACTTACCGGAATATGTTCTTGCGCTGTCGAGCCAATCAACAAGGAATGTGTTGAACAGATCAGTAGCTGTTACTCCGGGGGGGAGGCAAGTACCGATAAGGTTACCGATAGATGTGATCTGCATTACGGGACCATACTGTGCGGGGTCCTGATTCTTCCAGAATGCTGCACGAGCAGTCTTGGAGCTATCCTGGGGATTCTCGTAGATAGTGTCGTTGCAGTAGAGTGTGTCGCCGATGCAAGCTGATGTCATGATTGTGTCGTAAGTCTGAGCGCCGATGTCAAGGCTGAAGATTACGCCGTAGTACTGGCCAGCTTCGAGACCGCCAACCTTAGAAAGGTCGTAGGAATAAATGCCGTTGCCCTCGTCAACGCACTTCTCCTTCTTGGACTGCCAAGAAGCAAGAGAGTCACCGTTGTAAACCCAGATGTGACAGAAAACGGACTTGAAGTTCTGCCAATCAGAAGGTACTTCGAAGTAGATCTTGTTGTCTGCAGCGGAAACGGATGTTGCCATAGCAGCCATGCTTACGAGTACCATCAGAGCCAGAACGAGGCTGATGATTTTTTTGAACATTGGAAATCTCCTCCTAAATAATACTTTCCGAGATATCTCATTTCTCGTCACAATGATTATACACCAAATATTTCAAAACTGCAATACTTTTTCCTAAGAATGCTCTTTACTTTTTGCACAAATATTATCCTTTTTATTGATTTAAGTTCACTATAAAAATCAGAGTAATTCCATATATTACCTACTCATTTTTCTCGCAAATAAAAATACGGGCAACACCCATAGATGTCACCCGTAAATTTTAGTTACAATTTTTTAATTTTTAGGAATTACTTGAGGTAGGACTGACCGGAAGGTCCGATAGCACCTGTGATTCCTGTGAAGCCTGATGCACAGCATACATATACTCTCATGTTGCCCTTACCCATAGAGCTAACAGAAAGTGTGCCGTTGGTAACGTTCTTAACATCACCGGTAACAGCGTCGATGTACTTACCGTTGGGGAGGTTCTTGAATGTTGCGCCGTCAGTGATTGCAACGCAAGCAAGGCTGTCGATGCCGTTAGCAGTGTAACGACGGATGTAGGACATCTCGCCACCCTGTACATAAGAGCCATCGTGTGTGTACTGACCCATCTGGAGTGCAGGAATTGCACGGCGGATAGCATTGAGCTTCTGCATATGCTTTGCAAGAGGTGAATTCAGAGTGTTTGCAACTGTACCTGATGCAGTGTACTTAGAGAAGTCGGAAGCAGTAACAGTACCCTCGAGAGCATCACCGAGGTATGCACGGCCTGTCTTTGCAAGAGGTGCGTTGGGACCAACATCAATGGGAAGATCCTTACAGAACTCGATCTCTGTACCATAGTAAACGCAGGGAATACCACGGAATGTGAAGATAAGGTTCAGGTTCTCAGCCCAAGCCTGTGTACCCTGGCTGTAACGTGTCTTTTCCATACCGTCAGGGCCGTAGTCGTGAGAGTCAACGTACATAACGTTCCAGGTGGAATCGTTAAAGTACTGATCCTCTGTATAACCTGCTCTTACAGCATTGTATGCGTTCTCAAAGTTCCAGTGCATTGTGAAGTCGATAACACCTGTACCGTTTGACTTGGAGTAGTCGGGAGTGTGGTACTTGATACCGCTGAGGAATGCGTTGCTGGAAGTGGGAGCGCCGTTGGGGTTATTGTAAGCCTCGTAGTGGTTGATGGACTTCTGGATATTGGCTGTGGGGCTTGTTGTATCCCAGTTGCCGATCCAAGATGAGCTTGTTTCAGCCCATGTGAAGAATGCAGGTGAAGAGGAGGGAATGTTGTGGTTCCAGGTCTCTCTTACTCGTGAGCAAACCTCACCGAAGATGTAGAAGTTCTTGATGTTCTTGAATGCAGGGAAGTAAGCACTGTTGAGTGTCCAACGGTTGATGTGCTTCTCTGTATCAAGACGGAAAGCATCTACGCCCATATTTACATAGTCGAGATATGTTTCTGTGATGTACTTTGCCACTGCGGGGTTCTCTGTGTTGAGGTCAACGCAGTCACCTGCCATTGAGCCCTGCTGCTCAATGGGAGATTCGTAACCCATACCTGTCTCACGGTGATAATACTCGTTCTTGTTGAGCTGGCTTGAGGGGCCGCTCTTGTGAGCCTTCAGACAGTCAAGTCTTGCCTGGAACTGAAGACCGGGATCGAGGCTATCGTAGTTGGGATAATACTTTGCAAGGTCAGAGCCGGGCTTTACTACCATACTGTCAGCAGAACCCAGATCCTGAATGCTGTCGTACTCCTTGGTGAAAAGCTCTGTAAGACCTGCTTCACCAAAGTTACCTGTGTGGTTCCAAACAACGTCCTGAACGATCTTCATGCCCTTCTCGTGTGCTGCATCAATAAGATCCTGATATGTGAAATCAGAGGACTCGTATCTTGCATCAACAGTACCGAAGTCAAAAGCATGGTAGCCGTGGTAGTCGTAGCCGGAAGCATTGGATACTACGGGAGTGATCCAGATAGCGGAGAAGCCAAGTGCCTTGATGTAATCGAGCTTGTCAGCAAGACCCTTGAAGTCACCGCGCCATGCGGGGTCAGAGTCAGGGTTGTTAGCCTGCTTGTCATCCCAGCAGTGTACGTTGTTGCCCTTGTCACCATCGTAGAAACGAGTGGTGATTACAAAGTAGATGGACTCCTTACGGAAGTCGTCACGGTCAAGGTCAACGGGATTGGGAGATGTGCCCCAGCGTGTCTTATAGTACCAGTCACCTGTTGTTCTGGTAAGCTCATCTGTGAGCTGACCTGAGAGGTTCTTGGTACCGTCTGTGAACATAAGGTTAATTTTTGTTGTGTTCTGGAATGTATATTTATACCAGTTAGCACCTGACTGAGAGTCAGCCTGCATCTTCACACCGGGATAAGCTGTTTCCAGATTATTAGGCAGGGCATTCCAGTAATAAACATAGGGAGTGCCGCCTTCATGATAAAAATGAACTGTGATTCCTGAGGCACTTGTCTCAACTACGGTAGTCTCTGCAGAGGAAGCAGAGTAGATACCCATTGAAAGACACATTGCAAGACAGAGAATCATTGCGAAAACACTGCGCATACGTCTCATTTTTCTCATTCCTCCTAACTTTTTGGGATTATGGTCACACCGGATATAGTCGGCGTTTATTTCCATACGGAAGATTTAATTCAAAAAGTGATTCTCCCCTTTCAGGCTTTCACTTTCCCCATCCCTTATAAGCCGCCCCGCCAAAAACGAGGCGGCAAAGCTTTATCTGTACTTTAACAAAGGGAGAATTTATTTGAGATAGGTAAGACCTGTCTCACCGATAGCACCTGAAATTCCTGTGAAGCCTGATGCACAGCATACATATACTCTTGCATTAGCAGTGCCGATGGAGGGAACTGTAAGTGTACCGTTTGTAACGTTCTGAACGTCACCTGTGATAGCGTCAATGTACTTGCCGTTGGGGATGCCCTTGAAGGTAGCGCCGCCTGAAACTGTTACAAGTGCTAAGCTATCTGTAGTTGCATCGGTATAACGGCGGATGTAAGCCATATTACCGGAAACATACTTGCCGTCTGTTGTGTACTGACCCTTCTGAAGTGCAGGGATAGCACGACGAACAGCATTGAGCTTTGTGAGGTGCTTTGCAAGGGGTGAGTTAAGAGTATTTGCTACCTCACCTGATGCAGTATATTTGCTGAAATCAGTAGCGGTAACAGTACCCTCGAGGTAATCACCGAAGTAGGCACGGCCTGTCTCTGCGAGAGGAGCATTGGGACCAACATCGATAACAACACCCTTCTGGAACTCAACCTCGCCGCCGTAGTAGAGGCAGGGAATTCCACGGAATGTAAACATCAGAGACATGTTCTCTGCCCAAGCCTGAGTACCGCCTGCGAAACGGTTAGCCTGTCCGCCGTCGGGAGAATAGTCATGAGACTCAACATAAACAACGTTCCATGTGGAGTCGTTGTAGTACTTATCCTCTGCCTTGGCAATACCGAAAGCACCGCCGGCGGAGTCGAAGCACCAGTGCATCTGGAAGTCGATAGCACCCATACCTGAAGACATGGAGTAATCAGGTGTGTGATAATCAATACCGTTTAAGAATGCATTTGTTGAAGTAGGCTGATTATTAACATTGTCAAACTGTTTGTAGTGATCAAATGTGAGGTTCATGTTCTCGTTGATCTCCTCAGCAGTTGCATCCTTATTGAAGTTCCACTTTGACTTGTAGCTTGTGTCGCTCTCGTCCCATGTATAGAACTGAACGGACTCACAAGCGTGGCCACGGTACCAGATCTGGCTGTAACGGCAGCAGATCTCACCGAACATGTAGAAGTTGTTGTTGCCTGAAGCCTTAGCAGCCTCGTTGATAGCGTCATTGTACATCATATTCAGAGAAAGTCTGGAGATGTGACGTACTGTATCTACACGGAAGCCATCAACGCCCATATCAATGTAATCAGCATAGGTGTCTGTAATATACTTTGCAACAGCAGGGTTCTCTGTGTTGAGGTCAACGCAGTCACCTGCGATCTGTGCATACTTACAGGTCCAGTCATCCCAGTTAAGGCTCTGGAAGTAACCTGTGTGATAATAGTTGTTGGGATTGAGCTTATCGCTTAAAGAAACCTTGTTAATTGTGTAGTCTGTTTCATCAGGATGAGATCCTGTAGAGTTCTGACCTGTGGAAGTAAGGTTCTTCATCAGGTCAAGTCTCTGCTGATACTGAACAGCAGGCTTCTGAGCGTAGTATTCAGAAGCTGAGGAGAGGCCGTAGGAATCCAGCAGATACTGTGTGGGAATCATACACTCCTCAAGGTTTGAAAGGTCAGCACTCTCGTCCTTTTCAAATACGGGACAGAAGAAGTTCTCACCGAAATTACCTGTGTGCTGCCATACAACGTCCTGGATGATCTTCATATCCTTTTCGTGTGCGGCATCAATGAGATCCTGATAAGTGAAGTTATCAGACTCGTAACGAACATCAACGCGCGCGAAGTCCATAGCATGGTAGCCGTGATAGTCATAGCCTGAACCATTTGTTACTACAGGTGTGATCCAGATAGCTGAGAAGCCAAGGGCCTTGATGTAATCAAGCTTGTCAGCAAGACCCTTGAAGTCACCTCGCCATGCGGGGTCAGAATCAGGGTTGCCTGCCTGAGAGTCATCCCAGCAATGAACGTTGTTACCTGTATCGCCATCGTAGAAACGGGTGGTAATTACAAAATAGATGGTATCCTCACGCATATCAGATGAATTGTAAGGTCTGGGAATATCGGGGTTATAATTACGAAGTCTTCCGTCCTTAAACCAATATGTACCTGCCTTACAGGTAAGCTCTTCGGAAATCTGTCCCTCGAGCTCCTCTGTACCATCTGTAAAAAGGAAGTTTACCTTGGTTAAGTCTTTAAAAGTATATTTGTACCAATTTCCGCCTTCCTGTGTTGAATCGAGAGTCATCTTTACACCGGGATACTCACACTCAACATTCACGGGCAAGGTATTCCAATAATATACATAGGGAACAGCGTCTTCACTCTTGCAGTAGATGGTGATGCCTGCAGCATCCTCGGAAACCTGAACGGTCTCAACCTCTGCAGCGGAAACGCTCATGATTCCTACCGTAATAGTAAGGGCAAAAACAAGTACAAGGGCGATAAGTCTGCTCAGTTTACTCATTTATAAACCCCTCCTTTACCAAGTGATAATTCCTGCGATATATTTCTGAATTGCTGTTGCATCCTTAACATTGATAGCAGAGCTTGCATCAACGTCGCCGTTTTTCATACCCTCTGCGCTAAGTGTAAGGAGGCCTGCAACGTGCTTCTGAATCTCTGTTGCGTCCTTGATGTTAACTGCGCCTGAGCAGTCAGCGTCACCCTTAAGTCCGTCGCCGGGAATAATGGGCTGCTCACTTGCTGTAGCAGTTACAGTTGTTGTCTTCTTAGCTACTGTTCCATTTGCGTCCTTAACTGCAACCTCAACAGTATATGTACCTGCCTTTGTGAGGCTGAGTGCATAGGAAGTGCTTGTGGAGTAAGCCTTAACGACCTGACCGTTTACTGTGAACTGGTAGGTGTAGGGAGCCTTACCGCCTGTAGCAGTTGCCTTAACGGTTACTGTTGAGCCTACTGTTGTATCGCCTGTGGTGGAAACAGTTGCCTTGAGCTCTGCATTGGGAGTGATGGAAGATACGCTCTCTACCTCGTAAACCTTTGTAACTGTGGAGTTGTCAGAGCTCTGAACTGATACTGCAACTTCGTATGTACCAAGCTCAGTAGGTGTGAACTTATATGCGTTCTTTGTTGTGTAGTAAGGAACGTTTGAAACCTTACCTGAAGGATCTGTGATCTTTACCTTGTAGAAGAGAAGCTTTGTGCCTGTGTTACCGCCGCCTGCTGTAATATCAACAGTAGCCTCTGCACCCTTCTTTACCTCTGTATCGGAAGCGCCGAAGGAAACAGACTGGATAACGGGCTTAACCTCTGCCTTGATATCCTTGATAGTAAAGGACATGGTCTCGCTGAGGGTCTTACCCTCGGAATCCTTAACAGTTGCTGTAACTGTGAAGGAGCCTGCAGTTGTGGGAGTCCAGATAACCTCGTTGTCAGCGCTGAAGTCGCTGATTACTGTGTTACCTGCGGTGAACTTGTAAAGAAGTTCGCCCTTACCGCCGCCTGCTGAGAGTGTAAGCTTGATGTCAACATTGGTGTACTGAGTTGTCTCACCGTCTGTTGTGAACTCCTTGATATGGAGCTGAGAGGGGTCATAAAGTGACCATGCGCCTGTAGCGTTATTGTACATCTGACCTGAGCCGGGATGTGTAAGGTCACCTGTCTGATTTCCGCCTGACTGGCTGAAGATGATCTTAGCATAATCCTTGTCATACTCCAGCATCCATACATCGTTGCCGATGTTTGTTGCTGTCTGACCGGGCCATGACTGATTATCTCCCTGGCCATCTGTCCACATGTAAATGCTTACACTGCTCCAACCTGCCTCGTTCTTGCAGTAAACAACCTTCTTATCTGAGGGAACTTCAGGAGTTGTGGGTGTGTCGGGCTGTGTGGGATTTGTGGGTGTTGTGGGTGTGTCGGGCTCTGTGGGATTTGTGGGAACATCAACAGTTGTCCAACTGCCGGTTGAGTTGTTGTAGCAGCTGCCGTTGCCCTGATAGGACATATCAGATGTCTGAGTTCCGCCGTTGCCGCTGTTGAAGATGATCTTATCCCAATCACCTGTAACGGAGTATGACCAGAGATTTCCGTCTCCCTTGGTCATCTTTACACCGGGCCAGGACTGATTGTCGCCGCTACCGTCTTTCCACATGTAGCAGTAAACTTCATTCCAACCTGCAGCATTTTCGCAATAGACTGTATCGCCTGAAGCTGCTGATGCAGATGTAGAAGCAATAACTGCAACTGACAGAAGCATCATAACGGTCAGCACCATGGAGAGAAGCCTACGCATTTTTCTTGCCATATAAATTCCTCCTTTATAAATTGCCGATTTCGCATAGAAACCCGCATATTAATCTACATAATAAATTATACTATAATTTGTCAAATTATTTTGCTTTTGAGGAATTATTTTTACGGAATAACCACCAAGGTTTTTATACCTTTTTTATCTAATATATATAGCACTTTTTTATCCTCTGTTTTGCGGATAAAAGAAAACAATTAAATGTCCTCATTTTGCACAAACCCACTGTATATCGGCATTTCGATGACACAGTGCAACAAACCGCAATATGTATGGTCAAAATTTACCCCTTGATTTCTTATGGTTTATTCTGTGCTGTATATGCAAAAAGACCACCCTCTTTCGGGGTGGTCCTACACGTGATTTTATCAGAGCAAACAGAGCTTGATTATATTCCGTATTTTCCCTTAATTTTATCCCAGTAAATCTTGAATGCCTGCTCGTTTTTATTGTCACCGAACTCATAGTATTTTGTATCCTTGAGGCTATCCGGCAGGTACTGCTGAGGTGTGTAGTGGTCAGGAAATTCATGGGGATAAAGATAAAACTGTCCCGGATTTTTATTGTCAGCACCATCGAAATGTTTATTCTGAAGATTTCGGGGAACAGCACCTGCTTTGCCCTTTTCCACATCCGCCATAGCCGCCATAATGGCATCATGGCCTGAATTTGACTTGGGAGCAAGCGCTACCAGAAGTACTGCATCCGCTAAAGGAAGCTTCGCCTCGGGCAGTCCCACAGCCTGAGCAATATCCACGCAAGCCTTGACTATCGGGATTATCTGAGGATAGGCAAGTCCCACATCCTCGCAGGCACATACCATAAGCCTTCTGCAGGCAGATGGCAGGTCTCCTGCGTGGAGAAGCCTTGCAAGATAGTGAAGAGCCGCATCAGGGTCTGAGCCTCTCATACTCTTCTGATAGGCAGATATAATATCATAATGCTCGTCACCGTCTCGGTCATATCTGAAGACACTTTTCTGAGAAAGGGAAGCAGCGATTTCAGCATCCACCACTCTGCCCTCCTCCGCCTCCTTTGCGGAGATATAGGAAAGCTCCACAGCATTGAGAGCCTTTCTCACATCACCGCCGCAGGAATGAGCGATCTGCCTTATGGCATCCTCGGTAAAGGTCACTCCCTCTTCCCTGTCCTCTTCCATTATGGAAACCCCTCGTTTTACTGCAGGAATCAGGTCCTCAGGCTCCACGGGCTTGAATTCAAAAACTGTGCTTCTGGAGAGTATGGCGTTATATACATAGAAGTAGGGGTTTTCCGTTGTGGAGGCAATGAGAGTAATTCTGCCGTCCTCAATAAACTCAAGGAGGGTCTGCTGCTGTTTCTTATTGAGATACTGGATCTCGTCAAGATACAGGAGAATTCCCGTAAGCCCAGCAAAGGTCTGAAGCTCTTCTACAATAGAGCGGATATCAGCTGTGGAAGCGGTAGTGCCGTTGAGCTTCTTCAGGGTCTTGTTAGTCCTTTTTGCGATGTATGTTGCAAGGGTGGTTTTTCCCACTCCTGAGGGGCCGTAGAAGATAAGATTGGGAATCTCACCGCTTTCGATGATCTTTCTCAGGGGCTTGCCCTCAGAAAGCAGATGCTTCTGACCCACAATATCCGAAAGATTCTCGGGTCTTATTCTGTCAGCCAAAGGAGACATACTCTTCACCTCCGTTTATCCTTTTATGTGTCAAGGCGACACAGAGATTTCCTCGCTGTGCCGCCGCTTAAAATTCTTATTAGCCGTAGAGGGGGAACTTGTCGCAGATAGCCTTTACCTCTGCACGGAGCTTGTCCTCGTTGCCCTCAAAGTTTGTGATAGCCTCAGAGATAAGCTCAGCGATCTTAACCATCTCAGCCTCACCGAAGCCTCTGGTTGTAACTGCTGCTGTACCGATACGGATACCGCTTGTAACAAAGGGACTTCTGGGCTCGTTGGGAACTGCGTTCTTGTTAACTGTGATGTTAACCTCATCAAGACGAGCCTCAAGCTCCTTACCGGTGATCTCAGTATCACGGAGATCAAGGAGGAGAAGGTGGTTGTCTGTGCCGCCTGAAACGAGCTTGTGGCCACGCTTCATAAGCTCATCAGCCAGAACCTTACAATTCTTTACGATGTTCTCGCCATAGGTCTTGAACTCGGGCTTTAAAGCCTCGCCGAAGCAAACAGCCTTAGCAGCAATAATGTGCATGAGAGGGCCGCCCTGTGTTCCGGGGAAGATAGCCTTGTCTATTGCCTTTGCGTACTCCTCACGGCAGAGGATCATACCGCCTCTGGGACCTCTGAGGGTCTTGTGAGTTGTAGTTGTAACAAAATCACAGTAGGGAACGGGATTGGGATGAACACCTGCAGCAACAAGACCTGCAATGTGAGCCATATCAACCATGAGATATGCACCAACCTCGTCAGCGATCTCTCTGAATTTTGCGAAATCAATAACTCTGGGATATGCAGATGCACCTGCAACGATCATACGGGGCTTGCACTCAAGAGCAAGCTCTCTTACCTTATCGTAGTCGATAACGTGTGTCTCGGGATCAACGCCGTATGCAACGAAGTTATAGTTCTTACCGGACATATTAACAGGTGAACCGTGAGTAAGGTGACCACCCTCTGCAAGGCTCATACCCATAATGGTATCGCCAACCTCAAGCATTGCAAAATATACTGCAAGGTTAGCCTGAGCACCTGAATGGGGCTGAACATTTGCATGCTCTGCACCAAAGAGCTTGCAAGCTCTCTCTCTTGCGATATCCTCAACGATATCTACACACTGGCAACCGCCATAGTAACGCTTTGCAGGATATCCCTCTGCGTACTTGTTGGTAAGTACTGTGCCCATTGCCGCCATTACTGCGGGAGAAGCAATGTTCTCGCTGGCAATAAGCTCGATGTTTCTGCACTGACGCTCATACTCGAGGGTCATTGCATCAGACACTTCCTTATCAAACTGAGATACTAAGTTGATGTTCTGTGTTACGTCCATTTTTTAATTCTCCATTCCTTTTATTCCTGAGTTTCACAAACTCGCCTGAGCAGTTTATAGAACTCATCAAGAGTTCTGAGTGTGCCTGCCTCATTTCGAAATGCGGCGGCACCGTGAAGACCTTTGATGTACCAGGCGATGTGCTTTCTTGCTTCACGCATTCCCACATTCTCGCCCTTGTACTCGCAGAGCTTCTCTATATGCTTGCGCATAACATCTATGCGCTCATAAAGAGCAGGAGGTGATATAAGCTTCTCCTGACTCATATATGCGTTGATTTCCCTGAAAATCCAGGGGTTACCCATGGCTCCCCTGCCAACCATAACCATATCGCAGTCTGTTTCCTCGTACATTCTCACAGCATCCTGAGCCGTAAAAATATCGCCGTTTCCAATAACAGGAATTTGAACGCTTTCCTTGACTTTTCTGATTATGGAGTAGTCGGCAAAAGGCTTATACATCTGTGCCCTTGTCCTTCCGTGAACCGCCACAGCCTTGGCTCCTGCTTCCTCGCAGACCTTTGCGACCTCGGGTGCATTCACATGCTCATCGTCAATACCCTTGCGGATCTTCACCGTCACGGGAACATCCACAGCCTTACTTACGGCTTCAACGATTGCACCGCAGAGGTCGGGATTTGTCATAAGCTGGCATCCGCAGCCGATGGAATTCACCTTAGGCACAGGACATCCCATATTTATATCAATAAAATCGGGGTTAAACTTAAGGGAAAACTCTGCGGCAAAAGCCATTGTATCAGGCTCACAGCCGAAAAGCTGAACTGCCGAGGGACGCTCACGCTCACTTATCTCCATAAGTGCTGCGCTCTTTTTGCTGTGATAGGAAATGCCCTTTGCACTTACCATCTCGCCTACACAGTAGGCACAGCCGAAGTCCCTTGAAAGCTCCCGAAAGGCCCTGTCCGCAACTCCTGCCATGGGAGCCAGTGCGGCATAGCCCTCTATTTCAAGATTACCTATCTTTATACTCATCTTCGTTTGTTATTATAATACTTATCATTTAGGAGCCTCTGTTTGCCTGAGATCTTATCACCGGTGGAGTATCTCTTCTTACCCCCGGAGCGATATGCCCTTGTCTTGGTTGTAAGCAGTACTGCAAGTATAACTGCCACACCGACACCGATGCAGATCCAGCTCACGAAGCCCCAGAACATTTTAGGCTCGTTTTCTTCCTTGGAGCTTCCTATTGCCTCGGGAATAACGATATCCTCTGCCTCTATTTCAGGAAGAGGCTGTCTGTAAGTAGGCTCAGGCTCTGTCTCTTTCAGAGGCTTTGTAGGCTCTGTCTCACCTAAACTCTCTGTGATGTCCTCAGTATAGGTTTCTTCTGTAACTTCCCCCTGAGTTTCCTCCTCGGGATAGTCTTCAGGTGTCTCCTCCGGATACTCCTCAGGTATTTCTTCAGGTATCTCCTCATGATACTCCTGAGGCTCTGAGTATTCAGGGGTATTCTCATCAGAAACAGTAGGCTCTGCACCTACAGTTACAACAGAGAATACACAAAAAAGTGCCAGAATGAGACAAACAGATTTAATTTTCCAAAAGACCTTGTAGCCTTTCATCTCTTAAAACTCCAAACATTTCCCTATTATGACGCTATTATAGCAAAGAATCAATTACTTTGCAATACCCGAGTCAGGACATTTCCCAATAATTCTCCCGAATATACTGCCTCTTCAAGGGTATTGGCATCAGTACCCACCTCAATAAGGAGAGAACCGCTGTTTATATTCATATTATATGCAAAATTTCCGAAATAAAGAGGTCTGGTCATTCCGGGATACATCTCCTCAGCAGTCTTTTGAAGCTTCAGGGCAAAAGTAAGATTCTCCTCCCAGAAGGGGAAGTCAAGGTATCCGTCCCCGTCGTAGCCTGAAAGTATCATAATCTGAGCCGCCTTTTTGCCGTTTGCGGTGAAGGTAGGCTTCACCTTGCCGCCGTCATCACCTGTGCTTATTGAGTCACGGTGAATATCCAGCACCACCTTGATATCGGGATATTCCTTCAGATACTTTTCAATGGTCTCACGGCTTCTCGAGTACGCCCCCTCATACTGAGGGCTGTCGTGTACCTCCTTTGCCTGCACCGCATAGATACCGTTTGCTTCAAGGGATTTCACTATCTCCTCCCCCACTCGAACCATGTTCTTCTCTTCATCATCACTTCTGGGATAAAAGCTCTCATGGTAAGTTCCACTATCATAGCTTAGGTAGCTCTCCGTTGTGTGGGTATGAACGATAAGCACCTGCACCTTCTTTGACTTATTATCAAAATCAAAGCCGAGATCATTCTCGGAATACTCCCTCGGATCAAAGCTGTAGGCTGTAGCATTCTTTATGATAAAGCCCGATGCACTCTCCTCTCCCTCGCAATACTGTCTCTCAATAACGGGATACTGTGCCTCCTCGGCATAAACAGAAGGGTCCTCGGAGAAAACCCCTTGTGTGTATTGATTTGTAAAATAGCTCGTCTGAGTTTTTACCACCTTCTGAGGGTTTGGTCTGATCTCCTCTGTAACCGCCGCAGCCTCCAGCTCTCCGTCAGGAAGAGCAAGGGCAGCTGACATCAAAGCCGTTGCCCTGAAAAATTCAGGAAAGCTTTTTCCTCTGATAACAACACAGACTGCAGACAAACTCACAAAGCAAAAGGCTATAAACACACACAGGACAGTATAGGTCTTTTTCACAAAAGCACCTCCGAAGAAAACAAATTCACAATAAAGGTTATGAAAGTTTTTTCCCATATATGCCCTGAACTATGTTATCAGACCGTTGTGGTCATTATAGATAAATCGTTGGTGTAAGCCGGGTTTAACGATTCAGGAAAATCGTCGATACATCCACCGCCCCTACAATTCATATCTGACCTTTCCTCATCTCCGTAGGGGGCGGTGCCTTACAGGAACGACAAACCCTCTGTCGCACTTCCACATCTCACTTATTTAGGTAGTCCCACAAACCACCCATAGCAAAAGGCTCCCCGAAGGGAGCCTTGATAGGTTAGTTTTGATTATCTTTAATTTTCTGCTTTACGTTTTCTGAACGTGAGGAGCAGACCGACACCCACAACCAGAAGTACAGGGAACAGCGCTGTTGTGTTGAGCCCTGTTGCGGGAACATCCATAGGCTTATCTGTATTCTCCTCAATCTGAGAGGTTGCACCCTGGGTAGCCGCAGGCTTACCCTCGGTGGGATTCGCAGGCTTACCGCCCTGAGAATTAGGTGTATCCATAACATCCTCTTCTACACCCGCTGTAGGAGGTAGTGTATCACAGGGAACTGACTCCACGGCAGGAAGTGTCTCGCACGGTGCTGTTTCTGTGGGGGACATAGGATATGCTGCACCGGGAGTAGTAGGCTCGTCAGGCCATGCCTCTTCATTCCAGGGTCCGTCAGTAGCTAAGGGGTAGGTAGTATCAACATCACCCCACTCTACGTCCCAAGAGGGTGCTGTGGGGGGATTAGGATCATAGTCAAACCAAGCGTAGGAATACTGCCAGTGTTCGCCTGACAAATGACCTGCACTTCCGAATCTCTTTGCAATTCTCTCTCTGAGAGGATTCAGAAGATGTACGGTAGAGGTCTTATCACCGTCATTAAAGACTACATGAGTACAGTCCCCGGGGATAGTGGCTGTCCACACACCTTCTTTTGTTTTCTCACAAGGTGTTCCGGGCCACTGACCTAAGTCCTCTCTGTCACCGCCGTCAACATAGGTATAGCAGTAAACATTTTCCCAGTTGAAATTGTTGTCAAAATGCACCACAACATCACCCTCTACTGTGGGGTATGTAGGTGCAGGCTCTGTAGGTCTTTCGGGAGGATTCTCACAAACCTTTGCATTTGTAACATACTTAATGCTCAGACCATCTGTTGTACCTACCTGAGCATTATCGAAGTAATACTCCTCGCCACCCTTGATAATAAGCTCCTGGATGGTTGCATCGATCTCAGCAATTCCCTCTTTGACAGCCGTAAACTCAAGAGTAATGAGAACCTTCTCGTCCTTGAAATTATATCCGTAGATATTGGAGCCGTTGAATTTCACAACAGAATCGATACCGAGATTTACAACCGCATTATTGATATTAGGCAAAACAAAAACTGTCTGATATTCCCAGTCAGCAATGTCAGGGTCAGGGGACTTGTGCCTTGTTATCTCAAGCATATCGGAAGGATATTCAACTATTCCCTGAAGAGTCTCAAAAAGTCTCTGGGCTTCAAGAAGAATATCATATCTGAACTTCTGTCCTACTTTAACCTCATAGACTTCGCTGTCGGTAAACACAACGAGGGTACCTGCATCATCAGGGATCTCCTCTGGTAGTGCCTCTTCGGGGGTTGCAGGATAGTCAAAGGAGGGATATGTAGGCGAAACGGGAGTGTAATTCTCAGCACCTGTCATATAGGTGTCAAGAGTAAAGCCCTCGGTTATCTCGGGGACGCCATTAACGAAATAGCCCTCTTCCCCGCCTTTAATCATCATCCATATAATATCCAGCTTAATGTCAGTTTCTCCACCCTTCATAACGGTGAATTCCACATTTACCAGATTTCTTGTTTCTCTGAAATCATAGCCTGCAACTCTGGAAGCATTGAATTTTATCAGGTTTTCCATTTTGAGGTTGATGTTTCCCGAACCTACATCAACAAGATTGGGAATGCACTTGAAAGAGGCAACCTCCCAGTGGCTGTAATCGGGATCATCTGATTCTACAGGCACAACCTCCAGATAATCTGAATCATACTTGATTTCAGCCTGAATGTTCTCAAAAATCTTTGCGGCAGTGACATCCGCAACAAAGGTTACGGTATCACCAACCTTCGCTGTGAAGTAGCTGTCGCCCAGCTTGATGTAGAGAATATTCTCTCTTTCATCATCTGCGGCACTTACTCCTGCAAGGGAAACCGCCGCCACAGACACAATTATCAATAGGCAAAGCATCAAAGAAACGAATTTTTTCAGCATACATATTCCTCCTTTTCATATATTACCAAAATATCCATTCTACTGTAAATACGAATGAACATACGGTTTTGTCACAAAAATTTTTAGTTTTTTTCTAATTTAATTTTATCATAGTATAAAAAGCTGTCAACATAGCAGAACATACAGAATTTCAGTAGAATTTTTGACAGGCAATACAATTAGAATTGAGAATCTAAAATTATAAAATGAGAGTTATTTATGATTATTGGTGGCAATTCGGGCAAACACAAAAAGCCTTCCCATTGAGGAAATTCCCCCGTCAGGGGAAATGTCGGCAAAGCCGACAAAAGGGTTGCCGTTCCTGCAAGGAAAAGGTGATAAGCAGAATGCGAAGCGGATGAGGTGGAAACATTTTAGTATCAAACTTAATAACTGACACCAAGGTGCCCTACACCTCATCAGTCACCTACGGTGACAGCTTCTCCTCAAGGAGAAGCCTCTCAGGTAATTCTTGAATTGCCACTACGACGGGAGGAAAGGTCTGATAAAAATTTGTAGGGGCGGCTATCAGCCGCCCGTCACATTCCCTCTTGCGAAAACTTTGCGGCGGTAACATCGCTACAGCTGCCGTCCGGCACAGAGATAAGAAGATAAATGAAAAACGCCCCTCCCGAATGGGAGGGGCGAAAAGCATAAAACTAAGGAATTAGTCTTGTGTTTTATTTAGTACCTTTACGGTAGCAATTAGCCGTTAACCTTCTTGCGAAGAACAACAACTGCGAGAGCTGCAACTGTGAGAACTGCTACAACTACATAGATGTAAGCTGCTGCGCCTGTTACAGGTGCATCAACGGGCTTATCTGTAGCTGTCTCCTTATCGGAAGTAGCACCCTGTGTGGGAGCGGGCTTAGTCTCAACGGGCTTAGTCTCTGTGGGCTTAGTCTCAACGGGCTTAGTCTCTGTGGGCTGAGTCTCAACGGGCTTAGTCTCGGAAGAACCGGGAACTGTCTCGGAAGAACCGGGAACTGTCTCGGAGGAGCCGGGAACTGTCTCAGAGGGAGTTGTGGGAACTGTGGGAACAGTGTTGCCAGCAATAGCCTGAGTCATTGTGAGACCCTCAGTGATAACTGCCTGGCTGTTTGCGAAGTAAGAATCGTTGCCGCCCTTAATTGTCATCTCCTCAACTGTGAGGTCGATAGCTGCATCGCCTTCTGCAATAACCTTGAACTCGAGAGTTACGAGGTTAGCTGCTTCCTTGAAGTTGTAACCAGCAACCTTGGAAGCGTTGAACTTAACTACGCCTGTCTCGCCAGCGTTGAAGATAACACCTTCGAGGTTGGGGCAAGCGATAGGACCTTCAACTTCCCAGTCAGCAATGTCGGGATCGTCGGAGTAGTATCTTGTGAGCTCGAGCTTCTCAGCATCGTAAGTAACGAAAGCCTGAATGTTCTCGAAGAGACGAGCTGCTGTGAGGTCAACTGTGTAAGTGAGAACGTCGCCAACTGTTGTTACATATGTGTTGCCGTCGTTTGTTGTTACGGAGTTGGAAACCTCGGGAACAACGGGAGTTGTCTCGGACTCTACAGGTGTTGTCTCGGACTCTACAGGTGTTGTCTCAGACTCTATAGGTGTTGTCTCAGACTCTGCAGGTGTTGTCTCAGAGGGAACAGTCTCATCGGGAGTCTCGGGCTCGTCAGTTGTCTCAGGAATAGACTCCTGGGGCATAGACTCTGTGAAGTTGAAAGCCTGAGCTGTAAATACTTCACCGTCACCCTCGTTGGGTGTGAAGCCGTACTTACCGTCGCCGTAGTAGTAGCACCACTCACCTGCGAATGTCATCTTGCCGCTGTAATCAGAGATCTCTGTCTTAGCCATGTCTGTAACATAGATCATGCCGTCGAAGCCGATTACATCATCAAGACCGTCAGGATAGTTGTCGCTCTCACCGGGCTCGTAGTACTCAGAACCAATGTTCTTGGTCTGAACTGCTGCCTTGTAGATGGGGAGAGTCATATCTGTGCCACCATCGAGGTAGTTGTTCCAGATGATAGTTGTTACATCAGCAGGAACATCATAGTAGTAAACGCCGGGATAGTCTGCCTCGTAAGCCTCGTAGCCGGGCCATGCAGAGCAAGCGTCTGTGCCTTCCCACCAGTAGATACCAGCGGTGTAAGCGTACTCGTTTTTCCACTGATCAGGCATGTAGAAATAGTATCTCTTTGTGCCTTCTGCCTTCTCGGGAAGAGTGGAGACATCAGCGGAAACAGATACGAGAGCTACAGTACCCATAGCGAGAACCATAACGAGTGCCAAAACAATGCTAATGATTTTTTTGGACATTTCTTTTTCCTCCTAATAAAATAGTACTATTTTACCGAATGGATATTTCGGCACGTAAATTATATAACAAATGTCGCAAAAAATCAAGTGGTTTTTGATTTTTTGCGACATTATATAAACAATGCAAATTATAAGAACTACCGTTACCGAATATTATCTCGGAACACTTTTATTCCTGATCTTCTGCCTTCTGAGACTTAAGCTTGAAGATAACAACTCCTGCAATAGCAGCCGCTATAATAACAGTACCTACCAGAGCAATGATTAATCCGGTATTACCGCCCTCTGAGGAATCTCCATCTTCAGAGCTTGTGGTAGGCTGGGTCGGGCTTGTGCCGCCTGAAGGCTGATTCTGTGTAGCTGCGGGAACTGTCTGAGGCTCTCTCTTGATGCCGTCACCCTTGCCTTCCTGATTATTGCGGAAGTTGTCAACCTCAGTGAGCTGATCGGTAACAGCTCCGTCAGCAAGGATAGGTGTCTTATCCTCAGAGATAACTGTGTCCCCTGCTGTAAGGTCACAAGTAAAGGTGTAGGAATAGATATCGACCATATCAATATCGTAGAGATACTGAATAAAATATGTGATCTCGGTCTCTACTGCAGCGGTTACCTTGAAGGTAGCAGTTGCCAGAGCAGTTTTCTCCTTACAATTAAGACCGCCGCCGTTCATAAAAGCATTAACGAGAACGATTCTGCCGTCGCCGTTCTGATTATCATTTATAGTGCTGGAGCCATTGAGTACACCATCGGTGACCTCCACAAGCTCAAGAGCCTCTTGATCAAAGAAGATGTTCATCTGCATTCCTGTAACCTTCTGCTCAGCCTCGGAAATATTGAAGGTATAGGTGATAGTCTCTCCAACCTTAATCTCCTGACCATTGACCGTGGCTGTCTCGCCCTCTGCTGATGCGATAAATACGGATGTAAGAAGAATCAGTATGCTGAGCATAGTAAGGAATGTGATTTTCATAAATTTATTCATATATATACGCTCCTTAGTGTCTTTATATAAGTAATTGTACTACATCCAAGCGATAAACTCAACCTTTATTTTGACTTTCTTATTTTCCTTATTATTACAGTCCAAATGATTATCAGAACTGCAACTATCAGAACAATACCCGCAATTCCAAGGATTATCTTAAATAAATCTGAATCTTCACTATCTTCACCGTCTTTATTATCTGTATCAGATTCAGGTTCTGCCTCCTCAGCTGCGGAGAAAGTAACAACAGGCTCTTCAGTCTCATCAGTCTCAGGAAAATCAAACGTATCTTCAGTAGGATCATAGTATTCCGTATCGTGATATTCCGACGGATAAGAATTTATTACACCACTGTACCCATTATCTGTATTAGGAAAATTATCATAAAGAATTATATCCGCAACTTGGTCGTTATCCGCAAGAATAGGGGGAGATTTAATAGAAAAACCGTCACTCGTACTAATAACTTCATTAAACTCATACGTATGAATATCAACCATATCAATGTCATAGAGATACTGAATGAAATAGGTAATTTCAGAAGATTCAGGAGATTTTACCATAAATGTCAGATTAGCAAGCTCAGTTGAAAATGTGCAATCCAAGCCGCCTCCATTCATAAAAGGGTTAACAATACAAATTCTGCCGTCCCCGTTGATATCATCATTTATTGTAGAGGTACCACCGAGTACACCGTCATTTACATCAACAAGTTGCAGTGCATTTCTATCATAAAAAAAGTTAATCTGCATGCCGATAATTTCCTGTTCACAGCCGGAAACCTCAAAGCTGTATGTAAAAGTATCGCCAACAGTTATTTCGTTACCATTAACATAGGCATATTCACCCTCTGCGAAAACCATAAATATGGCAGAAAATGTCATTAAAACACAGATTATTAATACCAACGAAGTTTTTATAATTTTTTTCATAGTATTTTGCTCCTCAATCACAAGCCTATATTTTATTTTACTACAACATCATTTCAAATACAACCTAAATTTTATCACAGCCTATAGAAGCTCGTAGTCATAGCTGTCCGAATCAAAAAGTGTATGCTACGCCTTGCACTCTTATATGGTATGTTAACAGAGAAAATGATAGCCAACCCTAAAGTTTTAAATTACACCTTTCATTTTCACCGAAGGGACGGTGCACTCGACAACACGAGAGGGTTCTGTTTTACGGGGCGCCGAGGCGTCGCCCCCTACGACGAGAGATTTGATATAATTCCGTAGGGCGAACTATGTTCGCCCGTGGACCGTCGTGAGTGTTGAGTCCCTACAGTTTTAAATGACACCTTCTATTGATTCCGTAGGGCGAGGGTTACTCCCCATTAGATGGGGAAATGTCCAAAGGACAGAGGGGACGCCACCGTAGCGATGCTCCCGCCGCAAAAAAACACATCGAAAGGAATGATGACGTGCGGCCAATGACCGCCCCTACAGTTTTAAATTATACCTTTCATTTTCACCGAAGGGACGGTGCACTCGACAACCCGAGAGGGTTCTGTTTTACAGGGCGCCGAGGCGTCGCCCCCTACGATGAGAGATTTGATATAATTCCGTAGGGGCGAACTCTGTTCGCCCCTACGGAACGAGGATGTGTTCTTTTTCAGTGTTAAAGGTACCGTTTTTCAAATATGTAATTATTTCTACATAGAAAAACGCCCCTCCGGACAGGAGGGGCGAAAAAGCATAAGAATTAAAATTAATTAATCTTGTATTTTATTTAAGAACTCTCAGAGAGCCTCTATATTACTCGTTAACCTTCTTGCGAAGAACAACAACTGCGAGAGCTGCAACTGTGAGAACTGCCATTACAACGTAGATGTAAGCAGCTGCGCCTGTTTCAACGGGATCAGACTCAGGCTTATCCTCTGTACCCTCAGTGGATGTAGCACCCTCTGTGGGAGCAGGCTTAGACTCAACAGGCTTTGTCTCGGAGGAGCCGGGAACTGTCTCGGAGGAGCCGGGAACTGTCTCGGAAGAACCGGGAACTGTCTCGGAAGAACCGGGAACTGTCTCGGAAGAACCGGGAACTGTCTCGGAAGAACCGGGAACTGTCTCGGAAGAACCGGGAACTGTCTCGGAGGAGCCGGGAACTGTCTCAGAAGAGCCGGGAACTGTCTCGGAAGAACCGGGAACTGTCTCGGAGGAGCCGGGAACTGTCTCAGAAGGAATTGTATTGCCAGTGATGTACTGATCGATTACGATACCCTCAGTTGTAACAGCCTGACCGTTTGTGAAGTAAGACTCCTCGCCGCCCTTGATTGTCATCTCTTCGATAACGAGGTCGATTAAGGACTCACCCTCGCCTACAACCTTAAATGTAAGCTTGAGGAGGTTAGCCTCTTCCTTGAAGTTGTAACCTGCAACCTTGGAAGCGTTGAACTTAACTACGCCTTCCTCACCAGCGTTGAAGATAACACCGTCGAGGTTGGGGCAAGCGATAGGACCTTCAACTTCCCAATCCTCTACATCGGGATCGTCGGACTCATATCTAACGAGCTCGAGCTTTGTAGCGTCATAGGAAACGATAGCCTGGATGTTCTCGAAGAGACGAGCTGCTGTGAGGTCAACATAGTATGTGATCTCGTCGCCAACTGTTACTTCGTAAACGTCACCGTCGTTGAGAGAAACTGTGTTCTTGTCAGCAACTACGGGAGTGGACTCTGTCTCAGAGGGAATAGTCTCAGAAGTAGAGGGAGTTGTTACCTCGGGAGCATTGAGAGCCTCTGTAACTGTGATGCCGTCAGTGATAACCTGTGCGCCATCTGTGAAGTAGGACTCTTCGCCACCCTTGATGGTCATCTCTTCGATAACGAGATCGATCTCAGATGTACCCTCAGCGATAACTGTGAACTCGAGAGTTACGAGGTTAGCACCTTCCTTGAAGTTGTAACCTGCAACCTTAGAAGCATTGAACTTAACCTGATTCTCAACGCCTGCGTTGTAGATAACGCCGTCGAGGTTGGGGCAAGCGATGGGGCCTTCAACTTCCCAATCCTCTACATCGGGATCCTCAGACTCATATCTTGTGAGCTGAAGCTTTGTAGCGTCATAGGAAACGATAGCCTGAATGTTCTCGAAGAGACGAGCTGCTGTGAGGTCAACTGTGTAAGTGATAACATCACCAACTGCTACTGCAGTCTCAGCACCGTTGAGGATAACAGCTGTGCCTTCCTCTGCGGGAGTGGACTCAACAGGTGTGGACTCTACGGGAGTGGACTCAACAGGTGTGGACTCAACAGGTGTGGACTCTGTCTCAACAGGTGTGGACTCTACAGGAGTAGATTCAACAGGTGTGGACTCTACAGGAGCATACTCATAGCTCTCGCAGGGCTTTGTGCCTGTTGCCTCGTCGTATGTCATGTAGTATGCGAAACCGTCCTTGATGTCTGTTACATCCTCGGACTGATCACGGCCGTAGCCGCCTTCGCCGGAGAATACGATACCTGTGATGTCAGCAGGAACTTCCATCTTGTAGATGTCGTAAACGCCGTCGCCGCTCTTGCCAACGATTTCTGTCATTGCTGCGCCGGGCCACTCAGCGTTCTCGCCGTCAGCGCCGCCCCAGTAGTAGATAGAAACTTCAGGCCACATCCAGTTGTTCTCGAAGTAGATTGTGATTGTGTCGCCTGTTACAGGTGTGTCAACGGGAGTTGACTCAACAGGTGTGGACTCAACAGGTGTGGACTCAACAGGTGTGGACTCAACGGGTGTGTCGGAACCTGCTACAACATCAACAGTTGCGTGTGCACCGTTGAAGCCAACGATAACTGTGGAACCGTCAGCGTCAACTGTTACTGTTGCGTTGGGACCGCCGTACATAGCGTCACCGGTGAGGTTGAAGTCACCCTGATCCCAAGCATAGTTGGTAGTAACCTTGAAATCGTATGTACCAGCTGCAACGTTGGTAAATACTTTCTCGTAGATGTCCTTTTCAGCATTGTAGGTCATCTGATTGTTTGTGTCTGCGGGATCCCAGTTGGAACCGCAAAGCTCAGGAGCACCAGCTACAACGTGAATCTCATCTGCGCTCATAGCAGAAGTAGAAACAAGAGCAACTGTTGCCATTGCCATAACCAGCATTGCAACAAGAACAAGGCTGATTATCTTCTTTGTTTTGGACATAATTTTTCCTCCTTTTAATTTTATGCTTTTTTAAGCAACTATCATTATAAAGGATGAAATGCAAAAAATCAAGCCTTTTGCACCTAAAACTTTGAGAAAGTTGGTATTTTTTTGTTCAAGTGGTTATTTTTTGCACAGTTGTAACTTTTTCCTACAGAATATTGTCCTTTGTCGCAAAAATCTTACAAATCATTTCAAAGTTTGTAATTCTTTTAAGCAAATAAAAAGCGAAGATCCGAAGATCTCCGCCTGTGAATTTGCCATATTTTACCTGAAAGCGAAAAGTCATGCCTTACTCTTCTTCATTTTCTTCTCACGAAGCTTTTCTCGTCTTTGCTTTGACTTCTCGTACTGATTAGGGAAGTCGGTGATTATCTTCTCTGCAGAAGTCTCCAGAAGCTCGGGCTTTGAAAGGTACTCCTTGAAGCGCCTGAAGACCTGAGCAAAATATACACCCGAGGCAATTCTCTCGTCCATTACAAGTCCGATGGGTATGGTTCTCTCAAGCACTATCTCACCATCTCGCTTTTTGGGAATGTCTCTGTAGTTACCCATTGTCAGCGCAAGGCTTGTTGTGCCAAACTCATATACGTGATGATAAATATGGTTTGTACGGATGCTTGCGAGGTTCGAGATGAGAAGAGACTCATGGAAGGGACTCATATCCACAACTGCTCTGGGGAGAAGTCCAAACTTATCCATAAGCTTAAGAATACCCACTCCGATACCCATAATTCCGGGAACCTTCACAAGGAAATTGATGATGCCGTCTGTGGGATTGTGGTCGCCGACCTGACGATTTTCATCCACATACTCATCTATCTTCTGCTGTACTGTGAAAACGGTATCCTCTAAATCGAAGTACATCTTGCTCATGGTCTCGTCGTTGATGTCGCCTGATTTCAGCACGACCATACCAACAGATATCTCATTTCTTGAATATATCTTTTTATTTACGACAAAACGATTAAGAGCAGGGAATTCACAGAGGGTCTGAATATAAGCCGCAATAAAAAGTCCCATGTGGCTCAGTCTGACACCCTCCTTCTTCTTTTTATTAAGGTAGTGGCGGATGGGCTCAAGGGGGATATCAAGGGTTATCATATTCATTGAGTCTGTACGCTTGCACATAATATGAGGAACTACCGCATACATGGGCATAACGTTTTTCGTTCTTTTTCCGTCTGCTCTCATAAATTACCTCTGTTCGTTAATATTTTGTTCACAAGGTAATAATACAATAAACACCGCCTTTGTGTCAAGATATTACAAAAAACCCGTTTTTCAGGCACAAACCGACAAATTAAGCAAACAAAAAAAGACCCTGCCCAGAGTCAGAATCTTTTCATAAACTATTCACATTTCTGCTGTGAAGCTCTCTTCGAATAAACACAGCCGCAGAAATTCTGGCGGTACAAGGAATACTCCCTTGAAAGCTCCAAAGAACGCTTGTAGCCTTCCTTCTTCTTGAAATCAGAAGAAAGGTAAGGTGTCTTGTAAATCTCCATAAGCTCCTCGCCAATGCTGTTTATAGCGGCAGCATCCTTAAGAGGGCTCAAAGTGAGAGTGGTGGCAAAATAATCAAAGCCCTGCTCCTTAGCAATTTTTGCTGTGTATTCAAGTCGGAGTCTGTAGCATTTTCTGCATCTTTCTCCCCGCTCAGGGGCATTCTCAAGTCCTTTTGCCATATTGAAGAACACCTTGGGGTCGTACTCACCCTCTATAAGGTCTATGGGATTCCTAACGGAAAGTTCCCCGATAAACCTTTTCTGCTCCGAAAGACGCAGAGCGTATTCTTCTTGTGAGGAAATATTCGGGTTGTAGTACACCACCGTGATCTTAAAAAACTCTGACAGATACTCCAGCACATAACTTGAGCAAGGAGCGCAGCAGCTATGTAGAAGCAAAGTGGGGACTACCCCCTCTGCCCTGTTCTTTTCAATAAGTATATCAAGTTCTTTCTGAAAATTCCTCTTCATCTTAATCACTCGGTTTACATAGAAAGTATTTCTCTTAAAAGCTCATCTGTATCAGAAACCATTATCTCTGCCCCTGAAGTCTCAAGCTCCTCACGGCTTCGAAATCCCCACAGCACACAAATGAGATCCATTCCTGCATTTCTTGCAGTTCTGACATCCACCTCGCTGTCGCCTACATAGACACAGTCCTGAATCTGAAAGCCTCTCTCCTCAATAAGTCTGAGAAGGGCTTCGGGGTCAGGCTTTCTCGGAATTCCCTCACGCTGTCCCCTTGCCACGGAGAACTCATGGTTCGGAAAGGATTTTTTGAGGATAGCTCCTACAAACTCCTCCGCCTTATTTGTAAGCACCGCAGTTTCGATGCCTTTTTCAGAAAGCACGTCAAGAAGTGCCTCAACCCCCTCATAGGGGCAGGTCTTGTCGTTGCTGTGAGCCTTATATTCTCGGTCAAAAACCTCACGGACTTTTTTGTAGAGTTCGTCGTCATTTCCCCTATCCTTCAGAGAAGTGCGGATAAGATTCTCTATACCGTTACCTACAAAGGAATAGTACTCGGAAAGTGTATTCTCAGGAAGTCCGAAAAATCTCAGGGCAGTATTCACGCAATCCCCAAGGTCATATATGGAATCCACAAGGGTTCCGTCCAAATCAAAAATTACCAGTTTCTTCAAAATTAAACTCCAATTCAAAAATTATCAGAAGCCTTTTTCCTGCTCCATAAGAATAGCTCTGCAGGGAGCCGCCTCGGCTTCGCTTACTTTAAGAGGGAAGGCACAGAGAGTAAACTCTCCGTCGTGAATTCCCGAAAGAGAGAGACCCTCGAGGACTGCCACACCCTTTCTGGCAAGCTCCATATGCACTTTTGCCTCGTCAAAGGCGGTGCTGATGCTCACACCATCTGTACCTATAAGTACAATACCGCTGTCTGCAATTACCAGGGCGGCAGAAAGGGAAACATAAGCCTCGCCGTCGCCGTGGAGGATAAGTCTTTTTTTGCAAAAGGGCAGAAGCTTCTCCATATCCTCACCTGTGAGAATTCCCTTGATGCTCACAACCGTACACTTCCCATAGAAGGTAGAAAGCCGCATATCCCCTATCTTCTCCCCATCGGGGTCAAAATGGAAGGGTGCGTCAATATGAGTACCCGTATGACTGCAAAGGGAAATCTCCGAGAGATTATAGTCATCCCCATTCTCTATGCTTTTTATGTATTTTAGGGAAGGTTTCGGATCACCCTCATAGACCTTAGCGGTCAGAATATCGCTTGTAATATCGTAAAGAAGCACATAAATTCCCCCTTTTCTCCCATTATAACAGATTTTTTTGAAACAGCAAGGCTTTCAGGCAGAGAATATCTGCACCGCAGAAAGAATTAAGCACTCGGTATTAATCAATTCCACCTTGCTCGAAGCGAACGGAATAAGTACTGCGAAGCTCAAGCCGTCAGGCACATAATGTTAAAACAAATCCAATAGATACAGGTCGCTATACCGAATTGACAAAAAAGAGGCTGACCAGAAAAGGTCAGCCTCATACTGATTATTCAGTTTGTGATTCGCTGTGAATCTGAGATTTCTCAGATCAGCCGGGATATGTTACGGAAAGCTTAGAGTCATTCATACCGAATGCAAATACATAAGTACCTGCAGCCTTTGTTGTGATCTTAGCATTGTTGCCTACACTTGAGCTGAACTGGAGACCTGTAGCACTACCTGTGATGGTGCCGTTGTAGCTTGTCCATGCACCCTCACGTACAACCTTAAACTCGTATGTTGTATTTGCTTTAAGCTCGATCTCAGCATAAGCTGTGGAATCACCCTCAGCGTTGAGCTTGAACTCTAAAGCTGTTGTGTTCCAGTTGTTAAAAGAACCAACAAGGTATCTGTCAGTTGCTGTTGCAGCTACTGCAGGAATATCGTCGATTGTGTCATACCACTTAGCGGACTTGATGTCGTAAACCTTGCCGTTTTCGAACTTAAGGTCAGAAGTCTGGGAACCGTTGTTGTTATTGTTGAAGATGATGTTCTGGTAAGCTACGTCAAATGTAACCTCATAAACATCGAAGCCGTTAACCTTCTCACCTGTCTTTGTCATTGGAACGCCAGGCCATGTTGCGCTATCATTCCATGCATAAGCACGAACCTCAGCCCACTTAGCGCCATTTACGAACTTAACTGTGTAAGTCTCAACCTCAGGCTCTGTCTCTGCAGGAGTTGTCTCTGTCTCTGCAGGAGTTGACTCTGTTTCAGCAGGAGTTGACTCTGTCTCTGCAGGAGTAGATTCTGTCTCAGAGGGAGTCTCGGGTGCTTCGTATGTATAGGTCAAAACGTCAGCAAGTGCCCACTTACCGTTTGAACCCTCACCGTTGAGGTAGAAGCCTACGCTATCCTCAAGCATGGAGTTGGGGATATTTGCTGTACGATCATTGTTGAAGCCGCCGTCAGAGAACTTGATGTAATCGATATCAGCGGGTACTTCATAGGAGTAGATATCCTGACCGAAGGAATTTGTCTCAACGTAATTCATCTCAACACCGGGATACTCACCGAAGGGAGTACCTGTTGTCTCTACATCCTCGATGCCGTAGAAAGCATAGATGTAAACAGCTGCCCAGTATTTGTTGTTAGAGAAGTAAATAGTAATTGTATCGTCTGCAGGTGTTGACTCTGTCTCTGCAGGAGTTGACTCTGTCTCTGCGGGAGTAGATTCTGTCTCTGCGGGAGTTGACTCTGTCTCAGCAGGAGTTGACTCTGTTTCTGCAGGTGTTGACTCTGTCTCTGCGGGAGTTGACTCTGTCTCTGCAGGTGTGGATTCTGTCTCAGCAGGAGTGGATTCTGTTTCTGCAGGTGTGGACTCTGTGGGAGTTACATCCTCGTAGATGTATGTGCCAACTGTGATCTTACCATCAACCTCGGAATCACAGTAGAAGCCTGCGTTGTCAACGATGCCTTCCTTAATGTCAACAGTCTGTCTGCGAACA